>QCWH01000016.1 GCA_003149565.1 Marivita sp. XM-24bin2 | reverse complement strand
TGGTTGAAGTGGACGGTCTTGGGACATTGAATGTCGATACGGCCTATGGGGGCGACAGTTTTGTGATCGTTGATGCGGCGGCGCTGGGCTTTGCGCTGTCCGAAGACGAAGCGCATGACATTGCGCGGCTGGGTGTCAGGATCACAAATGCGGCGAACGAGCAGCTTGGATTTACTCATCCCGACAATCCGGATTGGACGCATATCTCGTTCTGTCTTTTTGCAGGCGCTGTGCAGCAGGGGCCTCAGGGCTTGGAAACAGGAGCCGCGGTCGCGATCCAGCCCGGAAAAGTGGACCGATCACCAACCGGAACCGCCTTGTCGGCACGGATGGCTGTGCTTCAGGCACGTGGTCGGATGGCTGTCGGAGAGCGCCTGACAGCACGGTCAATCATCGGATCGACTTTTACCGGCACCATCCTTGGCGAAACCACTGTTGGCAATCTCGCGGCAATCCGGCCCGAAATTTCTGGCCGTGGATGGATCACCGGCACCCATCAACACATGCTGGACCCAAGCGATCCTTGGCCGGAAGGCTATCGTCTGTCAGACACATGGGGCGCGCGGTGAGACCTGTAGGGCACACGCATTGAACGATCCCGAAAATCGCCCGTTTCTTAGGCATCCTGCGAAGCTGGGAACGGCTTTTTGTGGCGCTGGATTTGTCTTTGGCAGCGCGAGGATGCCCGCATCACGCATGCCGGTCGCAAACTGATTTCGCTGCGTCGCAAACCATGACGTGGCCGCAAAATTTGCGTGCGATTGCGCGGATAGAGACTCGGATCAACAGGGTACGACCTTGCCGGGTGTCACCTGCAATTTGTTTTTTTCACCGACGTCTGACCGCAGACCAATAAGATAGGTGCCTCATGCTTCGCGAAGCCGATGTTTTGTCCACGTTGATGCGTCGCAAACCTGCGTATTCCCTAGCGCAGGATCTCTATTGCGACCCCGGCGTCTTCCAGGCCGATATGGAGCGGATCTGGTATAGGGAGTGGCTGTTTGTTCTGCCCTCCTGCGAGATTCCCAAAGCCGGCAATTACGTCGTCCACGACGTCGGTGCCTATTCAGTCGTGATTGTGCGTGGGAATGACGGCGAGATCCGGGCCTTCCACAATTCCTGCCGACATCGCGGGTCGGTGTTGTGCAAGTCCAAGAAGGGATCGAACCCCAAGCTGGTCTGCCCCTATCACCAGTGGACCTATGAACTGGATGGCAAGCTGCTTTGGGCGCGCGACATGGGGCCGGATTTCGACGCCTCGAAACACGGGCTCAAGCAGGTGCACTGCCGCAACCTGTCGGGGATGGTCTATATCTGCCTTGCCGACGACGCGCCTGATATCACCGAATTTGCCGCGCAAACCGCGCGCTATCTCGCGCCACACGATTTGGAAAACTCCAAGATCGCGTTTGAGAGCACCATCATCGAGCATGGCAACTGGAAGCTTGTCTGGGAGAACAACCGCGAGTGCTATCATTGCTCTGGTAATCACCCGTCGCTCTGCCGGACCTTTCCCGAAGACCCGAGCTATATTGGGTCGGACAATTCGGGAAAACTCTCGCAGGTCGCATCCGAGCATGTGACGCGTTGCGAAGCGGCTGGTGTGCCGTCCGCGTTTCTTGAATCACGGATGGGGGATTGGCGCTTTGTCCGGACGCCACTGCTCGACAATGGCGAGAGTTATACACTGAATGGCAAGGTTGCGGTGTCCAAACCCAACTCGTCCATTCCGTTCAAGGATGCGGGGTCGTTGCTCAAATACAAATATCCGGGGTGCTGGAACCACTTCCTTTCGGATCATGTTCTGCTGTTCCGGGTGACTCCAATCAGCGCGATGGAAACCGAGGTGTGCACCAAATGGCTGGTGCACAAGGACGCCGTAGAGGGCCAGGATTACGACCTTCAGAGACTTACCGAGGTTTGGCTGGCCACCAATGATGAAGATCGCGAGGTGGTGGAAAACAATCAGCGCGGCATCCGGTCTCCGGCCTATATCCCCGGCCCGTATTCGCCAACCCATGAGGGCGGCAATATCCAGTTCACCAACTGGTACGCGGCAACGATGGTCCGTGCGATCACCGGCGGCGTCACCCCGATTGCGGCGGAGTAAGAGATGGCCCTTGATGTCGATCTGACCGCCTCGGATGACGTGGGTATCTGGACAGATGCGGAACCGCTGCTCTGTTGCGCTGTGGTTCCCGAAGCACCGAATGTCGCCACGTTCAGCTTTGTCTCGCCCTCTGGGCACCAGTTCCGCTACGAGCCGGGGCAGTTCCTGACGTTGGAGCTTCCGGTTCCCGGCGGCACCGTCTGGAAGACGTACACGATCTCGTCGTCGCCGTCGCGCCCGCTGACGATTGCGGTCACAGTCAAAGCACAGGCAAACAGTGTGGGCACCCGGTGGATGCTCGACCATCTGCAACCGGGCATGACGGTCAAAGCAACGGGGCCAGCAGGTATTTTCACCTTGCCGCGCAGCGAAAAGAAAAAGTACCTGTTCATCTCGGCGGGATCCGGCATCACGCCATCGCTGGCGATGACCACTTATCTTTACGATCGTGGCACCGATATCGACGTGTCTTTCGTACACTGCGCGCATCGCCCGCAGGACATCATCGCGCGGCAACGACTGGAGCAGATGGCGTCGCGTGTGCCGTCAATCAAACTTTTCTTCATTGTCGAAGAAGATGATCCGTATCGCGTCTGGACCGGTCTGCGCGGGCGTTTGAACCAGTTGATGATCGGCTTGATCGCAGGTGATTATCTTGAGCGGGAGGTCTATTGCTGCGGTCCCGAACCTTTCATGGACGCGGTTCGGGAAATGCTCATCGGACTTGGCTACGACATGGAGCGCTACCACCAAGAGAGCTTTGTCGCGCCGGTCAAGAAGGAAGAGCAACTTCCGGAACATGACGATGTGGTTCCGGACGAAGACACCAAAGCAAGTGTTGTCTTCACCAAGTCGGACGTGACCGCTGATTGCTATGAGACCGATACGGTTCTGGTCGTGGCGCGCGGTTCGGGCATCGTTATTCCCTCGGGCTGTACTTTCGGCGTTTGTGGAACGTGTAAAGTCCGCAAGACGGCGGGCGAGGTCCACATGGTCCACAACGGTGGTATCTCGGAAGACGACATCGACAGCGGCTATATTCTGGCGTGCTGCTCGAAACCGATCGGGGCCGTCGAAATCGACATCTGAAACGTCCCGACCCGCTTTGGTGGGTCGGTTTCGTTTGTTGCGCCATGCGCTTTGCGATCCTGCCCCTTGGTCTGCTTGGAACCTCGCAAGGTCTGTAAAGCTTTTGCCGCGTGGCTCAGTCGCAAGGGGATCAGGTCAAAGGTGCTTTTTGCGCCGTGCGTGCCCTGCGGAAGCTCGCGGGGGTTGTTCCCATCCACCGCTTGAAAGCCCGAGTGAATGAGCTTTGCTCGGAAAAGCCTGTCAGGAAGGCAACCTCGGCCAAGGAGTATTGCTCGTTGCGCAGGAGGCCTTCGGCAAGTTCGCGTTGGGTCTCTTCTGTGAGCGTTTGGAAACTCAAACCATGTTCGGACAGGCGTCGGTGGAAGGATCGCTCGCTTAATCCAAGGCATTTAGCGATATCGCCTAGCCGGGGTCGGCCTTCGCTAAGCGCTTGGGCAATCGCGTCTTTTGCGTCTCCAACGACCGGAGGGCGTACTTCAAAATCCGCCAATTCGGCATCAAGATGGGACATCAGGTATTTCGAGATACCCTCGTCCCCCAGAATATTCGGCCGTTCCATCGCGTCCTGCGAGATCAGAACTGCATCCAGCCCGGCGTCAAACGTCACAGGGCAGCCGAACCAGTCTTCATGAAAATCCGTTGATTTTGGCGCCGCGTGCTGAATCAGTATTTCAACGGGCGAAAAAGGAACTGGGCACACTTGCCGGGCGAGCGCGACGGTGCTTGCCAAGGTCGCCTCGTTTGACAGCCTCATCCCCAAGCGCCGTTCACCGGGGCGATGCAGGATGAACAAGATGCCCTTTGGGTCTGGTCTGAGTGCGTAGGACACCACTCCGGTCCAGAGACGCGCGTAGCGTTCCACGCGAGAACACGACCCCAAGAGGTTCGGCGCTGCTTTCCAGGCAAGACCTAGTGCCCCGTAGTCGTCACAGCGCATCGAGGCACCGACATGAATTGGCAGTTCCGTCACATCGGTGAGGTCAGCCATATATTCAAGCATGTCATAATACGCGTCAGCCGGGATCATCACCTTGGGATCCCAAGGGTCGTCAAGGGTGAGGCCTGCACGCGCGAGCGTGATTTCCGCGTCAATGCCCGAGCCCGCTGCGGCGACCATCTTCCGCGCAAAAAGCGAGGTAACGTAACCCATCTAAGCCATATTCCCGCAAGCGACAGACCATTTGGTGCAGTTTAAATTACAAAACCGAACCTGTCACATCGATGATGCGCCCCTGTCCGCGACCTTTGGCGAAGGCGGTCAAAAATCTGGCATATCCGGTCAATATCGGAAGGCGTCAGGTCGGTTAGCTCTTGGTCACAGTCTTTAATCAAGGAGCACATCACATGACCAACACACCCATACTCGTCGTCGGATCCACAGGCAAAACCGGATCGCGTGTCGTCGCAAAGCTCGAAGCGCAGGGGCTTTCGGTTCGTCGCGGATCGCGCCATGCAGCGATCCCTTTTGACTGGGAAGATCCAGCCACATGGGGCCCCTCGTTGCAAGGCATCACATCCGCCTATGTCACCTATTTTCCGGACCTCGCCTTTCCCGGTGCCGTCGACAAGTTGAATTCGTTCATCCGTCTGGCCGCTGCGAGTGGATTGCAACATGTCGTTCTGTTGTCGGGTCGTGGTGAAGCGCATGCACGGCTTGGTGAAGACGTCGTGCGAAACTCGGGCATCGATTACACCATCGTCCGCGCAGCATGGTTTGCGCAGAACTTCAGTGAAGGCTATCTGCGGGACCCGATCCTTTCCGGCATTCTGCCTATGCCGGGCGGCGATATCGTCGAGCCGATCATCGACATTGACGACATTGCCGATGTGGTTGTTGCGGCACTGACCGACCCGCGCCACAGGAACACGCTCTACGAAGTGACTGGACCCCGGCTGATGACCTTCGCCGAGATGGCGCAGGTGCTATCGCAGGCAATCGGGCGGCAAATCACGTATATCCCGATCAGCTTTGAGGACTTCCACGCGAATGTCGAGGCTTCTGGTGGCACGTTTGTGGCCGATGTCTTTACCGGGATTGCCCGCGAAACTCTGGACGGCCGCAACGCGCATACCACTGACGGTGTGCAGCAGGCCCTTGGCCGCGCACCCCGCGATTTTGCTGATTTCGCAAAACAAGCGCAGTCCCTCGGTGCCTGGACGGTTGCCGCGTGATCGCTCTGACCCAACAAGACAGGAGAAATCAGATGTCCTCCACACGGATTGAAAAAGTTGCTTTGGCTGTTTCCGGGCTGACCGCCGTCGGCATCGGTGCATTCATTCTCGCCGCACCGCACGCCTGCTACGCCGGCTACGGCATCGCGTTGAGCAATGACACAAGCCTATTGAACGAGTTGCGCGCGTTTTCAGCCGGGCTGGCTGCGTTCGGAATGCTGATGCTGGCCGGGATCTGGCTGAAAGCGCTGACCCCGATCTCAATTGCGAGCGCGTTGACGGTTTTCATCGCGTTCCCTGTGGGCCGCATCATTGGACTGATCGTTGATGGGATCCCGTCAAGCAATCTTGTTGCCGCGCTGGTTTTTGAACTGGCGGTCGCGGGCCTGTGCAGCGTGGCATTTGCCCGGCGCTTCAAGCGGTCAGCACATCAAACCCTGTCCTCCCAATACTGAACTTCATCGCGGCGGCGTGTTGCGCATGACGCGCCGCTGCGCATCTCCGAAAGGAAATCAAAATGTCTGCAGCCGTTTTTGCTCTTCTCCAGTTTTCCGTCCTTGCTTACGCAGTCGTGGGCGGTGTGTTTCTCGCGTTCTCTGACTTCATCATGCGGTCCCTTGCCCACACCAGCGGTGTTGGCGGTGTCGAGGTGATGCAGGTCATAAACCGTGAAGTGTTTCGCTGCGTTTTTATGGCCTTGTTCCTCGGCATGGCCGCCGTTTCGGTGTTCATTGTCATCTACAGTGTCACACAGCTTTCCGGGGCACCCGGTACGTTGATCACGTTGGGGGCATTGGTCTATCTGATCGGTTGCTTTGCCGTGACCGTTTTCTTCAACGTTCCGATGAATGAAAACCTGGCCCGGATGGATGTTCTTTCCACCTCGACGCAGGAGTATTGGGTGAGCACCTATCTGCCGCGCTGGACCGCCTGGAACACGATACGTACGATTGCCTGTGCCGTGTCTGCCGGGTTGATACTGGTGGGCCTGACGTGGTTGACGCAGCTTCACGCACGCGGTGTGTGATCAAAATCTAAACACCCGTGCGATCGACTTTGACGCTGTAAAGGAGAGTAAAGCCATGCATGCCTCACCACATCTTCACCTGCTGTGCGGCAAGATTGCGGCTGGCAAGTCAACTCTGGCCGCAAAGTTGTCGATCCAGCCCGAAACAGTGATGATTTCCGAGGATGCATGGCTCAAATCCCTTTTCGCCGATGAAATGACCACCGGGGCCGACTATGTCAGGTTCTCCGGTCGTCTGAAGGCCGCGATGGAGCCGCATGTTCTTGCCCTGTTGGCCAAGGGCATATCTGTGGTCCTCGACTTCCCGGCGAACACCCGATCCCAGCGTGGCTGGCTGAAACACCTGAGCGATGAAACCGGCGTGCCACATGTCCTGCATTATCTGGATGCCTCCGATGAGCTATGTCTGCAGCGTTTGCGCGCCCGGAACGCAAAAGGCGGGCATGCTTTCGCTGTGACAGATGCGCAGTTTTGGCAGTTCACAAAGTATTTCGATCCACCGTCCCCGGAAGAAGGGTTCAACGTCGTGCGACATGAACAGCGTCCGGATGCGGCGGAGTGACATCACCCCTTATTGTGCAAGATGGCGGCGGATTTCCTTAAGCGCCGCCTCGGGCTGATCCCAGATCACGTCATGTCCTGCATTCTGAATGGTCGCGACATGCGCATTCGGGAACAGGCGCGCGTGTCTGTCCTGAAGCGCCGTGCCCGTCCAATTGTTGCACCCGCCGGCCAGCAGCAGGATGGGCGCTGGGTGTCCGAGCCCTTGGCGCATAGCCGCAAGAGCCGGGGCAGGATTGGCCCAAAACGTGTCGCTTGCCAGCCCGCCAAATCGCCATGACGGGGCGCTGTAGGGGGCGTTCGGGCAGTGGTAGGGCGTGTCCGGGTGGTTGGCAAAGGCGGAGACAACCGACCCGATCAGGTGGTCGTGCTGCGCATTTGTGTCCCCGATGACGTTCCGCGCCTCAAACCCCGCTTTCAGACCGGCCCAAAGAACTCCGGGGCTATTCGAGACTTTGCTGCGCAGTGCTTCAAAGGCCTCGTAGCCGCTGTTGTCCAGAAATCCAGGTTCGATCAAAACTGCGTTCGCGACCCTGTTGGGATGCGCGCCCATATACGCGACTGCCAGCATGGCGCCCCAGGAATGCCCGATCAGGCTCACCTTTTCGCGGTTGGCGTATCGGCGCACCAGATCGTCCAGGTCGGACAAGTGATGTGCAATGGACAGATCCCGCGCGGCGACGCGCTCTGACAGGCCCGCGCCACGCTGATCGTAAAACAGCACGCGATTCCCCTCTGAGAGCGCCTTGAGCGCCAACAGCGATCTGTGATCGCCGCCGGGTCCTCCGTGCAGGACGATGACGAGCGGCGCAGAATTGCCTCCGAAGATCCGGCCATGCAATCGCACCGGCGCCCCAGACAGAACCGGCAGCGCCGGATCGCCTGATACGGTATCGGCAACAGTGACGGTCCCTCGGGTCAGGAAAAGCATCACGCCGAAAAGCAGACCCAGTGTCGCGGCAAAGCTGCCAAGCACTTTGAAAAGCGTTGCAATTTTCATCCGGTCCGCTCCGTTTGTGTCTTGGAGTGTTCTCTAGCGGGTTCCGCGCCCTTTCGCCCATGACCTATGGTTCCAAGAAATTGACTTAAGGTATCATGTTATGTCCCAACCAAAGATGGCTGCGGGGTTTGTTGCATCTTTTATAGACTATGCGGTTTTGCGCGGCGCGGATCGTATGGCTTTGCTCCAGTCTGCGTCGGTGACTGAGGCAGACCTTGCCGATCAGGACAATCGCGTACCTGTCGCAGCGTATCAGGCGGCCATTGCCGCCGGGATATCCGCCACCGGCGACACGGCGCTCCTGTTGCGGCATACACTCGAATCCAAGTTGGAGACGATGTCCGTTGTCGGTCAAATCGTGCATCATTCGGCGTCGCTGGCGCATTCAATCGAACAGCTGAACCGATACCTGCATCTGATGGCCGAGAACGAGGCGCTGACCGCGGCTGATCGGTTTGAATTGCTTCAGAGACACGGGCAGGTATGGATCGTCGATCATCTTCCGGTTCAAGGGGCGGACTATATCGGGATGGAAGCGTCGTTCGCCCGTTTCATCAGCGAATTCCGTCGATCGTTTCCTGATCAGGTCTTCGCGCTGGAGATGGAGGTCACCTATGCTCCGCCGCCGCATGCCCCAGAGTACCCGGACCTGTTTCAGATCCCCGTGACGTTCGAAGCGACACGAAATGCGCTGCGTATTGATCCGGTCTGGATCAGCGAGCGAAGTCACTTCGAACCGGGCAATACATATGCCTTTGGCGTCTTCACCAAACATGCCGATGAGTTGATGGTGCAACTCAGCCGCGAGACGTCGATCCGTGCCCAGGTCGAAGCGCATATTTTGCCTGACCTGCATCAAGGCTCTTTGTCGATGGACAAGGTTGCGCATGATCTGGGAATGAGCCGCCAGACCTTGTACCGACGGCTGAAGGAAGAGGGCGTTACTTTTGCGCAGGTTCACGACGACCTTCGTCATCGTATGGCGCGGGACTACCTGACCGCTCGGAAAGTGTCGGTCAATGAAACCGCATACCTTCTGGGGTTTGCAGAAGCGTCCTCGTTTGTGCGCGCGTTCCGGCGCTGGACCGGGCAAAGCCCAACCGCATTTCGCGATGGCGGTCGCGTCATGGAGGCCGCGCCGCATTGATGAGGGTCACTGCGCGGCCCGTATCGACACAGGTTCACTCCAACGCCGAAACCGATTGAAAATCGTTGCGAATGCGGATCACGTCCGATATTTTTGTGCGTCCTGCAACAAGACCGTGGACGGGTCGTCCGATCAATGCGGCGGGCCGCGTCGTCGCGGCGTGAAGGGCATCCTCAATGGTGACCCCAACCTTTTGGATCATGTTGCCAATCGCTGTGGTAAGATCCAGATCGGCACCGGCCAAAGTGCCGTCAGACAGCGTGAGACGACCATCCTGCCGGGTGATCTTGCGGCTGCCAAGGTTGAAAGACGTCTGCTCCGTGCCAGCGACTGCCATCGCGTCGCTCACGAGGAAGACACCGCCAGGTCCGTTTTTGGAGCTCCAGGCGATCTGCATGGATTGCGTGTGGACATGGATCGTGTCGGCAATCAGTCCGCACGAGACGGAGCCGTCTGCCAATGCAGCGCCAACCAGGCCCGGATCGCGACTGCCAAGCTGACTCATGGCATTGAACAGATGGGTGGCATAGCGTGCACCGGCTGCGAAATACCGGCGGCACGTCTCATAGCCTGCGTCCGTGTGCCCCAGAGAGACCAGAACCCCCGCTTGCGACAGGGTGGTGACCTGGTCCTCGGTGACGTTTTCAGGCGCGACCGTGACCATAAGTACAGGTAGAGCCTCTGCCGCTTGCAAGAGCAGGTCCAGATCGTCTTGCTGCATCGGGCGGATCAGGTCCGGGTCATGTGCGCCTTTGCGGGCAAGTGACAGATGTGGGCCTTCGAGGTGAAGGCCAGCGATGCCCGGAACGCCTTGAGCAATGGCCTTGGCCGCTGCGGCCACCGCTGCTTGGGTGGTGTCGCGGGTGCCGGTGATCAGTGTCGGGAGAAGGGCGGTCACTCCAAGTCGCCGATGCGCCTCTGCGATCCTTCGGAGCGTGTTAAGTGATGGGTCGTCATTGAACATCACGCCGTCGCCACCATTGACCTGCAGGTCGACATAGCCGGGGCTGAGGATGTCGCCCTGTAAGTCGACACTTTCCTCATCCTGCGCAATTCCTGCGTCAGGTCCCAGGAATGCAAGATGGCCGTATTCGAACCGCGCCGCGTGATTTAGGTGCACCCTTTGACCGTCGAAAATGCGACCGTTTCGATAGGTGATGATGGGCGGGCTCATAAGGTCTCGGTCACCTTGTTCAGATGGCGCGGGGTGTCCGGATTGATGCCGCGACTGACGGCGACTGCTTCGACCATGCCATAAAACGAAACGATGGCCGCAATCGGATCTGTCAGCCAATGATCCGTGCGTCGATGCGGGAGGCATTTTGCCAGTTCTGTGCCTCGTGCTGTTGTGAAGACCTGCGCGCCTTTGCGCGCGAGTTCGTCAGATATCCTTGCAACGCTTGTCTCTGCGGCATCTCCGGCAGCGAAGGCGATCACGGGGAAACACTGATCGACAATGGATACCGGCCCGTGCAGCACTTCGGCCGAGGAATAGCTTTCAGCATGGATCAGGCAGGTTTCCTTGAATTTCAAAGCTGCCTCATTCGAGATGGCCCAAGAGGGTCCGCGTCCCAAGGTGAAAAGCGACGTCCCATCAATCGCCATCGCTCCATCGGACCAATCGCATTGCGTGGCTGCACTCAGATGCTTGGGAAGCTGATGAACTGCAGTGACAAGATCGTCGTCACCCTTGATCTCGGCAATCAGCCACAGGCCTGCCACCAGGGAGGTGACGAAGGTCTTTGTTGCCGCCACGCTGCGTTCCGGGCCAGCGTGCAACCCGATGGTCATGTCGGCGACACGGGCAAGCCGTGATGTTTCATCATTGGTCAAAGCGACGGTGAGCGCGCCGCCGTGGCCCAAGCTTTCAGTCATTTGCACGATGTCTGGGCTTTGCCCGGATTGTGAGACCGCAATGCACAGAGCGTTTTCGGAAAGCAGATCGACATCGTAGATGGACTTCACCGAGGGGCCGACCGAGGCCATTGGGCGGCGCAGGATAATTTCACTCGCATATTTCAAATATGTGCACACATGATCAGATGACCCGCGGGCGACCGACAACAGGAATCGTGGGTCCATGTTCCGTGCTTTTTGTGCCGCTGATTTTATGGCCGGGCCCCCGTCAGACAGCAGTCTTTCAACCGCCTCCGGGATTTCGGAAATCTCGGCCCGCATCTGTGTGACTGGGGATATCGTCATGCAATGCCTTTCCGTTATCGAACCTGCCGGGCCTCTGGACCTGGCAGCGCGATCTCACGCGCGTAGGCCTCGGCCAGTGCGAGAGCACCATCCAGCGGCTCACCAGCGGGGTCGGTCAAAGCCGTGCGCAAGTCTGCTGGCAGAAACTCCGCATAGAGAGAACCAATACCACCCGTCAGACAAAGAGGCTGACCAATCCGCCAGTCCAGGTCACGGACAGCGCGATCAATCTCTTGCGCGCCGTCCTGCATGATCCGGCGTGCCAGTGCGTCCCCTTCCATCGCTGATGCGGTTACCAATGGCGCAAGTGCGCCAAGCTGCGCAGGTCGGGCCGTGCTGGCGAATGCCACGATCCCTGCCGCATCCTTGAATTGTGCAAGCAGACGTTCAGCCAAGGCAGAAGCGGGCCGGCGGCCATCGACATGATCCAGCGTATAACTCAGAGCGCGCCGCCCAACCCATTGCGCCGAGGCTTCATCTCCGAGCACGGGTCCCCATCCACCCATCAGCCGTATCTTTGTGCCTGATTGAGCCGCGAAGAAAGATCCCGTACCGCAATGTGCAATGACGCCGTCGCGTGCGCCCAGGCTCCCCCGAACAGCGGCAACACGATCGTCTTCCACGCGGGCCTGTCGAAAAGGTAAGGCCATGCGCACCCGTTCCGCGATCGCGGTGCCGGTGACGCCTGCGAGGCCAACATAGGCGGGGACAGACGCCAGCGTTTCCATCGAAACGTCCAGGCGACGTGCAAGCCCGTTCAGGCCGAGGTCGATCTGGCGCATCGCCGCAGCGAAATCGCTTGAGACGTTGGCAGAGCCGGTTTCGACCATTGTCCGGTCCGAGCCGACCTGTGCCACAATACGACAGCGCGTGCCGCCGCCATCAATTGCAACGATAAGGGTTTCTGCTGTCTCCATGACCACATCAATACAGAAGTCCCCGGGCTTGGAAACGCCCAACCTTTGTCGATCCACATGTGCGGCGGGCGCAGGACCGGGCAGAGTTGGCTTTGGCAGAGCTCCAGCGCCTTGGTGCTTTTGACCGATCCATTTTGATCGTTGCCTGCCCAGCCGGGACCGGATGGATGAACAGCGGCGGATGCAGAGCGGTTGAAGGCCCATTGCGACAATGGCTTGAAGAACCGGTGCTCTAACGATCTGCGATGAAGGCAGCCAATTTGGAATGCCTTACAAGAGGCTGAAACAGTCAAACACCCCACAGAATCATGGGGTGTTGCAATCTCATGTGCTCTTATCTGAGCTAAGAAATCTGCACGGTCAGCCCGCAAGCTCTGACGCGAAACCGTCCAGGCTTTGTTCAACCGCCGAAAGAATGTCGCGGACCTGCGGCGCTTCGATGATCATTGGCGGACAGAATGCCATCGCATCCATCATGTTGCGCGAGATCAGACCGTTCTTGAGGAAATGTGCGTTGAGGCCAGCGCCAAATTTGCCCGGTGCGAACTCGTCGGCCCGGCCCTCGGGCGCCACGATTTCCAGCGCCGCAATCAGGCCCACCCCGCGCGCCTCACCCACCAGCGGGTGGTCGGTGAACTTGCGCAGACCTGCCTGCAACTCGGCTCCGCGTTCTGCGGCATTGGCCACCAGATCGCGCTCTTCGATGATCTTGAGGTTCTCCAACGCTACCGCTGCGCCCACGGGATGCGCGCCGCCGGTGTAGCCGTGTCCCAGAACACCGATGCGCCCGGACTCGTCCGCGATGGGGGAATAGACCTCTTCGGTCATCATGAAGGCCGAGAACGGGAAATAGGACGAGGTGATCTGCTTCGACATGGTCATGATGTCGGGTTTGATGTTGAACGTCTCGCAGCCGAACATCTTGCCGGTGCGGCCAAAGCCGCAGATGACCTCGTCGGCGATCAGCAGGATGTCGTATTTGCCCAGCACCGCCTGCACTTTCTCCCAATAGGTCTTCGGCGGCACAACAACACCGCCTGCGCCCATCACCGGCTCTGCGATGAAGGCGGCGATGGTGTCCGGGCCTTCGGCCTGAATCATCGCGTCGAGGTCTTCGGCGCAGCGCGTCGCGAATTGCTCTTCGCTCTCGCCATCGCGCCCCTCGCGCCAGTAGTGCGGGCAGGTTGTGTGCAGGATCCCATCGAGCGGCAGGTCAAAGGATTTGTGATTGTAGGGCAACCCGGTCATCGACGCGGAGGCAATCGTCACACCGTGATAGCCCCGGATGCGCGAGATCACTTTTTTCTTCTCGGGTTTGCCAAGGCTGTTCGAGCGATACCAGATCATCTTGAGGATGGTGTCGTTCGCCTCGGATCCGGAATTGGTGAAGAACACCTTGCTCATCGGCACCGGGGCCATGCTGATCAGCTTTTCCGCAAGATCAATCGCTGGCCCGTGCGAGCGGTGCGCAAAGTTGTGGTAATAGGGCAGCTTTTGCATCTGGCTGGTTGCAGCGTCGATCAGGCGCTGTTCGTTGAAGCCGACGGCGACGCTCCAGAGGCCGGACATGCCTTCGATATACTTGTTCCCGTGGGTGTCGAACACGTACACCCCTTCGCCACGGTCCATGATCAGCGGGCCATTCTCTTCGTGCAGGCGGGCATTGGTGTAGCTGTGGAAATGGTAGGCGATGTCGCGGGCTTCGTCGGAATTCGGGCGCAGGTCCATGAGGCGGGTCTTTCGCAATGTCAGTGAGTCTTGTGGAACAGCTAACGGGTCCGGGACTGGCGTGGCAAGGGGGGATGGCTCATGCTAGCCCATAGGAATCGCCGGGACCAACAAGGGGTATCAGAAATGAAAGCCTATTTCGATGAGCGCCAATTGGGCCATAAACCCGATGTCTATTATCGGGGTGGCGCGCCCATGCCACATCCTGAACAGCCTGAGCGTGCCATCCTGATCCGAGATATGCTTATCGAACATGGGTTTCCGGTTGAGACCCCTGCAGATTTTGGAACGGAGCCGATCAAGGCGGTGCATGATCCGGCTTACGTGGACTTTTTCGTCGATGCTTACGCGCGGTTCCTAACCGAAGCTCCTGAAGGTGCGCTGGGAATCCCGACCCGCCACCCCGGTACGCGGCGCGGCCGCTGCCCCAAGGATATCAACGGAGCGATGGGTTGGTGGATGACGGACACCTCAACGCCTCTGACCGAAAACACCTACGAGGCCATCTACTGGTCCGCGCAAACGGCACTTTCTGCAGCCGAAGATGTGAAAACCGGCGCCCGGGCAGCATACGGGCTGAGCCGTCCGCCGGGTCATCATGCAATGACAGACTGCTCTAACGGCTTCTGTTTTTACAACAATGCGGCCATTGCGGCGCATCATTTGCGCGGCAAGTGGGACAGGGTCGCTTTGTTGGATGTTGATGTTCACACGGGCAACGGCAGTCTCGATATTTTCTATGAGCGAGGTGATGTCTTCTTTTGCTCATTGCATCCGGATCCCGCCGTGTATCCGACCTTCTACCTCGGCTACGCCGATGAGACTGGCGACGGGGACGGACAGGGTGCATCACTCAATCAGGTGCTCAATTTGGGGGACGGAGAGGCCGAGGTCTTGGCAGCGCTGAACCATGGTATCGCGGCTATTCAAGAGTTCGGTGCCCAAGCGTTGGTGGTGTCGCTTGGTTTCGACATGGCTGCAGATGATCCGCTTGCCGCTGTCCAAGTCTATGCCGAAGGATTTGCCGAAATGGCACGCCGTATCGCTGCGATGGGATTGCCCACGGTCTTGATCCAAGAGGGGGGCTATCTGGGTCCATCGCTTCGAAACAATGCGGAGGCATTTCTGACAACCTTCCGCGACGAAGTGAGCGGGTAGCCTATAGAACGGTGTTTTCAAACCATGCGCGTGTCGCGTCGTTGGCTGGCAAGAGTGTTTCGATGCGCAGGTCATCGAGCGACGCGTCGGCGCTCATCCCGATTGTCGCAATCAAAGAGAAAAGGTCCAGGACATCCTCTCCGATCTGAAACTTGAGTGTCAGAACGGGCGCCGTTGCGCTGGGCGCGGGTGTGTCGCGCAAAGCCTTCACATCCTTTAGTTTCAATAAGTCGGTCAGCAGCTCATGCGCTTCGGTGTCATTGGGACGGCGCGCAAGCTCCAGTTCGAGCAGGCGTAGTAGCGCGCGGGCGACCTCTTCCCAATTTATGATGCAGTCTCTTATCGGGCCCGGGGTCAGAAGTTCACGAAAAAGATTTGGATCCCCCCGCGCTCCGGCGCGTGCAAGGAATTGCTTCGCCGGGTCATTGGCTTTTACGACATTCCAGACCCGGTCTACCGAAAGCGCTGGATAGGGCGCATGGCTTTGCAGGATGTGATCAATCGAAACGTCAACGGCATGTCGGATGTTGTCATCCCATGCCTTTTGAGCAGACCGGGCCGCAAAACCGGCAGACAGCAGCATCGCGTCGATTTCTGCGGCGGGCATCTCAAGCGCTTCTGCCAGTTGAGCGATGGCAAACCTGCTGGGATTTGAGCGTCCGGTCTCCAGAAAACTGATATGACGCTGGGACATTCCGGATTGCAGGGAAAGGTCCAACTGGCTCAACCTCCGGCGATTGCGCCAGCTTTTCAGAAACCCCGGGAACGTCGGGTCGGGAGTGTTCGGATTATAGCGCATGCCTCACTTTCGCAGTTCCAGCGAATTGCGTCGATTACTTCTGACGTAATTGAGTTGCTTTCTGCAACGGTCAGTATCGTCGACGACACTCAACTGACGATATCGGAAAAATCATGGAACATGCGACGACGGCACGAACCTTTCTTGGACTTAACGCGATCTTTTCCACTTTCATCGGAATCTTTCTGATTGCCATGCCCGGTTTGATGGCAGGCTGGATTTTCAAGATTCCAGCGACGTGGCAGGACGTTGGGCTGCGCCTTCTGGGGATCGGACTGATCGCCTTTGCACTTGTTCTGTTCAGTCTGGTCAAAAACAAGCGCGTTTCCAAAGGGCAGGTGGTGATTATCTCGTTAATGGACTTGGGATGGGTCTTGGGCAGCTTGGTTGTGCTCGCACTCGGTGGCCACCTGTTTACAGGTGTTGGTCAAGTTGTGATTGCTGTGGTCGCCGCGTTTGTCGGTCTTTTTGGTGCCGGTCAATTCCTGGGTGCAAGAGCGATCCGCCCGACACTCAGCAAAGCTTTTGTCCAAGTGTCCGGACGGAAGATCCTGGCGCGTGTGGATCGGGCAGTTGATGCACCACTCGGGTTGGTTTGGCGCGTGATGACCGATCACCCGGGTTATGCCGACGTTGCCGACAACCTGACAAAGGTCGAGGTCGTCGAGGGAGAGGGCTTGGGCATGCAGCGGCGCTGCTACGGGCCGAAGGGAGAAAGCTGGCATGAAACCTGTGATATCTATGAGGAAGGCCGCAGTTTTGGCTTTCGCGTTCATACCGAAGCCGATGACTACCCGTATCCTTTCTCAGAGCTGCACGGGACCTGGTGCGCCGAAAGCGACGGAACAGGCACGACGTTCACAATTCTGATCGAGGCGAAGCTGAAGGGGTCCGTTCTGACCAAGTGGCTGTTTTTCTTGGTCGCCAAGCCACAGTTTGAGAATGTGCTCTTCAACCTTGCCGAGGCATGGGCGACAAGAATGGAGCGGCAGGCGCGGGGGTGAAGGTTAGCGGTGATTGAGGTTCAGCTTAAACCGTGCGCATCTCCGCTATATCGGCCGTTTTCAAATCGCTCAATCGCTATGCAGTGAGGTCAGATCTGGCCTGCCAAAGCAGCAATTGTGAGTCAGCTTTCCCAACACTATCTGCCATCCGTCAATCAGAGCAGCTTGAGCTGTTGAGAAAGAGGTCGTTCACAATGGCATACACTGTCACAACCACATATCCCCCGTTTGGCGCCATCGCGGTGCACAACTTCGTCAACCGCATCATGGGCCTCAAAGATACCTTTGCTGCTTGGAACGAGATGCGCGTGACGCGCAAAGCGCTTCTGAACCTGAGCGAAGCGCAGCTCAAGGATATCGGGCTCAATCGTTTCGACTTGCTGTAATCGGCAAAGTCATGCGGACCTCAACGGGCGGCAGATCGCATCTTTGATCCAGACCGTCGGATCAAAGATGCGATCTGCCGCCTCATCATTTCTGACGGCTGTAAGGGGCGTTAGCCCAGGATCCCCGGCCAGTTTGCATTGCCCTTGGCGATGTTGCCCGGAATGTCTTCAAGCCAAAGCTCGCGGGCGCGCAAATTGGCGTTGAGGTAAAGCTTGTCTTCGTAGATCGTCCAGGCCTCAGGTGTCGTCGGGGCAAGATAGCCGCGCGACGCCGCGAATGCGCAATAGCCACCAAAGGCCGGTTCATAGGCAGCAGGATCGGCGCTGAATGCATCAGCAGAGGATTGATCGGCAAAACGCCACGTTGCGCCCTTGTACTCTACTGTCGCATCGCCTCCCGGAACCGGGCCGCCGTTGGTGAAGTAGCCAACAGGGTCAGAGCCGTCGATAGCAATCCCTCCCTCCTGATAAATCTCTGGCTCGCGTGCGCGGGCCGGGCGCGCAAGCAACAGCGCAGGTGTAGCGAGTGTGAGGGCGGTAAAGGTGCGGCGATGCATGCGGGATTATCCTTCTGAAATAAGACTGCCACCAAGATGGCAGGTCATATTGCCGAAGTAAGGTGCTTGATACACATCTCGCAGTGACGTGAAACGCCGTCATCGCTCGCGCCCTCTTGGCATTACGGCGTGTCCCGCTTATACGCCCGGTCTGATCCCGAACAGCCGGAGGCCCACGATGCAGGGCAGTGCCAATCTCAACATCATGATCAAAGCCGCTCGCAAAGCAGGCCGATCACTTAACAAGGATTTTCGCGAAGTCGAAAACCTTCAGTCGTCAGCTGCAAATGTTGCCGAGTTCGTCGCCCGTACGGGTAAGGCCGCTTCGCAGCTGCTGAGAGATGAACTGACCGGCGCACGCGCTACCTATGGATATCTTGATCCGACCGGTGAGACAGATGGCCAGGATCCGACGCGGCGCTGGATCGTGAACCCGCTTGAAGGCGCTGCGAATTTCTTGCACGGCCAACCGCATTTTTCGGTGTCCATCGCGGTGGAACACAAAGGCCAGGTTGTGTCGGCTGTGGTGTTCGATCCGGCAAAGGACGAGATGTTCTATGCCGAAAAAGGACAGGGCTCCTGGTTGAACGACAACAAGCGCGTGCGCGTTTCTGGCCGTACCCGCTTGGTCGAGTCGGTGCTGGGGCATGCGGTACCGTTCGGCGCGAAACGGACATTGCCTGCAACCCTCAAGGACCTGGCCCGGATCATGCCTGAATGCACAGGGCTGCGTGCCTCTGGCTCCAGTGCTCTTGATCTGGCGTATGTGGCCTCGGGTCGCTTGGATGGTTTCTGGCAGCGTGAAGGTGCGCGGACCGATCTGGCGGCGGGCCTGCTGATTGCGTCGGAAGCTGGTGCTTTGGTCGAAGGTCTGCGTCCGGGGCAAATGCCGCTTGAGGACGGCGCTGTGCTGTGTGCAAACAACCAGATGTTCGCAGAGCTGGCCAAGGTCATCCGCACCACAGACTGACAGGGTTTTCGCCTCGCGACCCCCCGTGTATCATGGCCCCTTAGATGTCTTGGGGTATGACATGCGTCTCAGAGGGATTCGTAGAAGCCGGAATATCGAAGACCGCCGTCGCAGTGCTGGCGGTGGCAAGGCCGGAATTGGTGGCGTCGGCCTTTTGATCGTGCTCGCAATTGGCTATTTCGCCGGAATAGATGTCACGCCTCTTCTGCAGCAAACAGCACAAACCCCCTTAGCCGACCGAGAACTGAACGCCGAGGAAGAGCGCGCGACACAGTTCACGTCGCGTGTTCTGGCCACCACAGAATCGGTTTGGGGTGAAATCTTTCCGGCTCAGGTCGGCCGCCCATACGATCCACCCATTTTGGTGCTTTTTTCCGGTGTGACATCGTCCCCTTGTGGCAATGCCAGCGGTGCAACCGGACCTTTTTACTGCCCAGCCGATGAAAAGGCTTATCTGGATACGGCCTTTTTTGCGACGCTGTCGCGGCAGTTGGGCGCGCGCGGGGATTTTGCAGCGGCTTATGTGATTGCTCATGAGGTGGCGCATCACGTGCAAAACGAATTGGGCATTCTCGGGCAGGTGAACGAGCGTCGGCAGGTCGTTGGGGAAACGCAGGCAAACGCGCTGACCGTTCGGCTGGAATTGCAGGCGGATTGCTTGTCCGGTGTTTGGGCTCGGTTTGTTGAAGGGTTATTGGAGCCTGGCGATCTGGAAGAGGCATTGAACGCCGCGCGGATGATTGGAGATGATCACCTGCAAGCGCGCGCGGGCCGCGTTCCACAACCCCATACGTTCACCCACGGTACATCAGAGCAACGGTCCAAATGGTTTGCCACCGGCTATCAGAGCGGCAACATTCGCAGTTGTGATACGTTTCGGGCGCAGCGGCTTTAGGATGATTGTCTATGCATTATCTGTAGGGGAGGGCATCCTCGCACTTTCGCCGATACCGGGCGGCGACGGAGATTATGCGGGAGATGTGCAGCATCTCATTGAATGGAAACCGGCTATTGTCATCTCGCTGGTCAGCGAGGTCGAACTGGTTGCCGCCGGTGCGGCGGGGCTCTGGCGCGACCTTGTCGATGCAGGCTGTCGTTTGGAGCATCTGCCAATCCATGACTTTGGTGTCCCGGACGCCGAATTTGAACATGCCTGGCCCGGCGTCAGTGTAAATGCGCGACGCGCCTTGATGGGGGGTGGGCGCATTCTGGTGCATTGCCGGGGCGGATGCGGCCGCTCTGGTATGGTGGCATTGCGTCTGATGACGGAGCTTGGGGAAGCGCCTGAAGATGCGCTTGAAAGGCTCCGCGCGATACGTCCTTGCGCGATCGAAACGCCCGAGCAGATGGCCTGGGCTTTGGCGGGTAAACGCAGCCCTGCTACGTTTGTGCGCCACGAGCAAAGGGATTAAGGTGAGAGGCTGGACAACGACCCAAGCGTGGCTCGTTACGGCTGCTTCCTTCCGGACCTGACCGGGTTGGCGAGGTGCTCGCCCGCGCCAACCTCTCGACTTGTGAGATAATAGAGGCGTTGGCGGAATGCAACCCGTTGCCGATTGCATTTCTGCACTGCTCCATTGTTCTTTGGCCCGTCACATGGCAAGCGCAGACGATAACAACAGAGGCGAGGGCGGTCATGCGCAACGCGGAACATGTGACATTTGGTGGCTCTGGTTTGGATCGCGCCGCAGAGCTGCGCGGTGATATCCCGGCCCTGGCCAAGATCATGCAGGCCGCAGAAACGCGCACAGTCCTTATGTGGAAAGGCAAGCCGCTTGTTACGGGCGACGCTGACAGTCGCATTTTGGTGCGCCTGCCGCTGGATCATCCGATTCTGAAAGAGGCGCGCAGTGCACCGATCTTGCTTGGTCGTGAGGATGGGGCCGCGCGGTTTGCGCATGACATATCCGATTGGGTTCCGGACACAGATGTGAGCGCGGTCGGTGCCTTTATCGACACAAGTGTGCAATCGCATCCAAGTCTGCCGGAGGACCACGGTTTTGCGGAGTTGCGCAGTATCATGACACACCTCAGCCCGCGTGATGCGGAATTGGCTGCGACGGCCAAGGCCATTATTGGCTGGCACGAAACCCACGGCTTTTGCGCGCGATGTGGTTCTGAAAGCGATGTCACGCAAGCCGGGTGGCAGCGGGTGTGTCAGGCGTGTGGCGCCAGCCATTTCCCCCGCACCGATCCTGTGGTGATCATGCTCATCACGCATGGCAACAAGGTGTTGCTGGGACGGTCGCCGGGCTGGCCGGAAGGCATGTATTCCTGCCTCGCAGGCTTTGTAGAGCCCGGCGAGACAATTGAGGCCGCCGTGCGCCGCGAAGTATGGGAAGAGGCTGGTGTGCGGGTGGGTGAGGTGCAATACCTGTCCAGCCAGCCTTGGCCCTTCCCCGCGTCTCTTATGTTTGGCTGTCACGGAATCGCTCTGAGTGAAGAGATCAACATCGATCCGCAGGAAATCGAAGACGCGCTCTGGGTAAGCAGGGAAGAGGTCATGGATGCGCTGGCGGGCTTCAGAGCAGGTTTGTTGCCTGCGCGAAAAGGTGCCATCGCGCATTTTTTGTTGCGCAACTGGCTTGCCGACACACTCGAATAACGCAACTCTTGAAAGAGAAGATCGAAGTGGGGGCGCGGCGATGCAAGTGACTGGAACGGAAGATGTGGCAGCACCGATTGATCAGGTCTTTGCGGAGCTGACCGCGTTTGACGCAATGGAGCGGCAGGCCATGCGGCGGGGCATCGATGTGCGGCGACAATTCCGTGGATCAGCACCAACCCTTGGCGAAGGCTGGGAGGCGCAGTTCCGGTTTCGAGGGCGGGATCGCCGAGCAACGATCTTACTGGATGGCTATGACGCGCCCAACATGGTGTCGTTCAAAGGTGTCACCGGAGGGCTTGAAACCAGCACGCTGATTGAGCTTGTCCCGCTGTCGCCGAACCGAACGCGGGTCAACATGGTATTTAAAATGTTGCCGAACACGCTATCTGCCCGATTGCTGGTGCAGTCGTTCAAGCTGGCTCGCTCAACCATCAACAAAAAGGTCAAGAAACGCATGTCTGATTTTGCACGCTCCATCGAAAGCAAGGCGGCGAAGATCGCATGAAACTGACCAAAACGCTTTGCGCAATTGCCTTGACTACAGTGCCCTTTTCTGGCTCGGCACATGAATTCTGGATTGATCCGCAGGCCTACCAAGTGCCGGAAGGCGGTACGCTGTTGGCGACCCTGAGGGTGGGAGAGACTTTCAAAGGGTCCGAGCAATCCTATCTGGAGCGCAATTTCGAGCGTTTCGATATGAACTGTGGTGGTGCGCTATCGCCGGTTCCGGGAAGGTCTGGCGACCGACCCGCGTTGAATGTTGCAGCGCCTGATGATGGCTTGTGTGTGATTATTCACCAAACGCGCGACTACACGCTGACCTATCGCGAGTGGCAGAAATTTGTGAATTTTGTCGAGCACAAGGATTTCGAAGGCGTATTAGCGCTTCACGCAGAGCGCGGCCTTCCCGAGAGCGATTTTGTCGAGCTTTATAGCCGCTATGCCAAAAGCCTGATCGCCGTCGGAGATGGCGCCGGCTCGGATACCGTCGTTGGCTTGGAGACCGAGATTGTGGCCGAGGCGAATCCATACACCGACGACGTCTCTGCCGGTCTCCCAATCCGCGTCCTTTATAACGGCGAACCCCGCGCCGATGCACAGGTCGAACTGTTTGCCCGCCCCCCGGAAGGAGAGGTCGAGGTCACATTGCACAGAACGGATGCGGATGGTCGCGTCTCGCTGCCGGTGCAACCCGGATACGCCTATCTTGCCGATGCGGTGGTCTTGCGGCCGCTGGAACCGCGGCAAGAGGATGGCCCTGTCTGGGAAAGCCTCTGGGCCTCTTTGACCTTTGCCGTGCCGGAGTGACCGGCGCGTTACGTGCCGTGCCAGTCGAAGAAGCCGTCGCCTGCGCGCTCCAGAAGGGTACGGGCAAGTGCCTTGCCCATTTCTGCACCATCTGAAATCGGACCACTGATTTCGTCTGAATGCGATTCCGAGCCGTCGGGGCGCAGGACCTCACCGCGTAGACGAAGAGTGTCGCCATTGAGTTCGGCCAACCCGGCAATGGGGGTTTCGCAAGAGCCGTCCAGTTCAGCAAGAAACGCGCGTTCCGCAGCGAGCTGTTGACCGGTTTGCTTATCGTGGATGGCAGAAAGCATCTCGGCGGCGCGGTTGTCATCTGCGCGGCGTTCGATGCCAATCGCCCCCTGAGCGACGGCGGGCAGCATGTCGGTTGTGTCGATCGCGGTTTTCGGTACTTGATCCATGCCGAGCCGGTTCAGACCGGCCATCGCGAGAAACGTGCAGGACGCAACGCCGTCTTCAAGCTTTTTCAGGCGGGTTTGCAGGTTGCCGCGAAACTCGACCACGTTCAGATCGGGCCGCCGGTTCAGCAATTGTGCACGGCGGCGCAGGGACGACGTGCCAACAATGGCGGCTTCGGGTAGCTGTGCGATGCGGCTGAATTCTGGTGAGATGAACGCATCACGGACATCTTCGCGGGGCAGGTACGTGTCGAGGAACAGACCCTCGGGCTGGAGTACCGGCATGTCTTTCATGGAGTGCACGGCGATGTCGATCTTGCCCGACAGCATGTCTTCTTCGATCTCGCGGGTGAACAGGCCTTTGCCCCCGATTTCTTTCAAAGGACGGTCGATAATCTTGTCACCGGTCGTCTTGATGACAACGATCGTGAACGCCTCATGCGGCAGATCAAAAGCTTTGGCGAGCCGGTCGCGGGTTTCGTTCGCCTGAGCCAGAGCCAGCGGAGAACCGCGTGTGCCGATGTTCAGAGGTTGTTCGGGTGTGGGCAGGTCAATCGTCATGAATCGATCTTTATGCGTGTAAACTTGTCCTGACAACCATGCTTGTCTTGACATATGACTTTCTAAGGTTGATCCGAGGACAATAGACAAGGAAAGACCTGATGAGCCAGACAAAAACCATCCTCCGTGCCCTTGCGGGCGAAACTCTACCGACCCCGCCGATCTGGATGATGCGTCAGGCTGGACGTTACCTCCCCGAGTACCGCGCGACCCGTGCACAGGCCGGGGATTTCCTGTCGCTCTGTTACAATTCGGAACTCGCCGCAGAGGTGACATTGCAGCCGATCCGCCGCTATGGGTTCGATGCGGCGATCCTGTTTGCGGACATTCTGCTGTTGCCGCAGGCGCTGGGCGCGGACCTCTGGTTTGTCACCGGCGAGGGGCCGCGCTTGTCGACGATCACCACGCAGGCAGAGTTCGACAAGCTCGGCAAGGGCGCGATGATCCACGACACCCTGAACCCGATTTACGAAACCGTGCGCATTTTGCGTCGTGAACTTCCGGAAGAGACCACGCTGATCGGGTTCGCCGGGGCGCCGTGGACAGTAGCCACTTACATGATCGCTGGTCGCGGTACGCCGGACCAGGGTCCGGCGCATGCCCTCAAGGAAGAGAACCGCGCACTGTTCGAGGCTATTATCGAACGGTTGACCGAAAGCACAATCGACTATCTGTCGGCGCAGATCGATGCCGGAGCCGAGGTGGTCAAAATCTTTGACAGTTGGGCGGGGTCGCTCAAGGGTGAGGATTTCCAAAAATACGCGTTGTATCCGGCCAAGGTTATTACCGAAGAGATCAAGCGTCGCCACCCCGGTATTCCGGTGATCGCGTTCCCGCGTCAGGCGGGTGACGGCTATATTGGTTTCCACGCGGCAACGGGTGCTGACTGCGTTGCGGTTGATGACAGCGTCTCTCCGGAATGGGTGGCTGAGCATGTGCAACCGGGCGGGTGCGTGCAAGGCAACCTCGCGTCGAGCCATATGGTCACCGGCGGGCAAGCTTTGGTCGATGAAACGCGCAAGGTTGTTGATGCGCTCAAGAACGGTCCGCATATCTTCAATCTTGGCCACGGGATCACGCCGGATGCGGATCCTGAGAACGTGCAGTTGATGATCGACACAGTGCGCGGCAGCTAAGCCGAGCAATCCCCAGTCACATCGGGAGAGGCCTCCGGAAATGGCGGCCTCAGCCCACGCGACTGCCTGGGCGCTTCGGAGCGATAACACGGCCTTTCTTGCGTTCTCGAAAGAACACGAAGATGCCGGCGCCAAGGATCATGGCGCAGCCAATCCAGATGGAGGGTGTCGGCCATTCGCCAAAAATCAGCCAGCCCCAGAAGATGGCCAAGGGAAGCCCGATATATTCATAGGGCGCGATGCTGGCGGAAGGTGCCATGCGGTAGGCGGCGGTGATGCAATAGGCGATGATGCCGTTACAGACGCCGATAATTATGAAGAACGGCCAATCCTGATCAGCGGGCCAGGTCCACGCACGGAAAAGAAAGTGCAGGCTGGGCTGGTCCGGGCCGGGATCAACCTGTCCTTGACCGACAGCCAGATAGAACAGGCTGGAAACCACCAGAAACATCAACTGGATATAGATCGAAAGTGCGGCAGCGGTGCTCTTGACCCCCAAAGCGCGGGTCATCACCGCCATTGACGCATAAAGTGCGGCCGCAATGACGGGCAATGCGAAGAGCCAGGGCGGTCCATAGTCGGACCCACCGCCCCAAGGCTCTTGCATGACGATCACGCCCATAAAGCCAACAACGATGGCTCCGAGCCGAAGTGGCCCGACGTTCTCACCCAGAAAAAGAAAGCTGAAGAGTGTGATGAAAAGCGGCCCCACAAAGAACAGCGCCGTCGTCAGCCCGAGGGGAAGGACAGCAAGGGACGCGAAAAAGGTCATGTTCGCAGCGACCAACGTCAAACCGCGCAGGATATGAAGCACCGGGCGGTCTGTTTTCAGCAGGGACAACCCGCCTTCGAAATGCAAGATGCCAAAGGATAGGATGATCCCGATCGCGGTACGTGTGAATACGATCTGATGCAGCGGATAGCCGCCAGACAGCCGCTTGATCATCATGTCGTTGATCGAAATGGCGAAGACACCAATGCAGATCAAAAGGATCCCGCGTGCGATGCTGGTGTCGGAATTGGTGGTCATGGACCACCCATAGGCTGCGTAGGCGCCAAGGTCAGGCCCAAAAACGACATGCACACCGCGTGCGTTCTGATGCACGCCATTCGGGATTGCGTCTTATGGGCGGTGTATTAGGTAGCTTCTCTGTCGCTTGGAAAGGAGGACCGCAATATGTCGATGGTCCAGATCAGCAATGTCCGCAAAGCTTACAAGGATGGGTTCGAAGCCCTGAAAGGCGCGTCGCTCGAGATTCACGAGGGCGAGATTCTGGCGCTGCTCGGGCCAAATGGTGCGGGCAAAACCACATTGATTTCGACGATCTGTGGGATCACGCAGCCCACATCCGGCACAATCACCGTGGGTGGGCACGACGTGGTAAGCGACTATCGCGGCGCACGCTCTCTGGTTGGGTTGGTGCCGCAGGAGATCAATCTCGAACCGTTTGAGCGGGTAATGAACACGGTCCGCTTTTCGCGCGGTTTGTTTGGCAAGCCCAAGGATGACGCGCTGTTGGAACGTATTCTGCGGCAGCTGTCACTCTGGGACAAACGCAACAACCGGATCATGGAGCTTTCGGGGGGGATGAAGCGTCGCGTTCTGATTGCCAAAGCGCTGGCGCATGAGCCGCGTGTGCTGTTTCTGGACGAGCCGACCGCCGGCGTCGATGTCGAACTGCGCCGCGATATGTGGGAAATTGTGGCCGGGCTGAAAGAGGCCGGTGTGACGATCATCCTGACCACCCATTATATCGAAGAGGCCGAGGCTATTGCGGATCGGATCGGCGTGATCAACAAGGGTGAAATTCTGCTGGTCGAGGAAAAGACCGCGCTGATGAACCGGTTGGGGCAGAAGGAGTTGCGGATCGAATTGCACGAATCCGTTGAGGTATTGCCCGGGGCATTGGCAGATCGTGGTCTGCGGATTGAGGAAGGCGGACAGGTGTTGGTGTATTGCTACGACACCGCTCAGGACCGCACCGGGATCGCGACGCTGATCCGCGAGGTGAGTGATGCAGGGCTTGTGCTGCGCGATTTGCAGACGCGGCAGAACTCGCTTGAGGATATTTTCGTCGGGCTGGTCTCAAAACAGGAGGAGGCGGCATGAACTGGCAGGCCATCCGCGCAATCTATGTCTTCGAGATGTCGCGCTTTTTCCGCACGTTGCTGCAGAGCTTCGTGTCGCCGGTGATATCGACCTCGCTTTATTTCGTGGTCTTCGGTGCCGCCATCGGCAGTCGGATCGACCAGGTCGAGGGCGTGTCCTACGGTGCGTTCATCGTGCCAGGGCTGATCATGCTGTCGGTGATGACACAAGCGATTTCCAACGCATCCTTCGGGATCTATTTCCCGAAATTCATCGGCACGATCTATGAGCTTCTGTCGGCCCCGATCAACTTTCTTGAGATCGTTCTGGGCTATGTCGGGGCGGCGGCGACGAAGGCGCTGTTCATCGGGATCGTGATCCTTGGCACCTCGGCGCTGTTTGTGGACCTGAGCATCCAGCACCCGCTGGCGATGCTGGCCTTCCTTGTGCTCACCTGTCTGAGCTTTGCGCTGTTCGGGTTCATCATCGGCATCTGGGCTGGGAATTTCGAACAGCTTCAATTGATCCCGCTGCTGGTTGTCACCCCCTTGGTTTTCCTTGGCGGATCTTTTTATTCGATCTCGATGCTGCCGCCGGTCTGGCAGACGATCTCGTTCTTTAACCCGGTTGTGTATCTGGTGTCTGGTTTCCGCTGGTCGTTCTTCGGATTGGCGGATGTGCCCATCGGGCTTAGCCTTTTGGCCATCGGAGGGTTCACTTTGCTTTGTCTTGGAATCATCTGGCTGATCTTCAAAACGGGCTGGCGGATCCGGGCGTGAACCAGATGCGTTGACGCATCTGGACGTTTCCGTTGGCGGAAACGCTGTGGCGTCAGATGGCGGCCGGTTGCCCCCGGCCACCCATGACCAGATCCATGCTCATTCCGCCGATCCACATACAGAAGAGTGCAAGCCATGCGGTGCCGGCGAAGATCGACCCGCCGGTGACGCCTGCGCCGATTGCGCAGCCGCCTGCCAGCATCCCTCCAAAACCCATAAGAGCTGCACCGATCATCGCGTTTCGCATCGGTGTTGGGCCTTCGAAGCCCTGGAATTTGAGCTCTCCGGCAAAGAAGGCGGCGAGGAAAGAACCGATCACCACACCCGGAACCAGACCGATGTCGAATTCAAGAACTGACGACCGGTCGAGGAAGAACATCAGCGTGTTGGCCGAAGGACCTGTGAAGGTAGCGCTTTCGATCTGTACAGGGTCGAAGGCCACAAGGCTGAGAGCATAGGTGAATGCCCAACCCATTGCGACGGCAAATCCGACACCAGAGGCAAATACAAGCCGTTGCCAACCGATCTGATTGCGGCGGGACAGTTCAAGTGCCAACAACGCGGTTGCGAGGCCGAAGACGAGGCCCGAGCCCTCTGGCAAATGCAGGGCAGTCAGCAGGTCCATGTTGCGACCGCCCGATGTGATCCACATAGCGGCCATTTGATCGCGGATGGGGGCCAGCCAGCCGGTGAGGCTTATCTGTGCCACCACGGCAAAGATCAGTCCGGAGACAACGGAACGTAGGTTGCCAGTTGCCGCGAGCACCAGAAGCCTGCCGGAACAGCCACGGGCCAGGACCATACCCGCTCCGAACATCAAGCCACCAATGATCGCGCCGGACCAACTTCCGGGAACGGCCATCATCCGGGCTTCTGCTGTGTCGATCAGTCCGAACATCTGCGCCGGCTGCACCCAGACGACTGCAGTCGAGAAGGTCAGGAGCCACACCGCCAACTTGTCCTGCATCATGCCGCGTGCAAATTCGACGGTCGCTGCGCGCAGGCAAAATCGGGAACGCTGGGCTGCGACCCCGAAGGTGATGCCGGTGATCAACCCAAAGAGTGCGGCTGTCGGCGCTTCGCCAATTCGATCCACGAGTGTGATGAGATCCATAAGACATGTCCTTCTGCGATGGCCATGCATGCATTCTTATGAATGTGTGCGCCTTGATGTGGATCAGACTGTGTGTGTCGTTTGCTTTCAAATGACATGTTTTGCGTTGCAGAAACTGCATCGTTACGTCTGTGCTGCCTTGCACATGAGCTGTTTTGCGAGCGCTTCTCTCTCGCCAAGTGAACAAACCGCGCGTAAAGGAGGGGCATGAAGCGCATTGTTCCCCTTGCTGATGCCCGAGAGTTGCCGATCTACCGGCGGCCGATCACGCTGCTTTTCCTGATGGCGATTGCGATGCCATTGTCGTTCGCGACATGGTCTGCGCTCCTGAACAACTTCGTCATCGAGGTCGCTCAATTCGACGGCTCGGACATTGGTTGGCTGCACACTGTAAGGGAGATCCCCGGCTTTTTGGCGGTCGGTGTGATCGCGGTGATCATTTTCATCCGGGAACAGACGCTGGCCATGATCTCGCTCGCGATGCTTGGCGTGGCGACCGCGGTCACCGCCTATTTTCCGACGACAGGTGGTCTGCTTTTTGTGACGCTCATCAGTTCAATCGGATTTCACTATTATGAAACGGTAAACCAATCGCTACAGCTTCAGTGGCTGCCTAAGGACCGCGCACCGCAGATGCTGGGTCTTCTGGTGTCTGCCGCCTCTGCTGCAACTCTGGTGGCGTATGGAGTGATTGTGGTCACGTGGCGGGCATACGAGCTGAGTTACAATTTTGTATACATGGTATCTGGCGCTCTGACGTTGAGCATTGTCGCGTATTGCGTTGTGATGATGCCGCATTTCGAAGCGCCAAATCCGCAGGTCAAGAAATTCATCCTCCGCAAGCGCTACTGGCTTTACTATGCGCTGCAATTCATGTCTGGCGCGCGGCGGCAAATCTTTATGGTGTTCGCGGCTTTCATGATGGTGGAACGCTTTGGTTTGGACGTGGATCAGGTGACCAAGCTGATGCTGATTACATTGGTTGCTAACATGGTTCTGGCGCCGGTTCTTGGCCGGGTTGTTCATCGCTTCGGCGAACGCAATGCGATGGCTGTTGAGTATGTTGGTTTGATCCTCGTGTTTCTAGCCTATGGCGGAATCTACTGGTTTGGCTGGGGTGTGATGCTGGCGACGGGTCTTTATATCGTGAACAACATCTTTTTTGCCCTGGCACTGGCGCTGAAGACATATTTCCAAAAGATCGCTGATCCTGGAGATATCGCGCCTACGGCAGCGGTGGCCTTTACGATCAACCATATAGCTGCCGTGTTTCTGCCTGCGCTGCTCGGTTACATCTGGCTGGTCTCGCCCGGTGCCGTTTTTGGTCTCGCGGCTGGCATGGCGACCGTATCGCTGTTCCTTGCTCTGATGATCCCGCGCCATCCCGAACCTGGGAATGAAACCGTATTTTCAAGATATGTGTCACCCGCTCCGGCGGAGTGAGCTTGCGGGACAGCAGGCTTCATGGCAGAGGGTTCGCATTGCTCCCGTTCCGGAAAGTGTACGCCCATGACCACCTTCACCGCATTTACCACACTGTCCGACAAGGATTCGGCGGAAGCGCTGGGCGAGGCTCTGGAAGAGTTGAGTACCGAGCCTTACGGCGTTGGTGTGTTCGAGATCGAAGATGGCAGCGGCATGTGGGAAGTGGGCGGCTATTTCATGGATGCCCCGGACGATGTCGCACTGGCGCTGCTCGCGGCTGCGCATGGGGCAAAATCGTTTGTTGTATCTGAATTGCCCGAAACCGATTGGGTCGCCAAGGTGCGGCGCGAATTGGTGCCGGTGCATGCTGGGCGGTTCTACGTCTATGGCAGCCATGATGCCGAAACAGTGCCCGATGGTGTTGAGCCGCTTCTGATCGAGGCTGCGATGGCCTTTGGTACGGGGCATCACGGGACGACACAGGGATGCCTGCGCGCATTGGATCGGTTGATCGACGCAGGCGTGACCTGTCACAACGTGGCTGATATCGGCTGTGGCACCGCAGTGCTGGCAATGGCGGCGGCGCGGGTCTGGCCCGAGACGGTTTTGGCGAGCGATATGGACCAGGTGGCTGTGGATGTGGCCGAGGCCAACGTGCGCGCGAATAATCTGGGCGGTCGCGTTGTCTGTTTGGAGGCGCTTGGCTTTGAACACCCGCAGTTGCATGCGGCCGCGCCCTTCGATTTGGTTTTTGCAAACATTCTCAAACAGCCGTTGATCGATCTTGCCCCGGACATGGCAAGCCATCTTGCGCTGGGGGGATTCGCGATCCTTTCGGGGATCCTCAACGATCAAGGCGACGAAGTGGCGGAAGTTTATGCACGAAATGGCATCAATACCTGGCACCGCGAAGAGATTGGTGACTGGACGACACTAACGCTGCAAAAGGCGGCGTCTTAAATGCGCCACAATTCCTAATTTGCGGCCATTTCCGCCGCAATTTCATCGAATTTGCCACGTTTGCCCCATTCTTGCCACATTCTGAACCTACCTTTGCTTGCGTCCGGTGGGGGCCGGAACGAAGGCTGCTCAACATGACCAAACAACAGGATTTGTTTGACGAACGTTACCGCAAGGTTTTGAAGCGCCACCGCGAACTGTCACGCGGTTATGTCAACAAACTCGGAAAGAACGGCGTGATCGATCACCAACCCATCCGTCACACACGCGAAGCATTTTCGTTTGCAATGCTTCTGCTGCCGTTCAGCATTCTTTTCGTGCTCAAAGCGGTGATTGTGACCATCCTTGGCGAAGACGGGTATCGTCAGCAGGTCGACTTGCTGCGCGAAGGCGGCTTTGTTGAACAGATGGGTGCTGTCTTTATGCAGATTGATCCTATCACGGCACCGCTGGCCAAGCTCCTGAGCGCCATTATCGGCTGATCTCTTCCTTTCTCTGTGCTCACATGAAAAAGGCCGTGTCAGATATTCTGACACGGCTTTTTTTGTGGAATTTTGACCAGCTCTTCAGAGCGCGTTGATATCGCCGCGTGTCAGACCGATGTCCTCCAACTCGTGATCGCTAAGCTGGTTCAGCGCGTTGCGGGTCTGGCGTGTATCGTTCCATGCTGTAAACGCTGCGATCAGCGATGCGACGAACGCGCCAAAGCCTTTGGAAGAGGCGGCGTAGGTGGGGCGGGATGTGTCAAATGCGGCCATGGCCATGTTCCTTAGATCGAATGGGGGGAGACGTGCTTCTGACGCGCATCTAGTAGCGGAAATATGCAGCTTCAATTGTCCATTCTGCATGGGATTTATGCGACTTTTGCATGGCTCGTGGCTAAAAGTTATCGTGTGAATCCGGTGGTTTAAATGCGACATTTCTCGTGTCGCTTTCTGGTGAGGAAGGGTGAGTTTCGACACCTCATGTACGGTTTTCGACACTCAGCCGATGAATGTGTTTTATTTTGAATGCTTGGCGTTTGTTCGCGTTTCGTGCTAGCCGTGATGCAAAAGCAACAAAGGCGCGAGCAGCATGCGTGTTTTGGGTATTGATCCGGGGTTACGGTTCCTTGGTTGGGGCGTGATCGAGGCGGACGGAAGTCGGTTACGCCATGTGGCCAACGGAGTGTGTCTTTCGGGTGCTGGAGAATTGGCGGCACGATTGCTGACGCTGCACACGGCGTTGACGGATGTTTTTCATCGCTACCAGCCTGAGACAGTCGCCATTGAGAAAACCTTTGTGAACAAAGATGCGGTTGGCACGCTCAAGCTTGGCCAGGCGCGAGGCGTGGCACTCCTTGTCCCGGCACAGTTTGGTGTGGAGATCGGGGAGTATTCGCCGAACTCGGTCAAGAAAACGGTTGTCGGGGTCGGGCATGCTGACAAGAGGCAGGTCGAACATATGGTCAAGATGCAGCTACCGGGTGCCGACATTCACGGATCCGATGCAGCCGATGCGCTGGCAATCGCCATCTGTCATGCGCATCACGTCACGGGCCCGGGAATGAGGATGCGCGCATGATCGGACGGGTTGCAGGGCGGATCGAATACAAAGCGGACGATCACGTGCTGATCGATGTCCGAGGTGTCGGTTATGTTGTCTATTGCTCTGACCGTGTGCTTTCCCAACTGGGACGTCCGGGAGAGGCGGTGGCACTCTACACGGATCTTCTGGTGCGTGAGGATATTCTGCAGCTCTTCGGTTTTCCAACTCTGGTTGAAAAGGAATGGCATCGTTTGCTGATGTCCGTTCAAGGTGTGGGCGCCAAGGCGTCGCTGGCGATCCTCGGTGCGCTGGGCCCTGATGGTGTCAGTCGTGCCATCGCGCTGGGGGATTGGAACTCTGTCAAGGCGGCCAAGGGGATCGGCCCGAAAACGGCGCAACGTGTTGTCAATGAATTGAAGGATAAAGCACCGGCTGTGATGGCGATGAGCGGTGCAGCAACGGTTGCAGCGGTTGCATCTGACGATGACATGGTACTCGAACCGGTAGCCGCCGCACCGGTTGTACCTGCGCCCGCTCCGAGTGCGTCTGCGCAGTCAGAGGCCTTGTCGGCCTTGAGCAACCTTGGCTACGCGCCCGGTGAAGCGGCCAGTGCGGTGGCGCAGGCTGCGGGGGACATCCCCGAGGCTGGAACTCCTGAGCTGATCCGCGCCGCATTGAAACTGTTGGCACCCAAGGGATGAGGCATGGGGCGGCGCATCGAGCCTTCCGGACCTTTTCGCTTTTGTGCTGCGAGGAAAGCCCGCATGGGCTTGAGGAGCGCTGATGTCGTCTGATCCGATTGTCCGTCCTGATCCACTTCCCGAAGATCGAGATCGCGCTTTGCGACCGCAGATGCTCGATGATTTTGTCGGGCAGGCCGAGGCGCGGGCCAATCTGCGGGTATTCATTCAATCGGCACGGCAGCGTGGCGAAGCGATGGATCACACCTTGTTTCATGGTCCCCCGGGACTGGGAAAGACGACGCTTGCGCAGATCATGGCGCGGGAACTGGGTGTTGGGTTCCGAATGACCTCTGGGCCGGTTCTGGCCAAAGCTGGGGATCTCGCGGCCATCCTGACCAATCTCGAAGCCCGGGACGTACTGTTCATCGACGAAATCCATCGCTTGAACCCGGCCGTCGAAGAGGTTCTGTATCCAGCGCTTGAAGACTATGAGCTGGATCTGGTCATTGGCGAAGGGCCGGCTGCGCGCACCGTCCGGATAGAATTGCAGCCGTTTACATTGGTCGGTGCGACGACTCGGTTGGGCCTGCTGACAACACCGCTGCGGGACCGGTTCGGCATTCCGACGCGTCTCAATTTCTATACCGAGGATGAGCTTAACACGATTGTGTCGCGCAATGCGGTCAAGCTCGGTGTTGAAGCGGAGGCAGAGGGTGCCCGCGAGATCGCGCGTCGCTCACGCGGCACACCGCGGATCGCAGGACGGCTTTTGCGGCGAGTCGTCGATTTTGCCGTGGTCGAAGGAAATGGCATCGTAACCAAGGCGCTGGCGGATGGCGCGCTGACACGTCTCGGGGTCGATAGGCTTGGCCTCGATGCGGCCGATCGCCGGTATCTGCGTCTGATCGCCGAGAATTATTCCGGTGGTCCTGTCGGCATCGAAACGCTATCGGCTGCTTTGTCCGAGAGCCGGGACGCTCTGGAAGAGGTGATCGAACCGTATCTGCTGCAGCAAGGGTTGATCCAGCGAACACCACGGGGTCGGATGCTGGCGCAGAAAGCGTGGTCGCATCTTGGTTTGGCGGTGCCTCGGACGCCAGGGCAAAGCGACCTTTTCGGATAGCAGCGCCCTTGTCGGACCGGACACGCTGTGCCAGAGGTCGTGACTGCATATTTGCAAAAAGAAGAAGCAGGGGGTCGGAGCCTCATGATGGATGCAGCCGAGGTTGAGCGGTTTTTCAAGCGGTCTGATGGATCATACCTTTTTGCACGTTGGGGACGTCCGATCGCTCCGATCGTCTTCGGTGTCGATGATGCGACGCTTGGCGTGGTGAAAGGTGCGTTGGAAGCGGTCTGTGCGATGGCAGGTCATCAGATGGTGGAAACAGACCCCGAGCTTGGCACCAATGTCATGGTGTTTTTCTTCCGGGATTGGGCGGAGCTTTTAGAGGTTCCTGATCTGGACCGCCTGATTGATGGTTTGGCACCCTTGGTCACGCGGTTGTCAGAGGCGGAGGCCAATCAATACCGGGTGTTTCGCTTCGATGAGGCAGGAGCCATCAAAGCCTGCTTTATATTCCTGCGCATGGATGACGTGCTGTCGGCACAGCCCGCCGAGACACTGGCCTTGAGCCAGGTCGTGCAGTCGATGGTCCTGTGGTCCGATCTTGCCTTCTCTGACCGGTCGCCGCTCGGTCGGCTTGAGGATGGGCGCGTGGTCTTGCGACCCGAGATCGGTGCCTTGATCCGTGCGGCCTATGATCCGGTCATGCCGGTGATGTCGGAGGATCCGAGCCATGCTCTGCGTCTTGCCGCGCGCATGCAGGTCGCGCAGGGGAGTGTGAGCTGATGGTCCATGAATTGCCGGTCCGGGTCTATTACGAAGACACCGATATGGGCGGGATCGTCTACTACGCCAACTACCTGCGCTACATCGAACGGGCCCGTTCGGACTGGGTACGTTCGCTGGGTGTCGACCAGAACCTGATGCGCGAAGACGACGGGGTGGTTTTCGTGGTGCGCCGGGTTGAGGCCGACTATCTCAAACCTGCGAAATTCGATGATGAACTTTTGGTCCGCACTGTCGTGAAAGCGGTCACGGGGGTGAGGTTGATTATGTCACAAGAGGTTGTGCGTGGGGATGATCTGCTGTTTCAGGCCGAGGTAACGGTTGTTTGTATCGGCGAGGGGGGCGCGCCGGCACGACTTCCGGCGAATATCCGCCGTCGCATCCACTAGACTGGGTCATTGCGCGGGTTATGACGCCATTGTGTTGGCGTTTCCCCGGCAATTGCGGTATTGAGTGGGATAATCAGAGCCCAGACAATACGGGCCAACCGGCTAAAGAGCAGGCAGATGGAAGCAGAAACACTTGCGCTGGCGCAGGAGATTGATTTCTCCATGTGGGGTCTCTTCGCGCGTGCGACCCTGACAGTAAAGATCGTTATGATCCTCTTGATGCTCGCGTCGTTCTGGGCGTGGGCTATCATCTTCGAAAAACTCATCGCCTATAGGAAGGCACGGGCAGAGGCTGCGGAGTTCGACCGTGCGTTCTGGTCGGGTGAACCTCTGGACGAGCTTTTTGATGAGATTGGTCCAGAGCCGGGAGGTCGGGCCAAGCGGGTTTTCGCCGCGGGAATGACGGAGTGGCGACGGTCGCATCGCGACGATGGCGGTTTGATCGCTGGCGCGCATGCGCGGATTGATCGGTCGATGGACGTGGCCATTCAGAAGGAGGCCGAGGACCTTCAGAAGAACCTTGCAGTTCTTGCGACAGTGGGGTCCGTCGCGCCTTTTGTCGGTCTATTCGGTACGGTTTGGGGCATCATGCACGCCTTCGTCGAGATCGCGCAGCAGCAGAATACATCGCTTGTGGTTGTCGCTCCCGGTATTGCCGAAGCGCTGCTGGCGACAGGCTTGGGCCTTCTTGCGGCGATTCCGGCGGTCGTGTTCTACAACAAATTGTCCGCGGACAGTGATCGCATTCTGGCGGGCTACGAGTCCTTTGCCGATGAGTTCTCGACCATTCTCAGCCGTCAGTTGGACAGCTGAGCGATGGGTGGCGGCGTCGTAAAGTCAGGCGGAGGCGGACGCAGGCGGCGTAAGGGTCGCGCGGTGCCCATGTCCGAGATCAACGTCACACCATTTGTCGACGTTATGATGGTGCTTTTGATCATCTTCATGGTGGCCGCGCCTTTGCTGACTGTCGGGGTGCCTGTGGAATTGCCTAAAACCGCGGCGTCGGCTTTGCCGTCCGAGACCGAGGAGCCTCTAACAGTGACGATCTCGGCGGATGGTGCGGTATCGATCCAGAACACCGAAGTTCCGCGCGAAGACCTTGTTGCGCGGTTGCGCGCCATTGCTGCAGAGCGGTCTGACGACCGTGTTTTCCTGCGGGCTGACGGCACCGTCACCTACGAGGTCGTCGCCCAGGTCATGGGCGCGCTGAATGCAGGTGGGTTCAGCTCCATTGGGTTGGTTACCGACACAGGCGGTCCTGTGCTTGACGGGTCGGATGGCTGAGGCGCGCGGTGCATACAGGCCATTATATCTCGGGAGGCGCGCATGGGATTCTGATCCTCTGGGCGTTGTTCGGCGGCATGTTTCGGAGTGACCCTCCAGAAGTTCAGGTGGCCGAGGTGTCGGTGATTTCCGAGGCGCAGTTCGCAGCCATGATGCAACCGCAAACGGCCCCGCAATTGGGTGCAGAACCGGCGGCTTTGCCGCAGCCTGATATCGATACGCAGCCTCCGGAACCTCCTGTGAGCGAGGTTCAGCCAACCCCACTTCCCGAACCGGCCGAGCCTGAGCGCGCGGAACCTGATCCGGTGCCGCGACCGGTTTTGCCCGAGCCAGAGCCCGAGGTTGTGGAGACGCTGCCGCAGCCGCCTGCGCCGGAGCCAGCGCCAGAAGTTGAAGCGCCGGATGTGGCCTTGCGCCCGATCCCGCGACCCGCACCGCGCGTTGCTCCGGAAGCGGTACCACAGCCCGAGCCGGAGGCCGAAGTTGCCCCCGAGGTACAGGAGACTGTGGAGCAGTCCGAGACGCCTGATGTGACGGAGACGGAAGAACAGCAAGCCACAGCGCCCGAAGCTGCCACAACTGAGATCGTGACCGAAGCAGAAGAACCTGCCCGCGCGCCAAGCGCGTCCGTGCGACCACAGTCGCGCCCGAACCGTCCCGCGCCTGCGCCACAGCAAACGGCAGAAACAACGCCTGATCCGTCAGAGGAGCCAGTAACTGACCCTGCGGAGGAGGAGTCCTCGGCAGACGCCACGGCGTCGGCGATTGCCGGAGCTTTGGAAGAAGCGCTGGCAGGTGCGAGCACCGCTGCAGCAAGCGGCCCTCCGCTCACCCAGGGCGAAACCGACGGTTTTCGAATTGCGGTTCAGGAGTGTTGGGTTGTCGATGTCGGCTCGCAAGCCGCCAATGTCACCGTCACTGTGGGATTCGATATGGATCGATCCGGGCGTGTCGTGAATTCATCGTTGCGCATGCTGTCTTCGGAGGGAGGGAGCGGCACGGCAATCGAGACCGCGTTTCAGGCCGCACGACGGGCAATTTTGCGGTGTCAGGGCGACGGGTATAATCTGCCGCCGGAAAAGTTTGATCAGTGGAAGACCGTCGAGATGACGTTCAACCCCGAGAGTATGAGGATCCGATGAAGCAGGTTTTAGCATCACTGTTGGCTGTTTTGCTTATGGCGGTCAGTGCGCCATCCGTTCTTTTGGCCCAGAGCGGACCTCTGAGGATCGAGATCACCGAAGGCGTGATTGAACCGCTGCCTTACGCCGTTCCGGATTTTGTTGCTGAAAGCGCGGCCGCAAGAGACATGGCGCAGCGGATTGCGCGGGTGGTTGCGGATGACCTCACTGGAAGTGGCCTCTTCCGCGAAGTGCCGCGGGAGGCGCATATCAGCCAGATCACCAGCTTCGGCAGTCCGGTGCAGTTTGCAGATTGGAAAGCGATCAATGCTCAGGCGCTGATTACCGGAGCGGTCAGCTCCGATGGAAACCGGGTCGTGGTCAAGTTCCGTGTCTGGGACGTTTTCGCCGGCACCGAACTGGGACAGGGCATGCAATTCGCAGGAACAGCCGATGGCTGGCGTCGGATGGCGCATAAGGTTGCCGATCAGGTTTATAGTCGGATCACGGGCGAGAGCGGCTATTTCGACAGCCGCGTGGTATTCGTGTCGGAAAGCGGACCCAAGGATCAGCGGGCCAAGCGCCTTGCGGTGATGGATTACGACGGTGCGAACGTTCAGTATCTCACAGGCGGTAATGCGCTTGTTCTGGCTCCGCGGTTCTCTGAAGACGGGCAGCGGGTCCTCTACACCAGCTACGAGACCGGCATGCCGCGTGTGCATGTTCTCGAAGTCGGCACCGTCCAGAGCCGTATTATACAAGGCCAGGATGGTGTCATGAGCTTTGCGCCTAGATTTGCGCCAAACGGGCAGACAGTGGTCTATTCCCTGACGCAAGGCTCGAACACCGACATCTGGGCGATGGACATAGCCAGCGGCGGCGTGCGGCAGCTAACCAGTGCGCCATCGATCGAAACCGCTCCGAGCTATTCGCCGGACGGCAGCCAGATCGTGTTCGAAAGCGACCGGTCGGGAACCCAGCAATTGTACGTCATGCCTGCGTCGGGTGGCGAGGCGCGTCGGATCAGTTTTGGGCAAGGTCGATATTCCACGCCGGTTTGGTCTCCGCGCGGCGACATGATCGCATTCACAAAGCAGAACGCGGGACGGTTTCATATTGGAGTGATGCGAACCGACGGGTCGGAAGAGCGGCTGCTGACAGCATCCTTCCTTGACGAGGGTCCGACATGGGCACCGAATGGGCGTGTGATCATGTTTGCGCGCGAAACTCAGGGCGCTCAGGGCTCGTCTTCGCTTTACACGGTCGATATTTCCGGTCGGAACTTAAAGCGGGTGCGTACACCTGAAGGCGCGTCTGACCCAAGCTGGGGGCCCCTCCAGTGACAAGTCCGTACATGACGTTACGCTTTTTCCGCGCCGGTTCCACAGCCGTGTCTCAGGTGACTAGGCTTGACGTGATGGCTGTGGTAATTTCGGATCAATTATAAAAGAGCAGGATATCCAATGCGACTCTCCGCAAAACTGACAATGCTGATGGCCGGTCTCGCCGTGTCGGCCTGTACCAATGCCAACCGCTTCGACAATGGCGCGGTCGATCTGAACGCGGCCACTGGCAACGCTGGCGGCTTTGTTGCAGGTAGCGCCAGCGACCCAAGTTCCCCTGCGTATTTCCAGCAAACGATTGGCGATCGGGTGCTCTTTGCAGTGGATCAGTCCTCGCTGAGCCCCACCGCGCGGGCAACGCTTGATGGTCAGGTGCAATGGCTGCTGACCAATGCCGACTATAATGCCGTAATTGAAGGCCATGCAGATGAACAAGGTACGCGCGCGTATAACCTTGCACTAGGCGCTCGCCGCGCGAATGCGGTGATGGAATACCTCATTGCGCAGGGTGTCCCGGCAAACCGTCTGCGGTTCGTCAGTTATGGCAAGGAACGTCCGATTGAAATCTGCTCGGATGAATCGTGTTATGCCAAGAACCGGCGGGCTGTGACGATCATCTCAGCCGGGGTGACGGGCTGACGGAGAGTTCGATGCGACTTAGAGCACTGCTATTGAGTTGTACGCTGGCTTTGGCCCCAATCGCGGGGCAAGCGCAGGAAACGCTTGCCGATATTCGGCAAGACATGTCGATCCTGTTTGTCGAGCTGCAAAGGCTCAAGCGCGAGCTGAGCACGACTGGTGCATCTGCGGTGGCACTGCCACCCGGTGCTCTGGACCGTATCAATGCGATCGAAAGCGAGCTGCAGCGCCTGACTTCCAAAACGGAAGAGCTTGAGTTTCGTGTCAGTCGTGTGGCCGAAGACGGGGCCCGGCGTCTTGGTGATCTGGAATTTCGAGTGTGCGAACTGGAAGAAGGCTGCGATATCGGCGCGATCGGTCAGGTGCCGACATTGGGTGGTGAGGTTGGCGCTCAGACATCGCCGACACCACAACCGGCGCCTAGCTCTGTTGGAACAGAACTTGCGGTTGGCGAAGAAACAGACTTTCGGCGAGCCGAGGAGGCGCTCGCCCAAGGTGACTTTCAATCCGCCGCAGACCAGTTTGCGGCCTTTCGCGAGACCTATCCGGGCGGACCGCTAGAGGCCAAGGCGCTCGTCCGTGAAGGGCGCGCTTTGGAAGGTCTTGGCAACACGCGAGACGCTGCGCGCCGCTATCTCGACGCTTACGCAGGCTATCCGGACGATTCTGCCGGGCCAGAGGCGCTCTGGCGTCTTGGAGCGGCTTTGGGGGATCTGGGTAATTTGGCAGAGGCCTGTGTCACTCTCGACGAAGTGGCAGGGCGATATCCGGGCAGCAGCGAGGCAATTGCAGAGGCTGCGGCCGCGAAAACCCGGTTTGGGTGCCAGTGAACAAAGCACCGCTTGCAGAGCGGTTCGCAGAGGCAATGGGCCAACTGCTTGGTCCCGAATTTCCTTCTGAAATCGGGCTCGCTGTGTCTGGTGGCGGTGACAGCATGGCAATGCTGTACCTTGCCCATAATTGGACCCACACATACGGGGTGCGGCTTTGGGTCGTGACCATCGATCACGGGCTGCGTCCCGAAAGCGCGCATGAGGCAGACATGGTCGCCCAAGAATGCACGGCACTTGGATGGCCACATGCAACGGTGCGGTGGCACTGGGACGGCGCCGGGAATGTTCAGGCTTCAGCGCGTGACGCCCGTTTGTCTCTTATAGATCGCTGGCGCGGTGACCTCCGCCATGTGTTGTTTGCGCACACGCAGGACGATCAGGCCGAAACGGTACTCATGCGACTGATGCGCGGCTCGGGCGTGGACGGTTTGTCCGGAATGTCTGCAGCGCGGTATGTCGCGCCGTATGCGGTGGACGTGCCGGTGCTTTCGGCAGATCAGATGACTGGCGACGCCCCGTCCCGTCTTAACGTCCGATCTGGATACCAGGTTCTGCGCCCGTGCCTCGACATGGAGCGCAGGGAACTTCGGCATTATTTGACGGTGCTGAAAGGGCGCTGGGTTGATGATCCGACAAATGACAACCGCGATTACGACCGAGTGCGCGTGCGGCACCTTCTAAACCTGTTTCGCGACGAGGGACTTAGCAGTGAAGACTTGTCGAACACGGCACGTCGAATGGCCCGGGCGCGTGCGGGACTGACGGCCCGACTGGTCGATACGGTCCGCGCTTTGTCATCTGATGCAGCTGCGGGACAGGTGCGCATCGAACGTGATGGTTTTGCCAAGTTGGATAACGAGACACAAATGCGATTGCTCACAGCCGGGCTGCGCTATGTCACGGCGTCAGAATATCGCCCACGGGCGGCATCAACCGAGGTACTGCTCGATCAGATCCTGTCCGGAGCGGGCGGCACACTGCACGGGGCAGAGGTCTTGGTTGAAAAGACACATATACGGATTTCGCGCGAACCTGCGGCCATTGCGGATCACGTCCAGCCGCTCAACACGCTTTGGGACGATCAATGGCTGTTGTCTGACCCAGGAGGGTGCTTTCCTGAAGATGCACGGGTCAAAGCCCTGGGCGAGGAGGGGTGGCGACAGATCGCCGATCGTTCCCGTCTGACAATTCCCTTTCGTGCCGCGCTCGCCATGCCGTCAGTGTGGTCAGGCTCCCGTCTTCTGGCATGTCCCCAGTTGCGATTTGGGCCTGAAATGGCAACGCAGAGGTTCGTACTTGGTCAGCCCGACCGCGGATTTGAGGCATTTTGTCTTTCGCATTGAACACGGCCCACGCATGTCTATGTTATACGGCAAGAGACGCGGGCCTGTTCGCCCCTGTCAAATTCAGGAGAAATTTCCTTGGGCAACGCACGAAATATCGCCTTTTGGGTCGTCCTCTTCCTGCTGATCCTTGCTCTGTTCAATATCTTTTCAGGTGGTGGAAACACACTTCAGAGCCGCGAAATCAGTTATTCGGATTTCGTTTCGGCGGTTGAAAACGACACGGTCAGTTCGGTGACACTGGATGGAGAGCAGGTGCGCTTTCGCAGCACCGATGGCCAAGACTACGTGACCATCAAACCGGAAGACGCGACCATCACCGACCTGCTGATCTCGAACGAGGTTCCGATCCGCGCAGAGCAACAGCAACAGTCAGGCTTTCAGTCATTCCTTCTGAGCCTCTTGCCTTTCCTGCTTCTTATCGGTGTGTGGATCTATTTCATGAACCGCATGCAGGGTGGCGGCAAAGGCGGCGCTATGGGCTTTGGCAAGTCCAAGGCCAAGCTTTTGACCGAAAAGCATGGGCGCGTGACGTTTGATGACGTCGCTGGCATTGACGAAGCCAAGGACGAACTTGGTGAAATCGTCGAGTTTCTGCGCAACCCTCAGAAATTCTCGCGGCTTGGCGGCAAAATCCCGAAAGGCGCACTGCTCGTGGGTCCTCCAGGCACGGGTAAGACCTTGCTGGCGCGTGCTATCGCGGGTGAAGCTGGCGTTCCATTCTTCACGATTTCCGGTTCGGACTTCGTTGAAATGTTTGTAGGTGTCGGGGCGAGCCGTGTCCGCGACATGTTCGAGCAGGCAAAGAAGAATGCGCCCTGTATCGTGTTTATCGACGAGATCGATGCCGTGGGGCGTGCGCGCGGTGCAGGCTATGGGGGCGGCAACGACGAGCGTGAGCAGACGCTCAACCAGTTGCTTGTCGAGATGGACGGGTTCGAGGCCAATGAAGGCGTGATCATCGTCGCCGCGACCAACCGGCGTGATGTGCTTGACCCCGCTCTGCTGCGTCCAGGCCGTTTCGACCGTCAGGTCACTGTGCCCAATCCTGACATCAAGGGGCGTGAGAAAATCTTGGGTGTTCATGCGCGCAAGACGCCGTTGGGACCGGATGTGGATTTGCGCATTATTGCACGCGGTACGCCTGGGTTCTCGGGCGCTGATCTTGCCAACCTTGTGAATGAGGCCGCGCTGATGGCGGCGCGGGTGGGACGCCGCTTTGTCACGATGGAAGACTTCGAGAACGCCAAGGACAAGGTCATGATGGGTGCGGAGCGCCGATCTATGGTTTTGACGCCGGACCAGAAAGAGAAAACCGCGTATCACGAGGCAGGCCATGCCGTCGTCGGTTTGGCGCTGCCCCAGTGTGATCCCGTGTACAAGGCCACGATCATCCCACGCGGTGGTGCGCTGGGTATGGTGGTGTCGTTGCCGGAGATTGATCGCCTGAACTGGCACAAATCCGAGTGCGAAGAAAAGCTTGCCATGACAATGGCGGGCAAGGCCGCCGAGATTATCAAATACGGTCCTGAGAATGTGTCGAATGGTCCAGCGGGCGATATTCAACAGGCCTCCGCTCTGGCGCGCGCAATGGTTTTGCAGTGGGGGATGTCTGACAAGGTCGGCAACATCGACTACCGCGAAGCGGCTGAGGGCTATAGCGGTAACACGGCCGGGTTCTCGGTGTCTGCGAACACGAAGGAATTGATTGAAGAAGAGGTGAAACGCTTCATTCAAGAAGCCTATGATTGTGCTTTCGCAATCCTGACAGAGCGCAAAGACGAGTGGGAGCGCCTGGCACAAGGATTGCTGGAATACGAAACGCTAACCGGCGATGAAATCAAGCGTGTGATGAAGGGCGAGCCGCCTCACTCAAGTGATGATGACGCATCAGGTGACGCAACCGACAAGCCGAGTATCACAGCTATCCCGAAGACCAAATCCAAACCGAAGGCGCGAAAGGATGATGGCGATTTGGAACCTGAACCAACCGCTTGATGCCTTTTGGGCTTAAATGAAAACCCCGGCACCCATCGGTGCCGGGGTTTCTTTTTGCCTGAAGGTTTCGGGTTGTCCTTTCGGATGCATCGGGGTCAATTGCCTCAAACTTCCGGAGTGCTTCCTATGCCCGCCTTAAAGCCCACTGATTTCACCGCCCAGATCCGTTGGATCGGTCGTGTTCCCAACGAAGGCGACTCGATCCTTTCCGAGCGCACCGAATTTCTGGACCTTGGATTTGATGGCCCTGTTGGCGAGAGGCATTCCGGTCGCACGCGCCCATCCTGCAGTCGCGTCACCTCGCAATATAAACGCGGAACCGAGATTGCGAATGTGCGACAATTGTCGGTGGTATCAGCCGAGGAACTCAGCGTAATCGCAAATGATATCGGACTTGATCAAATCGATCCCGTCTGGCTTGGGGCAACCTTGGTGATTGAGGGCATGCCGGATTTTTCATTGGTGCCGCCTTCGTCCCGGCTACAAGGACCGGACGGCGTCACGCTGATCATCGACATGGAAAACCGGCCTTGCCACCTGCCTGCGCGGGAGATTGAGGCGGTCCATCCGGGCAAGGGCAAACTGTTCAAATCCGCGGCCAAGAATCGCCGCGGTGTGACTGCGTGGGTCGAACGCCCAGGGCGATTGAGCCTTGGCGACACCGTGCGCCTTCATATTCCGGATCAACCGGTTTGGCCGCATCTCGATACGGCACGGGCGTAACGCAAACGCGGCCTTGTTTCCGATTGGCGTCAATGTGATCGAGCCCCCGCCGCAGTTTAGCCGGGAAGTGTCGGTTTCACTGCGCCAAACCTCTGGTGCACGACTGTATGCGTTTGGCAAATGACGTTCCGAACAGGGGAGCCCTTTCATGTCGTACAAGTCGGATATCGAGATCGCCCGTGAGGCGCAGAAGCGCCCCATCATGGAGATTGGTGAGAAAATTGGGATCGGGTCTGAAGACCTGCTGCCTTATGGCCATGACAAGGCCAAGGTGAGCCAGTCCTTCATCAATTCGGTGCAGGACCGCCCGAATGGCAAACTGATCCTAGTCACAGCAATCAACCCGACGCCCGCTGGCGAAGGCAAGACCACAACAACTGTGGGTCTGGGTGACGGCCTCAACCATATCGGCAAGAAAGCGATGATCTGCATCCGCGAAGCATCGCTAGGACCAAACTTCGGCATGAAGGGCGGCGCTGCTGGTGGTGGCTATGCGCAGGTGGTTCCGATGGAGGACATGAACCTCCATTTCACTGGCGATTTCCATGCGATCACAAGTGCGCACAGCCTGCTGTCTGCCATGATCGACAATCACATTTATTGGGGCAATGAGCAGGAAATCGACGTCCGTCGTGTTGTGTGGCGCCGGGTCGTGGATATGAATGACCGCGCGCTGCGCCAGATCACCGCAAGTTTGGGCGGTGTCGCCAACGGCTTCCCGCGCGAGGCGGGATTTGACATCACCGTGGCGTCGGAAGTCATGGCAATCCTGTGTTTGGCACAAGACCTCAAGGACCTCGAAAAGCGTCTGGGCGACATGATCGTGGCGTATCGCCGTGATCGCAGCCCGGTTTTCTGCCGTGACATCAAGGCCGAAGGCGCGATGACCGTGCTGCTTAAGGATGCGATGCAGCCGAACCTGGTGCAGACGCTCGAGAACAATCCGGCCTTTGTGCATGGCGGCCCGTTCGCCAATATTGCCCACGGCTGTAACTCGGTGATCGCGACGACCACGGCGCTCAAGCTGGCGGATTACGTTGTGACTGAGGCTGGCTTCGGGGCCGATCTCGGTGCCGAAAAGTTCATGAATATCAAGTGCCGCAAGGCCGGGATTGCGCCGTCAGTGGTGGTCTGTGTCGCCACTGTGCGCGCGATGAAGATGAACGGCGGTGTGGCCAAAGCCGATCTTGGTGCCGAGAATGTTGAGGCTGTCAAGAAAGGGTGTCCAAACCTTGGCCGTCACATCGAGAACCTGAAATCCTTTGGCGTGCCGGTGGTGGTAGCGATCAACCACTTTGTGACCGACACCGAGGCCGAGGTCGAGGCGATCAAGGCGTATGTGAAGGAACATGGCGCCGAAGCTGTCCTGTCGCGCCACTGGGAGCTTGGTTCAGAAGGCTCTGCTGATCTTGCCCGCAAGGTGGCTGAGGTGGCCGATGCGGGTCAGGCGAATTTCGCACCGATTTACCCGGACGAGATGTCTCTTGCGGATAAAATCCAGACCATTGCCAAGCGTATTTACCGTGCTGACGAGGCGCTGATGGATCAGAAGATCCGCGATCAGCTCAAGCTTTGGGAAGAGCAGGGCTACGGTCATCTGCCGGTCTGCATGGCGAAAACGCAGTATTCGTTCACAACCGATCCGAACCGCCGCGGTGCGCCGACGGGCCACTCGGTGCCGGTGCGTGAAGTGCGCTTGTCGGCGGGTGCCGGATTTATCGTTGTGGTCTGCGGCGAGATCATGACCATGCCAGGCCTGCCGCGTGTGCCGTCGGCCGAGAACATCCACTTGAACGATGCGGGCCAGATCGAAGGTCTGTTTTAAGCTGACGGCGGGTGGGCGCTCGGGCTTTGCCCATCGCCCCACCCGCCATCCCGCAATGTGCGCCCGATCAAAGCCTGTCCTGAGACATCGCGGGTGTATTTGCATATTTGAAAAAAGAAGAAGGACGGATCATGACCGCTCAGATTATCGACGGAAAAGCTTTTGCCGCAAATGTGCGTGCGCAGATTGCGGACCATGTTGCGCGCCTAAAGGCTGATCACGGGATTACGCCAGGGCTTGCGGTTGTTCTGGTCGGCGAAGACCCGGCGAGCGAGGTCTATGTTGCCGCCAAGCACAAGCAGACAGTCGAGGTCGGCATGGCCTCGTTTGAGCATAAGCTGCCCGCAGATGTGTCCGAGGCGGATCTCTTTGCGCTGATCGACCAGTTGAACGCCGATCCGAACGTGCATGGGATCCTGTGTCAATTCCCAGTGCCGGATCATCTGGACGAACGCCGGGTTGTTGCACGGATCGATCCGGCCAAGGACGTCGACGGGTTGAGCGTCGTCAATGCGGGGCTTTTGGCGAGCGGGGAGAAGGGTCTGGTATCCTGTACGCCGCTGGGATGTCTCATGCTGCTCCGAGATCAGATCGGTGCAATGTCCGGTATGAACGCGGTTGTGATCGGGCGATCAAACCTCTTCGGCAAGCCGATGGCGCAACTGCTTTTGCAGGAAAACTGCACCGTCACGATTGCGCATTCGCGAACCAAGGATCTGGCGAGCGTATGCAATGGTGCCGATATTCTGGTTGCTGCCGTCGGGCGGGCCGAGATGGTCAAGGCCGATTGGGTCAAGCCGGGCGCAACCGTGATCGACGTGGGGATCACCCGGATTCCGCATCCCGAGAAAGAAGGCAAAACCAAGCTTTTGGGCGATGTGGACTTTGCGGGCGTGTCCGAAGTGGCCGGCGCGATCACGCCCGTTCCGGGTGGGGTCGGGCCGATGACCATTGCCTGCCTACTGGCGAACACCCTGACCGCCTGTTGTCGGGCGCATGGTTTGCCCGAGCCGGAGGGTTTGACAGCTTGAAGTTGGGCCGGGCAGTTGCCCGGCCTTTCTATTTTTGAGCTTTGGGAAGCGCGCAGAGCATTTCGAACAGAAGGTTCGATGCGATCAACGCGGTGGTGCCTGTGGTGTCGAAGGGCGGCGACACTTCAACAAGGTCGGCACCTACAAGGTTCAGACCAGCGCAGCCGCGCACGATTTCCAACGCCTGCCACGTGCTGAGGCCACCCATTTCGACAGTTCCCGTGCCGGGTGCGAAGGCCGGGTCGAGACTGTCGATGTCATAGCTGAGATAGACTGGCGCATCTCCGATCTTGGCGCGGATCTCTGTCATCAGAGGGGCGAGTGATTTGTACCAGCACTCTTCCGCCGGGATCACGTGCCAGCCTTTGTCGCGGGCCCAGTCCCAATCCTCGGGGGAGTAGCCCGACCCACGCAGGCCGATCTGCCAGACCTTGTCATTTTGCAGACAGCCTTCTTCCCACGCGCGGCGGAACGGGGTGCCATGGGCTTCTTTCTCGCCGAACATCTCATCGCTGGTGTCGGCATGGGCGTCAACATGGATCAAAGCAACCGGCCCGTGCTGTTCCTTGATCGCGCGCAGGATGGGCCATGTCAGCGTGTGATCTCCGCCAAGAGTCAGGGGTACCGTGCCGTGACTGAGGATGTCGCGATAATGGTCGGTGATGATGCCGATGGTTTTCTTCAGATCGAAGGTATTGATTGGCACATCGCCAATATCCGCAACCTGCATACACTCGAACGGCGCGGCCCCCGTGGCCATGTTGTAGGGCCGCATCATGCGGCTTTCTTCGCGAATTTGGCGCGGGCCAAGCCGGGTGCCGGGGCGGTTCGACGCGCCGTGATCCATCGGGATGCCGACGAAACAGGCGTCGAGCCCTTCGGCGGTGGGCTGCGTGGGCAGGCGCATCATCGTGTTTGGGCCAGAGAAACGGGGGGAATCGTTGCCGCCCAAGGGTTGATTGTATGTCGGCATGTACTGTTCCTTTAGAGATCGACGGGCATCATGGTGCCCATGAGGCTGGCAATGTGGCGTTCTTTGCCATTGGTGTCGGCATAGACATCAGAGGCGGCAACGATCAGTCGGCGTCCGGGTTTGATGACGCGCCCCCGGGCGATCAGCCGGTCGCCGATGGCCGGAGCCAGCAAGTTGATCTTGATCTCGGCGGTCACGACCTCCTGGTCGTCGGGGATCAGCGTCAGGGCCGCATAGCCTGCTGCGCTGTCGCCAATTGAAAAGGTCAGGCCGGCATGGCCAAAGCCGTGCTGCTGGCGTGATCCCGGAAGAATCGGCGCGGTGATGGTTGCGGTTCCGTCGCCGGTTTCGACGAGTGCTGCGCCCAAGGTGGTCATCAAGGACTGGCTGTCAAAGCTGGCTTGAATGCGAGGGTTCGTGGTCATGCCAAACAGTGAGCACGCGGCGCGTGTCAAGACAAGGGGGCGCGGCCTGGCATCGGAATTTTGCACGGCTTGGGTCCGGTCAGGATGGCCTGAGCGTTGGCGGCCATTAGGCATTTCAGCGTGGGGTCATGGCTGTGTAATCCGCCGGTGAAGGCCCCATAGGCGGGCAGGATCAGGCGCTTGTCGTCGAAAAGGAAACAGGGGCGCGTGAGAGCTCGACCTCGTAGCGAAAGCGTGGCTTTGGGGTGGTAGTGACCAGTGACCTCGCCGGGAGTCGGGATGGGGTCTGCGATATGGCGGAACTGTAAAGCGCCGATGGCGATGCTGCGCCGGTGAGTGCCACCGAGTTGAACGGGGCCGGGATCGTGATTGCCTTCGATCCACGTCCAATCTAGGCCCGCTTGCAGCGTTGTGAGCGTGAGCAGATCGGCTTCGGGCAGGGCGCTTTGCAGAATAGGTGCATCGAAGCTGTCGCCAAGACAGATTACGCGTCGTGCTTTGGTTGTGGCTAGATCGTTGGCAAGACGTGTAAGCGTTTCGGTGGTTTCATAGGGGGGTAATTGCGCACCGCCGAACCGCGCGGCGCGGGCGGATTTACCAAAATGCAGATCAGAGACGACCAGCAGTTCTTGAGCAGGCCAAAAGAGGGCTCCGGAGGGTAGGGCATTCAGCGTTTCGGACCGGAAGGAAAACTCAAGCGCGTTCATGGTTTGTTCATCGCTTGCCTTTAGACCAATGACAAGGGCAAATTGCCCCCGTCACAACATGGCGGGCACTACCTGATCGGGCGGACGGTGGCCGTCGGCGAATGTCTTGACGTTGATGATGACCTTCTCGCCCATCTCAAGTCGGCCTTCCTGCGTGGCCGACCCCATATGGGGAAGCATGACGACATTCGCCATGTTGCGCAGTTCTGGATTCCCGCGGTGCCCGTGTTCGTAGACGTCAAGGCCCGCACCGGCCAACTCGCCTGCCTTAAGCATGCGGGTCAGGGCGTTTTCGTCGATCACCTCACCTCGCGAAGTGTTCACGATCACGGCGCTGGGTTTGAGCAGTTTGAGACGCCGCGCATTGAGCAGGTGGAAAGTCGAAGGCGTGTGCGGGCAGTTGACAGACAGGATGTCCATGCGCGCGACCATCTGGTCGAGGCTTTCCCAATAGGTCGCTTCGAGTGCGTCTTCGATCTCGGGTCGCAGACGGCGACGGTTGTGGTAATGGATCTGCATGCCGAACGCCTTGGCGCGGCGGGCAACGGCCTGACCGATGCGGCCCATGCCAAGGATCCCCAAACGGCGCCCTCCTAGACGACCGCCAAGGAACGCTGTCGGCGCCCAGCCTTCCCAATCGCCGGTCTGCATGACGTTGAGACCTTCCTGAAGGCGGCGAGTCACGCTGAGCATCAGCGCAAGGACCATGTCGGCGGTGTCTTCGGTCACCACGCCCGGCGTGTTCGACACAAGAATGCCCCGGCTGCGGGCGGTATCGACGTCGATGTGATCGACGCCTGCCCCGAAATTGGCGATGAGGCGCAGCCGTTCTCCGGCCTGCCCAATCAGCCCGGCGTCGATCTTGTCGGTCACGGTCGGAACAAGTACGTCCGCTTCTTTCACCGCGTCGATCAATTGAGCCTGTGTCATTGGGGTGTCGCTGTCTCTGAGACGGACGTCGAACAGTTCTTTAAGGCGTGTTTCGACAGCGTCAGGCAAACGTCGCGTGACGACAACACTCAGACGTTTTGATGGCATGCGTTCGCTCCCACTACTTCCCCGGCACGTCAGGTTTTGGCAGAGTGTCTCAAAGGCGCGGCAGGCACACGAACCTGCTGGCAAAAAGCAAAAAACCGAGCAAATTGAGGCGCATCCCATGAGCTGGATTTCGTTCCGCGTGTTGACAGGCAAAGTCTTGGCTGCAGCTGTGATCGTAGGTGTCCTGCATTCCGTGCCTGCTTTTGCGGCAGAGAGGGGGGCGGTGACAAATCTGCCGCTGCCGCGCTATGTCTCGATGAAGGCGAGCGAAGGCAATGTGCGCCGTGGTCCTTCGCTCTCGCACCGAATCGACTGGGTCTATAAGCGCCGGAATATGCCTTTGCAGATCACAGCTGAGCATGGCCATTGGAGGCGTGTTCAAGACCGCGATGGTGCTGGAGGATGGGTGCACTATTCGCTTCTGTCAGGCGTTCGTACCGCCATTGTCGAGGTCGATATGCTGAACCTGTATGTCCGTCCGGACCCGACGACACAAATCAACGCACAATTGTCGCTTGGTGTGGTTGCCGAGGTGCGACAGTGTCAGACCGACTGGTGTGAGCTGGAAGCAGGAGGGTATCGCGGATGGGCGCGCAAAGGCGCGTATTGGGGTGTGCAACCCAACGAAGTGTTCGAGTAGCTCCGCGCAATTCGGCGTATGACCGCCTGTTTTCAGGCGGCCCTGTGTATCAGAATTGCAGCTTCTGACGTGGTGAGATTACGACGCGCGTAGCTGCCGTAGCTTTGTGGGTCGCGATCCACATTTGGCAGCATCTCTCTCAACCGCGAACAATCGGTTTCATCGAGCGTCGAGAGTGCAGCGTTCGCGGGATGGAAGCTTTCGGACTCAACACCGTTTGCGAACAGGATCTCGTGCTGGGGCAGCAGCATATGCACATATGTGATCTCTCGAACAGTAAGATCCACGCAGACGCGGTTATGGTCAACCAAATCCCGGGCGGCGACAAGCACCTCTGGCGTGTTGAACAGATCCATTGCGACGCGGCCTTTCACAAGCATCCGGTGCTCGGGGGAGACGAGCAAATCCTCGTCCGGTTCATCAAGTCCGAAGAGACCAGCGCGGATACGGATCGGACGCAGCTTCGGCATGGCGAAGAGCCTTGCACCGGTCATCCGTCGCTGGCCCATCCATTGGATCGGCTGACACCCATTGTCTTTGGTCTGCACCAAATCGCCTTCGCGTAGCTCTTCGATGAATTTCACGCCATCTGGCGTCAAAATGCGGGTTCCGGGCGTAAAGCAAATCACCGCGCCCTTCAGTTCGGCATCGCTTTGCGTAACGACAGACGACAGTGCGGCATGAATGACCCAAAGCTCTCGATCCTTAGGCGGGAGTTGATTCAGGAACATCAAGAGTGGCGGCTTGCGCGTTCCGGAATCAATCAGCGTCACCGTGTAAGTGCTGTGGCCGTCGGTCAGCACAAAACACTTGTCTGCCATCGGATGGTCTATCTCGATGTGGTTCAGATCGTTCGTCTCTTCGAGGGCCACCCCGACCAAGCGCCGCACCATGCGTGCTGCACGTTTTCGTCGATCTGATTCGCCTTCTGCCCCGTCCAGTCGCAACAAATCGTTGGGGCCATCCACACGGACCGCCTCGCCTTCCCAACTCCACGACACACCCACTTTCAGAAAATCGACCGGGGCCGCCTGCAGCGTGTCTATTGTGGTTTGCGACCAGGAGATGACGAACGTGCCGTTATAAGCCGTTCCCATAGCCTGCTTGCCTGCTCTCTTTAGTTTTATTTTTATCTTTAGGGTAGACAGCCTTGAAACCGATTGCAGGCAAAAAAGCGCCGGACGCTGCCCGGCGTGAAAAATTGTTTTGCAACGTGATTCTTTCGCAACGCCAGAGAGTTATTCCGCTGGATTGAACCCCACAATCAGTTGCCGCAGGCCCAACGCAGCTCCGACGAAAATCGCGATGAATGTCACCGGCGCACTGAAGGCGAGCAGAGAGAAGGCGCTGATCCCCTGGCCGACAGTGCAGCCAAGGGCAATGACAGCGCCAGCTCCCATAAGCGCTGCGCCGAAGATCTGGCGCCTCAATTCACGCGGGTCCTCGCAGGCTTCCCAGCGGAAATGTCCTTTGATCAAAGAGCCGATGAAGGCGCCAAGCCAGACGCCGGCAACTGAACCAACGGCAAAGCTGACAGGTTGCGCGGAGCCGATCATCCACCAAAGGATACTTTCGCCCAAGGGTGCTGCGAAACTGTGGGAGACCACAGGGACGACTTCGAACCCGGTGTTCGCGACCCAGGATGTCCCTGCCCATCCACTGATGATGGCAATCCCGACGACAATGGCCCAGATCACTGATTTCGGTGTTTCAAGAAAGGCGCGGGAGCTGATCGAGATCGCCAGCATTGCGACACCGACGCTGAGGCCGATGGCTGTTACGGGCATCCCGGTCCAATGAGCCGTTGCATGCGCGATGCCAGGCGCGACGTCACCTGGCAGTACCGAACTCTGTGGGAAAAGCATGTCACGCAATGGTGCCAATGGGCCGCTCAGGACGACATATGTCGACACGCCCATGACAAGGACGATCACAAAACTCCGCAGATCGCCGCCGCCCAGTCGGGCAACCGCGCCATAGCCGCAATTCCCGGCCAGTGCCATGCCGTAGCCGAACATCAGGCCGCCAATAACTGATGCCCAAGGCAGCCATTTTATCGAGAGGTAATATGTGGTGTCCGCCTGAACGGCCCCGGTTCCCATCAGGGCGAAGCTGCCGATAATCGCAGTCCCAATGGCAATGCCCCACATCCGAATGCGGGTGTCTGATCCACCGTAGAGCAGGTCTTCAATCGCTCCGAGCGTGCAAAACCTACCCAGGCGGGCGGCGAGTCCAAGCAGTATGCCTCCGAACAGTCCAATAAACGCGACTAGAATGTGCTCTGGAACGCTCTCCAGCATAAGCTGTCCTCCCAAGACCGGTTCCCAAGGCAAGTATGCTGTTTTCGAGATGTTAGGGCAAGAACAGAGTCGGCTTAGAAATCAGTCGTCTTTGCAGAACAGTTCGTAGACACATTCTAGCATTTTGCGTGGGCGGTCATCTGCCAAACGATAATATATTGTCTTGCCATCCCGCCGAGGGATAACGAGGCCTTCCAGTCGCAATCGAGAAAGCTGCTGCGACACTGCCGCTTGCCGGGCCGTCAGCAGCTCTTCCAGCTCGGTCACAGATTTTTCGCCGGTAACGAGATGGCATAAAATCATCAATCGACCTTCGTGACTGATGGCTTTCAAAAAGTTGGACGCAGTTGTGGCCTTATCGACAATACGATCGAGTTCATCTTCATTCAGATCTGGACTGAGCTTGGGAAGTGCCATGCGTGCCCCTAGTTCCTGACCGTTTCGGCCTCTGTGGGCGAAGAAAAATCGGTATTGTCTTCGAGCAGCTTGGTCAAAAGCGGCCAAAAGAAATCTTCGCCGGGATACCCTTCAATGCGTGCCTGTTCTTGACCGTCCTCTACCAGAACAAAGGTCGGTGTGAAAAGAACGCGGCGTGCATATGCTATCCCGTCAGGAGGACCTTCGCGTAAGTCTGCACGAATAAGCGGCGCAAATTGGCCTTCATCGGTCTTTGGGTAGGCCGGACCGATCTCGCTGTGCCAGCGTTCGCAGTATACACAGCCCGGCTGTTCAACCAGCACCAAATACGGCTCGGCAAACGCTGTCGGGATCCATGAGGGACAGACCAACATAGCTGCGGCAAGCGCAAGGGCATGTAGCGATTTCATACTTCACCAATTGACGGCGTCTGGACAAAATACGTAATTTGAATATGTGAATAAATCAAGGAATCTCCGTCCATGTTCGATATTTCTTTCGCGGGCGCGGCGCTGGCGGGACTCCTGAGTTTCTTTACGCCCTGCATCCTGCCGATGGTGCCGTTCTACCTGTGTTATATGGCCGGAATCTCGATGAACGAGTTGAAGGGCGAAGATGATGTTCCCCGCGGAATTGCTTGGAGCCTTGTGCTTTCGGCGGCGTTTTTTGCCTTGGGCGTCACAACGATATTTGTGCTCTTGGGCATGGGAGCAACTGCGCTTGGGCAGGCATTTGCCGATTATCGAGAGCCGCTGAGATTTGTCGCAGCAGCGGTTCTTCTGGCTTTTGGGCTGCATTTTCTAGGTGTCGTGAGGATCCCAATTCTCTACCGTGAAGCGCGGATTGAGGCGAAAGCTGAACCGACAACCATGGTGGGCGCTTATGTGATGGGGCTCGCATTTGGGTTCGGTTGGACACCGTGCGTTGGTCCCGCCTTGGCGTCGATTCTCATGATCGCCGGGGGCATGGGAGACATCTATCAGGGCGGCTTGCTTTTGTTTGTGTATGGGTTGGGGATGACGCTGCCTTTTGTCGTCGCGGCGCTCTTTTCCGGCCCATTTTTGCGCTGGACAGCCCGAAATCGAAATGTCCTGGGCTACGCGGAAAAGGTCATGGGCGGCATGCTCATCCTGTTCGCACTGTTGATTGCAACGGATACCGTAAACCTGATTGCGGATGCGATGTTGCGCTGGTTCCCGAACTGGTCATCGTTTGGATGACCGCAACTGAGGAGGAGAAAGGAAGATGAAGCATTTTCTTGCAGGCGCGCTGGCGCTGACGATGGCACTTCCGGTGGCGGCGGCGGAGGTTGGTGATGATGGTTTGCACAAGCAGCCTTGGATGCGGGATACGTTTAAGGACCTGCGAGAAGACCTTTCAGAGGCAAATGCAGAAGGTAAACGGCTTGTGTTGTTCTTCGAGCAGCGCGGCTGCATCTACTGCGCCAAGATGCATGAGGAGGTGTTCTCGGATCCGGGAATCAGTGACTTCATCGCTGAAAACTACTTTGTGGTGCAGTTGAACCTTCACGGAGACATCGAAGTCACGGATTTTGATGGGGAAGTTTTGCCGGAAAAGGACATGGCGCGGAAGTGGCGCGTACTTTTCACTCCGAACATCGTTTTCCTGCCCGAGGACGTGCCTGGCGACCAAAATGCACTTGAGGCGTCGGTCGCCGTAATGCCCGGCGCATTTGGTACAGGTACAACTTTGGACATGTTTACTTGGGTTGCTGAAAGGCGCTATATGCCTGAATTCGAAGAGGATTTTCAGCGCTACCACGCTCGCATGATCCAAGAAAGAAGCAATGGAAGCACGGATTGATCATGCGACATTCATACTCAATTATTCACTTCTGTGAATTTGTTGTTGCGTGAATCAAGGTCAGTGGCCTACGGTATACACAGCCATATGTCAGCTCGGCCAAAGCACCGGGCGGTAAGGGAGGGACAATGAAACTAACAGGTATTTCCGCAGCAGTCGTGCTTTGTGCGACAGCAGCTATCGCGAACCCGATTGCTCCGGGCGAAGTGCAATATGACGAATATGGTGCTGTTGCGGCATCGCTGTCCGGTTCGGAAGGTGACGCAGCAAATGGCGCTAAGATCATGGTCAACCGTGGAAAAGGCAACTGTGTTGCGTGTCATGCCGTCACCGCGTTGAACGAGGCACCGTTCCACGGCGAAGTCGGGCCGTCCCTCGACGGGGTCGGATCCTACCGTTCCGAAGAAGAACTGCGTGGCATCGTCGCCAACGCCAAAAAAATGTTCGAGGGCACGGTGATGCCCGCGTTCTACAAGACGAGCGGCTCCATCCGCCCCGGTGACGGCTACACCGGCAAGGCCGCCGAGGAAGAAGACCTGATGCCCATTCTGTCGGCGCAGGAAATTGAAGATGTGGTGGCGTTCCTGCTGACGTTGCAAGACAGCTGATCGCCCGGCACCGAGTTAGGAGATACGACATGGATTTCACGAGACGCGAAACCGTGGCACTGGGTGGGGCAGCTGTGCTGACCTTCGTTCTGCCGTTCCGCGCCAATGCTGCAACAGAGGACCTGATCAACGAGTTCACCGGCGGCGCGGAATTGGCCGACAGCGGCGTTGAACTGGACGCGCCGGAAATCGCGGAAAACGGCAACACGGTTCCGATTTCGGTTTCGGCGCCGGGCGCATCGGCGATCATGGTTCTGGCGGCGGGCAATCCGACACCGCCGGTGGCGACATTCAACTTCGGTCCGCTGGCCGCCTCGCAGACCGCGAGCACGCGTATCCGTCTTGCAGGCACGCAGGACGTGATTGCAATCGCCAAGCTGGAAGACGGCAGCTTTGCACGCAGCGCCAAGAACGTGAAGGTCACTATCGGCGGCTGCGGCGGCTAATCGGCAACATTCAGATTTCAGGAGAAACAAAATGGCATCCGGTGTAAAACCCCGCGTCAAGGTCCCGAGCTCCGCCTCTGCTGGCGATGCGATCACCATCAAGACCCTGATCAGCCACCCGATGGAATCCGGTCAGCGCAAAGATGGCGATGGCAACACGATCCCGCGGTCGATCATCAACCGCTTCACCTGCGAATTCAACGGCGAGTCCGTTATCGACGTGAAGATGGAGCCCGCGATCTCGACCAACCCGTATTTCGAATTCGAAGCCACTGTGCCTGAGGCCGGTGAGTTCGTGTTCACATGGTACGACGACGACGGATCCGTATATAATGAAAACAAGGCCATCTCGGTCTGAGCGGAACGCTCGGCCCTGTCCCGTTCGCCACGGGACAGGCGCTTCCAAGGGAGGGAACAGTATGAAATTCAAGGCAATGACAGCGGTCGTGGCGCTGGCCATCTCGGCACCTTTGGTGTTCGCGGGTGGTGCGGATGACGACACGCTCGCCATCGACGGCGAGGAGATGATCTCCAAGACCGCCGCACCCGCGCATATGGAAGAGACCGGGATCGACACGATCATCTCGGGATGGCACTTCCGCGAGGATGATACGCAGTCGATGCAGACCGACTCGTTCGACAACCCGGGCATGATCTTCGTCGATCAGGCCATGGACATGTGGTCGACCGTCGAAGGCGAGGCCGGCGAAAGCTGCGCCTCCTGCCACGGCGATGTGTCGACCTTCGAAGGCCTGACGACGAAGATGCCCAAGGTGAACGAGGACGGCGAGCTTGTGGTGATGGAAGACATCATCAACAATTGCCGGACCGAACGGATGCAGGCCGATGCCTGGAAGTGGTCGGGCAACGACATGCAGTCAATGGTCGCGCTGATCGGCAATCAGTCTCTTGGCATGCCGATGGACGTCGCGATCGACGGTCCCGCTGCGGAATACTGGAAGCAGGGCAAAGAGATGTATTACACGCGCTATGGTCAGCTCGAACTGTCCTGCGCCAACTGCCACGAGCAGAACTACGGTAATTACATCCGTGCTGACCATCTGAGCCAAGGCCAGATCAACGGCTTCCCGACATACCGTCTGAAGCAGGCCAAACTGATCTCGAAGCACAACCGGTTCCGTGGCTGTATCCGCGACACGCGGGCAGAGACCTTCGCCGAAGGCTCCGACGAATTCCGTGCGCTTGAGCTCTATGTCGCATCCCGCGGCAATGGTCTGAGCGTTGAGACCCCGGCAGTCCGTCAGTAATTTACCAAGCCCGCGCCTTTGGTGGCGCGGGCTTTTTGACATCCAACTCATTCACACATGCGAATGTGTGGCGGGATATCCAAGAAGGCCCTCTCCATGATATCAAGACGCGATTTCCTTCAGGTCTCGATGGCAGCCTCGGCTCTGGTCGGCGCATCCGGCTTTGGCAACTGGTCCCGGCTGGCCGCGCAACAGGCGCTGACCCAAGACCAGCTTTTGCAGTTCGACACCTTTGGAAATGTCTCGTTGATTCACGTCACCGATATTCACGCTCAGCTGAAGCCGATTTATTTTCGTGAGCCATCGGTGAACATCGGTGTGGGCGACAATCGTGGGGTGGTTCCGCATGTCACCGGCGCCGAGTTCCGCAGGCTTTACGGCATCGACGACGGCAGCCCATCGCATTACGCGCTCAGCTCTGGTGATTTCTCCTCCCTGGCCAAAGCCTATGGGCGCGTAGGGGGACTGGATCGCGTGGCCACCGTGGTCAACGCGATCCGGGCCGACCGTCCCGATGCGCTACTGCTCGATGGCGGCGACACCTGGCACGGGTCGTACACCTGCTATCACACGCAGGGACAGGACATGGTCAACGTGATGAACCAACTGCGCCCCGACGCGATGACATTCCATTGGGAATTCACGCTGGGCTCTGATCGCGTGACCGAGCTTGTCGAGAGCTTGCCCTTCGCCGCGCTGGGACAGAACATCTTCGACGCCGAGTGGGACGAACCGGCCGAGCTTTTCCCGCCTTACCAGTTCTTCGAACGCGGTGGCGTGAAAATCGCCGTGATCGGTCAGGCCTTCCCTTACATGCCGATCGCGAATCCCGGCTGGATGTTCCCCGAATACTCCTTCGGTATCCGCGACGAAAACATGCAGATGATGGTCGACGAGGTGCGCGCACAGGGCGCCGAATGCGTCGTCTGCCTGAGCCACAACGGTTTCGACGTGGACAAGAAGATGGCGAGCGTCGTCACCGGCATCGACGTGATCCTGTCCGGTCACACCCATGACGCGTTGCCCGAACCCGTGTTGGTCGGTGACACCATCGTTGTCGCATCGGGCTCCAACGGCAAATTCGTGAGCCGCGTCGATCTGAACATCCAGAACGGCCGCATGATGGGCTTCCGCCACAAGTTGATCCCGATCTTTTCGGACGTGATCGACCCAGATCCCGAGATGGCCGCCGTGATCGACGAGCAGCGCGCACCTTTCACCGCCCAACTGGAAGAGGTGATCGGCCAGACCGACAGTCTCCTCTACCGTCGTGGCAACTTCAACGGCACGTGGGATGATCTGATCTGCGACGCGCTGATGAGCGAACGTGAGGCTGATATCGCCATGTCGCCGGGCGTGCGTTGGGGTCCGAGCCTGATCCCGGGTGACGACATCACCCGCGAGGACATCTGGAACGTCACCTCCATGACCTATGGCAAGGCGTACCGTTCGGAAATGACAGGTGAATTCATCAAGATCATTCTCGAAGACGTGGCCGACAACATCTTCAACCCCGACCCCTACTACCAGCAGGGCGGCGACATGGTGCGCATCGGGGGCATGGGCTACCGCATCGACGTACGGAAGCCGCAGGGCGAACGCATCACCGACATGACCTTGCTGAAGACGGGTGAAGCCATTGATCCTGCAAAGAATTACGTCGTCGCGGGCTGGGCGTCTGTCAACGAAGGCACCGAGGGTCCGCAAATCTGGGACGTGGTCGAAGCGCACATCAAAAAGCTTGGCACCGTCAGCGTTCAACCCAATGACAGCGTCACGGTCGTTGGCGCGTAACCTCAATCGGAGTGCGAGATATGTCTGATATGCTCAAACCCTCCCGCCGCGCATTCCTGCGCGGGTCAGCCGCCGCCGCGGCTGGCCTGACTGCAGCCGGGGTCGCGCGGGCGAACGAACCCGATCCGCTCATCACGGAAGTTCAAAGCTGGGCGTCGTCCTTCGGCGAAGGCGTCGATGCCACGCCTTACGGGCTGCCCATCGAATACGAAGCCGACGTGGTGCGCCGCAACGTGGAATGGCTGACCGCCGACACGACGAGCTCGATCAACTTCACGCCGATCCACGCGCTGGACGGCACGATCACCCCGCAAGGCTGCGCTTTCGAACGTCACCATTCGGGCGCGATCGAGCTGCGCAAGGAAGATTATCGGCTGATGATCAATGGCTTGGTCGACACACCTTTGGTGTTCTCCTATGCGGATCTCGAACGCTTCCCGCGCGAAAATCATGTTTATTTCTGCGAATGTGCCGCGAATACCGGCATGGAATGGGCCGGTGCGCAGCTGAACGGCGCGCAGTTCACTCACGGCATGATCCACAACATGGAATATACCGGCGTGTCGCTGCGTACGCTTCTGAACGAAGCCGGTCTGGAAGCGGCAGGCGATCTGTCAGACAAGTGGGTCTATGTCGAAGGCGCCGATGCGTCCTCAAATGGCCGCTCCATCCCGATGGACAAGGCGCTGGACGACGTGCTCGTCGCGTTCAAGGCGAACGGAGAAGCGCTGCGCAAGGAACACGGCTATCCCGTGCGCCTCGTTGTTCCGGGCTGGGAAGGCAACATGTGGGTCAAATGGCTCCGCCGCATTGAGGTTCTGCCGAACGCTGTCGAAAGCCGAGAGGAAACCTCGAAATACACTGACACGCTGGCGGACGGAACAAGCCGCAAATGGACCTGGGTGATGGACGCGAAATCCGTCATCACGTCGCCAAGCCCGCAATCGCCGATCACGCACGGCGGCGGCCCGCTGGTCATCACCGGCCTGGCCTGGTCCGGCCACGGCGCGATCACCCGCGTCGATATCTCCAAGGATGGCGGCAAGACATGGGAAACCGCGCGGCTTGCCAAGCCGGGCGAAAAGATGGCGCTGACCCGCTTCTACCTCGATACCGAGTGGAACGGCGAAGACATGCTGCTCCAATCCCGCGCGATGGATGAAACCGGATATGTCCAGCCCACCAAAGCGCAGCTGCGCGAGGTGCGCGGCGAGAACTCAATCTATCACAACAACTGTATCCAGACGTGGCACGTCAAACCCAACGGGGAGGCCGAAAATGTCGAAGTCTCTTAAGCTTTTCGGTGGAACGGCGCTTGGAACGCTGGCTGTTTTGACGATGGCCGTCAATTTTGCCGATCGCAATATCGCCGGGTTCCCGGACAACCCCGCGGTCATGACTGCAATTGCGCCACCTGAGCCTGCAAACTCCGGTCTTCTTGTCAGCACGGCAAACGCGTCGACAGATGGCTCGGAAGGCAAATTTGGCCTTGGGCGTCCTGCGCTGCCAGAAGAGATCGCGGCATGGGACCTCGATGTCAGCCCGGATGGCACAGGATTACCAGTCGGTTCCGGATCTGTCGCAGATGGCGAAATGATCTTTTCGGAGAACTGTGCAGTCTGCCATGGTGAATTTGCCGAGGGCGTCGGTAACTGGCCCGAACTTGCGGGTGGAGAAGGCACGCTGGCCGACGAAGATCCGGTGAAGACGGTAGGCAGCTACTGGCCGTACCTGTCGACAGCTTGGGATTATGTCCACCGTTCGATGCCATATGGCAACGCGCAAACGCTGAGCAATGACGATGTATACGCCATTGTCGCCTACATCCTTTATTCGAATTTCCTCGTGGATGATGATTTCGTTCTCACCAACGAAAATTTTCTAGACGTCGAAATGCCGAATGCCGATGGCTTCATCATCGACGACCGTGCCGAGACCGAATACTCGATCTGGCGTACCGAGCCGTGCATGGAGAACTGCAAAGACAGCGTCGAAATCACCATGCGGGCAACTGTGCTTGATGTGACGCCGGACGAGGAAGCCTCAACAGAGGCCGAAGAAATGATTGAGGCAGCAGCTGCAGTGACCGAAACGGATGCGCAGCCAGAAGCTGAAGCGGTTGCCGAGGCTGCAGAGGAGTCCGCTTCCGATGCCGTAGATCCGGCGCTCGTCGCCGCAGGCGAAAAGGTCTTTGGGAAGTGCAAAGCCTGTCACCAAGTGGGCGATGGGGCAAAAAACCGGTCTGGCCCAGTGCTGAATGGTGTGGTCGGAGCCGATATCGCGTCGGTGGATGGCTTCAAGTATTCCAAGACCCTTGCCGAAATGGAAGGTGATTGGACGCCGGAAGCCTTGGCAGCGTTCCTCGCCAATCCGCGCGGCTACGCGAAGGGCACCAAGATGAGCTTTGCCGGTCTGAAGAAGGAAGAGGATATTGCCGCTGTAACGGCCTATCTGTCGACCTTCGAATAATCGCTCTTGCGCGGCGGGCTGCCCCGCCGCGCAACTTGTGCTAGTATGCATTGACGCGTCTGCGCATCGGCCAGCTTTGGGGTTATGCACCATGACAAGGAACACTGGCATATATGCGTCTGTTCTGGGTGGTGCCGCTTTTGTCCTTGGCGTGGCATATGGTTGGACAGCGCGCGACTATCGTGGCGAAGAGCTTGCGACCCTCTCGGAAGCCCTTCGCCAACTTGAAGCACGCAATGCAACGTTGGCAGCTCAGGTTGCCGAAAGCGACGATCTTGATGATCGGATAACAGAGCTGGAAGCGTCCTTGGCAGCTGCGCTTCAGGCGCTCGAAGACGCAAAAGTCGCCGCGGCGATCCCAGAGCCAGTTGCCGAAGAGCCTTCTGTCGAACCTCAAGATCCTCCCGAGGAGGCTCAAACAGCCGCGCTTGAATTCGGCGATCCCGCGCGCGGCGAAGAGGTCTTTGGCCAGTGTCGGTCCTGTCACCAGATCGGGCAGGGTGCAAAAGACCGCATAGGACCGCATCTGAATGGTCTCTTCGGTCGCCGTGCGGGACTGCACGAAGGGTTCCGGTATTCCGACGACATGGCGATGATGGGGGCGGATGGACTGACCTGGGAACTGGAAACCCTGGACGCCTATCTCGAAAATCCTAAGGCGCTGGTGTCCCGCACACGCATGAATTTTGCGGGTCTCAAAGACCCGCAGGACCGCGCCGATATCCTGGCTTATCTGCGCCAATTTTCGGCCAGTCCTCAAAACATTCCCGAGGCCGCCCCGACTGCGCAGGCCCGAGAGGTGGAACTTTCGCCTGAGGTGCTGGCCATCGTCGGGGATACCGATTACGGCGAATACCTCGCCAGTGAATGTAAGACTTGCCATCAGCAGGATGGATCGGATCAGGGGATTCCCTCGATCACGCAATGGCCGACCGAGGATTTTGTGGTCGCCATGCACGCCTACAAACGGAAAATCAGACCACATCCGGTGATGCAAATGATGGCAAACCGGTTGTCGGACGAAGAAATCGCCGCGCTCGCGGCGTATTTTGCCCAGCTCGAGTAAGGTTCTGGAGAGGCCCCCCGCATCTGGGCGTATCGCTAACGGGAGGACAGATATGAAACTGAATAGACGTGTCTTTGTGGGCACAGGGATGGCGGCTGCGACATCGCTCAGCGCGCCGTCGGTGCAAGCGGCGTCGCATGGCAAACCCAAAGTGGTGGTTGTCGGCGGTGGTGCCGGGGGCGCGACGGCCGCCCGGTATATCGCAAAAGACAGTGCAGGCGAGATTGACGTTACGCTGATCGAGCCAAGCCGGAGCTATTACACCTGCTTCTTCTCGAACCTCTATATCGGTGGCTTCCGCGATCTCGACAGCATAGCGCATTCCTATGGCACGCTGGCTTCGGATTACGGCATCAATGTCGTGCATGACTGGGCGACAGGAGTGGACCGCGATGCCAAAACGGTCGCGCTTGCCGGTGGCGGATCGGTGCCCTACGACCGACTGATCCTGAGTCCTGGCATCGACTTTGTCGAAGGCTCCGTGCCCGGTTGGGACGTCTCGGCGCAGAATGCCATGCCACATGCGTACAAGGGCGGCAGCCAGACCGAACTGCTGAAAGCGCAGATCATGGCGATGCCAGAGGGTGGCACCTACGTCATGGTTGCCCCGCCCAACCCGTACCGTTGCCCGCCCGGACCGTACGAACGCGTGTCAATGGTCGCGCATGTGCTCAAGGCCAATAATCCGACCGCCAAGATCATCATTGCGGACCCAAAGGCGAATTTCTCGAAGCAGGGTCTGTTCGAGGAAGGTTGGCAGAAACACTACCCGGGCATGATCACCCGCATCGGACCCGATTTCGGCGGTGAAAACGTATCCGTCGATCCGGCGGCAATGACCGTGGACATCGACGGCGAGGTGGTCAATGCGGATGTTGTGAATGTGATCCCGGCTCAGAAGGCAGGGCTGATCTGCGAGGCCGCCGGTCTGACCGACGGAAACTGGGCGCCGGTCTCGGGCCACACGATGCAGTCGCGCATGGATGAGAACATTCACATTCTAGGCGATTCAACGAACCAGGGAGATATGCCGAAGTCGGGATTCTCTGCCAACTCACAAGCCAAGGTTGCGGCGATGGCCGTGCGCGGCGCTTTGACGGGCAGTCGGGTCTTTCCTGCGAAGTTCTCGAACACATGCTGGTCGCTTATTGACACGGATGACGGGGTGAAAGTCGGTGCGACCTACGAGGCGACAGATGAAAAGATCGCCAAAGTGGATGGCTTTGTGAGCCAGACGGGCGAAGACGCGGCGCTTCGGAAGGCCACCTACGAGGAAAGCATTGGCTGGTATCAGGGTATCACTTCGGACATGTTTGGCTGATCTTGCCATTCAAGAAATCCAAAAGGCCGGGAGATGCTCCCGGCCTTTTTCCGTTTGGCACCGTCTCGGATCGTCCGGAAGGCAAGTTCTCCAAACCTGTCGGAGTTTACCGGGCAGGATGAAGATCAGACAGGTTGCAGCCCCTTCATTGCGGCAACCAGCTCGGGAATCTTCTTTTTGAATTTGAAGAATCCGGCGGTGGCATGGGGCCACGCGCGGCGGTCGAAGCTGCGCAATGGGCGAATGACCGGCACTGTCCGCACATCGTTCAGGATGGTGGCGGCGGGACCCACAGGCGCATGAGGCGTAACGATCTGTACGGCTCCTTGCTCACGCGCCCAATCTTCGATCTGCGCTGCCGTTTTCAGGCCTTTGGTCAGTGGGCCAAGCGATGACGACCAGCGGGCTGTGCAATCAGACATCAATGCGGATTTGAACGTCGTGACTTGTGGCGCGACATGCAAAGGACTGATCGGGCCGGTCGCGTCCAGTGTTGCAGTTGCCAGAGGTGTGAGGCCCTGCTCGAACAACCAGCCGGGGCTCAGATCATCTTCATGCAAGAGCAAGATCGATGGTTTTGAAGCATCAAGCGTGTCGCCGACCGGTGCCTCCATGCGCGGGGGGTGAGGCGGGCCATCTAAGGGCTCTGGGTTTGATGTCAGCTGGTAGAGCGGTGAAAAGCGGCCTTCGGTGTATTTCGAGATATTGGATGCGCGTGCGGCGTAATTCTTGCCCTGTGTCTGCAACCCGGCCACCCAGCGCCAACTAAGCGTATTGGAGGCGGGGTCTCCGTCAAACAGGTGCCGCAGAAAGAAATCGGCGCCAAGTTCCCACGGCAGGCGCAAGGTGAAAATCCAGATTGACGCAAACCACATTCGGGCATGGTTGTGGAGATAGCCTGTTTCGACCAATTCGCGCGCCCAATGGTCGAAACACTCAATGCCGGTTTCGCCCCGGCAGGCGGTCTCCCATTCCGAACGCAGACCGGACTGGGTTTGTATTTGGTCCCATGCCCGGAGCAGGCCTTGCTGATAGCCGCCCCAAACCGCTGGGCGCATTTCGAGCCAGCCTTTCCAATACGTGCGCCAAAACACCTCCTGCACGAATTTTTCGGCACTGCTGAGTGCGTATCGCCCCAGAACGGCTTCCAACACCTCGGCTTCGGTGATCAGGCGATGCCGCAGGTAGGGGGAGAGAGTCGACACATTGTCGTGTTTCCCCGGCCCTCGATCGTAATTGCGCTGGGCCGCGTAATCGCGCGCTGCTTTCGGGACAAAGCCTGCCAATTTTTCCAAGGCGGCCGTCCGGTTCGGGGGAAACATCTCTGACATGACGCGCGAGCTAATTCCGCGTGCGGCTGGGTCAAGTGCCGGTCCTTTACCGCTGCCCCTTGCAGCCCCCAGACGCCGACACTAGTCTTGTGGGAACTCGCAACCAAGCCCACCCTCGGCGGGCGCATCATCCAGGCAGGCACAGATGAAAGATCCGATTGATACGTACATGAATACGCTGGTTCCCATGGTGGTCGAACAGACCAGCCGTGGCGAGCGCGCCTACGATATTTTCTCGCGTCTGCTCAAAGAACGGATCATTTTCCTGAATGGTCCGGTGCATGACGGTATGTCGTCACTGATCGTGGCACAGCTTTTGCACCTTGAGGCTGAGAACCCGTCTAAGGAAATCAGCATGTATATCAACAGCCCCGGCGGTGTGGTGACCAGCGGTCTGTCGATTTATGACACGATGCAGTATATCAAACCGAAGGTGAGCACGTTGGTCATCGGTCAGGCCGCGTCGATGGGGTCGCTCTTGCTGACAGCCGGTGAATCGGGCATGCGTTTTTCTCTCCCCAACAGCCGCGTCATGGTGCACCAGCCGTCAGGCGGATATCAGGGTCAGGCGACAGATATCATGATTCATGCGCAGGAAACGCAGAAGCTGAAAACACGCCTTAACGAGATTTATGTGAAACATACCGGACAAACGCTCGAAAAGGTTGAAGCAGCGCTTGAGCGGGACAATTTCATGTCCCCGGAAGAGGCCAAGGAGTGGGGCCTCATCGACGAGATTGTGGAAAGCCGGGTCAAGGGGACTGATGACGAATAATCGTGATTGGGTCACGACGTCTCGAATGTGTTTTTGACGTTGTGGCCCAAGTTTTGCTGTCCTAAGGTTCTGGGAAGAAAACATGGCGCACGTTAGGGTTGATTTTTCGCGAAATGCAAGCCTCTAACGTGAGTCAGGAAAGGTAAAGACATGGCGACGAATTCTGGCGGCGACAGCAAGAATACACTTTACTGCAGCTTTTGCGGCAAAAGCCAACACGAAGTGCGAAAGCTGATCGCTGGTCCAACCGTCTTCATTTGTGATGAATGTGTTGAGCTCTGCATGGATATCATCCGTGAAGAGACAAAGGGCGGTGGTCTGAAGTCGACGGATGGTGTGCCGACGCCGCGCGAGATTTGCGATGTGCTCGATGACTATGTGATTGGGCAGGCGCTTGCCAAACGCGTGCTGTCTGTGGCGGTACACAACCACTACAAGCGACTGAATCACTCGCAGAAGTCGTCTGATATCGAGTTGGCCAAATCCAACATCCTGCTCATTGGTCCGACCGGTTGTGGTAAGACGCTGCTAGCGCAGACGCTGGCGCGTATCTTGGACGTGCCTTTCACCATGGCGGATGCAACGACACTGACCGAGGCAGGCTATGTGGGGGAAGATGTCGAGAACATCATTCTCAAGCTGTTGCAGGCGTCTGAATACAATGTCGAACGCGCGCAGCGGGGCATCGTTTACATTGACGAGGTCGATAAGATCACCCGGAAATCCGAGAATCCGTCAATCACACGTGACGTGTCGGGTGAGGGCGTACAGCAGGCGTTGCTCAAGCTCATGGAAGGCACCGTCGCATCGGTTCCTCCACAGGGCGGGCGCAAGCATCCGCAGCAGGAATTCCTGCAGGTGGACACGACCAATATCCTGTTTATCTGCGGTGGCGCATTTGCGGGGCTGGACCGGATTATCAAGCAGCGTGGCAAGGGCTCGGCAATGGGCTTTGGTGCTGATGTGCGTGACGAAAGCGATGCAGGTGTTGGTGAAACCTTCCAGAAACTTGAGCCGGAAGACCTCTTGAAATTCGGGCTGATCCCGGAATTTGTTGGCCGTCTGCCGGTGATTGCGACGCTTGAAGATCTTGATGAAGATGCCTTGGTGATCATCCTCACCCAGCCGAAGAACGCCTTGGTCAAGCAGTACCAACGCCTGTTCGAGCTTGAGGATACCACGTTGAGCTTCACCGATGATGCTCTGAGTGCGATTGCCAAACGCGCGATTGAACGCAAGACCGGTGCGCGGGGTCTTCGATCCATCCTTGAGGACATCCTGCTCGACACAATGTTCGAATTGCCGGGCATGGATGATGTTGTCGAAGTGGTTGTTAACGAAGAGGCGGTCACCTCGGATGCCAAGCCGCTCATGATCTATGCAGATCAAAAGCAGGAAACGGTTGAAGCCGGGTAATCCGGTTCACAACGACAAAGTTTAAAGGTGGGCACTGTGCCCGCCTTTCTTTTTGGGAAACAGAACGATGACGATCACACGTATTCACAGCGGCAGCCCGTTTGAGGCCAAGATTGGCTATTGCCGGGCGGTCGTGGCTGGGGGCTTTGTCCACGTCGCAGGTACAGTCGGGCAGGGCGACACAGTTGCCGAACAGTGCCAAAGCGCACTCGATGTGATTTCTGAGGCCCTGGAACGGGCTGGCGCGACGTTGGCCGATGTGGTCCGCGTGACCTATTATCTGCCAGATCGGCATGAATTCGAGGCCTGCTTTGACATTCTGGCGCGCAGCTTTGGCGACAATCCGCCCGCAGCGACCATGATTGAATGTGGATTGATTGATCCGAAATACAGAATCGAGATCGAAGTCACCGCACTGGCGCCAACTGCGTCATAGCTGCGCTGGACCTTGGCCCTGAAAGCGCCCTATAACGGCGCAGAACCAACCCCGAGGAGTCGTTCATGGGCATCCTGAATACCCTTCTTCGCGCTGTCACCTGGTGGAACGGGCAGACGCTTGGCACACAGTTTTATACGTGGCGCAAAGGCGAAAAAGTGGGCGAAGACACCCAAGGCAACATCTTTTACCAATCGAACGACGGTAAAAAGCGTTGGGTGATCTACAATGGCGAAGCCGAGGCAAGCCGTGTGGATCCGGATTGGCATGGTTGGCTGCACCACACCTTCAAAGAGCCACCGACGGAACGGCCATTGCCGACCAAGGGGTGGGTCAAACCGCACCAGGAAAACCTGACGGGAACAGCGCTGGCTTATGCTCCCGCTGGCTCGATCCGCCGTCCAGAACCCAAACCGCGTCAGGATTACGAGGCGTGGAGCCCGGAGTAAGTCGCAGCGTTTCGCAGTGCGAAAGGTGGATTCGTGATGCCACGCCTGATCGCTTTATTAGCGTTTACCATGCTGGCCTCGACCAGCATGGCACAGGTTGCCACCAGCAATGGCACGGGCGTCACGCTTCGCGCTTTGGACAAGCTCACAGGCAAAGTGTCCCAACTCCAAGTGGCCGCCGGACACTCCACCGAGGTTGGGCGGATCACGATCTTTGCCAATGAATGCCGATATCCCAACGGCAACGCTGCTGGCGAAGCCTATGCGTCCTTGACGATCACAGAGATCGGGAAGGATGCCCCGATCTACCAGGGCTGGATGATTGCCTCCTCGCCTGCGCTCAATCCAATGGAACACCAGCGCTACGACGTCTGGGTGTTGCGCTGCACGACGTCCTGACCCGATGCTGCCAGCGGAGCCGACGTGATGTCGGCGCGATGCTCAAGAGCATCGGCAAGAAGGGCCCGATATTCTGACCGTGTGATCTCGATTGCGCCCAGAGACGCAAGGTGGTGCGTCAGAAACTGTGTGTCGAAAAGCATAAAACCCGTCCGCCGCAGCAAGTCGATCAGCCAGGCCAAAGCAATTTTCGACGCGTCGCGCTCTCTTGAAAACATGCTCTCGCCACAAAAGGCTGCGCCGACAGTTACGCCATAGACACCACCTACAAGGCGGCCGTCCATCCAGACCTCCAGCGAATGCGCGTCGCCTTGATGATGCAGGTCTTCATATAGTGTGCGAATGCTTTGATTGATCCATGTCTCACTGCGATCTGCGCAGGCGTCTATCACGTCTCCGAAAGCCGCGTCCAATGTGACCTGATAGGCATCTCGGCGCAGGGTCTTGGCCAGACTGCGGGAAATGTGAAACCCGTTCAGTGGAAAAACCCCGCGTTTGCGCGGATCGACCCAGAAGACCTCCGGGTCATCTCGATGTTCCGCCATTGGAAAGACGCCAGCACGATACGCCTGCAGCAACAGATCAGGGGTCACCGTCATGGCACACCACTTGGCGTTTTATCAGGTCTTGTATGACTGAACTGCTTCAAGGCGCAGCGTAGGTGCGCTCCAGCCAGTGCTCGAGCCAATGGATGTTGTAGTCTCCACTGTTCACGTCCGGATCCTGTAAAAGATCGCGGAACAACGGAACAGTGCTGTCGACGCCATCCACGATCAACTCTCCAAGCGCCCGAGACATCCGCGCCAACGCTTCCTCGCGGTCGCGGCCATGCACAATCAGTTTGCCGATCAAACTGTCGTAATAAGGCGGGATGGTGTATCCATCGTAAAGCGCGCTGTCCATGCGGACACCCAAGCCTCCAGGAACATGGTATTGTGTGATCCTGCCCGGAGACGGGGCAAAGTTCGGCAGCTTTTCCGCGTTGATCCGAGCTTCAATAGAGTGGCCGTTGATGACCAGATCGTCCTGCTCAAACGAAAGCGGCAGACCCGAGGCGACGCGGATTTGTTCGCGCACAAGATCAACACCAAAGATCGCTTCGGTGACCGGATGCTCGACCTGTAGGCGGGTGTTCATTTCGATGAAATAGAACTCGCCGTTCTCGTACAGGAACTCGATAGTTCCTGCGCCCGCGTAATTGATCTTGGCCACCGCATCTGCGCAAATCTTACCGATCCGCGCGCGTTCTTCTTCTGTGATACAGGGGCCGGGGGCCTCTTCCAGCACCTTTTGGTGACGGCGCTGCAACGAACAGTCGCGTTCTCCAAGATGGACTGCTTTGCCTTTGCCATCGCCAAAGACCTGCACCTCAATGTGCCGCGGCGTGGTGAGATATTTCTCAATATAGACTTCGTCGTTACCGAACGCCGCCTTGGCCTCGGATCGTGCGGTCTGGAACGCGCGCTCCATGTCAGACGCTGTCTGGGCGACTTTCATGCCGCGGCCGCCACCGCCGGCTGTCGCTTTGACAATGACCGGATACCCGATTGCGTCGCCCACGGCCATGGCCTCGGCAAGGTCCGCGACACCGCCGTCAGAGCCAGGGACACACGGCACGCCAAGCGCCTTGATCGTATCTTTCGCGGTGATCTTGTCGCCCATGATCCGGATGTGTTCGGCGGTCGGCCCGATAAAGGTCAGGCCGTGATCCTCAACGATCTGCACGAACCGCGCGTTTTCCGACAGGAAACCATAGCCGGGATGGATCGCTTGCGCGCCGGTGACCTCGCAGGCCGAGATGATGGCCGGGATCGAAAGGTAGCTGTCGGTGGAAGAGGGCGGACCGATGCAGATCGCCTCATCTGCCATCCGGACATGCATTGCATCGGAGTCAGCCGTAGAATGAACCGCCACGCTCGCCACGCCCATTTCCCGACAGGCACGGATCACACGGAGGGCAATCTCACCCCGGTTGGCAATCAGGATTTTGTCAAACATGCCAGCGTCCCGTTATTCGAGGATCACGAGCGGTGCGCCGTATTCGACGGGGGCACCGTCTTCGACCAGAATGCGTTTCACCGTTCCGCTGCGAGGGGCAGGGATGTGGTTCATCGTCTTCATTGCTTCGACGATCAGCAACGTATCGCCTTCATTGATTTGCTGACCAACAGAGATAAAGGCCGGTGCGCCGGGTTCGGCCTGCATATAGACCGTGCCTACCATCGGGGATGTAACGGCACCGGGGTGCGAGGCGGGGTCTTCAGGCGTACTCGGTGCTGCGGGTGCGGCTGCAGGCGCAGTAGGGGCCGGTGCCGCGATGGCGGCAGGTTGCTCCGGGGCGGGGTGGGTCATGCGGCTGACGCGTACGTTCAGGCTGTCGTCTTCGCCATATTCGCGTTTGACCTGTAACTCGGTCAGATCATTTTCCCGCAACAGCTTCGCCAGCGCTTCGATGAAAGCCACATCCGCTTCGTGGTTGGTCTTGGTCATGCTGTCCCTCGCCCGCTTCTTGCTCTTTTGCGCGGTCCGCCAGAGTATGCTTCGAACGCGCTTTGCATGCGGAGATGGCCCGCAAGCTTGCCTTTCCTTGCACCGATTAGAGGTCAGGAGCAAGGGGCTGCGGCCATCAAAGGGTGTATTCAGGCGATACTGGGCCGGGGCATGGCCTGTGGTTTTACGTGCCCATCTTGCCGGTTCTGCCGGTTTCCAGCGAGAGCGTCTGTTCTGAGATCAGTGCTTTGATTTGCATCTGAACAGCAGACGGTGGGGCTGCGGGTGGTACGACCTGATCCTCGCCCAAACTCCCAGCTATCGGGGAAGGGTATATCGGGGCAAAACGATTGGATGTGTCTGCCTGAGCCGAGGCCTGCGTGTTGACCGAGTGTTTGGGCGTCCGGTTGAACGATATCGATGGTGTTACCAGCATTGTCAGACTCCGTTCTTTATGGAGCCCCCACATGGCCATTCTACGCTTTTGGCCTTCGGAAATCGCCTAGAGAGTGAAAATGTGGTTAACGGATGTTCCATGGAAAACGGGCGGCCCGAATGCCGCCCGTTCTTTCAATAATGCGAATAATCAGGCCTTA
>QCWH01000015.1:55144-77438 GCA_003149565.1 Marivita sp. XM-24bin2 | reverse complement strand
TATCAACGAGCTGCAGGCCCGCACCGCCAAGCTTGGTTACGACAGCACATGCGTGATGTTGTATACGTCGGGAACGACCGGCAAACCCAAAGGGGTTGTGCTGTCGAATCGGAACATCATTGAGACAGCTAAAGCGTCCTCTGAGTTCGATCATCTGAAAGTCGATGATGAGGTTCTCGCCTACCTGCCGATGGCCTGGGTCGGGGATTTCATCTTTTCAATCGGGCAGGCCTACTGGTCCGGGTTCTGCGTCAACTGTCCTGAGAGCGCAGAGACAATGATGACGGATCTTCGGGAGATTGCGCCCTCCTATTACTTCGCACCGCCGCGCGTGTTTGAAACCCAATTGACGCAGATCATGATCCGCATGGAAGACAGCGGTGCGTTCAAGAAAAAGACGTTTGACTACTTCATGGAGCATGCCCGTAAAGTTGGCCCTGCCATTCTGGATGGCCATTCTGTGGGCCTGTGGGACCGGTTGAAATATGCGTTGGGCGAAGTCATGGTCTACGGCCCGCTCAAAAATGCGCTGGGCTTTTCGAATGTGCGGGTGGGATATACAGCGGGCGAGGCCATCGGTCCGGAAATCTTTGATTTCTATCGGTCTTTGGGAATCAACCTCAAGCAGCTGTACGGTCAGACCGAGGCGTCCGTCTTTATCACCCAGCAGCCGGATGGCGAGGTGCGCTCGGATACCGTCGGCGTGCCGTCGCCGGGTGTTGAGATACGCATCGCCGAAAATGGAGAGGTGTTTTACCGCTCGCCGGGCGTATTTGTGGAATACTACAAGAACGCCGAGTCCACCGCTGATACCAAGGATCCGGAGGGCTGGGTCGCCACAGGCGATGCCGGATTCATCGAAGAAGCCACCGGCCATTTGCGCATCATCGACCGCGCCAAGGACGTGGGAGCGATGGCAGATGGGGCGATGTTTGCGCCGAAATATGTCGAGAACAAGCTGAAGTTCTATCCAAACATCCTCGAAGCGGTGGTGTTCGGTGCCGGGCGTGACCGTTGCTGCGCCTTCATCAATATCGACCTGGCGGCGGTCGGCAACTGGGCCGAACGGAACAACATTGCGTATGCGTCCTATCAGGAATTGGCCGGGCACAAGCAGGTCCTCGACACGATCCAGGCGCATATCGAAGAGGTCAATTTGAGCGTCGCGCAAGACGAGATGCTGTCAGGTTGCCAGGTGCATCGCTTCCTTGTTCTGCACAAGGAGCTGGATGCTGATGATGGGGAGCTGACTCGGACACGCAAGGTGCGTCGCAAGATAATCGGCGAGAAATTCGAAGACCTCGTAAACGCCCTCTATGACGGGTCGACCTCGGTCTATACCGAGACCGAAGTGACCTATGAAGATGGGCGCAAAGGCAAGATCAAGGCCACGCTGGAAATCCGCGACGCCGAGGTCGTGCCGGCAACGCCACAAAAGATGGCGGCGGAATGACAGACCGGTTTGCAGCGCAGCCCGACCTCCGCGGCCTCAGAATTTTATGGGCGGCGCCGAGAATCTTCGTACGAAGATTCTCGAACACTCTTAAGAAATCATGGAGCCCAGCGGCATCTGTCGCGGGAGGTGCGCGATGAAAGACACCGAAGGATACGTCACCGCAGATGGTCGCCAGATCGGCGGCACTCTGATGGAGATGCGCAACATCACTCTGCGCTTCGGCGGTGTGGTGGCCATTCAGGATATCAGCTTCGACATCCGCGAGGGCGAAGTACGTGCAATCATTGGCCCCAATGGGGCAGGCAAGTCGTCGATGCTCAATGTGATCTCGGGCTTCTATACTCCATCCGAAGGCGAGGTCTGGTACAAAGGGTCGAAACGCCCGCCGATGAAGCCGTTTGAAGTGGCAAGACAGGGTGTGGCGCGGACATTCCAGAACATCGCGCTCTTCGAGGGCATGACGGTGCTGGACAACGTCATGACCGGGCGTTTGACCCATATGAACGCAGGCATCGCAAGCCAAGCGTTGTGGTGGGGTAAGGCGCGCAACGAGGAAATGGAGAACCGCGAGAAGGTCGAGCGGGTGATTGATTTCCTGGAGATCCAGAATATCCGCAAGACGCCGGTTGGCCGTCTGCCTTACGGCCTCAAGAAGCGTGTCGAACTGGCCCGCGCGCTGGCGGCGGAGCCGTCGCTTTTGCTGCTGGACGAGCCGATGGCAGGCATGAATGTCGAAGAGAAAGAGGACATGAGCCGCTTCATTCTCGACGTGAACGACGAATTCGGCACCACGATCTGCCTGATCGAGCATGACATGGGGGTCGTGATGGACCTCTCCGACCGCGTGGTCGTCATGGATTACGGCAAGAAGATCGGGGACGGCACACCCGACGAGGTGCGCAACAATGAAGATGTGATCGCCGCCTATCTTGGCGTACCGCATTGAGGGAGCAGACATGCTGAACGATATTTTCATCGCGCCCTTTGTGGACATGGTCGAGGCACCGGATTTCCTGATGCAGGTGCTCTGGGAAGGCCTGGTCTCGGGGATCCTTTATGCGCTGATCGCGCTCGGGTTCGTCCTGATCTTCCGCTCGAGCCGTATTTTCAACTTTGCGCAGGGCATCATGGTGGTGTTCGCGGCGCTGACGCTGGTGGGGCTGTTCGCCATGGGCATCCCGGCTTGGATCAGCGTCGGCCTGACGCTGGGGGTGATGTTCGTGCTCGCCGTGGCTATCGAGCGCGTTGTTCTGCGGCCTCTGGTGGGGCAGCCCGACATCATCCTCTTTATGGCGACGATCGGGATTACGCTCTTCCTCATCGGCTTTGGCGAGACGATCTTCGGCGGCGAAAACAAGGTGATGATCACCGAAGAACTGGGCATTCCCACAGGCGATACCGTGTTGGAGCCGTTTGGAGGTCTGCTGATCCTGCAGCATCTCGACATTACCGTGGTGGTCGTGGCGACACTGCTGGTCTTGGCTCTTCTTGCCTTCCTCAACTACACCCAGATGGGCCGTGCGATCCGCGCCTTGGGTGATGACCACCAGGCGGCTCTGTCCGTGGGAATCAGCCTTCAGACGATCTGGGTTCTGGTCTGGTTCATCGCGGGCATCATCGCGCTGGTTACAGGGATTGCCTGGGGCGCACGGGCCGGTGTCAGCTTTGCTCTTGAGGTGATCGCCTACAAGGCTCTGCCGGTTCTGATGTTGGGCGGGCTTGAATCGATCACCGGTGCCATTGTGGGCGGTCTGATGATCGGCATTCTGGAAAAGCTGTTCGAGATTTACTGGGGCCAGCCTCTGCTGGGGGGCAACACCGAAACGTGGTTCGCCTTCGTGCTGGCGCTGATCGTGCTGCTGTTCCGTCCGCAAGGTTTGTTCGGAGAGCGCATTATCGAAAGGGTATAGCGCAGCGCGGGGCGCGCTGCCGAATATACCAGACGAGGGTGCACGCACCCATCTTCCAAGAGAGACACAATGGCTAAACTGATCGCAATTCTGAACGTCATCGCTTGGTCCGGCTTTTGGGCCTTTGGATACCTTGCACTGTCGAGCGGGGCCGAGACCGGCAGTCAGACGGTAATTGCGAGCCTGTTGGCGGCTGTTGGCGCGGCTGCAGGGCTCTGGACCTATTTCTGGCTGATCCGTCATTCCGAAGCGACCGGCTATGCCAAGCCACGCAATCGCGCCTTGATCCACGAAGAGGAGACAGTCTGATGTTCTATCGCACGGCTGGCCAGTTCAAGACGAGCTACATTGCCGATCAGGCCTTGTTTCCGGTCAAGCAGGATGCGTTTCTGCTGGGGATCATTCTGGCGCTCGCGTGGATCGTGTTCCCGCTGACCGCGTCGGAATTCACCTTCCAGACACTGCTGATCCCCATCCTGATCTACGCTTTGGCGGCGATGGGTCTGAACATCCTCACAGGCTTTGCAGGTCAGCTCAGCCTTGGCACTGGCGCCTTCATGGGTGTTGGAGCCTATGCCTGCTACAAGATGGTGACGCTGTTTCCGTGGATGAACCCGATTATCGCGATCCTATTGTCGGGTGTGTTCAGCGCCGGCATCGGGGTCGCCTTCGGCATTCCCAGTCTACGGATCAAGGGCTTCTACCTCGCCATCGCGACGCTGGCGGCGCAGTTCTTCCTCGTCTGGCTTTTCGAGAAATGGTCATGGCTCTACAACTACAATGCCTCGGGCGCGATCCAGGTGCCGAACCTGGAAATGTTCGGTGTGTTTGTCTCTGGACCACAGGCCGCCTCGGTGACCGAATACTACATCGTGCTTTTCGTCGTGACGTTGCTCACCCTGTTGTGCATCAATCTTACCCGCGGCAATCTTGGACGGACCTGGAAAGCCACACGGGACATGGACATCGCGGCGGAACTCATTGGGATCAACCTGATGAAGTCCAAGCTGACCGCTTTTGCCGTATCATCCTACGTCGTGGGCGTGGCCGGCGCGCTCTATGTGTTCATGTGGAAGGGAGCGGCCGAGCCAAACGTGTTCGACATTCCGCTGTCGTTCCAGGTGCTCTTCATCGCCATCATCGGCGGCCTGGGGTCGATCATGGGCAACTATCTTGGCGCGATCCTGATTGTGGGCCTGCCGGTTGTGCTCAACGTTGTCGCCGGAACGCAGGTGTTCCAGATGTCGGGGCTTGGCGCGGGGATGCTTGTGGCGCTGGCCGCAGCGATTGCCTTTCTCGGCTGGGTGGCGCGCAGCGGCTGGACCATTGGCGCGGTGGCGGGCTTTGTCGTGCTGACTTTGATCTATGGCTATGCGCAGACACAAGGGGTCCGCATCGACAGCGCCCTGATCGAGCATATCAACGTGATGATCATCGGTGCGTTGATCATCTTCTTCCTGATTATCGAGCCTCACGGCTTGAACCAGCTTTGGCGCCTGATCCGTGAAAAACTGATTATCTGGCCGTTTCCGCACTGACGTGGGTGGGCCCAAGACCAAGAACCGAAAGCAACATGACAGTTCCAATGGGAGGACAACCATGAAACACTTTACCAAACTGGCCACGGCGGCTGCGCTGGGCACCGTGCTGGGCACGGCGGCGATCGCGCAAGAGCTTTATACGCCAAACCTTGCCTACCGGACCGGCCCTTTTGCTGCGACGGGTATTCCGCTGATGAACGGTCAGGCCGACTACATGACCCTTCTGAACGAGCGGGACGGCGGCATCGGCGGTGCCAAGATTGACTTTGAAGAATGCGAAACCGGCTATTCCACAGAAAAAGGTGTGGAATGTTATGAAAAGACGAAGGGCACGGCTATCGTGACGCAGCCGTGGTCAACGGGCATCACGCTGCAGGTTCTGCCCAAAACCAACGTCGATGAAATTCCGATCCTTGCACCGGGTTACGGCTTCTCGCCGATGGCGGATGGCACCGTGTTCCAGTGGGCATTCAACATGCCCGCTGGCTACTGGGATGCGGCGGACATGATCGTTCAGTATCTCGAGAACGAGGGCGGTTCGCTGGACGGCAAGAAGATCGCCTTCCTGCACCTCGACCATCCGTTTGGCAAAGAGCCGCTTCCGGTTCTTGAAATGCATGCCGAAGGCAAAGGGTTCGAACTTTTGCCGATCCCGGTTGGCCTCAAGGAAATGCAGAACCAGTCCGCACAGTGGCTGCAGATCCGTCGCGAGCGTCCTGACTATGTCGTGATGTGGGGCTGGGGCGCGATGAACGCCGGGGCCATCACTGAAGCCGTGAAGACCAAATTCCCGATGGAAAACTTCATTGGCGTCTGGTGGGCCGGTCACGATGCTGACCTCAAGCTCGTTGGTGAAGACGGCAAGGGCTACAAGTCGATTTCCTGGTCGTTCCCGAACATGGACGCGCCTGTGATGAAGGAAATCAAAGAGCGTGTGATCGACGCGGGCCTGAGCCAGACCAACGAAGAAGAGATGCAGGGCGTGTTCTACGGTCGGGGTCTCGTGATGTCGGCGATCCTTGCGGAAGCCATCGCCAACGCTCAGGAAAACTTCGGTACTGCCGAAATCGACGCAACGCAGCTGCGCTGGGGTCTTGAGAACATCAACCTCACCGAAGAGCGCATCGCAGAACTGGGCATGGAAGGCATGGTGCCGCCGTTCTCGACCTCCTGCGCTAACCACACCGGTCATTCGGGTGGCTGGATGCTGGAATGGGACGGCTCGAAGTTCGTGAAAGCGTCCGACCTGCTGATGCCGAACGTCGAAGGCTATTCCGATCTCATCGAGTCTGCGGCAGCGGAATACGCTGAATCGAACGCACCCTGGGACATGAACGAAGAGTGCTCGGCCACCAATTAAGGCCGGACCTTCCCCGGCGGCGCAGGTCGCCGGGGACCTTTTAGGACCTTTTCAAACAAGAAGTGACGCCATGCTGGATGCCGGACGCACAGACGAGACCCTGCTTGAGGTCAACAACATCGAGGTGATCTATAATCACGTGATCCTCGTTCTTAAAGGTGTCAGCCTGACCGTGAAAAAAGGCGGCATCACCGCGCTTCTGGGCGGCAATGGTGCGGGCAAGACAACCACGCTCAAGGCGATCTCGAACCTGCTTCACTCCGAGCGCGGCGAGGTCACCAAGGGGTCCATTCTTTACCAAGGCGAACGGGTGCAGGATCTGGACCCGGCGGCACTGGTCAAACGTGGTGTGATTCAGGTGATGGAGGGCCGCCACTGTTTCGGCCACCTGACCGTCGAGGAAAACCTGCTGACCGGGGCCTATACCCGCAAGGATGGCAAAGGTGCCATCGAAGCCGATCTGCAGATGGTCTATGACTATTTCCCCCGCCTGAAAGAGCGCCGCAAATCGCAAGCCGGCTACACCTCGGGCGGTGAACAACAGATGACAGCAATTGGCCGCGCGCTGATGTCGCGCCCGCAGACGATCCTTCTGGATGAGCCCTCAATGGGCCTTGCGCCGCAGTTGGTGGAGCAGATCTTCGAGATCGTGAAATCGGTGAACGAGAACGAAGGCGTGTCCTTCCTTCTGGCCGAACAGAACACCAACGTGGCCCTGCGGTATGCGCATTACGGCTACATCCTTGAAAACGGGCGCGTCGTGATGGACGGCCCCGCCGCCGAACTTCGCGAGAACCCGGATGTGAAGGAATTCTACCTCGGGGTGTCCGACGAAGGCCGCAAGTCCTTCCGCGATGTCCGCAGTTATCGCCGCCGCAAGCGTTGGCTGGCGTAAGGCAAACCGACGTGTACCAACAACCGACCAAACAAGGCTTTGACGCCATGAGCACCCATTTCGATGAACTGGAAACCCGGAGCGCGGACCAACGTGCAGCGGATCAACTGTCGGCGCTGAATGCATTGTTGCCAGCACAGGGGTTTGAGCCGCTCGGCGACCTGTCAGAGCTCGCCGCACTGCCGGTGCTTCGCAAAGCTGACCTGAGCAAGCGTCAGAAGGACAAGCCGCCCTTTGGTGGCCTGCCCGTGTCGAATGTCGCGCATATCTTCCAGTCGCCGGGGCCGATCTACGAACCCGGTGGCGTCAGCCGTGACTGGTGGCGCATGGGTCGCTTTTTGCATGCCGCTGGCATTGGCACCACGGACATCGTGCAGAACTGCTTTGGCTATCACTTGACCCCGGCTGGTATGATCTTTGAAAATGGCGCGCGTGCTGTGGGCGCTGTGGTGCTGCCCGCTGGCACTGGGCAGACCGAATTGCAGGCGCAGGCGGCGCATGATGTGGGCGTTACGGCCTATGCCGGCACGCCGGATTACCTGAAATTGATCCTCGAAAAAGCCGACGAGATGGGGCTGGAGCTGGGGATCGTGAAAGCCGCTGTTGGCGGCGGCGCACTCTTTCCGTCCTTGCGCCAGTATTATCAGGATCGGGGTATTTCCTGCCTGCAATGCTACGCTACGGCGGACCTCGGCAACATCGCCTACGAAAGCCCTGCGATGGAGGGGATGATCCTCGACGAGGGCGTGATCGTGGAAATTGTAACCCCGGGCACAGGCAATCCTGTTCCCGAGGGCGAAGTGGGCGAAGTCGTCGTCACGTCGCTGAATCCGGATTACCCGCTTCTACGTTTTGCCACTGGCGATCTCAGTGCAATGATGCCAGGGCAAAGCCCCTGTGGCCGGACCAATGCCCGCATCAAGGGCTGGATGGGCCGGGCCGATCAGACGACCAAGATCAAGGGTATGTTCGTGCGCCCCGAACAGGTCGCCGCACTGGTTGCGAAACATGCAGAGATTGACCGCGTGCGTGTTGTCGCCAGTCGCGATGGCGAGATGGACGTGATGACCGTCCGTATCGAAACCACCGCAGATGACGCAGCGCAGTTTGAAACCAGTATCGTGGAAACGCTCAAACTCAAGGGTCGCGTGGAACTGGTTCCGCCAGGTGCTTTGCCGCGTGACGGGTTGGTGATCGAGGACGCGCGCAGCTACGATTGATCTGACCAAAGCTGTCACCGAATAGGAAAAGTCGGTCGCTATTGGATAACTCTCGCGTTTCGTGCGTTAGTCTTCCGTAAGAACGGAGGACCAACTCATGAAACGACTCGCGCTGTCGCTTTCTGCAACCTTTTTGATGACCACGTCGCTGATGGCCGAGCCCAGTGATTGGCTGATCATCGGAAACTCTGATCCCGGCATGATGCAGCGGCTGACCGGCAATGGGGATCTCAGTGGGCTTCAAACCGCATTTCAGGAACAGGGCGCAGATGTCAGCCTTGTCACCGATGCAGATGCGTCCGCAATGCGCAGAGCTTTCAGGTCTTTCGCCGCAGGTATTGATGCGACAACTGACACTGTCGGGATTGTCCTGACCGGTCACTTGGTGTCGACGATAGCCGGTTCATATCTGCTACCTGCAGAGGCCAACGAAGATATATCCCTAGCGGAAATTGTGTCTAACGGGTTTCCGCTCGATGCGGTGTACGCCGTCGCCGCGCAATATCCGGGCGGTGCATTGATCGTTCTTGGAGAAGTGGAGACAGATTGGAGGCTGCCGGACGGTATCTCTCTCAGCCTTTCCGAAGCCGATATTCCGCAGGGTGTTACGGTGGCCATCGGACCCGCGGGAGACGCCGCGCGTTTTGCTCGGACACTGTCAGAGGCCAGCGGCGATGACATCTTGCCTCTGGCACGCCGGGCCGGTCTCAGCCTGTTGGGCTTTGTCCCGAAAGAACTGCCTTTGTTTACGGCGTCAGAAACCGACTTGCCGCAAGTGGTGGAGACGCCCTCCGAAGATCGACGGGCTGCAGACGATGCAGCGTGGGAGCAAGCGATATCTGCTGACACCGAGGCGGCTTACGAAACCTATCTCGCAGCCTTCCCTGATGGGCGACATGTGGGCGAAGCACGCCAACGGTTGACCACAATTCGCGCCGAGCCGTTCTACAGGGAAAAACAGGCAGAGGCCGACCTTGCTCTTTCACGGGATGCCCGTCGTGAAATCCAGCGTGATCTTTCCTTGCTCGGCTACAATACGCGCGGGATTGATGGAATTTTCGGACGCGGAACACGCGGGGCTGTGACGGCGTGGCAAAACGAGAATGGTCTGACGGCATCAAGCTATCTGAATGCCGACCAGATTGCCCGACTGGACGCGCAGGCAGAGCGCAGAGCCGCCGAGCTTGAGGAGGAGGCGCGGCAACGTCAGGCAGAGCTTGAACGTAAGGATCGCACCTTCTGGTCCGAAACCGGTGCGCAAGGCGATGAGGCGGGTTATCGCGCATATCTTCGTCGCTTTCCGGACGGCCTTTATGCCGATGTCGCCGAGGACCGCTTGGCTGCGATCGAAGAGCAGCGGCGCGCGCAGGCAGAAGGTGCGGATCGTCGCCGCTGGCAGCAGGCCCGCGAGCAGGACACCGAGGCAGGCTACCGTGCCTATCTCGCAGAGCGTCCAAACGGTGCCTTTGTCGAAGAAGCGCGCGCCCGAATTGAGTATTTCCAGAACAACTCAGAAGATCGGGCTCTTCAAGAACGCGCGCAAGCCGATGAGGCAGCTTTGGGACTTAACGCGACGGCGCGACGTCTGGCTGAGGCGCGCCTCGCCGATTTGGGACTGGAGCCGGGTGCCGTTGACGGGACATTCGACAATGAGACGCGTCGCGCGATCCGCAGATATCAGCAGGCCCGAAAGTTGCGAGTCTCAGGTTATCTAGATCAGGCGACAGTCGTACGTTTGATGGCCGACACCATTCTGCGCTGAGCGTCAGTCAAGCTCGGTCCACGGCCAGGGCTTCACGTTGCTGGCCGCGGTCTGATACCGCGCAGCCTTGGCCACCCAAATGCCCAGATCGGTGCCGAACTCGGCCAGCCGTTCATTGGGCTGTTTGTTGCTCACCAGCATGATGATGAACTGAATAATGGTCATGACGCCAAGCACGGTCTGCGCCACCGAAATCATGATGGCGATCAGGATCATGTAAATAAGCCGTTCCAGAAGATTGTCGGTCTTCTCCGGTTCGTGCTGTTCGCCGTGCAGTCGGCCTGCAACCTTGTCTTCGTCAGCGTGTGCCATGTCGGTATCCTTGCAGCGCGTCATCGATTGGCCAAACGTTACGGGATTCGTTTATGTTAGGCGAATCCTGACCGGTGCTGCGGACCAAAACAAAAAAGCCGCCCCAAGGGACGGCTTTCTCGCAAAATCTGCGGGGTCCGCTCAGCCCTGACGGGCTTTGAACCGGCGCTGCGTCTTGTTGATGACGTAGACGCGGCCCTTACGGCGCACAACGCGGCAGTCGCGATGGCGGTTCTTCAGCGAACGAAGCGAGTTCTTGACCTTCATCGGGTCTCTCCTCTTATCGCGGCGCGCGAGCGCCTTGGTGGTTGCGGGTGCCCCGAGCCAAAGCCCGAGACGGCGAATTCAATGGTGGGCGATACAAGGTTCGAACTTGTGACCCCTTCGATGTCAACGAAGTGCTCTACCACTGAGCTAATCGCCCTTTGCACCGACCCGTTTCACGTGCCCCAAATAAAAGGGGCGCGTCAAGCCGCGCCGGTGGAGCGGTCTATAAAAGGAGTCGGAACCGGGATCAAGGGCTTTGGCGACAGAAAAAATCAGTCTATGTATGGGGCATAGGGAGAGCATATGCCCAAAGTCGCTTACCACCTGATTCAACCCGAATCCCACATCTCGAGGGTGGTTTTCGCGTCGCCGCATTCCGGGCGCGATTATAGCTGGTCTTTCCTGCGTCATACAGCCTTGGACGAAGTGACGATCCGGTCTTCCGAGGATGCGTTTGTAGACCGTTTGTTCGACTGCGCACCGCAGTTTGGCGCGCCGTTCATCAAAGCAGGTGCCCCGCGCGCGTATATTGATTTGAATCGGTCATCCGAAGAACTTGACCCGGCTCTGATCGAAGGCGTGCGCCGCCAGACCCATAACCCGCGTGTTGCGTCAGGCCTTGGCGTGGTTCCTCGGGTCGTCGCGAATGGACGGCCAATCTATCAGGGCAAATTGCCGCTGTCCGAGGCGGAATACCGCATCGCACAGTTCTGGCAGCCCTATCACGAACAATTGCGTAAATTGATCAACCAAGCGCATGCGCGGTTCGGCGAAGCGATTTTGATCGATTGCCATTCCATGCCGCATGAAGCGTTGGACGGCGTGGCAAAATCCACATCGCGTCGCCCGCAGATCGTGCTGGGCGACCGTTTTGGCGCGTCGGCCAGCCAGACTGTTGTTGATCAGATCGAAGCAGCTTTCACCGATGCAGGTCTGATCGTCGCGCGCAACACTCCGTTTGCGGGAGCGTACATCACACAGGCCTACGGCCGTCCGTCACGCAATCAGCATGCCGTTCAGATCGAGATCGACCGCTCGATCTACATGGATGAACGAACGATTCGGCCGAACGCCAACTTCCACAACTTCCGGAAACTGCTGCGCAGCGTGATTGCTGAAATTGCGGCTACGGGTCAGGCCGACGATATGCCGCTTGCGGCAGAGTAGTCGCTCAGTCGAACAGGTCTGCCACTTTCTGTTTCAATGCGGCTGCGTTTGGGATGATCAGACGCACAGGCACTGTCAGGACCTTCATGCGATAGCTCTGCGGCAGACGAACGGCATCCTTTTCGGTAGTGACAAGCTGCGCGCGCGCGGCTTGTGCGTCTTTTTCCAACCGTTTCAGCAAAGCTGTGGTCAGCGGTTGGTGATCTTCCAAAGCGCGTGTCTCGACCGGTTCCGCGCCAAGCTCGCGCAGGGTCCGAAAGAATTTTTCGGGGTTGCCGATGCCCGCAAAGGCCAGACACCGCAGGCCCTCCCAGTCCATGCCGGTTTGCAAGGGCATAAGATGCCCTTGAACGTGAGGCAGCGTAATCTTGTCCTGCCATATCCGGGCAAACTGATCTTGCGCCTCTTCGGAACCGATGGAGAGGACAAGATCAGCGCGAGCCATCGCCGCACTGACAGGTTCCCGCAAGGGCCCTGCCGGAATGCAGCGTCCATTTCCAAAACCGCGCGTCGCATCAACCACAATCAACGACAGGTCTTTGGCGAGACTTGGGTTCTGCAGGCCATCATCCATGATGATCGCATCTGCGCCCGCCATTTGTGCCGCTTCGGCCCCCAGTGCCCGATCCTTGGCGACCCAGACCGGACCAAAGGCTGCAAGCAGCAGGGGTTCATCACCAACGTCATCGGCACGGTGACGAAGCGGGTCCACCTGAACCGGGCCTTCTAGAGAACCCCCGTAGCCGCGCGAGACCACATGCGCGGTCTTGCCCATATCCGACAGGATCTGCATCAGCGCGATCACCGTTGGTGTCTTGCCTGTGCCGCCCGCATTCACATTGCCGACGCAGATCACCGGAACACCGATCCGGCGCGCCGGACCTTGCTTCAGGCGACGCGCGGTCAAGGCCGCGTATACCGCGCCCAGCGGAAACAATAGGCGAGCCCAAACGCCGGGACGGTCAGGTGGGGCATTCCAGAATGCGGGAGGTCTCATCGCGCACTCTCCAAGGAATCCAGCCATTCGTTGATCTGTGCCAGCACAAGGTCAGCCGTCTCGGCACCGGCAGACACCACATTCCAGCCAGCGTGCGCCATGGCCGCCGCGCGGTCCGGAGCAATCAGATGCGACACAGCGGCGCTCAGCGACTCCATGTCTTTCACGATCCGGGCCGCCCCTGCGGCGACCAGCCGGGAATACGTTTCAAGATGGCGGCCGACATTCGGACCATAAAGCACCGCAGAGCCAAGCGCTGCCGCCATCATCGGAGATTGCCCGCCGGTCTTTCCCGCCAAGGAGCCGCCAAGAAAGCACAGGGGTGACAGCCGATACCACAAACCCAATTCGCTATCGTCCCCAGCCAAGAGCACCTGCGTGTTCTCATCCGGCATATCCCCACGCTCCCAGCGGGCGAGACGTAGCCCGATCTCTTGGCACTGCTCCGCGATAAAGGGTTCATCCTCTGCGTCCGCGGGCACGATCACGAGGAGCAAGCGATGCGCCAGTCGCGCTGCCCTTCGATGCGCGCGCAAAACAGTGTCTGCTTCGCCTCGTTGAATGTGCGCCCCCAACCAGACAGGGCGCCCCGCCAGAATGGCCGTGAGCTCTTCGTGCATGCCGTCATGGCTCATGAGGGGAAACACCTCTGGCTCCAGCGGAGACGCCACTTCGATCCGGTTGGTCGGAACGCCCAAGCGCCGCATGCGGCTGGCGGCTTTCTCGTCCTGCGCAAGGATATTGTGAAACAGGCTCAAGGCACCTGCCGAAGCATCCGGCAAAAACCTCTTTGCAGGCTGCCGCCAAGGCGCATCAGCGGCATCCACCAAGAGAAGATGTGCGCCTGTCGTCGCGGTCTCGTGGATCAAGGCTGGCCGCAGCCCGTTTCCAGCCCATATCAATATGTCCGGCTTCCAGTGATCGAGAAACCGGTATACATCACTCAGTGTTTCAGCTGGCGGGGGGCTGACAGCGTGCCCGTCAATTTGAAACGCGTCCGATGCGGTCGAGTCGCACGTTAGCAACAGCGAAAAATCAGCCCTCTGCAGCCGCAGACGCTTGATGAGCGTCATAAGCGTTTCAAGCCGTGTGCGCGTGTCGCTGTGCAACCACAGAACCGGGCCAGAGGGCCGCGCAGGCCATTGCGCTGCCTCCGCGGTCAGGCGGTCCGACCCCCGCGCAAGCGCAAGATAGGCGGTCAGACTGAACGGCCTGCGCGCCAAATGGTCAGTCCTGTGCCTCTGGCGTCGACGTGCTGGCGTCCATCAACTTTTGCAGGTCACCCAGGAAGTACCGCATATGCGCATTGTCTACAGTGCGTTGGGCTTCGGTCTTCCAGGCGTCATAGGCCGATTTGCGATCAGCGAAGATGCCGACGATATGGATGGCGTCCGGATCCTTGAATACGTTTTCCGAAGGTGTAACCAGTTCTCCGCCAAAGACGATATGCAGATGCTGGGCCATGGGGCGCTCCTTCCTTTCTGGGATGCCGCCAACCTAAGAAGCTGTGGGTCAGGGTCAAGCCGCTTGCGGGCTGACCCTACAGCAGAGCCTGTGCGATCATGCCTTTGATGGCACGCGTGTGCTCGGCTGTGGCACCACAAACATCGTCGGTGAGTGCCTTGGCGCGATCCATCAACATCTCAGGGTCGCAAACCTCGTCGATCAGCCCCCAGGTCTTGGCCTCGTCGGTGGTGATCTTTTGCCCGGCCAACAGAATCATCTTGGTGCGCGACGTCCCAACAAGGGCCAACAAGCGCGCAGGATCTGACGGCTGGGGCAGGAAGCCCAGCTTCATCACCGGATAGAACATCTTGGTTCCCGGCACGGCGATCCTGAGGTCACAGGCCAGTACCATTCCCATCGCACCGCCCGCCACGGTTCCGTTCAGCGCGGCGATTGTCAGGCCGGGGTGGCGCGCGATGGCACCTGAAAGACGCTCCCACAAGGGGCTGAGCGCGAGGCCCGCCTTTGCCGCCTCAAGATCTGCACCCGCGGAAAACACTTTGCCAACCCCGGTCAGAATGACAGCCCGCGCGGCTCGCGCGTCTTCGACGCCGACACACAACGCCTCAAGCATGTCACTGGTGAGCGAATTCGCCCTGTCTGGTCGGTTAATGGTCAGCGTGCAGAGCGTGCCATCATTTTGGATGTCGATCATACCAGACCCACCTTTTTGCGAATGCCTTCATCGCGCAGGGATAACTCTTCACCGAGATAGGCATCGGCGTCGCCGCTGCACATCCACAAAAGTGCCTTCGCAGGCCAATCCGCCGGAATGTGGTCGGACCAATCCAGTTTGCTCACTGAGTTGATGCCGCTCGCCTTGATTTCCTTCTGCATCTGGGTTGCGACCGTGCCCGGAGACAGGCCCATCGCCCGGATGCCTTTATCTGCCATTTCCTGATGCAGAGACCGGGTCAGCATGGCAGCGCCCGCTTTTGAGGCGCAATAGTGCGACCACGCCTCAACCGGATTATGCGCCGCACCTGAACTTACGGTCAGGATCGTGCCACCACCATCTGACTGCATGACAGGAAGCGCTGCGCGCATGCCGTGAAACACGCCCTTGAGATTGATGTCGATCGCCTGACCCCACCCCTCGGGATCGGCCTCTTCCATACGGGCAATGGGCTCAATCACACCAGCATTGTTGATCAGGATATTCAGCCCGCCAAATGCGGTGACACAGTTTTCAACCGCTTGGGCAACTTCCCAATAGCGGCTGATATCGCAAGGGATCGCAACAGCGTTCTTCCCGATCTCTCCTGCAATATCGGCAATGCTGTCCGCCGAGCGCGCGACCAGGGCGACATTTGCGCCCGCTTCTGCAAAAACCCGCGCTGCCTCTGCGCCTATGCCACGGCTGGCTCCGGTGATCAGCACGGTCTGTCCGGTCAAATCGGTCATGTCACGGCCTCCTTTCTCTGTTCACAGCAGTGCTACTTCGGACCGAAGGCGGGGTCCACCCACTTGACCCTGTCGGGCAGGAGGTCGAAGCTGGGACGGGAATTTGATTGATTGGGATAGAACCATGCGCCGAATTACACGCCTTTCCTCCTGTTCCGCGCTGGCCTTGGGGCTGGCCGCTGGACCTGCCTTTGCCGAATTGACCGCCCATCAGGTGTGGACCGGGATCGAAAGTGCGATGCAGGGTTTTGGGTATTCCGTCACCGCAACGGAAACGCCGAATGCCGACGGTCTGGATGTAACGGATGTGGTCATGCGCTTTGAGGCACCCGAAGATGATGCGGTTGTTGAGTTCGCAATCGAGTCGATTGATCTTGTCGAAAACAGCGATGGCTCGGTGTCGATGACGTTTCCGGTGTCCATGCCCATCACCATCGACGCCGCGCCGGAGGATCAAGAGGATGTCATGATGGTCCTCGATTACGACAATGAGGGATTGGAAATTGTCGTATCCGGTGAGCCGGGGGACATGACCTATACCTACACCGCAGATCGCCTTTCGATTTCTCTCGAAGAGATGGAGATCGACGGAGAGGCCATTGGTCGCGAAGAAGCGCGATTTGATTTCTCGATTGAAGATGTCAGCGGCGCAACTGTGGCCCGCACAACAGAAGGCACCAATCTCACCCAGGACGTGACGGCGCTATCTGCCAGCTACGATTTCGCCTTCAATGACCCGGACAGCGACGACGCAGCGTTGGTGACGGGTTCAATGGCAGATTTGTTTGTTTCCAGCGCGACGGTCCTTCCTGAAGGTTTTGATCCAAATGATCCGCAAGCCCTTGCCAATGGCGGCTTCTCGGCGAGCGGCTCTATGGGATACACGAACGGCGAAATGCAGTTTGCCGCAACGGAATCTGCCGGCACAACGTCCGGCACGACGCAAACCGATACCGTGCAACTGGAATTCGACATCGACGATGCCGCCCTGCGCTACGATGTCGCCGCAACGGGGCAGGCGGTGACTCTGTCCGGGCCAGAACTTCCGTTGCCCGTCGATGTGCGCCTCGCCGAAAGCGCGTTTCGCATCACCATGCCGATTGCCAAAGCCGATCAGCCACAGGATATGGCATTCGGCCTGACGCTGCGCGGGTTCGAGATGTCTGATCTGCTGTGGAACGTCTTCGATCCGGGGGCCGCGTTGCCGCGCGATCCGGCGACGATTGCATTTGATCTGACGGGGCAGGTCACACCGTTTATCAATCTGTTCGACCCGGCACAGATGGCCCGTGTCGAGGCGACCAACCAACCCCCTGGGGAGTTGAATGCCCTCACGCTCAACAATCTGACAATCGAAGCCGCTGGCGCCAAGCTGGGAGGATCGGGCGCGTTCACGTTTGACAATGACGATATGCAAACTTTCGACGGCTTCCCCCGCCCGACGGGCGAGGTGAATGTCACAATCGACGGAGCAAACGCGCTTATCGACAAGCTGATCGCGATGGGTCTGCTTACAAACGAAGACGCAATGGGCGCGCGTATGATGATAAGCATGTTTGCCGTCCCCGGTGACGGTCCTGACAGCTTGAAATCGTCGCTCACGATCAACGATCAGGGGCATGTGCTCGCCAACGGGATGCGGATTCAGTAGCCTGCATAAAGGGCCGCGTTTGCGTTCACGCAAACGCGGCGATGCGTTGACGCATCGCGCCCCTTACTGCCGCAGCGCTGGCAATCCCACACCGGTCGATTCGAACCCGCCATCTGCGGCGATGACCTGACCCGTGACGTAGGACGCCCTGTCCGAGCAGAGGAAGGTGATAACCTCTGCGATTTCCTGTTCCGAGCCGTAGCGGTTCAGCGGGATCGCATCGTGATAGGCGTCGATGATCTCTTGCGTGTGCACCGCCATCGCCAGCTTGGTGCGCACCGGACCAGGGCAGACGCAGTTCACGCGAACACCGTATTCGCCCAACTCTGCCGCGTGTTGCTTGGTCAGGTGGATCACCGCCGCCTTCGACGTGCCATAAGCGACCCGCAGCGTCGAGGCCCGCAAGCCACTGATCGATCCGATATTGACGATGCTGCCACGACTGTCTTTCAGCGCGCCCGTTGCCGCCTGCGTGCACAGGAACACCCCGTCCAGATTGGTCGCCATCACCCGCCGCCAGCCGTCAAAGTCGGTCTCTTCCACCGGGCCGAATTCTGCCACTCCCGCGTTGTTGACCAAGGCATCGACACGCCCGGCCCAATCCAGCGTTCGGGTTACCATCGCCTCGACATCCTCGGGCTTCGACACATCCAGCGGCAGCAGCAGTGTGTTCGGTATGCCGTCCTGTTTTGCCAGTTCGTCGGCATCGCGGTCCAAGAGCGCCACCCGCCAACCCTGTTCAAGAAACAGCTTGGCCGTGGCCAAGCCGATGCCGCGCGCGGCACCTGTCACGATTGCGCATTTCTGGTCCATTTCATCCTCCCCGTTTGCCTGGGTTCTGGCACGGGAAGGGGGCGCTGTCACGCGGGAAGGCCCCGAATCAACCTGCCATGAGATCGGGCAGATCTCCGTTCAAACCGGCAGCTTCACGGATGAAGGTCCGGCGCGCAGATGGAATCGCGTTCAGCGCCGCCATGCCCAGATCGCGCCCGGCGCGCAGGATCGGATTGTCGTTCGAGAACAGCCGGTTGAACACATCTGTCGCGCTCAGCAACGTGGCTGTGTCGAAGCGCCGCCACTGTTCATAGCGGGCCAGAACCAACGGGCTGGCGAAATCCTCACCGCGCCGCACCGCATGACCGATCACATGCGCCAGCGCTGCCACATCGCGCAGACCGGCGTTCAGCCCTTGCCCGGCAATCGGGTGCATGCCATGCGCAGCATCCCCAACCAGTGCCAGACGCTCGGCGATGAATCGATTGGCGAGGGTCAGACCCAGCGGGTAGGTGAAGCGCTCTCCAGCCAATGAAATCTCGCCCAGAAAATCGCCGAAGCGTGGGCGCAGGACGGTCAGGTAATCCTCTTCCGGGAGTGCGTTGATCTCTTCCGCCAACCCGCGCTTTTCGCTCCAGACAATGGACGACCGGTTATCCGTCAGCGGCAAGATCGCCAGTGGTCCTGCAGGCATGAAAAGCTGATGCGCCACGCCCCCATGCGGCTTTTCATGCGCAATCGCACAGACCAGTGCGGTCTGGTTGTAATCCCACGCGGTGCGCCGGATGCCTGCCCGCTGCCCGGTGCCGGTCTGACGGCCATCCGCCCCGACGATCATCTGCCCGCTCAGCATAGCGCCCGACGCCAGAGTGATGTTGGCCCCCGTCGCGGTCACGTTTTGATCGACAACCGTTTCGCCCGACAGATGCGTGACCAGCGGCTCCGCCTCCATCGCTTCCAGCAAAGCCCGCCGCAGATAGCGGTCTTCGAGCATATGGCCCATCGGGCCTTCCTCGATTTCGGCACTGTTGAAATGCAGGCCAAGGAACACCTCGGCGTCGCCCGCGCGCCCGTCGCTGACCTTGATTTCGGTCATCGGCTGCGCATTCGCCTTCAGCCCGTCCCAAAGGCCCAAGGCGTTGAGCATCCGCACCGAGGCAAGGGCCAGCGCATAGGATCGACCGTCGAAATTGTCGCTGCGCCGCGTGCCTTCGGGACGGGCGTCGATGACGGTGCTGCTGAGGCCTGCCTTTGCGGCGGCAAGGGCAAGCATCGGGCCGTTCAACCCGCCACCCACAATCAGAATATCGGAGGAGTTTATCATGATGCGGAATATGGAAGTCCGGGCGGGATTGTCCATGCGCTTCTCTGCCGCTACCGTCGCGGCAATACCGGGCAGGGAGACAGTACATGACCGAATGGCAGACCATGACCGCCGCCGAACTGGGGCGCGGAATCGACACGGGCGAGATCGATCCCGTCGAACTGACCAACAGCTTTCTGGATGCCATCGACTCACACGAACACCGCGACCGGATTTATATCCGCCTGACGCCAGACCGGGCCTTGTCCGAAGCCAAGGCCGCCCAAGAGCGTGCCCGGCTCAAGCTGCGCCGCTCACCGCTCGACGGTGTGCCGATCAGCTGGAAAGACCTGTTCGACACCGCGGGTGTCGTGACCGAAGCCGGGTCGATGCTACTCGAAGGCCGCACCCCCGACGCGGATGCAGAAGTCCTCCAGGCGGCCACCCATCAGGGACTGGTGTGCTTGGGCAAGACCCATCTCAGCGAACTTGCCTTCTCGGGCCTTGGTCTGAACCCCAAGACCGCCACTTCGCCCAACATCCACAACCCCGACAACGCGCCGGGCGGGTCGTCCTCCGGTGCGGCGACATCGGTGGCCTTCGGTCTCGCCCCCGCTGCCATCGGATCGGACACTGGCGGATCGGTACGCGTGCCCTCTGCCTGGAACGACCTTGTCGGACTCAAGACCACCTCCGGCGTGCTTAGCCTGAAAGGCGCGGTGCCGCTCGCGGCAAAGTTCGATACCGTCGGCCCCTTGTGCAAATCGGTTGAAGACGCCGCACTCCTATTCGCGGTCATGAAAGGCGAGACACCCATCGACATGACGCCTGCGACTCTCAAAGGTCGACGTTTGGCCATCCTGACCACAACCGCGCTGGATGAGGTGCGCGACGACCCGCGCAAGGGCTTTGACCATGCCGTTCAGCGTTTCCGCGATGCCGGTGCCACGATCACCGAGCTGGCCGTGCCCGAGGTCGATACCGCCATGGCGCTGGCCCCGATCCTGTACGGTTCCGAAGCTTATGGGACGTGGAAAGACGTCATCGAAGCCAATCCCGACGTCATGTTCGCCGAAATTCTGGCCCGGTTCCGCTCCGGAAAGGATTTCTCCGGGGCCGATTATGTTGCTGCGTGGCACACGCTTGAACGGTGCCGAGACACCTACCTGACAGCGACCGCTGGCTACGACGCCGTGCTCTGTCCAACCAGCCCGATCACGCCGCCAAATGTTGAACGGTTGATGACCGATAGTGACTATTATGTCACAGAGAACCTGCTCACGCTGCGCAACACCCGCATCGGAAACCTGATGGGTCTCTGCGCTCTGACGCTGCCCACAGGCGTTCCAGCCTGCGGAGTGACGCTCATGGCGCGTCCGCGCGATGAAAGGCGGCTTCTGCGGCTGGGCTTGGCAGCGGAAGCAGCTCTGGCCTGAAAGCCACAACCGTCTGATCTATGCGCTGTTTTTCTGGACGCACCTGCCTCGGCTATGTAATTTGGCTTCAAAGAGGGCGCAAACGACCCTCAATCTGAGGCAGTACTGGCATGTTTCCCGAGCGGTTTTCGAACCTTCCGGCTTATGCGTTCCCGCGTCTGCGCGCCCTGTTGGACGTGCACGAACCAGGTGGGCCGGTCATCCACATGACGATCGGAGAGCCGAAACACGCCTTTCCCGCCTGGATATCCGAGATCCTCACCGCAAACATGGCGGGCTTCAACAAGTACCCCCCGAACGAAGGCACGCCCGAACTGCGCGCGGCCATCCGCGACTGGGTGCAGCGCCGCTACGGCGTGACGCTCGACGCGGACACGCAGATCATGGCGCTGAATGGCACGCGGGAGGGACTCTACAACGCTGGCATGGCGCTGTGTCCCGAGACCAAGAATGGCGCGAAACCAGTCGTTCTGATGCCGAACCCATTTTATCAGGTCTACCTGATCTCGGCGATCTCGGTTGCGGCAGAGCCCGTCTTCGTCAACGCGACGGACGAAAGTGGACATCTGCCCGATTTCGAAAGCCTGCCCGAAGACATGCTGAACAGCACCGCGCTGGCCTATATCTGTTCACCCGCCAATCCCCAAGGCGCAGTCGCCGGTCACGAGTATTGGGAACGGCTGATCACGCTGGCGGAAAAGCACGATTTTCAGATCCTGGCTGATGAGTGTTATTCCGAGATCTACCGCGACACGCCTTCTGTCGGCGCGCTTCAGGTCGCACAGGAGATGGGCGCAGATCCCGAACGTGTGGTGATTTTCCACTCGCTTTCCAAACGCTCCAACCTGCCGGGTCTGCGCTCGGGATTCGTCGCAGGTGGGCCGGAGTCGATCAAACGCATCCAGCAATTGCGCAACTATTCCGGCGCACCGCTGCCGCTTCCATTGCAGGCGGTCGCCGAAGCGGTCTGGAAAGATGAAGCACATGTCGAGGAGAACCGCGCGCTCTACGCCGAGAAATTCGCACTGGCCGACCGCATCTTCGGCAATGTGCCGGGGTACAGATCGCCGCAGGCGGGCTTCTTCCTCTGGTTGCCGGTCGAGGATGGCGAAGCCGCAGCCCTCAAGCTCTGGAAAGAAACCGGTGTCCGGGTCCTGCCCGGCGCGTACCTGTCGCGCGACACCGAAACCGGCAACCCCGGCGAAAACTACATCCGGGTCGCTCTGGTGGCCCCAAAAGAAGAAACCGAACGTGGCCTGACGCAGATCAGGGACTGCCTTTACGGCAGTGAAGACCAATAAAGAGGCGAACGATGGCATATCAGGCGCGGGGG
>QCWH01000015.1:0-54824 GCA_003149565.1 Marivita sp. XM-24bin2 | reverse complement strand
CGGCAAAGAGCTGGGTGGCTTCGTACTGATGGCGCTGGGAACGATGGCCGCCGCGATGATCTATTCGTACTCGCCGCAAGACCCAAGCTGGCTGTCCGCCACTGACGCGCCCGTTCAGAACTGGCTCGGCCGGGCAGGGGCCTCGGTTGCTGCACCTCTCTTTATGATCGTCGGCTGGGCCAGCTGGGGTCTGGCGCTGGTTCTGCTGGTCTGGGGTGCCCGCTTTGCCCTGCACAGAGGGGAAGAGCGTGCAGTGTCGTGCCTGATCTTCGCGCCCATCTGGATCGCTCTTGCCGCCGTCTATGCTGCTGGTGTGCCCGAAAGCACCGCTTGGACGCACAGTTTCGGCCTGGGAGGTTTGTTCGGCGATATGATGATGGGATCGATCCTGACCATCCTGCCGCTCGGCACCACGCTGGCGCTGAAACTGATGATGTTGCTGCTGGGTGCGATTGTTCTGGTCATGGGCGCCTTTGTTCTGGGCTTTACAAAGGCCGAACTTGGTCGCCTTGCGCGCTTTCTGCTGGTTGGCGTGATCATGGTCTACGCAACTCTGTTGTCGCTTTTGGGCAAAGGGGCTTCGGGCGCTTTGACGGCAGCTCGCGAGATGCAGGCAAAATCTGCGGAACGTCGCGCCAAACGCGCACAGGAAGAGGCCGAGGCGGCCGAATGGGCCGCCGCCCAAGAAGCGGTCAAATCCGAACCGCGTGTCTCCCGCGTGGCCCCTGTGATGTCCACTGCGCTTCACGCAGAAGACAGCCTGATCGAAGACCCGCAGGAGGCACTGGCCCCCCAGAAAACCGGCTTCCTGTCCAAAATGCCATCGCTGATCCGTCGCGCGGACCCGGAACCGGAATTGGTCGAGACCTATCCAACCGGCGACCTTCCCGAGACACTACCCGGCGACGACCGCGTACGCGCCAAGATCGCCGACGCCATCAAATCCCGGGTACGTCAGAACCCGGCTGTCACATCGGCCGCAGCCGCACCGTTGACCAAAGGACGTGGTCGCGGACCCGATCCACTGATCTTCAAACCAACCGCCGACCTGCCGCCCGAGCCGCCAGTGACCGCACGTTCACCGCTGCGTGCGGAACCGCCGGTCACCGCACCGCGCGCCGAGCATCAAACGCAGCCGCAGATGCCGGAGCCCGAAGAAGCGCCGGAAAACATCTTCGACGACATGACCGATTGGGATGATTACGAGGACGCACCGCAGGCCTTTGCGCCGGTCCCGCCCACGCCGACACCTGCCCCTGTACCGCAGCCCACCGCCAAAAAGGTGGTGCAGCAACCCCAGCGCAAGCCGCATCAGCCCTCCAAACGGGCGCAGCAGGAAGCCCAGCCACAACTGCAATTCGAAGACAGTCAGGCCGATTATGAGCTACCGCCGCTGGGCCTCCTCATGGACCCGGCCAGCATCGAACGCCACCACCTGAGTGACGAAGCGCTCGAAGAAAATGCCCGCATGTTAGAAGCGGTATTGGATGACTACGGCGTCAAAGGCGAGATCGTCAGCGTCCGCCCTGGCCCGGTTGTCACCATGTACGAACTCGAACCTGCGCCGGGCCTCAAGGCGTCGCGCGTGATCGGTCTGGCCGATGACATCGCGCGCTCCATGTCGGCGCTCTCCGCCCGTGTCTCCACCGTACCGGGCCGCAGCGTGATCGGCATTGAACTCCCGAACGAAAAGCGCGAGATGGTCAGCTTCCGCGAAATCCTCTCGACCCGTGATTATGGCGATGGAAACCAGAAGCTGCCACTCGCCTTGGGCAAGGATATCGGCGGCGATCCGGTTGTCGCGAACCTCGCCAAGATGCCTCACCTGCTGATTGCGGGCACCACCGGCTCGGGCAAGTCCGTCGCCATCAACACCATGATCCTGTCGCTGCTCTACAAACTCAGCCCGCAGGATCTCCGTCTGGTGATGATCGATCCAAAGATGCTCGAACTCTCGGTCTATGACGGCATCCCGCATCTGCTGTCACCCGTTGTGACGGACCCGAAAAAAGCCGTGGTGGCCCTCAAATGGGTCGTCGGCGAAATGGAAGACCGCTATCGCAAGATGTCCAAGATGGGCGTTCGCAACATCGACGGGTACAATGGCCGCGTTGAAGACGCGCTCAGCCGGGGCGAAATGTTCGAACGCACGGTGCAGACCGGCTTTGACGACGAGACCGGCGAACCGATTTTCGAGACCGAAGAAATCCAGCCGGTCAAGATGCCCTATATCGTGGTAATCGTCGACGAGATGGCCGACCTGATGATGGTCGCAGGCAAAGAGATCGAGGCTTGCATCCAGCGCCTCGCCCAGATGGCGCGTGCCTCGGGCATCCACCTTATCATGGCCACGCAGCGCCCCTCGGTCGACGTCATCACTGGAACGATCAAGGCGAACTTCCCGACCCGGATCTCCTTCCAAGTCACGTCGAAAATCGATAGCCGTACCATCCTTGGCGAAATGGGCGCCGAGCAACTTCTGGGGCAGGGCGACATGCTCTACATGGCCGGTGGCTCCAAGATCATCCGCTGCCACGGACCGTTTGTCTCCGACGAAGAGGTCGAGGAAATTGTCACCCACCTCAAGGCCTATGGCCCGCCCGAATATGTCAGCGGCGTGGTGCAAGGCCCGGATGAGGAAAAGGCCGACGGCATCGACGCCGTTCTGGGCCTCAACACCGGGGGCAACACCGACGGCGAGGACGCGCTCTACGATCAGGCTGTCGCCATCGTCATCCGCGACCGCAAATGCTCGACCTCCTACATCCAGCGCAAGCTGGCCATCGGATACAACAAGGCGGCGCGCCTTGTAGAACAGATGGAGGATGAAGGCGTGGTCTCGGCGGCCAACCACGTCGGGAAACGCGAAATTCTCGTGCCGGAACAGTAAAGACCCGCCGATCCGGTCACAAAAGCTGGCGCTGCTATCGCATAACAGCGCCAGCTTTGCCATATAGCGGTCAAGAGTTCCGAGCAGACAGGACCGCAGACCTCATGCGCACCCGAATTATCGCCCTGATTGCAGCCCTCACCTTGGTCTGGGCCTTGCCCGCAGCGGCGCAGCAATTGTCGCTGAACACGCTGTCCAATTACCTCAACCAACTGACCAGCGCCGAGGCGACCTTTACCCAGATCAACGCGGACGGCACGATCTCAACTGGAACGCTGTACATACACCGACCCGGCAAGATGCGGTTTGAATACAATCCGCCAGAGCAGGCTCTGGTGATGGCCAACAATGGCGCGGTTGTTGTCTTTGATCGCAAGCTTGGGGGCGAGCCGGAAACCTATCCGCTCAATCGCACGCCGCTCGGGCTGATTCTGGCCCGCAACGTGAACCTTTCACGCGCCAATATGGTTGTCGGGCATGGGTATGATGGCACCGCAACGACCGTGACAGCGCAGGACCCGGAAAACCCAGAATACGGCAGCATTCAGCTCAAGTTCACCGACAACCCGGTCGAACTGCGTCAGTGGATCGTGACCGATGACAGTGGTGGTCAGACAACAGTGGTGCTGGGCGCGCTGGATCGCAAGCAATTGCCCAACAGCCTGTTCAATATCGAGGAAGAACGCCGCGCGAACCGCTGATCCGCTCGGTCGGGGCTGTCTCAGGCGGCACCGGCATCGGCAGGCAACACCTGCACATCCGTCACCAGAATGATCTCGCAGCCTCCGACGATGGACCCGTCATCCCGCCGCGTCGAAGACCGCCACGGCAAGGTTCCATTGCCGGTGACTGTCACCAGATACCCCCGCAACCTGACCCGCTCTCCGATGCCGATCGCCATCAGGGCGTCGTTCACCTGGCGGTTGGCGGGGACCAGATGATTGTTGGTGACCTGCTCTTTCCACCGTTTCGGCAAATCGGCCTCTGGGGAGTTCGAAAACCAGATGCTCCGGTGTCCGGTGCGGAACGCCAAGCCATCGGTGCCCCCGGGGGCTGCCAGATCCCCCCAGACAATGCCCAGATCCAACGGTGAAACCGCGCTGGTCGCGTCATTGCGAAACTCCCGGCGGGTCACGACACGTCCCTCAAGGACGTAACTGGCCAACAGTTTGGCTTGAAACCCGTCGCCCAAGGCAACCTGCCTTCCCGACAAACGGCTTTGCGCCGGCGCGCCATCGGACGCCGCTGTCAGCGGAACGGCAGGAAGCAGCGCTTGGTCCACGGCGGTGGCCAGATCAGGACGCGGCGCAGTCTTGTCAGCGCTCAGGCCAAAGACCCACGCCGCCAGAACAATGCCAAAAACCGCAATCTTGGTGCCTTCATCAAACATGCCGGCCAGAGCCCTTTCACGTGGCGTAGAAGGCAGAGGGTACCCCCTCAAAATGGCAGGAATTGGCCCCCTTCATGCCCGTCACACCACACGGTGCGCGCCGCGATGCGTCGACGCATCGCATGTTTGCGTTGACGCAAACTCTGCCCAGCCTCAATGCTGCGCACATGCACCGTCGACAGATCCTCTCGCTCGCCACTGCCGCCCTGCTGATGCCTTGCGCATCCGCAGCGCAAACCGCGCGCGCACCGACAGGCTATCTGCGCACCAACTGGAGTCGCGATCCCTTCAGCCTTGGGTCCTACTCCTACATCGCGCGCGCCGCCTCGCGCGCCGACACCCACGCTCTTTCGCATCCGGTTGCAAATCGCCTCTACTTCGCTGGTGAGGCGACCCACCCCGCGTATAACAGCACGGTCCATGCGGCCTATGAAACCGGTCTGGACGTGGCGGAGGCCGTCGGCCAAACCGATGCAGGCACCGTGGCGATCATCGGTGGCGGAATCAGCGGTCTGACCGCCGCGCGCCGCCTTGCCGAAACAGGGGCCACTGTCACGCTCTTTGAGGCGCGCAACCGCCTCGGCGGGCGGATTTGGACCGACACCAGCCTTGGTCACCCGCTCGATCTGGGGGCAAGCTGGCTGCATGGCGACGACGGCAACCCACTTGTTGCGCTCGCGGCAGATCACGGCATGTCCAGTGAACCGACCGGTGATGACTACGTGTTGCGCGGCGCCGGGGGACGCAGGCTGCGATATCGCGATCTGCCGTACTGGTTTGAAGACGTGGTCGCGATCCAGCAGGACTACGGTGCCAGCACGAGAGACATCAACTGGCAGGCATACGAGGATGATCCCGATTACGGGGGAAAGGATCTGCTCTTCCCTGGGGGCTATGCGCAGATCCTGGGACAGGGTGACAGCGATCTGGACATCCGCCTTGGCACCGAAATCCGTCGCGTGTCGCTGATGGATGACGGCGTGCAGCTTGGTTCGTCCAATGGCGATCTTGGCCGGTTCGACGCTGTCATCGTCACCGTGCCGCTGGGCGTGCTGAAAGCGCAGCGCGTCGCCTTTACGCCCGCCTTGCCCAAAGACAAGGACACTGCGATCCGCCGTCTGGGCTTTGGCCTTCTGGACAAGCTTTACCTGCGGTTTGACACCGTGTTCTGGGATGCAGAGACCACATGGATTCTGACGCCGGAAACGGGGCTGCCACCGGGTCAGTTCAACCAATGGCTTAACCTTGCCCCTGTGCTCGATGCACCGATTCTCCTTGGTTTCAATGGGGCCGGTCCAGCGCGCGATCTTTCAGTGCTAACCGATGACGCCTTGATCGACCGGGCATTGAGGGTACTGTCGACAGCTTATCCCGAAGGCTAGGCAGGAGACTTCCCATATTAACAGAAGGTTAAAGCGTCAGAGCAACTGCCCCATTGTTTCGCGCGCGAAACATTGGGTCCATTTCGGACCTATCTACGCACCCGGCAGGTCGCCAACTGGCTCTGATACATGACCGACCGCGCAGCCACTTCGTCTGCCACACGCAATAGCCACGCCTTGCGATTATACGAGCCCCGAGCAAACCCCGTCCGGCCTTCGTGATAGGCCAGATACTGGTTCCGCGCATCGGCCAGTGAAATGCCCAGGCGGCGGTTTGACTCCGCCATATACCAACCCATGAAATCGGCCGCGTCTCTGATATTGTTGCGTCGTGCCCGGAACCTGCGTTGGTCTTCCTGATATTCTTCCCACGTCCCGTTCAGGGCCTGACTATACCCAAAAGCCGAGCTTTGCCGCCCCATCGGGATCACGCCCAGCGTATACCGAAACGGCGTGCGGGCATCTGATTTGAACTTGCTCTCTTGGTACATCGACGCCATTTGCACATGCACCGGAACACCCCAGCGCCGTTCCGCGGCGCGAAACGCGCGCAGATAGCCGGGGCGCTGCTGCAGAATAGAGCAGGCATTATCCAAGTTTCGGGGCGCCGATGTCCCGCCACCGCCTCCACAAGAGGCCGCCAAAAGGACAATCACCAAGGCGCGAAAGAATCTGCTCATGGGCCTCTCGCAATATATTCGAAGACGGTTGATCCGTCTTTCGGATTGCACCCAGTTTAGCGCAAACCCGCTCAGGGGGAAATCACAATTGCTCGGTCCGGCAAGCCCTTGTCATGACAGGAAAAACTCTTGTGTCGAAATGTGTCACAGATTGTTTCCTGAAAAGTCGCGGTGAAAATTGGACAATTTGGCGAAAATCGGGCAGGTATGTGGCAACGGATAGGACTCATGATCAGACAACGCGCAAAATACAATATCGGCCAGGTCGTTCGCCACCGCCGCCACCCGTTCCGGGGGGTGGTGTTTGATGTGGACCCCGAATTCAACAACACCGAAGAATGGTATCAGGCCATTCCCGAGGACAGCCGTCCTGCAAAGAAACAACCGTTCTATCATCTGCTCGCAGAGAACGAACAGAGTTTCTATGTCGCCTATGTCTCGGAACAGAACCTGATCGCCGATTATTCCGGCGAACCAGTGGAACACCCGGACGTGCCCGATCTTTTTGGCGCGTTCGAGGATGGCAGCTATGAGCTGCACTTCCAGTACAACTAAACTCTCTCTCTCTCTCTCTCTCTCTTAGTTTGCTGCAATTAACGAGTAAGGGCTCCCGATTGGGAGCCCTTTTCTTATGCCGCGGTCAGCAGCGAAACAAATCGGTCAATCTCGCTGTCTTGCAAGGACCAATCGCAGACCAGCCGCCCGGTCAGCACGCCGCCGGCGGGGCCTTCTGCGAGGTCTCCTCCCGACAGGTGATACCGCGCACCTCCGGACTGAAGCGTTTGGTGCAGCGCGCGGGGGGCGCGGAAAAAGATCATGTTGGCGGTGACCTCGTTGACGATCTCCACCTCATCGCGCTTGCGCAATCCGTCGAGCAGACGCGCCGTCTTGGCATTGGCTTTCTGCGCGAGATCTTTCCAGAGGTCGTCCCGCAAATACGCGGCCATCTGTGCTGACAGGTAGCGGTGCTTGGAGAAAAGATGCCCACCACGCTTGCGACGCAGCTCGAATTCCCAGGCTTTGGACGGGTCGAAAAAGACCACCGCCTCGACCCCCATCAGCCCGTTCTTGGTGCCGCCGAAAACCGCCACATCGACACCGAGCTTCCACGACATCTCTGCTGGTGTGCAGCCCAAAGCCTCCGTCGCATTGGCGAAACGCGCACCGTCGAGATGCACGGGGAGGTCGTAAGATTTGGCCACATCGCAGAGCGCCTGCAACTCCGCTAGGCTATAAACATTGCCCATCTCGGTCACCTGGGTGATCGACACCGCACCGCGGCGCGGGCCATGCACACCCCGGTTGCCTTGGCTTTCGATCGCCCGGGTAAGCGCTTCGGGTGTCATCCGGTCCGACCCCGGCACCAGCGTCAGTTTTGCGCCGCCGGTGTAGAACTCGGGCGCGTTGCACTCGTCCTCTTCGATATGCGCCATCGGAGTGCAGAACACCGTGTCGAACGGCTCGATCAGTGTCGCCAGCGCAAGCGCGTTGGCCGCGGTGCCTGTGGCTGCAAGATAAACCGCTGCCTCAGGCGCTTCGAACAGATCGCGAATGCGCTGACGCACCTCGTCCATCATGGGATCGGCGCCATAGCCCATCACATGGCCCTGGTTGGCCTCGGCCATCGCATCCAGAACGGCCTGCGGTATCGGTCCACTGTTATCAGAGGCAAAAAACATCAGATCGGCTCCTCGATAATGTGATCTTCCCAGTCGTCTTCATCGACTTCAAATTCGGCCACGGTCCGGTTTCGCATCGAAACCCCCGCGTCATGCACCGTGTCCGGCGTGCCGGAGATCAGCGGGTGCCAGTCGAAGAGCGGCTTCCCTTCCCACAGCAATCGATAGGCGCAGGTGCTTGGCATCCAGTATGCGTGGTCGTCGATATTGGATGGCTTCAGCACGATGCATTCCGGCACGAACTGGTGACGGATCTCGTATTGCGCGCAGCGGCAGGTGGTGTCGTCGAACAGGCGGCAGGCCACTCGTGTCAGTTCCACATGGCCAGTGTCTTCGTCCTCAAGCTTGTTGAGGCAGCACTTGCCACAGCCATCGCAGAGCGCTTCCCATTCCTGCGGGTTCAGGTCCGTCAGCGCCTTGCGTTCCCAGAATCGGGGCGCAAGACCGTGGCGATCAATCGGATCTTTGCTCATAGCGCGGACAGGATCGCGCGTGCCTCAGCGCAGTCGGCATCCATCTGCGTGATCAACGCGTCAAGACTGTCGAATTTCAACTCGGGCCGCAGGAAATCAACCAGCGCGACCGAGACTGTCGCACCGTAAAGATCGCCTGTGAAGTCAAACAGGAAGGTCTCCAGGTTGGCGCGGTTTTCCCCGAACATCGGGCGTACCCCAATCGAGGACGCTCCGTGATACGACCCGGCATGCGGCCCGTCGAGCACATCGACCAGCACGGCATAGACGCCGAATTTCGGTGGATGCAGCCCATCGATGGACATGTTGGCTGTGGGGTATCCCAGCTCGCGCCCGCGCTGTTCGCCGCCGATGACCGCGCCCTCAATGCGGTGCCAATGGCCCAGCATTTCCGCCGCGCGCCGAGGTGCGCCTTCGCTCAGTGCGGTGCGAATGGCGGTCGAGGAGACCGCCCCCGACGCAGACGTGATCAGTTCAGCCACGGTCACTCCAAAGCCCATTCTTTCGCCAAAAATCTTCAGGTCATCCACGTTTCCCGTGCGACCTTTTCCGAAACAGAAATCCTCACCGACCACAACATGGCGCAGGCCGAGCCCGTTTGAGATGACGTTCGCAGCGAACCCCTCGGGCGTCAGTTCGGCCAATTGCGTGTTGAAGTTCAGTTCGTAAAGCACATCGACCCCGAGCTTGCGCAACCGCGTTGCCCGTGCAGTTGCGTTCATCAGCCGAAAGGGCGGGGCATCGGGAGCAAAATATTCGCGGGGATGCGGTTCAAACGTGACAACGCCCAAAGGCGCCTCGGGCATCGCTTCGCGGGCGATCTGAATGACCGCTTGATGCCCGGAATGAACACCGTCAAAATTGCCGATGGCAACTGTGGCGCCCTTATCTCCTTCGGAGACGAATTGATAATCCCGCACGATTTTCATGCGCAGAGGACTAGCGGCGGCGCTGGGGGGTTGCAATCCCCGCACCTCGGCTTGGGGTGTGATTTTCCGTCGACGGAAAATCGCGGATGCGTCGACGCATCCGCGTCCGTGGCGGGATCAGTCGAACTTGCGGGATGGGGCGAGCACCTTGGCCTCGCCGATGAGGACCTTCTTGCCATCGACCGAGCAATGGCAATCCAGCGTCACACGCCGCTTGGCGATGTCGATATCCACCACCTTGACCTCGGCATAGACCATGTCGCCAGGCCGCACGGGAGCGAGGAATTTCAACGTCTGACCCATATAGACGGTCCCATGTCCGGGCAGTTGTTCCCCGATCACGGCAGAGATCAGTCCGGCGGTCAGCATGCCGTGCGCGATGCGGCCTTCAAAAATCGTGTCCTGCGCATAGTCATCGTCAAGATGTACCGGGTTCCGGTCGGTGGAGATTTGAGCAAACATCTCGATGTCCTGATCGGTCACCTGTTTGCGCAGGTGGCGGGACATCCCCATTTCGATGTCTTCGATACAGATCGTTCCGCGTGGCAGGTTGTCCAACATTCCGCTCTCCCCTCATGGGCGGCAAAGTAATAAAAAGCTAAGTCAAAGGCCCAATTTGGCAACTTTATTACTTTGCGGCCGCAGAAAAGCAAGCAAAAACTGTGTCAGCGAAGTTGTCCAATGGTATAGGTTGGCGACGCTTTTTCCTTTTGAAGATAGGTGCTTAACGCGTCTGCATCGGGTTGATGCGACGTTTTTGTTTCCGCTGCCGCCAGTCCGCCCGAGATGAAGAGGGAATCGATATCTTCGCCCATCGCACCGTCGATGTCGGTGTGGACGCCGTCGCCGATCGCCAGAATCCGGCTTGGGTCCACATCGACACCCAGCGACGCAATGCGGCGGCGGGCAAGATCATAGATCGGCGGATGCGGTTTGCCAAAGTAGAGGCTTTCGCCGCCCATCTCAGTATAGAGCGCCGCCAGCGCCCCGGCGCACCATTCGCGCTTTTCGCCGCGATCCACCACGATGTCCGGGTTGGCGCAGAGGAGTTTGAGGCCTTTCTGCTTGGCATAGAGAAATTGCGGACGGTTCACCGCCGGATCGGCATGGGGGTCGAACGGTCCGCAACAGACGATGCCCTCTGCGTCTTCCAGCTCGACGCGCTGGATGTCGACCGGATCGTCGATCAGCTCCATCGGTTCAAAGAATGTCTCGTCAAAAGGCTGGCCCATGAACCAGACTTTTTCACCGACCGCGCCGCGGAACATCGCAGCCCGCGCGCTGTCGCCGCTGGTGGCGATGCTGTCATAGCAATCTTCAGGCACGTTCAGGCGTTTGAGTTGCTTGGCCACCTCATGCCGCGACCGAGGCGCGTTGGTCAGCAGAACCACTGTGCCGCCTCCCTGCTTGAAACCGCGCAATGCGGCGACCGCCTCTTCATGGGCGGTGACGCCGTTGTGCACGCAGCCCCACAGATCGACCAGAAGCACGTCGTAACGGTTTGCGATGTCGGCGAGGGAAGAGATAATCTGGGTCATGGTGCGTCTTTCTGAGCGGTTATGGTCTTTGGTCACATGAAAAAGGGGTGCCGTCCAGCACCCCCTCGAAAACGCTACAAGGTCCGATTGGTTCAGAGCGTGAGGTTCGGGATGATCTGCTTCTTGCGGCTCATGATGCCGGGCAGAACCACTGTGTCGCCAGACACGGTGGCCGCAAAGCTTTTCTCGGCGACGGTTTTGGTCAGGTCGTTCGGGATCAGCATGGTGGCTTCCTCGTTGAGGATGTCCACGACAAAGAGGAGCACCTGATCGACGCCATCCTCCTTGGCCACATCCGTCATGGAGGCCATCAGGTTGTCCTTGCGATCGAGCACCATTTTCGGCGCAGTGGTTTCAAGCACGGACACGCGGAATTTGGTGCCCTCTACCTCGTACTCCTTGCTGTCCATGCGCAGCAGTTCAGCGTCGGAGAAGGCCGACACGTCGGATTTCGCTGCGAACAGCTCACCGGCGAAGTCGGGGATCGACACGCCAAGTTCCTCCGCGAGCGCGTGGGCGATGGCTTTATCTTCCTGCGTGGTTGTCGGGGAGCGGAATTCCAGCGTGTCGCTGAGGATGCATGACAACATCGCGCCCTTGATGCCGCGCGGGGCCTGGGCGAGGTCGTCTCCGATCATCTTCCACATGATGGTGGCGGTGCAGGCGACGGGTTCGATGCGGATGTCGATCGGGCCTTTGGTTTCCAGGCCGCCCACCAGTTTGTGGTGGTCGATGATCGCGCGGATGTCGGCGCTGTTGATTGCGTCGGGCAGTTCGGCCGGGTTGTTGGTGTCCACGATCACGACCGGCTGGTCGGCGTCTACGGTCGAGATGATCTCGGGCATGTCGAGGCCCCAGTGCTTGAGCACAAACGCGGCTTCGGTGTTGGGCTCTCCCAGGAGGACCGGCTTGGCGTCTTCGCCTTTGATCTGGGTGAGATACCAGGCCCAGATGATCGGGCTTCCGGTGCTGTCGGTGTCGGGGGATTTATGTCCGAAAACGAGGGTTGTCATGTGGGGCCTCTGCTCTGCCAAAATCGGGTCGCGCGCTTTATAGGGCGCGCGACCCGGGTTGTCACCTGTGTCAGTTTGCACCTGCGGCATGGTCCGGCTGAAACCGCGCCGACGCGGTTTCGCGGAGCGTCGACGCTCCGCCTCCGCTCAATTCGCGACTTGTTCTCTGAGGATGGACGCGGTGAGGGAGATGAGGAGGTAGATGCCTGAGAAGACGAGGAAGGTGAGCAGCGTGTTTTCGAAGGCGCGGGGGTAGCTTGGGTCCTGCGCGGCGAGGGGGTAGACCGAGGTGGTCAGGTAGCGGGCCTGGCTGTCGGCGTCGCGGCGGGCCTGGTCGAGCCGTTCGAGGGCGGCGGCCAGCATCATGTCGCGGGTGGCGAGGTCGGCCTCGGCGAGCTGGATCTGTACGGCGGTTTCAGCCAGCGAGCCTGCGCCTTCGCTTTCGGCGGTCATCTCGGTGTTGATCTCGGCCTTGAGCGCTTCGAGACGACGGATATCGGCCTCGACCCCTTCGACGCGGCTGCGGTTGGGGCGGGCATTGTCGAGCAGTGCCTGCAATTGCAGGTTCTTTTCCTGCAGCTGGGTTTCGACCGCTTCGATGCGGGCCTGCAGCGCGCCGATGCGGGCGCGGGGGTCGAGCACGGCGCTGTCCTGTTGCAGGCGCACCAGCTTTTCCTGCGCAACGCGGCGGGCCTGTTCCGCCTCTTCGAGACCCAGCTGGGCATCCTTGACCGCGTTCTCGCGCTTGCGGGCCGAGAGGTTGTCGACACGTTCCTCGGCATAGCCAATGAGCGCGGTTGAGAAATCCGCGGCGACCTGCGGATTGGCGGCGGCCACCTCCATGCGGATCACGCCCTCGGTCGGGTCATAGCCGATCTGGACGTATTTCTTGTAGAGCTTGTACATGTCCTCGGCGGTGGCGTCAGGGTCGAGCCGGTGGAGCGGGTCGATGTCGGGCTGCGAGAAATGCGCCTGAAAGCCCTCGTCCTCGTTCAGCCGCAGCATGGCGTCTTTCGAGGTGAGATAGCTCTGCACCGCGATGGCATCCTGATTGGTGGCGAATTGCGTGCCCGAGAAGAGCCCGCCCATGGCGCCGCCGCCGGATTCGGCCTTGAGGATGAGGAACTCGGATTTCGAGGCATACATCGGGGTGGCGAGGGTGAAAAAGTACCAGCCTGCGACGATGGTGGGCAAAAGCACGAAAGCGGCCAGCCGGGCAAAGAGCATGCGCATGCGGCGGCGGCGGCGGCGCGCCATGTCCTTCTGGATTTGCATGATCTCCTGCTGACGCCGCTCCGCCGGGCTGCGCGCGTCCGTCGCGGGAAGCGTCTGGGGCCCAGCATCCGTGGTTTGCGGCAATTGCGGCGCGGCCATGCGCGGCGTTGCGGCAGGTGGTGTCTTGGGCTTGGATGGTGCCTGCGCGTTCGCTGGCACCATCAGGTCCAGCGCATTTTCCCGCTGAAACGGGTCGATGCCGCGCAGGCGCAGCAGGTAGACCGCTTCGAAGTCGGAGTTTGGCTCAAGCCCGTGCTTCTGCGCGATCCGCCGCGCCATGCGGAGCTGGCGACCCGTGAGCCCTTCGTCGCGAATGTCCGATAGGGCCTGTTCGACGCCGCCGTCAGCGTGCCTTGGCATGCGCGGTTGCGGCGCTTCGGACGCTGCGGCAGTCGATGGTCCTGCGGCAAGGCCCGCGGTTGCCATATGGCTGGCACCGGGGCCCGGCTCGCTGCGGCGGATGCGAAAGCGTTTAGCCTTGGGTTTCGTAGTCATAGAGCTGTTTCGCTTCTTCGAGGCTGTCGAACATGTGCAATTGGCCGTCCATCAGGACAGCGGCCTTGCTGACAAATCGCGCCAGCGTTTCGGGTTGGTGAGAGACGATGATCATGGTGGTGGTGCGCAGCCGCTCGGCGAGAATATCGCCCGCCTTCCGGTTGAATTCCACATCCGTGTAGGTGGGCATGCCCTCGTCCACGAGATAGATGTCGAAATCGAGCGCCAGCATGAGCGCAAAGGTGAACCGCGCCCGCATGCCCGAGGAATAGGTGCCCAGCGGCTGGTCAAAATATTCCCCCAGATCGCAGAGCCAGCGGCAGTATGCCTCGACATAATCGGGATCGAGCCCGTAAAGCCGGGCAATGAAGCGGGAGTTCTCCATCGCGGTGTGCTTGGTCACGACACCGCCCATGAAGCCCAGCGGAAAGGACACCCGGCTGGTCTTGCGGATCTCCCCCTCATCGGGCTTTTCCAGACCGGCCATCATCTTGATCAGTGTGGTCTTGCCGGTGCCATTGGGCGCCAAAATCCCCAGCGACTGCCCCAACTCGACCTGGAACGATGCCCGATCCAGGATCACCTTGCGGTGCGACCCCGTCCAGAACGATTTGCTCACACTGTCAAATTCAAGCATGGAAGCCCCAAGTTGCGCCCGTTCAGCATTTGCACGGGTTGGTTTCCATTCTGTTTAGAAGTCGAGTTTGACTGGATTGTGGCCAATCCTTAGCAAAAAGCAGGTATTGTCTCTGGATGGGTGCCAGCGCCCAACAGATCGGGTCCGCCGTGCGTCCTTAATCGAGGCGCGTGAGCGTGGCCCTTTTGATGCACAAAGGGTCGCGAATCGCCAACACGGTCTGCGGCGACTCTGTCTTCTTTGTCCTCAGGCGTGCATGTTTTTCAGGATATAGAGCCCAAGTGACCCAAGTTGTTTTGAGCGATTGGTCCAAAAAAGCTTCTGTCGCAGGCTTTTTTCCCGAAGAAGGCGTCAACAAATGCCCAAATTTCCCGCAAACCGTGCGTTTTTGGCGAAACGTGGGCAACCGTGTTGCAAAGCGCATCGCAACGCGATTTAGTTTACTACGACAAACGGAACAAATCCGTGGACAAAACAGGGAGTTCGTTTTTGCCCGACACGTCAAACAGTGACGCGTTCGTCGAATTTGAACGAGTGCAAAAGAGCTACGACGGCGTTCAGCTTGTCGTAAAAGACCTTAACCTTACCATGCCGAAGGGCGAGTTTCTTACGATGCTCGGGCCATCGGGATCGGGGAAGACCACCTGTCTGATGATGTTGGCGGGATTTGAGACCGCCACGCATGGGGACATTCGGTTGGATGGCAAGCCCATCAACAACATTCCGCCGCATAAGCGCGGCATCGGGATGGTGTTCCAGAACTACGCGTTGTTCCCGCACATGACGATTGCCGAGAACCTCAGCTTTCCGCTCGAGGTCCGCAACATGGGCAAATCGGATCGTGAAGCCAAGGTCAAACGCGCGCTGGATATGGTGGAGATGGGGGCCTTTGGTGGTCGCCGTCCAGCCCAGCTGTCGGGTGGTCAGCAGCAGCGGATCGCGTTGGCCCGGGCGCTGGTGTTCGAGCCCGAATTGGTTCTGATGGATGAACCGCTGGGCGCGTTGGACAAACAGCTGCGAGAGAAGATGCAGTTCGAGATCACGCACCTCGCGCACCGTCTTGGCATTACCGTGGTCTACGTGACCCACGACCAGACGGAAGCGCTGACCATGTCGGACCGCGTCGCGGTGTTTGACGATGGGCGTATCCAGCAGCTTGCTCCTCCAGATGAATTGTATGAAGCGCCCAAGAACAGCTTTGTTGCGCAGTTCATTGGTGAAAATAACACGCTTGAAGGCGTTGTCCGTGAGATCAAGGGCGATCATTGTCTCGTGCAACTGGACGATGGCGGCCTGATAGACGCGAAGCCGGTTAATGTCAGCGAGGTCGGTGAACGCACCCGTGTCTCGATCCGGCCAGAGCGCGTCGAGATCAACAAGGATCGTCTTCAGGAAGGCGCGCACACGCTCAAGGCGGAAGTGCTTGAGTTTATCTATATGGGTGACATCTTCCGGACTCGCCTTCGGGTTGCGGGCAACGATGAGTTTGTCATCAAGACCCGGAACGCACCGGACCAGGTGCGTCTTGAGCCGGGCACGCAGATCGAAATCGGGTGGCTGCCCGATGACTGCCGCGCGTTGGACGCGCCCAAGTAACGGAATTGCCGCGGGGACGGACAACGTCCCCGTGTCATTACAGGCGTGGCTGGGTCGGCCCGACCGCCAGCGCCATGTGTCATAAGCGGGTCGAAACGGGAGAATATGAATGAGACTGTCTAAAACACTTTTGGCGACCAGCGCATTGACCGTTGCCGCTGCAGGTGCATACGCCGCCGGTCATGGCATGGCGGACAGCATGACTCTGGTCAGCTGGGGCGGTGCCTATCAGGAATCGCAGCAGAACGCCTATGTCGAGCCTTACGTCGCAATGAACGAAGGTGTCTCGGCCACATGGGACGAAAGCTCGGCTGAAGCCGTTGCAAAGCTGCGCGCGATGAATGAAGCTGGCAACATCACCTGGGACCTCGTGGACGTTGTTGCGTCTGACGCGATCCGTCTGTGTGACGAGGGCCTGGCGATGGAGGTCGATCACGACGAGCTGCTTGCTCCGGCGCCCGACGGGACCGATGCCAGCGATGACTTCGGTGATCTGATCGTATCCGACTGCTTTATTCCGCAGATCGTGTACTCGACCACCTTCGGCTACCGCACCGACATGGTTCCGGAAGGCGCCGATGCGCCGTCCGACATCTGCTCGGTCTTCGATCTGGAAACCTATCCGGGCAAGCGCGCGCTGGAAAAGCGTCCGATCAACAACATGGAATGGGCGCTGCTGTGTGATGGCGTGGCCAAGGAAGACGTCTACGACGTTCTGGAAACCGACGAAGGACAGGACCAGGCTCTGGCCAAGCTCGACACCATCAAGGACGAAGTGATCTGGTGGTCTGCCGGTGCTGACACGCCGCAGCTTCTGGCCGATGGCGAGATCTTCATGGGCTCGACCTACAATGGTCGTCTGTTCAGCGTGATCGAAGAGCAGGATCAGCCGGTTGCCATGATGTGGGACGCACAGGTGTTCGACCTTGACGGCTGGATCATCCCGGAAGGTCTTCCGGAAGATCGTCTGGCCCGCGTGAAGGACTTTGTCCGTTTCGCGACAGATACCCAGCGTCTGGCGGATCAGGCCAAGTACATTTCGTATGGTCCGGCACGTGAATCCTCGGCACCGCTGGTTTCCACGCACGCTGAGCTCGGCATCGAAATGGCACCGCATATGCCGACTGATCCGAACAACGCGCAGAACACGTTCCTCTACAACTACGAGTTCTGGGCTGACTATCGCGACGATATCGACGCGAAGTTCCAGGCGTGGTTGGCACAATAAGCCTTTAACGGCTTTGGGATGGGCCTGCGTGGCCCATCCCGCACCAGAAGGACAGTTTCATGCCCAAAGGCTATATCATTGGCCATATCACCGTGAACGCCCCCGAAGCCTACAAGGAATATATCGAGCGCGATACGCCGATCCTTGAGAGTTACGGTGCCAAATTCATTGTCCGGGGTGGACAGTCCGAGACGATGGAAGGCGAGACGCAAAATCGCCATGTCGTCATAGAATTCCAAGATTTCGAGACAGCGAAGCGCGCGTATCACGACCCCGCCTATCAGGAGGTCGCAGAGATTCGCCGGCGCACCGCGACAAGCACAATCATTCTAGTCGAGGGCACCTGAGCCATGACGGACGCAGCAACCGAACCCGACAAGATCACGGGACCGACACCCGACAACGCGCTGCGCGCGGCAGACAAGGCCGATTCTGGCCCTGTTCTGGCGGCGGACGGGACACCACTGAAACGGTCTCTGAACCGGGCTCTGCGCGCACAGAAGCTCCGGGCGCTGATGTTGATCGCGCCGCTTTTGATCTTTGTTCTCGTAAGCTTTATCGCGCCGATTGGCGACATGTTGTTCCGCTCGGTCGAAAATCAGATCGTTCGGGATACGCTGCCGCGTACTGTCGTTGCTTTGGCCGATTACGACGCGGAATCTGGCGAACTGCCGCGTGACGAGGTGTTTGAGGCGGCGTATTACGACGTTTTCTTCGCCGCCGAGCGCAAAGAACATACGCGGTTGGGGTCCCGTCTGAACTACGAACAGACTGGCGCGTCCTCGCTGTTCCGGAAATCGGGCCGTGGTATTGAAGATATCGGCGAGGTCTATCTCGATCAGTTCGAAGATCTTGACGAAAACTGGGACGAAGCGCGTCCTTGGGCGGAACTGATGGGTGATCCGGACTGGATTGCGGCGCAGGAGGCCTGGGACGGCAATGGGTCGATGCCCGAGTTTGAGGTGCGTTCGGACATTTCCGATCTTCTGCCGCGCACTGCTGAAGCCTACGAAATCTTCGCACGTTTCATGCAGACCGAAGAGGGCGACAGCCCGTTGGAGGAAGAGCCCTGGAGTGTCGTGCACACCGCGCTGTACCAGGACCTCGCCGAGAACGATGTCAGCGGATACACAGGCCCGCGTGCAGACATGCTGCAAGCGGCGGATGAGCTCGTCGCCAGCCCGGATTTCGAAACAATTGCGTTCCGCGACGGGTTTGAAGAGATTGACGAGGACTGGGTCGCTCCGGAAATCTGGCAAACCATCAAGATGTACAGTCCGGCCTACACGTCCGGCTACTTCCTGAACTCCATCGACATGCAGAAAACCGCTGAAGGCCCGGCGCTGCGTGACGAGGACGAGCGGATCTATGGTCTGCTGTTCCAGCGCACCATGTTCATGAGCCTTGTGATTACCTTCAGCTGCATTCTGCTGGGCTATCCGATCGCGTACCTTCTGTCGAACCTGCCGGCGAGCAAGGCGAACCTTTTGATGATCCTTGTGCTGCTGCCTTTCTGGACCTCGCTTCTGGTGCGGACCAGTGCATGGAAGGTCATGTTGCAGCAGCAAGGGGTGATCAATGATGTCCTTGTGTGGTTGGGTATGGTGGCCGACGATGCGCGTCTGACGATGATCAACAACCAATTTGGTACGATTGTCGCCATGACGCATATTCTGCTGCCGTTCATGATCTTGCCGATGTATTCGGTCATGTCGACGATCCCGCCGTCTTATGTGCGCGCTGCCAAGTCGCTTGGCGCGACCAACTGGACGACATTCTGGCGGGTCTATTTCCCGCAATCGGTGCCGGGAATCGGCGCGGGCTCGATCCTCGTGTTCATCCTGTCGATCGGCTACTACATCACGCCGGAAATCGTGGGCGGTACATCGGGTATCTTCATTTCGAACCGGATCGCCTATCACATTTCAAGCTCGCTGAACTGGGGCCTTGCGGCTGCCTTGGGTTCGATCTTGCTGGTGGTGGTTCTGGTGCTCTACTGGGCCTACGACAGGATCGTCGGCATCGACAACGTGAAACTGGGGGGCTGAGCCATGTCGGAAGCCATTCTCACACCAATCGAGAAAAAGCCCATCGGGTTCACGGCGGGGGTGCTGGCCGCGGCTGGCGGGTTCGCCGGGTTGTTCCTCGGCACTGCGCAAGGCTCGGGCCTGTTGGGCGTCGTAATCGGGGCTGCGCTGATGGCGGCGCTGGCTTTTGTCGCGATGGAAATGCTCGGCGAAGGGCTGGAAAAGTCATTGCGTTGGGCAATGATCGCTATTGGGGTTGTTGCGGGTTTTCTGTTCAACGGCATCCCCGGCCTCATCATGGGCGGCCTGTTCGGGTGGTTCTTCGGCTGGTTCATCTACTGGGTTGGTATGGGGCGTTACCGCGCGCATCTCGTGCCATACCTGACACCGGGTCAAGTGCTGTGGCACTACTCGTTCCGGGTGATCTGCGGAGCTATCTTTGTCTTTCTGATCACGCCGATCATCGTGGTGATGCCGCTGTCGTTCAACGCTGAGGACTTCTTTACCTTCACGCCGGAAATGCTGTCCTTCGATCCTGCCGGATACAGCCTCAAGCATTATCGGGACTTCTTGACCAATCCGGAATGGACCAACGCGGTGAAAAACTCGTTGATGGTCGCACCTGTGGCGACGCTGATTTCGGTTTCTCTTGGCACGCTGGCGGCCATCGGCCTCAGTCAGAGCCACGTGCCGGGCAAGCGGGCGATCATGGCAATCCTGATCTCGCCAATGATCGTGCCTCTGATCATCTCGGCAACAGGCATGTACTTCTTCTACTCCAAAATCGGCCTGGTCGGCACGTATTGGGGCATCGTTCTGGCGCATGCCGTGCTTGGCATTCCGTTTGTGATCATCACGGTTACGGCGACGTTGGTTGGCTTTGACCGGTCGCTGACGCGGGCTGCAGCAAATATGGGAGCAAACCCGGTGACGACCTTCTTCAAGGTGCAGATGCCGCTGATCCTGCCGGGTGTGATTTCGGGGGGCCTCTTTGCCTTCATCACGTCGTTTGATGAAGTGGTCGTGGTACTGTTCATCGGTTCTGCTGAATTGCAGACTCTGCCGTGGCAAATGTTTACCGGTCTGCGTGAGCAGATCTCACCGACGATCCTCGCGGCTGCGACGATCCTTGTGGCAATCTCGATCTGTTTGCTGACATCGGTCGAGATCCTGCGCCGTCGGTCTGAACGGCTCCGGGGAATGTCACCAGGTTAAAGGGGACGCCGCTTCAAAGCGGATTTGCGCTCAAAGAAAAAAGGCCCTGCACCGATGTGCAGGGCCTTTTTGTTTGAGGCGGTGGAGGCTCAGCTGCGGACGAGCTTTTCGTAGCTTTCCGCGATATCGCGGGTCAGCGAGCCCACCTCGAAATTATAGTCACCGATCTGACCAACCGGGGTTACCTCAGCTGCTGTGCCTGTCAGCCAGCATTGTTCGAACCCTTCGAGTTCTTCCGGCATGATGTGACGCTCATGCACCTTGATCTGACGATCCTCGAGCATTCCGATCACGGTCTGGCGGGTGATGCCGTTGAGGAAGCAATCCGGGTCTGGCGTGTGCACTTCGCCGTCCTTGACGAAGAAGATGTTGGCACCCGTCGCCTCGGCCACGTATCCGCGGTAGTCGAACATCATCGCGTCCGAGCAGCCTTTGGCCTCGGCTGCATGTTTCGACATGGTGCAGATCATGTAGAGACCGGCCGCTTTTGCGTGGCTCGGGATGGTTTCGGGGGAGGGGCGCTTCCATTTGGAGATGTCGAGCTTTGCGCCCTTCATCTTGGCGTCGCCATAGTAGGCACCCCATTCCCAGCTGGCGATGGCCATGCGGACCGGGTTGCGCGCGGATGCGACACCCATGTCTTCGCCCACTCCACGCCATGCCACCGCACGCACATAGGCGTCGGACTGGCCGTTGGCTTCGAGAACCGCATTCTTGGCCGCCTCGATCTCATCCACAGTATACGGAATTTCAAAGTCAATCATTTCCGCCGACCGCTTGAGCCGTTCCGAGTGCTCGCGTGATTTGAAAATCTTGCCGCCATAAGCGCGCTCGCCCTCGAAGACCGAGCTTGCGTAGTGCATTGCATGGGTCAGGATGTGGACATTTGCATCGCGCCAGTCGATCAACTGCCCATCCATCCAGATCTTGCCGTCGCGGTCGTCATAGGTTCCGGCCATCTCAAATCTCCTCGCCCGGATTTGCATAAATTGCGCATATTAGGTCCGAACCGGACATAAAATTGCGTCAAAACTGAGATTCGCTACCATTTGATCCTTGGAATGTCAACAAGACTGACGTATTTTCAGAAGCAGCAAAAAGACGGATTGGACGGCAGGACATGGCGGAAGGACAATCGCAGAACACGTCGAGCGGGCAGGCGCTGTTGTATCTCACGGACGAACAGCTGCGGCAGGGGATCGAGGCGATGTTTTTTGCCTATCGCGGCTTCACCGCCGATCCCGATCGCATTCTTGAAGGATTGTCCTATGGACGCGCGCATCATCGTGCGATCCATTTCATCCATTGCGCGCCGGGTACGACGGTAAACAACTTGCTCGCGATTCTCGGGGTCACCAAGCAATCGCTGAACCGTGTGTTGCGCACTTTGATCGAAGATGGTCTTGTCACAAGTCATGTGGGACGCAGCGACAAGAGAGAGCGGCATTTGACCCTGACCGAGGCCGGAGAAGCGCTGGAACAGCAATTGTCGGATGCGCAACGCGCCCGGATGCGGGATGCCTATCGCAAAGCCGGGCCCGAGGCGGTGGCTGGTTTCAAGACGGTCCTGGAAGCGATGATGGATGACGATATGAAGCGCGCTTATCTGGCGCTGCGGGAGGGGCGATGACATGGCCGACCCCGATGCCCATCTGCTGATTGTCGATGACGACGAACGCATTCGCGGGCTGTTGCAGAAATTTCTGATCCGCAACGGGTTCCTTGTCAGCGCGGCGCGTGATGCGGCGCATGCGCGGCGCATCCTGTCGGGGCTGGATTTCGATTTGATCGTACTCGACGTGATGATGCCCGGCGAAGACGGCATCAGTCTGACGCGCGGCATCCGGGAAGGCTCGAGCACGCCGATCCTCCTTTTGACCGCTCGGGCAGAGACCGAAGACCGCATTGCCGGGCTAGAGGCGGGAGCCGACGATTATCTGGCCAAACCGTTTGAGCCCAAGGAACTGCTGCTGCGGATCAATGCGATCCTGCGTAGGATGCCTGAACAAACGGCTGCGGACAGCGCGCCGAAATATCTCAGCCTTGGACCGATCCGTTATGATACCGAGCGGGGCGAGATGTGGCGCGGGGATGATCTGGTTCGACTGACCTCGACCGAAATCCAGTTGATGAAAGTGTTTGCTGCGAAACCGGGAATTGCACTCAGCCGCACGCAGCTGGTCGAGGAACTGGGCCGCGACCGGGGGCAGAGCCAGGAGCGGGCGGTCGACGTGCAGATCACCCGCTTGCGGCGCAAGCTTGAGGACAATCCCAAACAGCCGCGCTACCTGCAAACGGTGCGCGGAGCCGGGTATATGCTTGCGCCCGACTGACGGGTTTGGTCTTTGCATATTTGAAAAAAGAAGAAGCAGGGGGTGCGCCCATGGCGACAGCTTTGATCACACATGCGGATTGTCTGGAGCATGTGACACCGGATGGACATCCCGAACGGGTGGCGCGGTTGGAGCATGTGCTGCATGCTTTGCAGGGGCTGGACCTGCGGCGCGAAACGGCGCCCTTGGTGGAGCCGGCGCATTTGGCCTATGTGCATCCTCAATCGCATGTCGATGCGATTGTTGCAGCGCAGCCTGACGATGGATTTCGCCAGCTTGATGCTGACACTTGGATGTCACCTGGCAGCGTAAACGCCGCCTTTCGCGCGGCGGGGGCGGTTGTGCGGGCCGTAGATATGGTTTTGAGCGACGAGGTGGGCAACGCGTTCTGCGCCATCCGCCCGCCGGGACACCACGCGGAAACGTCTACACCCATGGGATTCTGCCTGTTCGGCAATGCCGCGATTGCGGCCAAGCATGCGCTTGAGGCGCATGGGCTGTCCCGTGTTGCAGTCGTCGATTTTGATGTGCATCACGGCAATGGCACGCAGGATCTTCTGTGGAACGAGGCGCGCGCCCTGACCGTCACCAGTCAGCAGATGCCGCTTTGGCCGGGCAGTGGTGATCCGTCGGAAAAGGGGGCGCATGACACTGTGCTGAACGTGCCTTTGGCGCCGCGTTCGGGCGGGTCTGAAATGCGCGCGGCCTATGAGGCGCAGGTGTTCCCGCGCCTGCGTGACTTCAAGCCCGAACTGATCATCATCTCTGCCGGATTCGACGCACATCAAGACGACCCCTTGGCTGAGCTGCAATGGTCTACCGAGGATTACCGCTGGCTGACACGGCAACTCTGCGCGCTGGCGACAGACCTGTGCGAGGGGCGGATCGTCTCGACTCTGGAAGGTGGCTATGATTTGTCTGCGCTCGCAGAAAGCGCACGTGCGCATGTGGAAGAACTGATGGAGGCCGCATCATGAGCCAGACACCTGTGGAAGACATGAGCTTTGAGGCCGCGATGGCCGAGCTTGAAAAGGTCGTTGGCCAGCTTGAACGGGGTGATGTGGCTTTGGAGGAATCCATTGCGCTCTATGAACGCGGCGCTGCGCTCAAGAAGCGCTGCGAAGCCAAGCTGAATGAGGCTCAGGAAAAGGTTGCGGCGATCACTTTGGACGCGGATGGCACGCCCAAGGGCACGGCGCCCTTTGATCCTGAGTAAGACAGCCCAATGTTTTCCGACTCGTTGCGCCGCGATGCCGCTAAAATCGGCGCGCATCTAGAGACGGTTCTGTCGGCCGGGCCGAACCTGCCAGTAATCGAAGGCATGCGCTATGCGGTGGCCGGGGGAAAACGCCTGCGCGGATTTCTCGTGATGGAAGGTGCGCGGTTGCATGGTGTTCCCGAGACACAGGCGATCTGGCCAGCAGCGGCGATTGAAGCGATCCATGCCTATAGCCTTGTGCATGATGATCTGCCTTGCATGGACGATGACGATCTGCGCCGGGGGCTGCCGACCGTTCACCGCAAATGGGATGATGGCACTGCGGTATTGGTGGGAGATGCACTCCAGACCCTGGGGTTTGAGCTGACGCTGGATCCAGCCTGCCACCCAAGTGCCGAGGTTAGGGCAGACCTGGCATTGAGTCTTGGCCGGGCGTCGGGCCGCGACGGCATGGTTCTGGGGCAGGCGCTCGATATCGCGGCGGAAAGCGCCGAGGCGCCGTTGACGCTTGACCAGATCACCGAATTGCAGGCGGGCAAAACCGGCGCTTTGATCGTGTGGTCTGCAGAGGCCGGTGCGCGGCTGGCGCAGGCGGACCTGACGCCACTGACCGATTACGCCACTGCGCTGGGTCTCGCGTTCCAGATTGCGGACGACATTCTGGACGTGGAAGGCGATGAAACGACCGTTGGCAAGGCGGTGGGCAAGGATGCGGATCGCGGCAAGGCGACCTTTGTGTCTCTTCTGGGGCTCGAGGGGGCCAAGCGGCGTGCGGCGGAATTGGTCGAGGCGGCCTGTGAGGCTTTGTCGCCCTACGGAGACCGGGCGCAAACCTTGAATCACGCGGCGCGCTTCGTTATCTCGCGCGACACCTGATGCGACCGGGAGGCGCGGCCGATGTCCTTTTCCACAGAAACCCCGCTCTTGGATACCGTTACGTCACCGGCAGACCTGAAGAGGCTGTCTGACGCGCAGCTTGAGCAGTTGGCAGATGAATTGCGCCGGGACACGATTTCTGCGGTGTCCAAGACCGGTGGGCATCTGGGGGCTGGATTGGGCGTTGTCGAACTGACCGTGGCCTTGCATGCGGTGTTCGATACGCCGCGCGACAAGATCATCTGGGACGTGTCGCATCAGTGTTATCCGCACAAGATCCTCACGGGTCGGCGTGAGCAGATGACGACCCTGCGGCAGGAAAACGGTCTGTCAGGTTTTACCAAACGGTCAGAATCTCCGTATGATCCGTTTGGCGCGGCTCATAGCTCGACGTCGATTTCTGCCGCGTTGGGATTTGCCGTGGCGCGCGATCTTGGCGGCAATTGCGACACAGGGCATGGTGACGCGATTGCCGTGATCGGAGACGGCGCGATGACGGCCGGTATGGCCTATGAGGCGATGAACAACGCAGGCCATTTGAAGAAGCGGCTGATTGTTATCCTCAATGACAATGATATGAGCATTGCCCCGCCGGTAGGGGCGTTATCCTCGTATTTATCGCAGCTGTATGCGGGCGCACCGTTTCAGGATTTGCGTCTTGCGGCCAAGGGAGCGGTCAGCTTCCTGCCAGAGCCGTTCCGCGAGGGAGCGAAACGGGCGAAGGATTTGCTGAAGGGCATGGCCGTAGGCGGGACGCTCTTTGAGGCGCTTGGGTTCTCTTATATCGGGCCGATTGATGGCCACGACATGGAGCAGCTTTTGCCGGTGCTGCGCACGGTCAAAGATCGGGCCGATGGGCCAATCCTGATCCATGCAGTGACGCAGAAGGGCAAAGGCTATGCTCCGGCAGAGCAATCAGCGGACCGTGGGCATGCACGCGCCAAGTTCGATGTCCTCACCGGCGAGCAAAAGAAGGCGGCGTCGAATGCACCGAGCTATACAAAGGTGTTTTCAGATGCGCTGTGTCAGGCAGCAGCAAATGACCCATTGGTTTGCGCAGTGACCGCTGCGATGCCGGATGGGACGGGTCTTGATCTTTTTGCGGAGCGGTATCCCTCTCGCAGCTTTGATGTCGGGATTGCTGAACAGCACGGCGTGACGTTCTGTGCCGGTCTTGCTGCGGGTGGGCTCAAGCCGTTCTGTGCGATGTATTCGACCTTTCTGCAGCGCGGATACGATCAGGTCGTGCATGATGTTGCCATTCAACGGTTGCCCGTGCGCTTTGCGATTGATCGCGCCGGGCTGGTGGGTGCGGACGGGGCGACTCATGCGGGCAGTTATGACATCGCCTATCTCGCCAACTTGCCGGGCTTTGTTGTCATGGCCGCCGCAGATGAGGCGGAATTGAAGCACATGGTGGCAACGGCGGTGGCTCATAATGACGGGCCAATCGCCTTCCGCTATCCGCGTGGAGAAGGGCAAGGCGTCGATCTACCGGAACGGGGCGAAATTTTACCGATTGGTAAAGGAAGGATGATCCGCGAGGGCAAGCGCGTCGCGATCCTGTCCTTTGGGACCCGACTGGGAGAGGTTCTGACGGCGTGTGAGGCCTTGGAAGCCAAAGGCATCACCCCAACCGTGGCCGACGCGCGTTTTGCCAAGCCCTTGGACCGCGAACTGATCCTGCAATTGGCTGCAGACCATGAGGCTCTGATCACCATCGAGGAAGGCGCTGTCGGAGGGTTCGGCAGCCATGTCGCGCAGCTGCTGGCCGAGGAAGAGGTGTTCGACCACGGGTTGAAGTTCCGATCAATGTTTTTGCCCGATATCTTTATCGACCAAGCCAGCCCACAGGCCATGTACGACGTGGCAGGGCTCAATGCGGTGCAGATCGAGAAGAAGGTGCTGGATGTGTTGGGCGTCGCGTCGATTGGCAAACGCGCCTAAAAAATTCCGATGAGCAGGGCTGCCACAACAGCCAGCGAAAAGCCGAGCACAATATATCCGGCGATCAGAACGAACCCATCGCGCACCATAAGCGCGAACGCCACCAATGCGATGCCTCCGGCGCTGACCGAGGTGAACATGGGCAGGATTTCGAGAAACGGCCAGGTGGCTGCAACCACCATCACGCTTAGCAAAGCGATCCTGTCCATCGGTGGGCGTGAGAGAAAGCGCAACCGGTGGCGGCTTTTTCGGTCAAGCCAAGCGGCGGGCTTGCGCAGGTAAGTGACTGCCCGTTTCAATTGAGGCCCAGTGAGCCGGCGCGATGCAAGAAAACGTGGCAACCAGAGGTGGCTGCGGCCAAAGAAGGCCTGAATGGAAATCGTGAGGATCACCAAACCGCCAATTGTGGGCATCAGCGGAATAATCGACAGAGGGGATACCAGGATCAGAGAGGGCACCAGAAGGGCAGCCCCAAAAGAGCGGACCCCGACGCGGTCAAGCATGTCCTGAATGGTCAATCCATCATGCGCGTCGTGCTTGCGTTCCTCCACCCCTGTGGCCGGATTGTCTGGGTCCAGCGTGTCCAAAAGGTCTGTCAGCGACCTTGGTGCCGCCTGTTCAGAGGTCACTGTCCTGTTCGCTCTGCTGCAAGGATAGCGGCCAGACCTGTCCGGTAGTCGGGGTATTTCAGGGTGACCTGAAGATCATCTTTGATCCGGTCGTTCCGGACGCGTTTGCTCTCGGCGTAGAAGCTGCGGGCCATTGGTGAGAGGTCGGCTTCGTCGAATGGGACTTCTGGCGGTGCTTCGACCCCCAGCAAAGAGGCGGCGTGCAGGATCACGTCCTGCGGCGGAGCTGGATCGTCGTCGCAGAGATTGTAGGCCGTCCCCGGATTGGGGGCCTCCATTGACGCTTCCAGGGTTTGGGCGATGTCCTCGACATGAATGCGGCTGAACACCTGACCGGATTTGATGATCCGACGGGCCGTGCCGTCGCGCACCTTGGAAAAGGGGCCGCGTCCCGGACCATAGATGCCAGCCAAGCGGAAAATGTGCAGCGGCAAGTCGGGAATGGCTGACCATGCCGCTTCGGCCTGGACACGACGGCGACCACGCTCGGTTGTGGGCGTCAGTGGTGCAGTTTCGTCAACCCAACCACCCTGCGCGTCCCCGTACACACCGGTGGTCGACAGGTAGCCGAGCCAATCCAGCCTATGTGCGTGTTCCGCAATGTCGGGCGCGAGCAAGGCCAGTGTCGGGTCACCGCTGTCCGTCGGGCCTGCAGACACAAGCACGTGGCTTGCGTTTTCAAGCCACGGCAGGATTGCGTCGCGGTCCCAGAGAAGTGGAGTGATCCCTTGCGCGTGGAATGCCTCAAACTTGTCAGGGTCACGCGTTGTGCCCGCGATCTTCCACCCTTTGGGCAGCAATCGCCTCGCCAGATAGGCCGCGCTGTAGCCGTGGCCGAGAGAAAGCAGTGTCTTTTCCATAGTGCGAAGTTGGTATGCCGACGGTCAAATACAAGCGGGGCAACATGCTGCCCACAGACTCATCAACGTCTAAGACGCGTAATCGGATCCCTCGGAATCAAGGATTTTCTTCACTTCCGAGAGATGCCGCGCATCCTGTTCCGGATAGCTCTCTACCTCTTGTGCTGTTTTCTCTGCGATCTCATCAGATAAAATCTTGAGGGGCTGTCCGGTTTGAAGCGCGCGAATATAGGTCTCGGCGGCACGTTCGAAATAATAGAGACGGTTGAACGTGTCTGCCACGCTGTCACCGATCACCATGACCCCGTGATTGCCCATGATCATCACTTTTTGCTTGGGATCACTGAACAACTGCGCGCAGCGTTCGCCCTCTTCTTCAAAGGCAAGCCCGCCATAATGCGTGTCCACAACATAACGATTGAAGAACGTGGCGCAGTTCTGGTCGATAGGAGGCAATTGCGGGTCTTGCAGGCAGGCGAGAACAGTGGCGTGGATCGAATGTACGTGCATGGCGCATCGCGCATGCGGGCAATGGCGGTGCAAACCGCCGTGCAACCCCCAAGCCGTCGGGTCCGGGGCATTGGGGCCTTGGAGCGTGTCGGGATTGTTCGCGTCGACAATGATCAGGTCGCTGGCCTTGATGCGGGCGAAGTGCATTTGGTTGGGGTTCATGAGGAACCGCGTGCCGTCCTCATTGATCGACAGGCTGAAGTGGTTTGCGACGCCTTCGTGCATGTCGAGCCGTGCTGTCCAGCGGAATGCTGCGGCCAGATCAACGCGTTCCTCCCAATACTCCATATTCGGTGCGAACTGGGTGACGGACATAAAAGCCTCCTGTTTCTCGCTTTAGAGCACGCTCTCTGATGGATAAAGTCAACCCGTGTTTCCCTCGAGCAGATGGAGCAGTTGTGCCTCGGAGCGGCGCAAGCCTGCGATTTCTGGAGCTGTGTCGCCCAACGCACGTCGCGTTGCATTGGAAACAGAGTGCAGGTCAATCACTGCTGGATGCACATATGAAGACCGGCAAATCGCAGGTGTATTGGCCAAGCGCTGTGCCGCAGCCTCGGTCATGGACTTGATGGTGGGCTTTTCGGCCCGCATGGCGACGTCCATCGCCGCGACGGAACCATTCCAAGTGCGAAACGTCTTGGCTGTCAGGGTGGTATCTTCAAGATAGTTGGTCAGAAAGCCGTTGACCTCGCCCGACGTGACTGCCCGGGCGGCACCATCCTCATCGACCCATGTCATCAACTCGGGGCCCGGCAGATCGTCTAGCCGCGACAGCACACGGTTGAGCGTCCGGTCGCTGAGCGTTTTTTCGATCTTGGCACCGCCTTTGCCAGTGTAGAACAAGCGCAACGCTTGGTTCTCGAGCGACAGGTGCCGTTTCCGCAGCGTTGTCGCGCCATAGGTCTGGTTTTCCTGAGTGTAGTCCGGTGCTCCAACACGGAGGCTGGCACGGTCGATCAGGGCAAGTACGGCGGCGATTACGAATGTGCGATCGCCGGCTTCGGCATTGCGCAGGTCGCGCAGAATGCGGCGGCGAAGGCTGGGCAGTTTTTTCCCAAAAGCCGACAAATGGGCGAATTTCCGTTTGGAGCGAAAGGCGTTCCATTCCGGGTGATAGCGGTATTGCTTGCGGGTTTTGACATCACGGCCTGTGGCCTGAAGGTGACCGTTTTTCAAAGGACTCATCCAAACCTGTTCCCATGCAGGCGGCACAGCGAGCGCATTCAGCCTGGCGCGTTCGCCTTTTTGGTCGATCCGCGTGCCATCCGGCGCAATGTAGGAAAACCCGCGACCGCGCCTTTCTCGACGGATGCCGGGGCGGTTGTCGGGGTAGTATTCAAGATGCGCAGCAATCGACATGACATCGAAACGCACTTCAATTGTGAGGGTTCCAGATTAGAGGGGGCGGGAGGGCACCCAGGCGTAGCCGTCTGCGCACAGCAATGTGCATTCCCGCAATCCGTGCGGTTTGTCGGTTGGTTCCTGCAACACCGTAAACCCCGCGTTTTCCGCGTGTTCGAAAGCTTGATCCGGATCGGTTTCGTAGAGCCGGATTTCCACCCCCGCGCCGCGCGGCGGATTTTCCGGCAAGAGGCCGAGCAGGGGGTGCGCACCAAAGGTCTGATCGGAATGGATTTGAAAGAGATGATCGCCGTAACGCAGGATCGCGAAATCGTCGGATACTTGATGTGCTGTCATGGAAAAGACATCCGTCAGTTGCTGCACCATGCGCCGCACATCGCGAGTCAGCAGGTTCAATCCCAAGCCTTTCAGACTGGCACCGAAGGCGTCGGCGGATACCGTTTCGTAGTCCATTTGTGGGCTCCGTTTAAAAAGTCAGCGGTGCTGACCCTTTCTGCAGCTTGATCCCACCCATGCAAGCTGTCAACCTACGCGCGAGGCAGCCGAAGACCCAAGAAAGGCAGTGCATGCAGGACCGGTCGATCAATCTTGATGTTGTCACTCCGGACGCCCCGGCTCCGGAGTGGTTCGATGATCCGAAGGCAGCGGTTGATCGGCTGTGCGCGCTCTATGAGGCGTCTACGCGATTTCTGTGCGATACCTTTCAGGCGGCAATGGAGCAGGGTCATCCAGGCGTGCGGTACCGCGCGTTTTATCCCGAGCTGCGGATTACGACGACCAGCTTTGCCAAGGTCGACAGCCGTTTGAGCTTTGGCCACGTTGCGCATCCCGGAACGCATGCCACGACAATCACCCGTCCCGATCTGTTCCGGCACTATCTTGAACAGCAGATCTCGCTGCTGCTTGAGAACCACAACGTCCCAGTCCAGGTTGGAATGTCGGACACGCCGATGCCGGTTCATTTTGCAGTGGCCAACGATGCTGCAATTTCGGTCCCGCAGGAAGGGGCCGCTGACTTCATTCTGCGCGATGTGTTCGATGTGCCTGATCTGGCGACCACAAATGATGACATCGTCAACGGTGTCGCCAAGCCTGCGCCAGACGGTACCGAACCGCTTGCACCGTTTACAGCACAACGCATCGACTATTCCTTGGCGCGGCTGTCGCATTATACGGCGACGGATCCGCATCATTTTCAGAACCACGTTCTTTTCACCAACTACCAGTTCTATGTCGCCGAGTTTGAAGCTTATGCACGGGCACAGCTGGCCGACCCCGAAAGCGGGTACACAAGTTTTGTGAGCACCGGGAATGCCGAGATTTTTGAGGCGGACGCACCGTTGCCATTGGTCGAAAAGATGCCTCAGATGCCGACCTACCACCTCAAACGAAAAGGTGGGGCGGGGATCACGCTGGTGAATATCGGCGTTGGGCCGTCGAACGCAAAAACAGCCACTGACCATATCGCGGTTTTGCGACCACATGCGTGGCTGATGGTGGGGCATTGCGCAGGTCTGCGCAATTCTCAGAGCCTTGGGGATTTCGTGCTTGCGCATGCGTATTTGCGCGAGGACCGGGTGCTGGATGATGACCTGCCGGTTTGGGTGCCTATCCCGGCGCTGGCAGAGATCCAGATTGCGTTGGAACGCGCGGTGGCGACGGAGACGCAGCTTGAGGGGTACGATCTAAAACGCATTATGCGGACAGGCACTGTGGCCAGTGTGGACAACCGCAATTGGGAACTGCGCGACCAACGTGGCCCTGTCCAGCGTTTGAGCCAGTCGCGGGCGATCGCCCTGGACATGGAAAGCGCCACGATTGCGGCTAACGGATTTCGGTTTCGTGTACCCTACGGCACTTTGCTCTGTGTGAGTGACAAGCCACTGCACGGCGAGTTGAAGCTGCCAGGTATGGCGTCGGATTTCTATAAAACGCAGGTGGCGCGGCACTTGATGATTGGTATTCACGCCATGGAACATCTGCGTGACATGCCGCTGGAGCGCATCCACAGCCGCAAGCTGCGCAGCTTTGAGGAGACTGCGTTTCTATAGCGATTCTTTGGCTGCGGCCTGAAATGACGGCTTCACCTTGATGAGGACGCCAAATACCGCCGGAAAACCTTTGAAAAAGCCGAAAAACGTCGGGGAAACGCCTACCAACCGTTGTGTTTCCCCGCAATATACGGTTAGTTTTTCCCCACGAGGCCCAAGATCGGGCAGTTAAGGAGACCACGAAATGGCGAAACCAATGACAAAGACCCAGCTTGTGGCCGCTCTGGCCGAAGAAATGGGCAGCGACAAGAAAACCGCTGGAGCCGCGCTGGACGCAGTCACAAACATCATCACCAAAGAAGTTTCGGGTGGTGGCGCTGTGACATTGCCGGGCGTAGGCAAAATCTACTGCCGCGAGCGCCCTGAGCGCATGGTGCGCAACCCTGCGACCGGCGAGCAGTTCAAGAAAGAAGCTGACAAGGTGGTCAAGATGACCATTGCAAAGGCGCTTAAGGACAGCGTGAACGGCTGAGCCTATACATAAATTCTTGGAACAGGCCGCTCGTTGGAGCGGCCTTTTTCATTTTACCGTTTGTCGGGGGCGGGGTGTTCCTGAAGCAGTTTCTCTTCGACTTCGTCTTGAGGCACATCTTCGTTCTTCCAAAGTGGGACACCGGTCGACACGACTGAGCGGCCCATCATATGCGCGCCAATCGGGGCAGTGAGAAGAATGAACAGCACGATCGCAATCACCCGGATGATGATGTCAGGAGTTGCGAAGATCACAGCGCAGCCCAGCAGGATAAGACCGGTCGACAAGGTGCCGATCTTGGTTGAGGCGTGCATTCGGATCAGCACGTCAGGCATGCGCAGGAGACCAAGCGCGCCGATCACGGCAAAGACGCCACCGAGAATAATCAGGCAACCTGCAACGATTTCACTCATCTGAAGCCTCCTTTCGGGTGCGGACACTGCTTCGTTCGGCAAAGCGCGCCAACGCCACTGTTGCGAGAAAGCCAACCAGCGCGAGGACGAGCGCGACATCAAGGAACGCCGATGTCGCGTAGCGGATTGCGGCAAGCCCGCAGAAGGCCACGATTGCGACGGTCATGAAGTCCAGCGCGACAACGCGGTCCTGCAGGCTTGGCCCTTTGATCAGACGAACAAACGCCATAACGACGGACAACACGATACACAGAAATCCGATCTCAAGGCTCAGTTCCAGAAAGCCGGTCATCATGTGCCCTCCACAGCGTCGATTACCCAGCGTTCCATCCCGTTTTTGAGACTTTTTCGCAGTGCATCGTGATCATCGGCAAACATTGCGTGAACCAGTAGTGTCTTGCGATCTTCGCTCACATCCAGACTGAGTGTGCCCGGCGTCAGGGATATCAGGTTGGTGACAAGCAAAATGCCAGTGTCTGATTTCACATCAAGCGGAACTTCGATGATTGCGGGACGGGCGCGGTGGCGCGGGGTGAGAATATCAAAGGCCACAGCAAGACTGGATACGATGAGTTCATAGTGGAACATGATCACCAGTTTGATCCACGCTGTGACACGGTTGAAATAGGTGCTTGTTCCGATCAAGGGCTGGATCAGCCAAAGCGCGCCATAGCCGATCACGAAGCCGGTGATCAGGCCGACAAGGGACACCGAGCCGGTGAAAGCGACCCATGCGATGGCGAGGATGATGTTCAGTCCAAATGCATTCATGGCTGCTCTCCCAGCACCGCGGTGATGTATGCAGCCGGATCAAGAAGCTGCGCTGCCGAGGCTTCGGCGAATTGCACAAAGGGTTCAGGCATCGTGCCAATGATGACGGTCAACACGGCGAGACCGCCAATCGGGATCAGCATCGCTGCTCGGTCGCGGCTGCTGAGCGACGACAGTTTTGGTTCGATCCCGTCGGGATGAGGTTCCCAGAAGGCCTGCGCCCATATCTTGGTCATGGAGTAGATCGTCAGGAGACCTACGGCAAGCGCGATGCCCGCGATGATCCAGCCCTGAACGTCGAGCGCCGCCTTCACCAGCAGGAATTTGGCCCAGAAGCCCGACAGTGGCGGGAAGCCAGCGAGCGAGAAGGCGGGGACCACGAAGAGCACCGCCAAGAGTGGCGCGGATTTGTAGAGGCCGCCGATCCGCGACAGCTCGGTGCCGCCTGCGATGCGCTGGGCGACGCCTGCGATCAGGAACAGGTTCGCCTTCACCACGATGTGGTGCACGAGGTAGAAAACCGCGCCGACGATGGCGAGCGGGGTGAGAAGCGCAAGCCCGAGGATCATGTAGCCGATCTGGCTGACAATGTGGAACGACAGGATCTTGCGCATGTCTGATTGCGCGGCTGCGCCCAGAACGCCGACCACCATGGTGAACCCTGCGACCCACAGGAGGATCGTGTGGGTGAAGGCTGTGTCATGGTCGAAGACCAGCGTGAACATTCGTAGCAGGGCGTAGACGCCGACCTTGGTCAGCAGTCCTGCGAACACCGCAGACACCGAAAACGCGGGCGTGTGGTAGGAGGCTGGCAGCCAAAAGAAGAGGGGGAAGACCGCCGCCTTGACGCCGAACGCAATCATGAAGAGGACTGCGACGATGGTAAGCAGGCGCTGATCCGCTCCGTCCACCGCAGTGGCGAGGTCGGCCATGTTTAGTGTTCCGGTCATGCCGTAAAGCAGGCCAATGCCGGTCAGGAACATGATCGTGGACACAAGGTTCAGCGCCACGTATTTTACGCCACCGTCGATTTGCTCGGGCCGTCCACCCAACACCAGAAGGCCAAAAGACGCGATCAGCATGACCTCGAACCAGACATAGAGGTTGAAGAGGTCGCCGGTGATGAACGCGCCGACCACACCTGCGATCAGCATGTTGAAAAGCGCGTGATAGCCCAGACGCTCCATTCCTTCATCGACATCCGCGATGGCATAGATCGACACAGCAAGCGCGACAATGGCGGTTATCAGGACCATGACGGCGGACAGCAGATCGGCCACCAGCGTGATGCCGAAGGGCGCGGGCCAGTTGCCCATCTGTCCGGCGATCACCCCTTCGCGCAGGACGGTGTTCATCAGGACGATTGAGGCCACCAGCAACACAGATGATCCGGCTACGGAAATCCAGCGCCCCAAGTGGTTTTGCCGCGTCAGGAAAGCAAGGATGGCCGTCAGGAAGGGGATGACGACGGGAAGTGCAAGAAGCCAGCTCACTTATGTGCCTCTTCGGGTTCGGCCAGTCGCATCTCGTCCGGCGTCAGGGAATTGAGCGAGGTCCAGGCGCGGAAGACCAGCACGATGGCAAAGGCGAAAAGTCCGAAGCCGATCACGATGGCGGTCAGCACAAGCGCTTGCGGCAAGGCGTTGGCCGCAATTGCAGGGGCGTTGGCGCCTTCGGGGATCAGGGGCGGGGCGCCGTCGGTGAGGCGGCCTGCCACAAAGATCGTCAGGTTGGCCGCGTTCGAGATCAGCACGAGGCCGAAGATAAAGCGCAGGAGATGGTTAGACAGCATCAAATAGACCGCCGCAGCGACCATGACGCCGATGGTGATGGCAAAGAGAAACTCCATTAGATTTCCTCCTCCATCGCGAAGACAAGGGTGAGGATCGACCCGAAGACCACAAGGTAGACGCCGATGTCGAAAACCAGCACCGACGACAGCGGCAAGCCTTTGTCGTCCTCGGTTGCCCCGATGAAGAGCCATTGCCCGGTGAAAAGCGCGTCTCCGAAGAGTGCCGCAAAGAGACCGGCGGCAAGGGCGATTCCCAGACCCCAGATCGCGATCGTCTGTGGCATCACACGCAGCGCCGCGCGGGCATCCTGTGTGCCGCAGGCGATGGCATAAAGGACAAAGCCGGTGGCCCCAGTCAGACCGCCGATGAATCCGCCACCCGGTTCGTTATGGCCACGCAGCATCATGTAGAACGAGAACACAAGCAGCAGACCTGCAAGGTAGCGCGTACCGACGCGCAGGATGACGGAATTCATTTCTGGTCTCCCTTGCGTGTTGTGCGCAGCAGTGCGTAGGCCGACAGAGCGGCGATCACGACCACGGCGATTTCTCCGAATGTGTCGAGCGCGCGGAAATCCACGAGGATGACATTGACGATGTTGCGCCCGTAGGCTTCGGGCCAGCTTGTGACCTCGAAATACTCGGTCAGTCGCAGATCAAGCGGGCTGGACACAACGGCGATGAGGATCAGCGAAACAGATGCACCAACGGCAACGGACAGCAAAGCGTGGTTCAGGCGGAACTCAGCCTTGGGCAGCGATGGCAGGCGCAGCATGACAACTGCGACCAGCACCACGACCAAGGTTTCGACCAGGAGCTGTGTGATCGCCACGTCGGGGGCGCTGAAGACGATGAAGATCATCGCGATACCGATGCCGACCACGCCAAGTGCGGCGATGCCGGCGATGCGAGAGTTGGTGACAAGCGCAAGGAGTGCGCCCGCAATGGTCAGCAGGGCGATGGATGTGTGCTTCCATTCCACATCCGAAAGATCGACTGCGATCATCGGCATGCCCGTGTAGATCAGCGTCAAAAGGATGCCGGCCGCGATGGTCAGGAAGGTGCCAAAGAGATAGCTGGAGAGTTTGCCATTTTGCACGAGCTGGGTCTGCCATTTTGCAAACGCCTTGAGCCCGTCAAGGAACTTGTCCCAGCCTTTGTCGAGGTTCGGGATCGCTCTGAAACCGCGCTCCAGCAGCGCGCGCAGTTGTACGTGGCGGGCGTACAGGACCAGACCAAGGACAAATGTCGCAACGCTGAGGATCAACGGGATGTTGAACCCGGCCCAGAGTTGCAACTCCTTGACCTCACCCACCTCTCCGGTGAGCGACACAACGGTCGGCGCGACGAGGGCGACCTGCAACAGGTCGGGGTAGATGCCGAAGATCGCACCGAGGCTGGCGAGGATGATTGGCCCAGCCCACATCTGCCAGGGAGCTTCTTGTGGGGATTGACTTGATGGCACAGTGCCGCGCCAGAACGGACGGAAGGCGACAACACCGGCAACGGCCAGCATCAGCGCGTTCGACAGAAGCGCCGCACCCGCCACCAACACTGGCTCGGAAGCCACGGCGATTGCGCCTGCGTATTTCAGCTCCTTGCCGATGAAGCCAAGGAAGGGCGGGAAGCCCGCCATCGACAGGGCAGCAAGCGCCGCGGCGACGGCTGTGATTGGCATGATCCGCCCCAGCCCGCCGAGTTGGTCGGTCTCGCGGGTGCCGGTGGAGAGGTCGATGCAACCGACGACAAGGAAGAGCGACGCTTTGTAAAGCGAATGCACGATCAGGAAGGTCGCGAACGCAGTCATCGCGTAGCCTGACTCTTGCCCCAGAAAGAGCGTCAGCGTGCCAAGCGCCATCAGCGTGGTGTAGGCCAACGCCTGCTTGAGGTCGGTCTGGCGCAGCGCCAGAAGGCTTGCGAAGACTGCCGTTACTGCGCCGAAAATAGTCAGTGTCCAGAGCCAGACATCGGTTCCGGACATCGCCGGGTGCATCCGCGCCATGACGTAGACGCCCGCCTTGACCATCGTCGCCGAGTGCAGAAAGGCGCTGACCGGCGTGGGCGCAGCCATTGCGTTGGGGAGCCAGAAGTGGAACGGCACCTGTGCCGACTTCGTAAATGTCCCCGCCAGCAGCAGGATCAGGATGGGCAGGTACATTGCATGTTCTTTGAGCGCACTGCCCTGCGCAATGATGCCTGAAATGCTGGTGGTGCCGGTGGCAGCGGCCAGCAGAATCAGACCGGCAAGGAAGGCCAGTCCCCCCGCGCCGGTGACAAACAGAGCCTGCAGCGCGTTACGGCGGCTTTTCTCGGCCTCATGCGAGAATCCGATGAGCATATAGGAAGTGAGCGTGGTCAACTCCCAAAAGACAAAGAGAAGGATCAGGTCGTCTGCCAGCACCAAACCCAGCATCGACACCATGAAAGCGGTTAGGAACAGGGCAAACCGGGCATATTGCGGGTGTCCGGCCAGGTAGGTGTTGGAATAGAGCAGTACCAGAGTACCGATGCCTGAGATCAGGAGCGAAAATGTCAGGCTAAGCCCGTCTACGAGGAACGCCAATTCAATCCCGAGGGAAGGAATCCACGGGAGTGTCATACGGATCACCTCGGTCGCGGCGATCGTGGGCATGAGAGAGGCAAAATACACGAACAGCGCGGCGGAAAACAGGACGGGGATGACCCCAACAATACCGTTTCCACGCGTGTCGGTTGGAAATCCGCCTGCCATCAGTGGTTACCTCCTGCGGATTTTGCGCTGAGCGGTGGGTCGAAATTCAGGAGTGAAGCAGTGTCAGTGGTGATCCGGGCTGCGCGCCCAAAATAAACCACGGCCGCGCCACTGCTTAGCGCAGCTTGTACATTCCGATTAACATATCCGAAATCGCGGACAAATGAATTGTCTCTTGCTTTCAACACAAACCCTGCTCCTTCGCCCAAGAAGTGAAATAGGCGCTGGTTTTCATTGAGCAAATCGAAAGTATCTGTAGTTTTGATAGATAATAACTATCTCAGGGGCAAACATGCCAAGCCTTCAACAACTGCGTTACCTTGTTGCGGTGGCAGATCACCTGCATTTCCGGCGCGCTGCCGAGGCGTGCAACGTCACGCAACCGACGCTGAGCGCGCAGATCAAGGAGCTTGAGCTGCGATTGGGGGTCAGTCTGGTGGAGCGCAGCCGATCCAAGGTGATTATGACCCCCACCGGGAAAGACATCGTTGAGCGCGGCCGGCGGGTTCTTCGTGAGGTTTCCGAGATCCATACGATCGCCAAGTCACGTCAAAGCGTGCTCAGTTCTGTTATCCGCGTCGGTGTTGTACAGACTGTTGGATCGTACTTCCTGCCGCTGGTGATCCCGGACCTGCACAAGAAATATCCGAAGCTTGGACTCTATATTCGGGAGGGTCTTCCAGACCTCTTGTTGCGGAGCCTGGAAGACGGGTCATTGGATTTGCTGTTCTTTCCGTTACCCGTCGCGCGGACCGAGTTGGAGACCCAACCACTTTTTCGCGAACCGATTCAGGTGGTCATGCCTTCGGAGCATCGGCTTGCGGCTGAGTCAGAGATTGATCCGGTCATGCTGCGGGGCGAGACGATTCTGTCGCTTGAGCCGGGGCACAGGTTATATGAACTGGTGCGTCGGATTTCAGAAGAGCACGGCGTCGAGCTGTCCCATGACTACGAAAGCACCAGTCTCGATACGCTTCGACAAATGGTGGCGACGGGCATGGGGTTGTCGTTGATGCCGGCGCTTTACGTGAAATCGGAAGTTGCACATCAGGATCTGGTCGTCGCACGACCTTTCCGCGGAACCGCGCCTGCGCGGATGATCGGTATGGTATGGCGGAAAGGAACGTCGCGAGAGAGCGAGTTTCGCCTGCTTGCCTCGCTTGTCTGTCAGTCGCTCAGGCAACGGGCCCCGGAAGTCACTGTGCTGGGCGATACATCAACGACATAACCCGTGCGCAGATCAAACGACATACCGCGCTGACAGAACTTAAAACTGTGAGGGAAGTGTTTGGTGGAGCCTAGGGGGATCGAACCCCTGACCTCTTGCATGCCATGCAAGCGCTCTCCCAGCTGAGCTAAGGCCCCGTTCGTGCGCGTTCAATTACGCAATGCCGGGGGCGGGATCAAGCGTGATTCCGCCCCTTTGCAGAAATTAATCGTCGTCGTCGCTTGCGACGTCAGCAATGTCGTCCAGCGACACATTATCGTCGTCATCATCCTCAAGAACATCATCGTCTTCGAGTTCGACATCGACATCATCTTCGTCGAGCACGTCAACTTCCTCGACGTTGTCAGCCTTGGCCTTGTTCTGACGGTCTTCGGCATCTGCCGCGATCATGCGGGTCTTGCCGGTATCAATTTCGACCACTTCACCTGTGTACGGGCTGATGATCGGATCGGCGTTTAGGTCATAAAAGCGCTTTCCCGTCGTTGGGCAAACGCGTTTGACGCCCCATTCTTCTTTGGGCATGGGAGATCCCCTTCAATTGCGTGGTCATATCGACAATCTGCGCCAACTGCCATAACACCGAACCAGTGTCAAAGGCTTTAGGCTATAGATATCTTCGAGCGGCATATGGGCGTCAGAACCTTCCCCGGCAACCCCGAAATCCCGCTGAAATTGCGGAAAAGTTCCCGGGCGCGCCGCATGACTTTACGCATTTCGCGGATCGACGGCGTGGTGACGCTCACGGTCCCTCGCGGTGTTTCAGAGAGAGACGCTCTGGCCTTTGCGGCAGAAAAGCACGCGTGGGTTGAGGGCCATCTGGCACAACATTCTGCGCCGGAGCTTGTCGGACCGGGCCATGTGCTGAGTGTCGGGGGCGAACGGCTTGAGCTTGTCCAGGGGGCGGGGAAGCGGTTGCTGCTGGATGGATCGCGCATCATGTTGCCGGATCCCATTGAAACAGGAAGGCGGCACTTGCTGGCGTGGCTGAAAGAACAGGCCCGGGCCGAACTGACGCGTGCATCTGATCATTACGCTACGCAATTGGGCCGCCGCTATTCGCGTTTGACGCTCAGAGATACCCGGTCGCGGTGGGGGTCGTGTTCTTCTGCTGGCGCTCTGATGTATTCGTGGCGGCTGATTCTCGCGCCACGATTCGTGTTGCATTATGTGGCGGCTCACGAAGTCGCGCATTTGCAGGAGATGAATCATTCCGCGGATTTCTGGCGCTTGGTGGATCACCTGTATGGACCGCACAAAAAGGCGCGCGATTGGCTGCGTCAAGACGGCCCCAAGCTGCATCGGTTTCGGTTTGATGCTTGACCCGATCCAAGACTGTGATCACAGTTTGGTATGAGCGTCCTGACCCGTCCCACTGAACCCACCTTGTCGGCGCATGACCGTGTTTATCGTGGTTTGCGCAATCGCATCATGTTCGGGCAGATGTCGCCTGCGGAGCAATTGACACTGCGCGGGGTTGCACGGGAGTTCGACGTGTCGATGACGCCAGCACGCGAGGCGTTTCAGAGACTCGTCGCGGAAGGCGCGCTGTCCATGTCGGCCTCGGGTCGCGTGTCGACGCCGGAATTGTCAAATGACCGGATCGAAGAGCTGGCTGCATTACGGGCCTTGATCGAAGTCGAACTGGCCAGCCGCGCGCTGCCGCGGGCCCACCTTGCCCTGATAGACCGCCTGCAGGCGATCAACGGCAGCATAGCTGATGCCATTTCAAACCGGGATGCGGTTGGATACATCCGTACAAATCTTGATTTCCACCGAACATTATACCTACGCGCGCAGGCTCCAGCGATGTTGGCGATGGCGGAAACCGTATGGCTGCAATTGGGCCCGACTATGCGAGCACTCTATGGACGGCTCCGGCGGACAGAAGCGCCGCAATATCATCGTTTGATCATTGCGGCCCTGAAGGCCGGAGATGAACCCGGCCTTCGACTTGCGGTCCGATCAGACGTCACGCAGGGTTTGCGCCTTCTGACCGGCTAGTCGCGCACAATATCAATGCGCCATGAACACTGGGACTTCGCAGGTTTCGAGCATATTGCGCGTGGCCCCGCCAAGGATGGCTTCGCGGAAGCGCGAGTGACCATATGCGCCCATGACCACCATATCAGCATTGATATCAGTTACATGCCGGCGCATCACGTCGGACACCCGCGGCATTGATTTCGATAGAACGTCGATTTCGACGCTGACGCCGTGCCGGGCGAGGAATTGCGACAGCAAGCCGCCGGGATCGGATCGGTTTGGCCCATGTTTGGGGGGATCGATCACGACGATATGCACGTTTTTCGCCTCAGTGAGAAAGGGCATGGCGCTTCGAACGGCACGCAGAGCTTCGGCGCTTTCATTCCAGCCGATTGCCACTTTCTGAGGCAATTTCAACTCGGTTCCGCCATCTGGCAGAACGATCACGGGTGATTGTCCCTCGAACAGTGCGCCTTCGACAGCGGGCTCAAGTTCAATACCGCGATCATCGCCATACGGGCGCGGTACCACCGTCAGATCAGCGAACCGGGCGTGAGACGCGACGAATCGGGCGACGTCTGCCAATTGGCAGACGGCTTCTGTAACGCCCCATCGAAGGTCGGTCTGGTTGAGCTTTTCTTTGGCGACCTCGGCCAAGCCAGATGCATCTTCCCGTGCCTGATGCAGCGTTTCCTGGAGCACCGCTGCATTCATGCCCGCATAATAATAACCAGTTTGCGTGCGATCCACGCCGATACAAAGTACATCAAGATGGGCATCCAGCGCGCCAGCCATAGCGGTGGCTTGCGTTAGTGTCTCGGTCAATTGGGCCTCGTCGGTTGCGACGGCCAAGATCGTTTTGAAAGACATGGTTAGCTCCCTTGGATGTTTTCCTCTTTTGTCACCATCGGCTCATACCGCGTGACGCGCTTTGACACCCATCAAACAAGTCCGGCAATTCTATTGATGCAGATCAAGGATAGGTTCAGCCAAGTTTCGCATTAAGGGCCCAGTCTGAAAACCGCCTGCGCGGCAGCCGAATCGCGCAGGTAAGACGAAGGGACAAAAAATGTTGAACTATATCAAGCTGATCGCGCTTGGTTTGATCACGCTTTTCGCGATGATCGCTGCAAGCTACGCGCGCGATTTGGCCTATCAGGTTCACGCCATAATTATCATGGCGGTATCTGCCGGGCTCTTCCTCTGGACGTTGCGGAACACTGATGAACCGGTACCTGCGGCTGTTCTTGAAACAAGCTACATGGACGGAGTGATCCGCTACGGCGTGATTGCAACGGCGTTCTGGGGTGTGGTCGGGTTCCTCGCGGGGACCTTTATCGCGTTTCAGCTGGCTTTTCCGGTGCTCAATTTTGAATGGGCACAAGGCTATATGAACTTTGGGCGCCTTCGCCCGCTGCACACCTCTGCGGTGATTTTTGCGTTTGGTGGCAACGCCTTGATCGCAACATCGTTCTACGTTGTACAGCGTACCAGCGCGGCGCGCCTTTGGGGAGGCAACCTCGGCTGGTTCGTCTTCTGGGGCTACAACCTTTTTATCGTGCTGGCGGCCACTGGCTATCTGCTGGGTGGGACCCAGTCCAAGGAATACGCAGAACCCGAATGGTATGTGGACCTTTGGCTGACCATTGTCTGGCTGGCGTATCTGGCGGTTTTCCTCGGCACGATCATCAAGCGTAAAGAGCCGCATATTTACGTGGCAAACTGGTTCTTCCTGTCCTTTATCGTCACTGTCGCGATGCTTCACGTTTTCAATAACCTGAGCATTCCGGTCTCGATCTTCGGTTCCAAGTCGGTTCAGGTTTTTGCAGGCGTTCAAGATGCGATGGTTCAGTGGTGGTACGGCCACAATGCTGTCGGTTTCTTTCTGACAGCCGGCTTCCTGGGTATGATGTACTACTTCGTGCCCAAACAGGCGGAACGCCCGGTCTTCAGCTATAAACTGTCGATCATCCACTTCTGGGCCCTGATCTTCCTGTATATCTGGGCGGGTCCGCACCACCTGCACTACACCGCTCTGCCGGATTGGGCATCGACACTTGGCATGGTTTTCTCGATCGTGCTCTGGATGCCCAGCTGGGGCGGCATGATCAACGGTCTGATGACGCTGAGCGGCGCATGGGACAAGCTGCGCACCGACCCGGTCATCCGGATGATGGTGATCTCGCTTGGCTTCTACGGCATGTCGACTTTCGAAGGTCCGATGATGTCGATCCGCGCGGTCAACTCGCTGTCGCATTACACCGACTGGACCATTGGTCACGTCCACTCCGGCGCGCTTGGCTGGAACGGTATGATCACCTTCGGTGCTCTGTACTTCCTCGTGCCCAAGCTCTGGAACCGTCAGCGGCTCTATAGCCTGAGCATGGTCAGCTGGCACTTCTGGCTCGCCACCATCGGCATCATCCTCTACGCGGCCTCAATGTGGGTCACCGGGATCATGGAAGGCCTGATGTGGCGCGAAGTCGATGCAAACGGGTTCCTCGTGAACAGCTTTGCCGACACCGTGAGTGCGAAGTTCCCGATGTACGTCGTACGTGCTCTGGGCGGTGTGATGTATGCAGCTGGTGGCCTCATCATGTGCTACAATCTTTGGATGACTGTGAAGCGCAGCCCGGCAAAAGAAGCCGCGGTGTCCTCCACAGCCGTCCCGGCCGAATAAGGAGGCTTGGACTATGGGTATTCTTGACAAGCACAAGCTCATCGAAACCAACGCGACGCTGTTGCTGGTCCTCAGCTTTCTGGTCGTGACTATCGGGGGGTTGGTGCAGATTGTGCCGCTCTTCTACCTCGAAAACACCATCGAAGAGGTTGAGGGCATGCGTCCCTACACACCTCTCGAACTGGCGGGGCGTGACGTCTACATCCGCGAAGGCTGCTATGTTTGCCACAGCCAGATGATCCGTCCGATGCGTGACGAGGTGGAGCGGTACGGTCACTACTCGCTGGCGGCAGAGTCGATGTATGATCATCCGTTCCAGTGGGGATCAAAACGGACCGGGCCTGACCTTGCCCGCGTTGGTGGCCGCTATTCGGACGACTGGCATGTTGACCACCTGCGGGATCCGCAGTCGGTTGTGCCGGAATCGGTGATGCCGAAATACGGCTACCTCGAGGCGACATTGCTGGATGGCAAATATATCGGTGACCTGATGGCGACCAACGCCTTTGTCGGTGTGCCGTATACAAGCGAGATGATCGAAGCCGCTCAGCAGGATTTCCGCGCTCAAGCGGATCCCGACAGCGATTTCGACGGATTGATCGAACGCTATGGCGAAAAGGTGAATGTGCGCAACTTTGATGGCCAGCCGGGCGTTTCTGAAGCAGATGCCTTGATCGCATATCTTCAGATGTTGGGCACTTTGGTCGATTTCTCGACCTTCACACCCGACGCAAGCCGCTAAGGAGGACCTGATGGAAACCTATTCGTTTCTAAGAGAATTTGCCGACAGCTGGATGCTGCTCGTCCTGTTCCTGTTCTTTGTCGGGGTGATCTTCTGGGCCGTCCGCCCCGGCAGCAACAAGACGCATCGCGATACAGCCAACATCCCGTTTCGCAATGAAGACAAACCCGCCGCATCCAAGGAGGCGAGGAAATGAGTAAAAAAGACGACGATCTTGATTATGAAACCACCGGTCATGAGTGGGACGGTATCAAGGAATACAACAAGCCGCTTCCACGCTGGTGGCTGTGGACATTCTACGCAACCATCGTTTGGGGTGTGCTCTACACGATCGCCTATCCGGCATGGCCTGGCATCAAAGAGGCCACTCCGGGCATTCTCGGCTTCTCGACGCGCGCTCAGGTCGCAGAAGAGATTGCTGCCTTCGAAGAAGCAAATGCCGATATCAACGCCCAGTTGGCCTCTGTTGAATTGACCGAGATTGCGCAGGATGCAGAGCTCAACCAGTACGCTCAGAACGCGGGTGCTGCCGTTTTCCGGACTTGGTGTGCGCAATGTCATGGCTCGGGTGCTGCGGGAGCCAAAGGCTATCCAAACCTGCTCGACGATGCGTGGCTTTGGGGTGGTGACATCGAAGCCATCCACACGACGATTGCCCACGGCATTCGGAATGAGGAAGACCCCGATGCACGCTGGTCTCAGATGCCGGCATTTGGCGAAATACTGGCCGAAGACGAGATCAATCAGGTCGTTAACTACGTGATGTCTTTGTCTGGTGAGCCACAGGATGCGTCACAGGTTGCAGCAGGCGAAACCGTGTTTCTCGACAACTGTGCGGCCTGTCATATGGACGACGGCACAGGCGATCGATGGCAAGGTGCACCCAACCTGACGGACGCCATCTGGCTTTATGGTGGTGACTTCGAAACTCTCAAAGAGACAGTGACCTATTCACGCTTTGGCGTGATGCCGCCTTGGACAGACCGACTGAGTGAAGCTGAGATCCGTGCCGTAGCAACCTATGTGCATGGGCTCGGAGGCGGCGAAGCAACGGTCGAGTAACTTCAAGATACCGTTTGGCCTTCGGGCCAGATGGAAAAGCGCCGGTTGCCTCTTTCTGTTCGCGCGTTTCGAGGCACCGGCGCTTTTATTTGATTTATTGCCATCTGCGACCGCGCCAAGGCCACCGCCGGGCGCGGTTTTTCATGGTCTGGCCGTACCAGATATTTGGTGGTTGGTAGATCACTGGATCAATCATCTCCAATCCTCCCAGCGCTTTGGTCCAGAGGTGACGCGCAGGTCTTCGCGATACCAAGACGGCGGCATCGACGACTGGTAGCGGGTTGGAGACAGACCGCTGGCTCGGAAAAAGGTTCTTGCAAATGTCGTGAACATGATTGGCTCCTTTGTGTCCTGTGTTCCTGCAATCATACTTGTGTTTTTTACCTCTGAATGCGACTCAGGGATAAATCTAATGTGTAAGGTGAATTTACATGATTGATTGGGCGCGGCTGCCGTCTCTCTCCTCCCTGCGAGCCTTTTGCGCTTTCGTTCAAACGGGATCCGTCGTGGAGGCGGGTGTCGCACTGAATGTGAGCCATGCCGCCATCTCTCAGCAGTTGCGCAGCCTCGAGGCCCACCTTGGCGCGCCGCTTTTTGATCGCTCCAGTCGGGCCCTTGAGTTGACGGCCGACGGCCGTGAGCTTGCACGGGCGCTGGATGACGGGTTTGGTCGGATCGCCACTGGGGTCGAGGCGCTTGCAAATGCAGATGCGCAAAGACCGCTCAACGTGGGCTGCACTCCGACTTTTGCGAGTGCCTGGCTGATGCCGCGCCTGGCTGGATTTCAGGTGGAACATCCAGGCATTGATATGATCGTGACCCCCAGTCCGATCCTGACCGATCCATCGCCGGGCGGGATCGATGTTGCCATCCGATTTGGCAACGGGGGGTGGGCTGGGTTGGAGTGTGAACGTTTGCTTGCGTCACCGATTGTCGTTGTTGGCGCGCCGTCACTCTTCAAAGGCAACACGCCGTCGGAACCACGAGATCTGGTGACCTACCCTTGGCTGGAGGAACTGGGCACAACTGAATCATCCACCTGGCTTGCGGCACATGGGCTTGCAAATGAAAAAGTCCTGTCACGGACCCATGTGCCGGGGAACCTGATGCTCGATGGCGCAAGAAACGGCCAAGGTGTGGCGGTTTCGACCCGAATCGCGGTTGCCGAAGATCTCGCCGTCGGGCGGCTCATCGCCGTGTTTGAGGACAGGTTGGACGCGGGCTACAACCTTGTCACCCGACCCGGTGTACAACGTGCTCCGCTAAAAGCATTTTTGCGATGGATCCGCCGGGAGGCGGCAAAAACCTGAATTAAAGATACAGTATTTGATGCAAGTCAAAGTCTGGCCCCGCGGCACCTGAGAAAAGACGCTCAAGCCAAACCGTCTTTGGGAGCCAATTTTTCGTGTCTCAAGCAGAAAACTCTACGCCGCCGAATCTTTACGCTGCGCGTGAACCAATTTTTCCCAAGCGTGTGAAAGGGAATTTCAGAAGCCTCAAATGGATCATCATGATCGTCACGTTGGGCATCTATTATGTCACGCCGTGGATTCGCTGGGACCGTGGCCCTCAGCTTCCTGATCAAGCGGTTCTGGTGGATCTTGCAAACCGCCGGTTCTTTTTCTTCTGGGTCGAAATCTGGCCGCACGAATTCTACTTCGTTGCGGGTCTTCTCATTATGGCCGGGCTGGGTTTGTTCCTGTTCACCTCGGCGCTGGGCAGGGTTTGGTGCGGCTATGCCTGCCCGCAGACCGTCTGGACCGACCTGTTTATTCTCGTCGAACGCTGGATCGAAGGAGACCGCAACGCACGCCTGCGTCTCCACCGCCAAAAGAAAATGGATTTCCGTAAGGCGCGCTTGCGTGTGACCAAGTGGGTTGCTTGGTTCCTGATCGGTCTCGCCACAGGCGGGGCATGGGTGTTTTACTTTGCAGATGCGCCAACCCTGCTTCAGGACCTGGTGACAGGACAAGCACACCCTGTGGCCTACACCACAATGTTGATCCTGACCGCGACCACGTTCTTCTTCGGTGGCTTTGCCCGCGAACAGATCTGCATCTACGCTTGCCCGTGGCCCCGTATTCAGGCCGCGATGATGGACGAGGACACGCTGACCATCGGCTACCGCGAATGGCGGGGTGAACCGCGCGGCAAGCACCGCAAAGGTGATGGGGCCGAGCAATTGGGTGACTGCATCGACTGCATGGCCTGCGTAAACGTCTGCCCCATGGGTATCGACATTCGCGATGGGCAGCAGATGGAGTGCATTACTTGTGGTCTCTGCATCGATGCCTGCGATGACATCATGGAAAAGATTGGAAAGCCACGTGGTCTGATCGACTATCTTGCGCTTTCAGATGAACCTCGTGAGCGGGCGGGGGAAAAACCGCGCACAGCGTGGTTCCACATCTTCCGCTTCCGGACAATGATGTACACGGCCCTCTGGGCGCTTGTCGGCTTCGGCTTGGTGTTCGCTCTGTTTATCCGACCCGAAATCGACATGACCGTGGCGCCAGTGCGGAACCCGACATTTGTCACGCTGTCCGATGGGTCGATCCGCAACACTTATGATGTGCGCTTGCTCAACAAACACGGAGAGGATCGTCCGTTCCGCGTGTCCGTTACGGGGCACCCATCCCTGCGGGTCCAGTTGGAAGGCACGCCCTATGAAACGGTCGATGTGCCTGCGAATGAAACCTACCTGCAGCGCGTCTATGTCGTCGCAGCGCCCGGGTCTGATCCGGCCGAGGCAGAACGCAGCGACATTCGCTTCTGGGTCGAGGACCTGACCAACGGCGACCGCGCCTATACCGACAGCATATTCAACGGGAGAAGCAACTGATGCCCAAGGAACGCAAACTTACAGGCTGGCATGCATTGGCCATTTTTGGCAGCTGCTTTGCCGTCATCATTTCCGTCAATCTTGTCTTGGCCTACTCCGCAGTGAAAACCTTTCCCGGACTGGAAGTGAAGAATTCCTATGTGGCGTCGCAAAGCTTTGATGCGCGTCGGAATGAACAGGAATCGCTCGGCTGGGAGGTTTACGCCGAGGCGAAGGGCGGCTTGCTTATTCTGAGCATCAAGGACGAAGCGGGCAAACCCGTGCAAGCGGGCACGCTGGACGCCGTTTTGGGCCGCGCCACGCATGTTCAAGATGACCGCAGCCCGGAATTTTCTTTTGACGGGCGGGCTTACGTCGCCCGCGAAACCCTTGCTCCTGGAAATTGGAATATCCGGATGACCGCCACTTCCCTTGAAGGCGTGCGTTTCGAGCAGCGCGTTGTTCTTCATGTTGAAAGCTGACCCGTGACCGTCGCCATGCGTCCAACCGCTTCGGGGTGCCCCGCGTGCTCTGCCGCGCCTGCGGCCGAGGCGCTGGCCGGTGCGGCCATTCCTCAGGACGTCAACATCGTCCTGTCTCTCCCGTCGATCCATTGTGCCGCCTGTATTTCAGGGGTCGAACACATTCTTGCCGCGACGGACGGGGTCAAAGGGGCACGGGTGAACCTGACGCTGAAGCGGGCGCAAATTGAAGCCGGTTCAGATGTGACGGCAGATGACCTGATCAACGTGCTGGAAAGCGCCGGCTATGAAGCGCATGAGCTGGACTCGACGGCGCTACGCGCAACCGAGACCGACAAGGCAGGGCGCGACCTGCTGATGCGTCTGGCTGTGTCTGGCTTCGCCATGATGAATATCATGCTGCTGTCTGTGGCAGTGTGGTCCGGTGCGGATGGTCCTACGCGGGACATGTTCCATTGGATATCCGCCGCGATTGCTCTGCCCACCATCGGCTTTTCCGCGCAGCCTTTCTTCAAACATGCATGGACAGCGCTCCGGGCCGGACGGCTCAACATGGATGTTCCGATCTCGCTGGCCATTGCATTGGCGGTGGCGACATCTCTCTGGGAGACGTCCCTCTCGGGAGAACATGCATATTTCGATGCGGCGATCACTCTGACCTTTTTCCTGCTGGCAGGTCGGTATCTGGATCACCGCACCCGTGCAGCAGCACGATCTGCAGCTGAAGAACTGGCCGCACTCGAAGTGCCGCGCGTCTGGCGCGTCAGCGAAGACGGCGAAGAACAGATTGCCATGTCCGAGCTTGTCGTGGGCGACTTGATCCGCGTGCGTCCTGGGGGGCGCATGCCGGTAGACGGTGAAATCGTTGATGGTCAATCTGAATTGGATCGGTCGCTTTTGACCGGGGAGACCCGACCGATCTATGCGGGTGTGGGGGCCACAGTCAGCGCGGGCGAGGTCAATCTGACCGGTCCTCTGACGATCCGGGCAAGTGCCGTCGGCCGGGATACATCATTACATCGCATGGCGGATCTGGTTGCCGTGGCCGAGTCCGGACGGTCGCGATATACATCTCTAGCAGACAAAGCGGCCAAGCTCTATGCGCCGGGGGTGCATATCCTTTCGGCGCTCGCCTTCGCGGGCTGGTATATTTATACCTTCGATCTTCGCACGGCGTTGAACATTGCCGCCGCGGTTCTGATCATCACATGCCCCTGCGCTTTGGGATTGGCGGTGCCCGCTGTGACCACTGCGGCCTCCGGACGGTTGTTCCGAAAAGGCCTGCTCATCAAGGATTCGACTGCGCTTGAGCGTATGGCACAGGTAGACACTGTGGTTTTCGACAAAACTGGCACGCTGACCGCTGGTGCGCCCGAAGTCGTAAACCTCGGAGATCACTCGCGCAGGGATCTGAGCATCACCCTGGCGCTTGCCGAAGGGTCGTCGCATCCACTGTCACAATCCTTGGCAAGCGCGATACGCGACTCCGGGATTGCACCGGCAAAAGTGACTGGCATCACGGAGGTTCCGGGTCACGGCGCCGAGGGATCCTGGATGGGGCAGGTGGTCCGCCTTGGCCGAGCAAGCTGGGTTGGAGGCGGCGATAGCCCCGAGACCTGTGCCTGGCTGCGTGTTGGAGATACGGTTGCAGATCCGTTCCGATTTGCCGACCAAATTCGTGACGGTGCCGAAGCGCTCGTCGCGCAATTGCAGAAAAACGGCTACGAGGTGATCCTGATGTCCGGGGACACAACGCCCGCGGTTGAGGCGTTTGCAGATCGCCTCGGAATTGACAGGTGGATTGCCGAAGCACTGCCAGAGGACAAAGCGGCGCGGGTCGCTCAACTGACCGAAAGCGGCAAAAGGGTTTTGATGGTTGGTGACGGTTTGAACGACACGGCGGCTCTTGCCGGGGCGCATGCGTCGATCTCTCCGGCTAGCGCGCTTGATGCAGCGCGGGTGGCGTCTGACGTTGTTCTCTTGGGTAAATCGCTTGACCCGATTGCCGACGCGCTTGCGACATCGCGCGTGGCGATCAAGCGTATTCGCCAGAATTTCACCATTGCCACATGGTACAATATCATCGCGGTTCCACTTGCTGTGGCGGGGCTCTGCTCGCCTCTGATCGCCGCCTTGGCGATGTCCAGCTCTTCAGTTACCGTGTCTTTGAACGCACTGCGCCTGAAATGATCCGGAGAGTTCTATGAACGTCTTGGCCTACCTCATCCCGGTGTCGCTGATCCTTGGAGGGATTGGTCTTTTGGCCTTTGTCTTCACTGTGAAGTCCAAGCAGTATGAAGACCCGGATGGGGCGGCGCAACGTATTCTGTCAGACGATTACGACGATCACCCCAAGGTTTGACCGGTTTCGGGTCAGCTTGGCCCGATCATAAAGCACGTGACTTGCCGCGCCTGAAGCCTGCGGCACGCCAAATCTGCAGCATCGCGTGTGAGCCCCATGAAGTTTGCATCATACCCACGCGCGCCGTTCACGACCTTTCTCAGCGATCCATCCAGCGTCGCCATCTCGGCAAGAGCAGTCTTCAAAAGCGCCTTTTCGGCGGCATAGCGGCTTGGAAAACGGCCCACATTAATCCCCCAATGGCGTCCTCCTGACGTGGAAATACGCGTCACGATTTCGGCTTCGCGTTTTTGCACGGGCTTTGCTGGAGCGGCGTCTTGTGATGCTGACGCTAGCACGATGGTGCGGGGGCGCACCACCGGCTTTACAGATGCGCTGGGCGCGGTTTTATCGGCAGATGCGATAGCTGCTGGGGCCGTTGCCGGAGCGGCCGCGGCAATCGCGACCTGAGCTGCGGATGCGGCCACCTGCTGAACCTCTTCCGTTTGCACGTCGGCGAGTACGGACTGAATGTCTTCCTGTAGTTCAGCCACCAAAGTGTCTGGCAGGACAGGCTCTGAAACAGGACGCGCTACAGGGCGCAAGCTGGCTTTAACGGCGGCGGCCACGACCCGGATAGATTTGGCGCGCGTTGTAGTAGACGGAGTCTGGCTGCGCGCAATCACGGTTTCCGTCGAAGACGAGGCATCGGGGCCCAGATATGGTGGTTTGCGAGGCGTGCGCAGCGCCATCCGACTTGGCGCCTTGCTGAATCCAAGATCCATCAGCTTGGCCACCTGAGCATTTCGCGATGCGGTTGAGTTTCCACCGAACACAGTCACAATGATGCGTTCGCTTCCGCGTTCTGCAGACGCCACGAGGTTAAATCCCGCTGCGCGCGTGTAGCCTGTTTTGATGCCATCCGCGCCTTTATACGCGTTTAGGAATCGGCGGTTGGTGTTTGAAACGGCCTTGATTCCAGCGTCCGTGCTCCGACGTGAAAACAGATTGTAGTATTGAGGATAGTCATAGAGCACATGGCGTCCAAGGATGGTCATATCCCGCGCCGTTGACATGTGACCGTTTTCGGTCAGGCCGTGAGCGTTTTTAAAGGTCGTCCGGCTCATGCCCAAAGCTTTTGCGGTGCGATTCATCCGACGGGCAAAGGCGGCCTCAGATCCAGAGATCGCTTCGGCCAAGGCTGTGGCCGCATCATTTGCTGATTTTACAGCCGCGGCGCGTACGAGATACCGCAGTTTAATGCTAGAGCCAGAGCGCAGGCCCAGCTTTGAGGGCGGTTCGGACGCAGCTTTGCGCGAGATTCGCACTTCTGTGTCCATACTGATCTCACCGTTCTGCACCGCTTCAAAAACGACGTAGAGCGTCATCATTTTGGTGAGGGACGCTGGGTGTAACCTGGTATCGGCGTTGGAGGAATGAATCACTTCGCCGTTTCTGGCATCCATGACCATCGCCGCGTAGGGAGCTGCCATAGCGCTGATAGGCACCAGTACCGCCAGCCAAATTGCAGTGATTAAATACAGGCCCAATCGGCCCGGCTTTCTATGCCGTCCCGTCACGATATCCGCCTTCTCTGCCTCACGCCGCCGGATTTTTCCAGTCAGCCTTTTTTATTATGGAAACAGGCTAGCACAGGAGCAGAAGCCGATAAAGGCCTTATTTTTATATCTTTTTTCCTCATTTGGCCCTGCGTTGACCCAATATGTTGGGGAATGCGCCGGGCCGCCTCACTAGGTCAGCCATTGTGGCAAGAATGTGGCAAGTTTGATCAGCCAATATCCGCCACGACTGCTGGCAAATCACCCAGATCGGTGATCGCGACATATCGAGGAGCCTGTGGTGGTTCGGCCTTCTCAAGATCCCATTCGAGGTCGTGAGGAACGTAGACACCCCATGCGCCAGCCTCGACTGCCGGAACCACATCTGACCGCATGGAATTGCCGACCATCATCGCCTGATCAACACCGCCGGGATGCCGCGCAAAGATGGTCTGATAGGTTTGAACAGTCTTGTCCGACACGATGGCAACGTCATCAAACAAATCACCCAGGCCCGATTGCGCCAGTTTCCGTTCCTGGTGCAGGAGATCGCCTTTGGTGATAAGGACAAGTCGATGGGTCGCGGCCAAGCTTTCCACGGTGGATTGGACATGCGGCAGCAATTCAATGGGATGGGCAAGCATGTCCTGACCTGCATCAAGGATCTGGCGAATAACGCTGCCGGGCACACGGCCGTCTGTGACATCGATGGCCGTTTCGATCATCGAGAGCACAAATCCTTTCACGCCAAATCCATAATGCCCGATATTGCGTTTTTCGGCTTCGATCAGATGTTCATGCAGCTGTGAAGTATCCGCGTGATCGGCCAACAGCTCTTCGAAATGCGCTTGCGTGAGCTTGAAGAAGCGCTCGTTGTGCCACAACGTGTCGTCGGCATCGAACCCGATTGTTTGCAGCTTTCGCGCCATAGCGTGGCATGGGCCTCTTTTCTCGCAGACAGGACAGGTTATATAGAGCCATCTAGGATATGGAACCCGAGGTCCCGAGCCCAGTATGAAACAACCGTTGCCCAACATCACGTCGTCCCGCCCCAAGGCTGGACCACCGTCGAACGAGGACAACGATACGGGCGTCGTCGTTGAGACGCGTGCCAAGACCAAGCGACCGCCGCTTTACAAGGTGATGTTGCTGAATGATGACTACACGCCCATGGAATTTGTGGTGCATGTGCTCGAACGGTTCTTCGGCATGACCCACGCCCAAGCCTTTGAGATCATGCTCACAGTGCACAAAAAAGGCGTCGCGGTCGTTGGTGTCTTCAGCCACGAGATTGCCGAAACCAAGGTTGGTCAGGTGATGGATTTTGCCCGGCGGCATCAGCATCCGCTGCAGTGCACGATGGAAAAGGAATAACCGGGCAGTCCCGGGTCATTCATGACGTTAGCAAGACTAGAACACGCCTTAGAAACAGGCGCGCTCATGCTCTCACAGGGCGCGCGGTTGATTCTGCTTGAGCCGACATCAGATGTCGATCTGGCGTTTCTGCGGGGGC
>QCWH01000014.1:2614-79167 GCA_003149565.1 Marivita sp. XM-24bin2 | reverse complement strand
AGTTCACGGCCAATCTGTTCAACACGCCACGCGTTGAACGCTTGGATTTTTTCGTGGTCGATATTGGTGGTGAATGTTTTGCCGAAGAACGGGATGAAATACAGGTTGATCGCTTTGATGTAGTCTTTGAACACTTTGCGCCCGGCACCCGCGTCCAGTTGCTTCTGCATATCCGCAATCGCCAGCCGCGCAACGTCTTCGAAGCGCTTGGTGACGATGGGCAAGTCGTGCTTGGAGCGGAATTTATAGTCGAGGTACTGATCACGCGCTACAGTCTTCGCTTCTTCCAGATCACGCTTGCCCGTGCTTATGCGCACCCAGTGCTCGTCGATCTTGAACGTGGCCTGCCACCGCTTGCTGTTGCCGCGTTTGTAGACTTTGACTTCGCCGTCCAACAGCACGTGCGTATCTGCGCCCAGCTTGGCCATTCCTGCTCCTTGATCGCCTCCATCACACGCTAAGTTCGTGTGTTGGTGATGTCAGCCGGAAAACTTGCGCAGCGAAGCTTTTCGTTTTCGTAGAAACCGTTCGACGCAACTGATACGTGTTTTGAAAAGATGCTCGCGGAGGCGTGTGAATTTACCCGTTCCTAGTTATGAAGACCTGATGCCGTTGGTGCTCCGACGCGCAAAAACTGAGCACCGAGTTAGGGATGCTGTTTCTGTCATCGCGGATGAGCTCAACCTGACAGAGGAAGAGCGAGAAGAAACCATCCCATCTGGCCAAACGACACTGATCTCAAGCCGCGTAGCTTGGGCCGTTACATACTTGGTACAAGCTGGGCTTTTGACGCGCCCAAAGCGCGGGCATTTTGTCATTACGGAACAGGGTCAAACAGTGCTGGAAAATGATCTGTCACGACTGAACTTAGCGTATCTAAAAAACATTCCCGAGTTCATCGACTTTATGAACCGTAAGGGGAGCAGCAAAACAGAGGGCGAAACCTCGGTGTCGAGTGACGTGGCTACGGGTGACAAAAGTCCTGAAGAAATTATTGGGAGCGCCTACCAAGAACTTGAGGCTGACCTGAAAGAACAGGTGCTGGAACGCATTCTACAAAACTCTCCAGCATTCTTTGAGCATTTGGTTGTTCGATTGCTTTCCAGTCTCGGATATGGGCGATCCGATACGCTTGCGGAGGTTATGGGCAAGGTAGGTGATGGGGGCATTGATGGTATCATTCATCAAGACAAGCTGGGTCTGGACGTTGTTTATGTCCAAGCCAAACGGTATGCTCCCGGAAATGCTGTAAGCCGTCCTGAGCTACAAGCGTTTGTCGGCACACTGGCTGGCGTTTCGGCGCACAAAGGTGTCTTTGTAACCACCTCTCGCTTTTCCCCAAATGCACTTGAGTACCTCAAAACGGTGAACGCGCGCGTCATTACTATTGATGGGCACCGGCTTGTGGATTTGATGATTGAGGGTGGTGTCGGCGTGCGGGTCAGAAAAATGTTTGAGCTTCATCGCATCGACGAAGACTTCTTCTTGGATGAGTGAGCCTGACTGCGGATGTACTGGATTTGACAGTGTTCATAAATGCTGTGTTTGAAAAAGTGTTCACCAACAGTGTGTTCAAACAGAAACCGCAAACACTGTGTTGAACACAGCGATTCCAAACACTGTGTCCAACACAGTAAATCACCCGCATTCAGCCATCAACACACGACAAAACTGTGCGATGAGTGTGCAACGCAGGAAGTAAAAACTGTGCTATGCGTAAGTGCCTTGTTTTTATGGCTTAAATGGTGCCCGGGGGCGGAATCGAACCACCGACACGAGGATTTTCAATCCACTGCTCTACCCCTGAGCTACCCGGGCACGGGTGAACGATCATCGTTCGGGTGGCGGCGTTCTATGTGACGGTTTGGGGCGTGTCCAGTGGGTTTTCGACCTAAATCGCAAAAAGGCTTGGCGATGCTCGTGAGGCACGGATCCGGCGTTGAAATCGACTGAGCGCGCTTGCCTTCATTGGGCATATGGTAAAGCTGGTGTCATGGGACCAAGTTTTGAATTCGAAAATGGATTGTGGCACGCGGGACATCTGAGAATTGCAGGTGTCGACGAGGCTGGACGGGGGCCTTTGGCTGGGCCGGTGGTCGCTGCGGCAGTGATACTTGATCCTGACCGAATTCCGGAGGGTCTCAACGATTCAAAAGCGTTGACGGCTAAGAAACGCAATTCGGTTCTGGAGGATATTCTGGCCCGGGCCGAGGTCGGTGTTGGCTTGGCCAGCGTTGAGGAGATCGACGCGTTGAACATCCTGTATGCGAGCCATTTGGCAATGGTGCGCGCCGTGGCAGCGCTGAATTCAGAGCCTGCACATGTTCTGATCGATGGCAATCTTGTGCCGCGAGATATGAGCATAGCCGCGACGGCCATTGTGAAGGGAGATCGCCTGTCTCTCAGCATCGCAGCGGCGTCAATTGTGGCCAAAACAAGGCGTGATGCGATCATGTGGGATTTGGCGCAACAGTACCCGGGGTACGGTTGGGAGAGAAATCAGGGATATCCAACGAAGTGTCACAAAGAAGCCCTTCAAAATCTTGGTGTGACCCCACATCATAGACGTTCTTTCAAACCGGTACACAATATCTTGTGACAAGTTAAAAACGTAACTTCTTGATTCAAAAAAGAAATTGACCGCGAATCGCGTTTGACTCATCTTTTGAGCCAATCACAGAGCGCAATAACTGCGCCGGGACGATAGGCAGAGAATGACAAAGATGACCAAGCCGAACAGTGCCGATGCGCTGCCGATAAACACGATTCTTGCGGGTGACTGCATCGATATCATGAATGGATTGCCCGCCGCGTCGGTCGATCTGATCTTTGCGGACCCTCCTTACAATTTGCAACTCAAAGGGGACCTTCATCGCCCGGACAATTCCCGCGTAGATGCGGTTGATGACGAGTGGGATCAGTTTTCGAGCTTCAAAGCCTATGATGACTTCACCCGCGCTTGGCTCAAGGCGGCGCGTCGATTGCTGAAACCTGATGGTGCGATTTGGGTCATTGGGTCCTATCACAATATCTTCCGGGTTGGGGCGTCGCTTCAGGATGCGGGCTATTGGATTCTCAACGACGTGGTGTGGCGCAAGTCGAACCCGATGCCGAATTTCCGTGGCAAGCGATTCACCAACGCGCATGAAACCATGATCTGGGCGTCGAAATCGGAAGGCGCAAAATACACCTTCAATTACGAGGCACTGAAGGCTCTGAACGAAGGCATCCAGATGCGGTCCGATTGGGTTCTTCCAATCTGCAACGGCGGGGAAAGGCTCAAGGACGCTGCAGGCGAAAAGGCGCATCCCACGCAAAAGCCTCAGGCGCTCTTGCATCGCGTCCTCGTCGGATCGACCAAACCCGGGGATGTCGTGCTTGATCCCTTCTTCGGCACCGGCACGACAGGCGCCGTTGCGAAAATGCTGGGACGTGACTGGATCGGCATTGAGCGCGAGGAAAAGTATCGCGAGGTGGCGGAGCAGCGGATCGCCTCGGTCCGTCGACTGGACAAGGCCGCGCTTGAGACGACAACCAGCAAACGCGCCGAACCGCGTGTGCCGTTTGGCCAATTGGTGGAACGCGGCATGCTGCGTCCGGGCGAAGAGCTTTTGAGCATGAATGGACGGCACAAAGCCAAGGTTCGTGCAGATGGCACTCTGATCGGCAATGACATCAAAGGTTCAATCCATCAGGTCGGCGCGCATCTCGAAGGCGCGCCAAGCTGCAATGGCTGGACCTATTGGTGCTTCAAACGTGACGGCAAAACGGTTCCGATTGATGTTCTGCGTCAACAGATCCGCTCGGAACTAAGCTGAAGACTACGACACACCGCCGGTGCCTGCGGCCATTATCCCGCGGCACTACACCTTGCCCCGCCGAGCCACGGCGGGGTCTTTTCGTTATTCGTCAAACGACAATTGGCGTGGCGCATGGCGCGGTGCGGACTATAACAGCCGCAGGGGAGTGAAGTGCGCGTGTGTTGCGCGACAAAAGGGGAGGAACGTCCATGAAATGGGCAAGAGGTTTGGCGGCTGATGGAGCCACACTGACAGGCGTTATCGACGCAGAAGTCTTTCATCCGAGGGTCGGACTAGGCGCTGACACATCCGCAGGCGATCCGATCCCACTTGCGGACATCAAACTGCTGCCGCCCGTTGTGCCCGGCAAATTCATCGGTCTCTGGAACAACTTCAAGGCCGCTGCGGAGAAGGGAGGTCACTCACATCCCGAACATCCGCTCTATTTTTTCAAGTCCGACACGTCCCTGTCGGGGCACGGGGCAACGGTCGAACTGCCCATATCCGCAGGGCGTGTGGTCTTTGAAGGCGAACTGGGTATCGTTATCGGCAAGACCTGTAAGGCGGCGTCTCCAGAAGAAGCCGAACAGGCTATTTTCGGCTACACCTGTATCAATGACCTAACGTCGCTTGATATCCTCAACGCGGATCCGTCGTTTCCGCAATGGACCCGCTCCAAGAGCTTTGACGGTTTTGGCGTTGTCGGTCCGGTAATTGAGACAGATCTGAATTGGCACGACGAAACGGTCACCGTTAGGGTCAATGGCCGGGAACGGCAATCCTACCCAGCATCGGATATGATCCTGCCACCAGCCAAAATTGTCAGCCTTTTGTCGCAGGACATGACGCTGAACCCCGGCGATCTTATTGCTTGCGGAACGTCTCTCGGGGCGCGTCCTGTCAAGGCGGGGATGGAGGTGGAAGTTGTGATTGAGGGCATTGGACGTGTCAGCACAACCTTGGCTGCACCGTCAGAGATATGAACAGCAATCGGTCTTGCTAACCCTTTTGATCAAAGCAAGATGCCGGGTTTGCTCAGTATCTTGGCTGTCTGATGGAGGATCATGCACAAATCTCTGTGAGGTTGAAATTAATTGATTGAACAAAAACCACTTTTAGAAGTTCCAATGAAGCGAACGAAGATGATCCGAACGCGGTCAGAGCCATTGGGCGGCTTAGGCTTAGAAGGTGTGAAAGGCTTTAGGATGTTCACAAGACGTCAGATGATCGGTTCTCTTGCTGCACTGGCGGCGCCTGTGCTTGCCGGGCCTGCTTTTGCTGCGCCCGGGGAGTGGGATAAATGGGATGCGCAGGTCACGCCGCCGGATTTTGACCTGAATACGACCAATCCCTGGGGGTTGCATCCTCGCTATCTTCCGCAGCGCGTACAGGCAAATGAGGGCCTGACGCCAGGTGATATCCATGTCGATGCTGTTGCCCGCTATTTGTACCACATTCAGGATGATGGCTCTGCGATGCGCTACGGTGTCGCCATTGGCCGTGACGGACTATACGAACCTGGGGTGTATACCATCCGTCGCAAAGCGAAGTGGCCGCGGTGGACACCCACTCCGGCGATGATCAAGCGTGAGCCTGAGAAATACGCACGTTGGGAAGACGGCATGCCGCCGGGCCCTGAGAACGCGCTTGGATCGCGTGCGCTCTACCTTTACGTCGGGAACCGCGATACCTACCTGCGCATTCACGGAACACCAGCGCCGCGCTCAATTGGAACCCGCGCAAGCTCTGGATGCGTGCGTATGGTCATGGCGCATATCAATACGCTGTACGATCAGGTCGATACGGGCGTGACCGCCTACTTGTATACGACCGATGGGGGACCTCTTTAATAAGGCGCTCTCCTAACTTTGTGGTCTGACGCAGATCGGACTGCCGTTCGTGGTTCTGAGCGGCAGCTCGGTTGTTTCAACCGGACCCTGATGCGTGTACCAATAACACCCGTCCTCGGCGCGTACCCGCGCGGTTGTCAGGTCCTGATACGGAGCGGCGATAGAGGCGACCGACTCGGGCACAGTAACAAGTCCTGCCCCGGTTGAGCTCCCTGTCGGAACTGGTTCACAGGCTGCAAGTGCAAGCAGGGATAGAGGGGCCGCAAATAACGCCTTCGCTTTGGTCATATCGTACTCATTCCACAATGTGATGGTGCCCGCGAAAGTTGCACTAGCGCGCCGAGCTCGCAAGCCTGTCCGCAGCCATATGGAAAAAGCATGGCAAGGATGTCGCATATTTCGGATGTACCGACCGCATGCCCTGATGGCGCTATACGCACCTGAAAATTGTGCGCAGTGCGGTCATTGAAGTTCCCGCTCCGCAATGTGTAGATGGGTGCGAAGTGGCCCCGATCACGGGCTGTCGTCACCCATCCCGGATCGGAGGCCTCGTTGGACATTCGTGCAATCCTTATGGGACTGGCCTTCGCTGCCATGTGGTCCTCTGCCTTCACATCGGCGCGGATCATCGTGGCAGATGCGCCACCGCTGATGGCCTTGGCCTTGCGCTTTGCCATTTCCGGGGCCTTGGCCGTCGTGATTGCCCGCGCAATGGGTCAATCGTGGCATTTGACGCGCAACCAGTGGAAGGCGACCATCATCTTTGGCATCTGCCAGAATGCGCTTTATCTCGGTCTGAACTTCGTCGCAATGCAGCGGATCGAGGCATCTCTGGCAGCCATCATCGCGTCGTCCATGCCGCTCCTCGTTGGGGTTGCAGGCTGGATGTTTGCCGGACAGCGCATTTCGCCTCTGGGGGTGATCGGTTTGGTTGCCGGGTTCTGCGGTGTGGTGATCATCATGAGCGCCCGACTGAGCGCCGGTGCAGATCTCTACGGCGTTGCTCTCTGCATCCTTGGCGTGATTTCCCTGACCGTCGCGACCCTGTCGTTGCGGAATGCAAGCTCGGGCGGGAACTTCATGATGGTGGTCGGCCTGCAAATGCTGATCGGCAGCGCGGTGCTCTGGCCTGCCGGGCTTTGGTTGGAAACGGCGGACGTTACCATTTCCGCCAAACTGGTGCTGGCCTTTCTCTACACGACGCTTGTTCCCGGTCTGGCAGCAACGCTGGTCTGGTTCTGGCTGGTCAACCGCATCGGCGCGGTCAAGGCGGCAACCTTCCATTTCCTCAACCCCTTCCTCGGGGTCGCTATCGCAGCTGTCATCCTGTCCGAAAAGCTTGGGCCCACGGACATCCTTGGCGTGATCATCATCACCTTGGGAATTCTGGCGGTTCAGATATCCCGCCAGACGGTCAAGACCTGAGCCGCGCTCAGCCGATCTTGCCCCGGTTTCCGCCGATCTGACCACGGTGCAGCAGCAGGTGGTCTAGGATCACGCAGGCCATCATCGCCTCTCCGACCGGAACCGCACGGATACCCACGCAGGGATCGTGACGCCCCTTGGTGATGATCTCGGTCTCTTCGCCAGACTTGGTGATCGTCTTGCGCGTGCTTAGGATCGATGAGGTCGGCTTGACCGCAAAACGGACAACGATGTCCTGACCGGTCGAAATACCGCCCAGAATGCCGCCGGCGTGGTTAGAGCTGTATTCGGGGCCTTCCGGACCCATGAAAATCTCATCCGCATTGGTCGTTCCGGTCAACGTGGCCGAAGCCATGCCTTCGCCGATTTCCACACCCTTCACCGCGTTGATGCTCATCATCGCCGCCGCCAGATCGGTATCCAACTTGCCATAGATCGGCGCGCCCAGACCCGCTGGCACGCCGCGCGCCACCACTTCGATGATGGCACCGACGCTTTCGCCAGACTTGCGCAACCCGTCGAGGTAGTCGGCCCAATCCCCTGCCGCCTGGGCATCGGGCACCCAGAACGGGTTGTTTTCGATCTCGTCCCAATCGAACCGATCGCGATCGATCTGGTGCGGGCCCATCTGGGTCATGTACCCGGTGATCTGAACGCCAGGCAGCATCGCCTTGATGGCTTCGCGCGCGAGACCGCCTGCCGCCACCCGCGCGGCCGTCTCCCGCGCCGAGGATCGCCCCCCACCGCGATAGTCGCGGATGCCGTATTTCTGCCAATAGGTGATATCCGCATGACCGGGACGGAATTTTTCCATGATTTCGGAATAGTCTTTCGACCTCTGGTCGGTGTTTTCAATCATCAGCTGCACCGGTGTGCCGGTGGTCTGACCTTCGAACACACCCGACAGGATCTTGACCGCATCAGGCTCTCGTCGCTGCGTAGTGTATTTGTTCTGTCCCGGTTTCCGGCGGTCGAGCCAGTGCTGGATCATGCCCGCATCGATCGGCACACCCGGCGGGCAGCCATCCACTGTCGCGCCAAGCGCCGGCCCGTGGCTTTCGCCCCATGTCGTGACACGGAAGAGATGTCCAAATGTATTCAGGCTCATGTTGGTCTCCTTGGCTTGGATTGTGTCCTAGGGCAGGGCGGGTCCGGTCTCAAGGTGTTTCGAATGGGCTGCGCCCATCCGACGGAAGCGAGGGGCTCTGCCCCTCGCGCACCCCGAGGTATTTTGAAACAGAGAAGATCGGACCTGTTTGTCCTTGAAGACTCCTCTGCGCGAGGCTACCTCTTCGCTTACCTCGGGGTGTCAGGAAACTGGCTGAGATGCGTCGTGCGAACCCGTTGAACCTGAACCAGTTAACACTGGCGGAGGGAAGGTCTGGATACGCTCCTGCTTTGCCCTCTCGTCGCAAAACAGGAGGATGCCATGAAACCGGCCCTGACCTTTGCTGCGGGACTTCTTGCGTCGACCACTTTCGTGGCCGCTCAGGATACCCCCGTTCTAACCGTATACGCGGGCGATTACATCGTTTCGGAATGGGGGCCCGGCCCCAAGATCGAAGAGATGTTTGAAGCGCAATGCGCCTGCGATCTGCAATTCAAACCGGGCGATCTTTTGCCCCGGATCCTTCTTGAAGGCGCTCAGACCGATGCGGATATCGTCTTCGGACTGAACACTGACGTCACCAAACGGGCCCGCGAAAGCGGCTTGTTTGCACCTCACGGGCAGGACACCTCAAGCCTGACCCTGCCGGTCGAATGGACGGATGACGTTTTCCTGCCCTACAATTACGGGCACACCGCGTTCATTTACAATGAAGAGCGGATCACGGACGTCCCAGAAAGCTTTGACGCGCTTCTGAACGCGCCTGATGATCTGAAGATCGTCATCCAGGACCCGCGCTCATCGATTTCCGGGCTTGCGCTGGTTCTTTGGGTCAAGGCGATTTATGGCGATGAAGCGGAGCAGGTCTGGGAGCAGCTTGCGCCCAAGATTCTGACTGTCACCAAAGGCTGGTCGGAAAGCTACGGTCTCTTCACCGATGGAGAGGCGGACATGGTGCTGAGCTATACAACCTCGCCCGCCTATCACATCATCGCCGAAGAAGACCGGACCAAGAAAGCGGCGATCTTCCCGGAAGGGCATTACTTCATGGTCGAACTGTCAGCCAAGGTGGCAGGCACCGATGTGCCCGAGCTGGCGGATCAGTTCCTTGAATTCCAGCTGTCGGAGGAATTCCAGACAATGATCGCAACCGGCAACTGGTCCTTCCCGGCGAAGCTTGACGCTTCGAAATGGCCCGAAGGGTTCAAGGAGTTGAACCTGCCCGAAAAAGTGCTGTTTTATTCCGAGGACGAAGCCGCAGCATTGCGTGATGAAACGGTCGAGGAATGGCGCCGCGCGCTGTCGCAATAATCGCGGCATTGACCGTGGCCGGTCTTGTGATCGGCCCGGTCACAGCAGTGATCCTGCGGGCCGAGGCATTCAGCGGGTTCCGCCCGGCGGATTGGCAAGCGCTTCGGTTCACGCTGGTGCAGGCCACGCTGTCGGCCTTGCTCAGCGTCCTCTTCGCCATCCCGGTGGCCCGTGCCTTGGCGCGACGCCAGTTCATTGGGCGTGGGTTGTTGGTGGCGCTTTTGGGTGCCCCTTTCATTCTACCGGTGATCGTGGCTGTGCTAGGACTTCTGGCGGTGTTCGGTCAATCCGGTCTGCTCAACCGCGCGTTGGAACCCTTGGGCCTGCCTGATCTGCAAATCTATGGCTTGCAAGGCGTGCTGCTTGCGCATGTATTCTTCAACCTGCCACTGGCCACGCGGCTGATCCTGCAGGGGTGGCTCGCGGTTCCGGCAGAACAGTTTCGGTTGGTCGCGACGCTGGGCATGGGGCGTGGTGCCATGTGGCGCGCGATCGAATATCCGATGCTGAAACGCATTGTTCCCGGGGCTTTTGCCGTCATTTTTGTGATCTGTCTGTCGTCTTTCGCGGTAGCGCTGACGCTTGGAGGAGGACCTCGGGCGACAACGCTGGAATTGGCGATCTATCAATCCATGCGGTTTGACTTTGATCTGGCCCGCGCGGCTGTCCTGGGTTTGGTGCAACTGGGATTGGCCCTGACGGCGGGATTGATTGCATTGAAGGTCACCGCCATGCCCGTTGCCGCCCAGGGATTGGACCGGCATGTCCCGCGCTGGGATCGTAACTCCTTGGGTGCGAAACTGTGGGACTTGGTCTGGATAGTTCTGGCTGCGGCCTTCCTTTTGACACCGCTCGCGATGGTCACGTTTAACGGCCTTGCCGGGATCACGACACTGGGCGCACCGGTCTGGCAGGCGGCGGGGCATTCGATCCTCGTGGCGCTCGGCTCGACCGCACTTTGCCTGCTCTGGGCGCTGCCCTTGGCCACACGCTGGGGAGAATGGCTCGGCCTTGCCGGGATCGCCCTGTCACCTTTGGTGCTGGGCATTGGTCTCTTCCTGATCGTGCGCCCCTTCGCCAATCCGTTTGAGCTTGCCCTCTATGTGACGGCGACGGTGAACGCCTTTGTCAGCTTGCCCTTCGTGCTGCGCATTCTGCGGCCCGAGGCGGAGTCAATCCGCGCTGACTATGCGCGATTGCGGGACGCGATGGGGTTGTCAGGATGGGCCTGGCTGCGCTGGATATTGCTGCCGCGATTGAAGCGCCCTTTGGGATTTGCCGCCGGTCTGACTGCGGCTTTGTCGATGGGTGATCTGGGGGTCATTGCGCTCTTTGCAGACCCGGATCGTGCGACGTTGCCTTTGAAAGTCTATCAGTTGATGGGGGCCTACCGCATGGATCAGGCTGCCGGTGGCGCGCTTCTCTTGCTGATCCTCAGCTTGGGGCTGTTCTGGATGTTTGACAGGGGAGGGCGTGTTGGCTCTTCAACTTGATCAGATAGAAGCGCGCGCAGGTGCGTTCGTCTTGTCTGCCGATCTGACAGTTCCCACAGGGCAGCGTGTGGCCGTTATCGGTGCGTCCGGCTCCGGCAAATCGACGTTGCTTGACGTCGTTGCTGGTTTCCGGCGACCAACCTCCGGCGCTGTGCGGTGGCATGGTCAGGACATTTCCAATCTCTCGCCTGGCCAGCGCCCGGTCAGCATTCTATTTCAGGACACCAATCTTTTTCCGCACCTCACCATCGGAGAGAATCTGGCTTTGGCATTGAACCCGGCCACAGGCAGGTTGCGGACCGGGGATGGTGACCGGATCGAGGCCAGCCTGACGCGGGTTGGCTTGCGCGGCTTTGCAGATCGCAAGTTGTCTGCCATGTCCGGAGGTCAGCAAAGTCGCGCGGCGCTTGCGCGGGTGTTGTTGCAAAATCGCCCGGTTTTGCTTTTGGATGAACCGTTTGCTGCCCTTGGCCCCGCGCTCAAGACCGAGATGTTGGACCTTGTGGCAGAGGTCGCCGCGACGGAAGCCCTGACGGTCCTGCTTGTCACACATGATCCGCAAGACGCGCGTCGCTTTGCGTCTCAGACAATCGTGGTTGAAGAGGGACAGGCAACGCCACCGAGGCACACCGAAGACCTTCTTAACGATCCACCAGAAGGCTTACGTGCGTATCTTGGGGAGCGCTGACAGAGGTTTGGCTTGAACCCCTTTCTATGCGGCCTCACCCGGTGTCACGGACGGAAACACATCAATCCCCCGATCCTCAGCGATTTTCGCAGCCGCAGCGATGATCTTTTCGCGGGCTTCGCAGGCCAGGTCCCAGGACGTGTTCGGATCAGCACAGGGCAGAGCAAACCACACATCCTTGCCGAAAACATCCTGATTTGCGACACGCACGAACGCGCGGTCGAGGTCACCCAGTTCTTCGGCATCAAGCTCTGTGAGAATGCGGTCGAACGCGTCCCGCAGGGCATCGACATCCGCCTCGTTCGCACATTTGAGCTTTATCGTCCGCAGCATCTGAGGCTCTTTCATGGTCCAGTTTTCAAAGTGGGTGGACGCGAATTCCTCAACGGGGACAACCAGTCGCGTGCCGTCCCAATCCAAGAGCTGGACATAGGTGAAGTTGATCCGTTCGACGTGGCATAGTCGATCTTTATAGACGATCCGGTCGCCGATCTGGGCCGATTGATTGAGCGCGATCTGCATGGACGACATGATATTCCCCAGGACGCGGCGTGCCGCAAAACCAAGGATCAGTGTCAGCGCACCAGCCGCACCGAGGATGGTCAGTCCCAAGTTTTCGAACACATTTGTTTGGGTGAGGATCAGGCCACCACCGACAAGGATCACCCCCACAACGAAGGCCCGCCGTGCTGCGGCGATCCGTGTCGCCGTCATGCGCTTATGATCTTGCTGACGCTGTGTCAGGTCGGTGTTGTCGAAATTCGTGAACCGGTCAAGCACCACCTCCACACTGTTGACCACCAGCCATAGAATGGAGCCGACAACACCGGTCCAAGCCATTGGCGAGAGGATTGTATTGATCTGTCCGGAAAAGACAAAAAGTTCGGACACGACAACCAACGCCAGAAAGGTTGCGCCTCCGATGGACGCGGGGCCACGGATCGACCGCAGGATATCTCTTGTAAGTGGCTGATGTGTTCGATTGGACAGCCACTCAACCGCGATCCAGACAAGCCGTCCGATCGCGAATGCGAGGGCAAGTAGAAATGGCAGACCAAGGAATTCCCACCACATCAAGCCAAAGGTCGCTTGCGTTTTCAGTGCAGGCGGCAGCATTTTTTCGAAACGACCGGGACCGTATAGCTCGTAGAGAGCAGGGACATTTTCGACGGTTTGGCGCGAAAACACCCAGACGGGATCTCCGTCATCTGGTTTGATCCGGTTCAAACGAACCGAAGCTGGGTAACGATCCAGATGAAGCGTCCATAGCAAGAGAGACTTGCGCGGCTCTCCGCTTTGCGGACGGTCCGAGGACCCGTCAGCGACAAGGGCATCCGGGCGATCCTGAATGTCATCCCAATTGATGACCGTCTTGCGACTGATCACCGTCTCAAGTTGCCGGGCCAGCATGGCACCGCGCTGCGCTTGGTCCTCTTCTGGAATTTCCGACAGGTCCAAGAGATGAGCCGCACTCTCCCAATCGCTTCTGCGCGCCGCCGATATCAAGCTCTCCATCGTCGCACGGGGTGTTTCGCGGTCAAGTTGGGCTTCTGGTGCAACCAAGCCGGGGTTCAACTCTGACACGCAGTACCAAAAATTATTGCACGCATCGTCAGGCTGCGCCGATACAGGAGCCGCAAAGAACAAAAGACACGCCAATCCGGCGTTCAGGAGAAGTCTAAACATGCCTCGTTAACGTCGAAGCCGGGATCCGGTTCCGCTCCGGTCCAAGGTTGAGATCGAGTATGTGACACTCAAAGAAAAAGCCCCGCCGGTTGGCGGGGCTCCAGAGACTTCGAAAATTTCGAGGTTTAGTCTTTCGCTCGGGCCTTGACCGGCGCCCAGAGGCGCTTGTTGGTCAGATAAAGCAAGACCGACAGAACCGTCAGAAACAGCACACCGACAAAGCCAGCCTGTTTGCGCGCCATCAGTTTGGGTTCTGCAGCCCACATCAGGAACGCAGCCACATCCTTGGACTGCTGTTCGATGGTGGCTTCCGTGCCGTCGGAATATTCCACGTCGTCGCCGTAGAGCGGCGGTGCCATCGAAATCCAGCCGCCCGGGAAAGCTTTGTTCTCGTAGAGAATGGTGCCAGCTTCCTCTTTCTCCTCACCGGTGTAGCCGGCCAGCAGAGAGGCGATATACTCGGGGCCACCCATGCCTTTGAAGAACTGGTTGATGCCAAGGCCGTACGGGCCATGGAAGCCCGCGCGTGCCTTTGCCATCAGGCTCAGGTCAGGCGCGCCAGCTGCATTGTTCTCAGGGAAGTGATCCGTCGGACGCGCTGGGCGGAAGTCTTCGATCTCTTCGTCGTAGACTTCGAAGAATTGTTCCGCATAGGCGCGGACCTGATCTTCGGGCATCCCCGGGCCATCCTCAGCCGACAAAGTCCGCAGTGGCACGTATTTCATGCCATGGCAGGCCGAGCAGACCTGAGTGTAGACCTGAAGGCCGCGCTGCAACTGCGCCTGATCGAATGTACCGAAGGCACCTTCGAACGAGAAGTCGTAGTTCGTGACTTCCCCGGATGCTCCGGCGGCAAATGCGCCGGAGACAGGGGCCAGGGCCAGAGTGGCCGCGAGGGCAAGTTTCTTAAGCATTGTTCGCTTGTCCTTTCTTACTCGGCCGGGGTCGCTGCAGTAGCGCCGTCGTTGGTCGAGGACTTGCCATAGTGCGCCTTGAAATCGTCCTCAATGGTGTCCGGCTGCGGCAGCGGCTTTTCAAGAACGCCAAGCAGCGGCAGGATCACGAGGAAGTAGGCGAACCAATAGGTGGACCCCAGAAGGGCTATGTACGGGTAGATGCCTTCCGCCGGCATTGCGCCAACCCACATCAGAACAAAGAAGTTCACGACAAACAGCCAGAACCACATTTTGAACATCGGGCGGTAACGGCCGGAGCGGACGGACGACGTGTCGAGCCACGGCACCAGTGCCATCACAATGATTGCGCCAAACATCGCCAGAACACCGAAGAACTTCGCGTCGACGATACCGCCGGTGAGGAAGTTTGCAGCGATCACGACCCAGACTTCAGAGTCAAAGGCACGCAGGATCGCGTAGAACGGCAGGAAGTACCATTCCGGAACGATGTGGGCCGGTGTCGCAAGCGGGTTCGCTTCAATGTAGTTGTCCGGGTGGCCAAGGTAGTTGGGCATGAATCCGACAACTGCAAAGAACACGACCAGAACGATCGCCAGTGCGAACAGGTCTTTGATCACGAAGTAGGGCCAGAAGGGCAGGGTATCTTTCTCGGCATCTGCCTTCGAGGTGCGACGCACTTCGACACCGGTTGGGTTGTTGTTGCCCGTGGTGTGGAAAGCCCAGATGTGCACGATCACGAGACCAGCAATCACGAAGGGCAGCAGGTAGTGCAGCGAGAAGAAGCGGTTCAGCGTGGCGTTGTCGACAGCCGGTCCACCCAGCAGCCATGTCTGGATCGATTCACCGATGAACGGGATCGCACCAAAGAGGCCGGTGATCACTGTCGCACCCCAGAAGGACATCTGCCCCCACGGAAGCACGTAACCCATGAACGCGGTGCCCATCATCAGCAGGTAGATCAGCATGCCGATGATCCACGTGATCTCACGAGGCGCCTTGTAGGAGCCGTAGTAGAGACCACGGAAGATGTGCGCGTAAACGGCCACAAAGAACAGCGACGCGCCGTTCATGTGCAGGTACCGCAGCATCGCACCGCCGTTCACGTTGCGCATGATGTGTTCGATCGAACCGAAGGCCAGATCGACATGCGGCGTGTAATGCATCACCAGAACGATACCGGTGATGATCTGCAGCGCCAGACAGAAGGCTAGAACGATGCCCCAGATCCACATCCAGTTAAGGTTCTTGGGGGTGGGGATCATCAATGTGTCATAGAGCAAGCCAACGATCGGCAGCCGCGAATGCAGCCACTTTTCTCCGCCGGTCGACGGCTCGTAATGGTCGTGAGGAATTCCAGACATTCGCGCGTCTCCTTATCCCAGCAGGATTGTTGTGTCGTCGACGAATTCCGCAGGCGGAACCGGGAGGTTCTCCGGTGCCGGCCCTTTGCGGATACGGCCAGACGTGTCGTAGTGCGACCCGTGGCACGGGCAGAACCAGCCACCGACACCCCCATCGAGTGCATAATCGCCAGCGTTTCCAAGCGGAACGCAGCCAAGGTGCGTACAAACGCCCATCTGAACCAGCCACTCGCCAGTATCATCGAGAGCGCGATTTTCGTCTGTCGCCTCGGCGGAACCGTCGATATTCGCGTTTCGTGCGATGGGATCGACTAGGTCGGACACGTCGACGCTGCGCGCTTCTTCGATCTCGGCTTCGGTACGGCGGCGGATAAAGACCGGTTTGCCAAGCCATTTTACGGTGATCTGAGAGCCTTCTGCGACGCCCGACACGTCCACTCGAATCGAGGACAGGGCCAAAACGTCAGCCGACGGGTTCATCTGGTTGACCAGAGGCCAAACCGCGGCACCGGTAGCAACCGCGCCTGCGCCAGCTGTCGCGTAGTACAGGAAGTCCCTCCGGGTGCCTTCGTGGTGTTCTGCGTTGGACACGAGGATATCTCCATTTAACGGCCGATCGTTTGGCCACAATACGGGTTGGGCCGCCCCGGGGGCGGCGTTCCGAAGCGCTATTTAGCGGGCTACCCCCTAGCCGTCCACCTCCAGAACACCTAGGTTAGAAATAAGCGCCGAAGTGTCGCGGTAAATGGCACTGACCTTGCTGATACAGCGTGTTAATCACGCGCAAAACATGGAAGCGGACGGTTCACCATGCAGAAAACGATTCTGTCAGGTATACTTGCACTCAGCACATCAACCATCGCCGCACCGGCGTTGGCCGAAATGGAGCTGTCCGTCTATTCGGGCTGGCAAACGTCGCCACACAGCCGTGTTTACGGCGACTATCCGGGCACCGGTGCCGATATCGACGCGCTGATCGGCTGGGAAGGCCGGTCTTTTGAAATGCCGCCCTATTACGGTGTGCGCGGAACATGGTGGAAGAACGAAAAGCTCGGTTTCGGGCTCGAATTCACCCATGCCAAAGTCTACGCGCCGGATGATGAAAAAGAGTCGATCGGCTTTTCTGACCTCGAATTTACGGACGGTCTGAACATCCTGACCGTCAACGCCTACCAGCGTTGGCCCGGCCTGTGGGCACAAGGTGCGGTGACGCCCTATGTCGGCGGTGGTATCGGCATCGCGGTACCGCATGTCGATGTCGACACCACAACCGGTATCGACACGTATGAACTCCAGATGACGGGCCCGGCAGCACGCCTCACAGCGGGTGTAAGCTATGATCTGAATGATCGGTTCGCTGTGTTTGGTGAATACCAGTTCACCTATTCCAGCAATTCGGTCGATCTGCCCGAAGGCGGGTCGCTCGAAACCGACATCAAGACAAATGCGCTGAACGTCGGTCTTACTCTGAAATTCTAATCTGTTTTCTCGTCAGTGTCGTTCTCTGACTTGGATTGCGCCAAAGCGCGACGCGATGACGGCAGCATCCAGACCACTGCGCCTATATAGATCAGGCTCAGCACAACCAGCGCGACCCAGGTATAAATTGCCACAGCAGCGCCAATCGCGGCAAAGCCGACGAGAAAAATCTTAACACGACGTTGACTGATCCGCGTGGTCTTGAACGACCAGACCGGAAACCGCCCGATCATGAGCATCCCGATCACAGCAATATAAAGTGCCAACAGGACATCCGGGATGATCTGATCGCTGTCGACCGCGAAAGACGCGTACATCGGCAGCATCACCAGAATGGCGCCAGCGGGTGACGGAATTCCGATGAAATACGCATTCTCTGCCGATCCGTTCTCGGCCTTTCGCGCTACGTTGAACCTGGCGAGCCGTGTGACGGCGCAGACGGCATAGACCAATACCGCAAGCCAGCCCAATTGCCGCGTGTCATCCAGCGCCCAGACATAAAGCAACATGCCCGGCGCTACCCCGAAATTCAGAAAGTCAGCGAGCGAATCGAGCTCGGCTCCCATTTTGCTATCACTGCCCAGAGCGCGGGCAAGGCGGCCATCCAACCCGTCCAGTATGGCGGCCAACAGGATCAATTGCACCGCCAGCTCGTAATTGCCTTGAAGCCCAAAGCGAATTGCCGTCAGTCCCGCACATATCGCGGTGACGGTCAGCATGTTCGGCAGGAGCTGAACCAGGGTCAGTTTTTCGCCGTTGCGCGGACTGCTCATTTTGAGAGGTCCGCAATCACGGTTTCACCTGCAATCATGGTCTGGCCGATTTTCACCGATGGCGCGACGCCTTCGGGAAGATAAATGTCCAGGCGCGATCCAAAGCGGATCAAACCAAACCGCTCGCCACGATCCAGAATCGCCCCTTCCTGAGTAAAGCTCATGATGCGCCGTGCCACCAGACCAGCAATCTGGGTCACTGTCAGGATGCGGTCATCCTCCATCCGGATGACCAGAGAATTGCGTTCATTGTCCTCACTCGCCTTGTCGAGCGATGCGTTCAGGAATTTGCCTGGCTTATAGGCGATCTTTTCCACCTTGCCTGCCACAGGCGCACGGTTCACGTGGCAGTTGAACACGGACATGAACACGCTGACGCGCGTCAGCGGCTCTTCCGGAAGACCCAACTCGCGCGGAGGCACCGCCGGCTCGATGAGCGAAACGATCCCGTCGGCCGGGCTGATGACCAATCCTGGTGCGTCCGGTATGACCCGCTCGGGGTCGCGGAAAAAGTAGTAGCACCAGACGGTCAGGCCAGCGCCGATCCAGCCCAGCACGTCTGCGACGGCAAACAGAACCAGAGTGACTAGCGCAAAGATCGCGACGAACTTGCGACCTTCGGGGTGCATCGGCTTGATGAATGTGTCGATCATCCGCATCGCGGCATTATCCTTTCAAAGCGTTGCGCGTCGGTAAACCGGGGACCAGCGCCGTGCAAGCTTTGCTGGCATGACTTGGCGTCGCGGATCACGCCTCGGGCTGGGTTGCCACCATGCTGTCGCGCTTGGCAAAGCTGTCGAACCACGTGGCCAGTCCGTCTCGACCCGTGCGCCAGGATCGCGCGTCGTGACGCAAATCAAGATAGCCCAAGGCGCACGCCACCGCGATGTGCCCCATATCCATTCGCCCGTTCAAATGGCTCATCCACCGCGTATTGAGCGCGTCCAAAGCGCGCGAGACCTTGCTCCACTGGCCCTCGACCCATTCCATCATGACTTTCTCTTCGGGTCGGAACCGCGTCTCGTAGACCATCAGCACGGCCGCATCGAGGATCCCATCCGCCGTGGCTTCGAGCGTGAGCGTGTCCCAGATGCGATGCTCGGGATAAAGTCCGGCATTGGCACGCGCATCCAGAAACCGGCAAATCACCCGACTGTCGTAGATCGTCGGGCCGTCAGATCGGAGCAGCGCAGGGATCTTGCCCACTGGATTGGCTGCAATGAGCTTGGAGTCCGGGGCAAGCGGCGTGGATGCCACATTGATGTGCTCGATATCATCATATTGTCCCGTTTCGTGCAGTGTCACGAGAACCTTGCGCACGAAAGGAGAGGGCCCCGATTGTAAGAGTTGCATCAGACTGCTCCCTGAAACTGAGTCACGTCAGCTAATCCCGTTGCGCACCGATTGCCAAGCCACACATCGCGATGCGTCGCCGCATCGCCCCTTTTCCGTCGACGGAAAAGGACCCTCACAAATCCGGTGGTTCCGCCATCAGCGCGGCGAGCGCCGCCAGGTCTCGCCCAATTCCTCCGGTCACTTGCGCCGCTGCGCGCTCTCTGACGGTGTCTTCCTTGTTCTGGCCCAGCTTCCACGTTGCTGCAATGTCCTCTACCACCATCCGGCACGGAACAATCATCCGCATCATGCGCTCCCGCACCTCTGGCGACATTTTGTCGGTTGTCCAAGGCATCTTGTCGACCAAACGGCTTTCGTAAAACGCAGATTGGATATCCAGCACCTCTCGCATTTTACCATGTGGTAAAATTTCCAGAACACCAGTCAGTTGGACAGCCACGTAGTTCCACGTTGGCACCTGATCTTCGACGCCATACCAGTCGGGCGAAATATACGCATCCGGTCCCGTAACAACAATCCGCGCAGGCAACGGCGTGCTCAAGGCCCGCGCAATCGGGTTCGATCGCAGCAGATGGATCAGCACCTGGCCTCCGTCTTCAGACAGCAAAATCGGCACATACGCCACCATCGGCACCGGTTCGCCATTCAATACCAGCGTCCCAAAGCCCCGGTCGCGGACAAAGGCGATGTCCTTGGCATGGTCCTGGCTGTGAAAACTCGGGTTGGGGTGCATAGGACGGCTCTGGAGGGCGGAAACAATGCAGAGCTTGCACAGGCGGGCGCAAAAATCCCGGCCTAAATTGTATCGGTGACAATCAGCCCGCCTTGGGGTGCGTCGCCTCATAGACCTTCATCAGGTGCACAGTATCAACAGATGTGTACGCCTGCGTTGTCGACAAGGAAGAATGACCGAGCAATTCCTGTATCGCCCGCAGGTCGCCGCCAGCCGAAAGCAGATGCGTCGCAAAACTATGCCGCATCGCGTGCGGTGTGGCCGTGGCGGGCAAGCCAAGCTGCAGTCGCGCCTGTTCGATCACCTTCTGGACCAAGCGCGCGTTGAGCGCCCCGCCACGCGCGCCGCGAAACACAGGTATGTCCGGTTCCATATCAAAGGGACAGAGGCGCACATACCGGTCAACCGCCTGACGCGCGACGGGCAGAACTGGCACCACGCGTTCCTTGCCGCCCTTGCCAATGATCCGCATCGCCTCGCCCAAAGGCAGATCGCGCCCCGTCAGGCCAAGCGCCTCGGAAATGCGCAAGCCGCAACCATAAAGCAGCGTCACAACCGCGATGTCGCGCGCGGAAACCCAGTCTTTTGCAGATTGCTGCCCAACTGTATCGATCATCGCCCGCGCTGCATCTTCATTGAGCGGACGCGGCAGCTTCTTTTGAAATTTCGGAGCGCGGGTCGAAAGCACCGCGGTCGGTTCAAACCCCTCGCGCTCTGCCAACCAGCGATAAAACGATTTCACGGCAGACAATTTGCGCGCCAGCGACCGTGCGCTGGCCCCACCACCGCGCGTGTGCGCCATCCAGGCTCGCATATCCGGCACCGTGATCCGCGCCAAGGGCGCCAGCCCCTGCGCTTCGCCTTTGTAGTCGGTCAGGAACGCGATGAAATCGACCACGTCGCCCCGATAGGCGGTGAGTGTGTTTTCGGCCGTCCCACTCAGCGCCCGGCTCGATGCGAGCCACCCCTCCAGAGCGTCCCGCGCCGCCGGAGAGATCATCAGACTCATGACAACCAGCGCCGCATCTGGCGCTCGAACACACCGGCGAAGAAGGTCAGAAGATCCGTGCCCTGCTGCGGCGTGAACTGATGCGGATCCTCTGCACCCATGACCAGCAGACCGGGCAGACGTCCGGGTCCGAAATCCAGTTTCAGACAAGCCTCGGAACGGATCCAATCCGCCTTGTCGCCATAAATTTCGGGTTGCCCCGTTTCAATCTGCCGCAGCGTGACCTGTCGCGCCGACGTATTGCGTCCTGCGGTCAGGTAGTCGTCGATAAAGCCCGGAGCGGCCACCGACAGCACGGACCCCAAACGCTTGATGGCAGGATCGTCGTCGTTCTGCACCGACTCCAGAACCAGCTTGATCACATCGACACGCAGGATCTCGGCCACATCCCCGCCCAGGTCCCGCAGGAAAGGTTCAAATTCCACCGGGTCAAGCAGCCTGAGAATAGCACGATGCACCTGATTGGTGCCGGCGAGGTTCTCATACGCTGCCGCGATCACCGATCGATGCGTGTCTTCAAGCCGGTCCAGACGCGATTCGAGACGGTCCATCGCGATTCCGCGCAGGTCCACGATATTCCCGCCCATGGCGCGCTCGTTCGCTGCGATCAGGGCCCGCATCAGGTCCTGATCTTCGAGAATCACATCGGGGCGCGTCATGATGGTTTCGCGCAAGTCGTCATCGATACGGGGGCTGCTCATGCCGTCCTCGAATTATAGTATTTTGCTGGACCCTATCAGCCCGGACGAAAAGATGCCCGCATTTTTTCGAACAAATGCGGGCATCCCGTGAAATTGTGGCATAAGCGCAGGAACGCCCTTCGAAGGGCGTTGCAAGCCGCGTCGACGCGGCTTCGCCCGGCTCAGACGATCTTGATGTTGGCGGCCTGAGCGTCTTTGACGAACTGGTCGAGGCCCTTGTCGGTCAGCACATGGTTCGCCATCGCCTTGATCACACCCGGAGGCGCGGTGGCCACATCAGCACCGATCTTGGCGCACTCGCTCATGTGGTTGGCTGTGCGGATCGAAGCGGCAAGGATGTTGGTCTCGAAGCCGTAATTGTCATAGATCTCACGAATATCTGCAATCAGGTCGAGTCCGTCCATGTTCAGATCGTCCAGACGTCCGATGAAGGGCGAAATGAATGTCGCGCCAGCTTTCGCTGCCAAAAGCGCCTGATTGGCCGAAAAGCACAGCGTCACATTCACCATCTTGCCTTCGTCCGTCAGCGTCTTGCATGCCTTGAGCCCATCCCAGGTCAGGGGCACCTTGACGGCGATGTTCTCGGCGATCTCTGCAAGCTTGCGGCCCTCCGCAATCATGTCCTCGGCCTTGAGGGCGACCACTTCGGCAGAAACCGGGCCGTCGACCAGGTCACAGATCTCCTTGGTCACTTCGAGGATATCTCGACCGGATTTCTTGATCAGAGACGGGTTTGTGGTCACGCCATCGACCATACCCAGTTCGTTGAGTTCCGCGATGGCATCGATTTCGGCTGTGTCGACAAAGAATTTCATGGCTGTCGCTCCTGTGATGGGTTGGCCTTTGCTACCGTGCGCTTTACCCCAAGACAATGCAGACTGAAACCCTGAACTGATGGCGCTAACATCCAGCTATTTTGACGAGGGCACGCTGATCGGCGTGCTGACGACCCAGCCATTGGACCGGGTGCTGGATTACCGCGCGCCGGAAGGCGGCTGCCATCTGGGCGCGTTTGTCGAGGTGCCGCTTGGTCCGCGCAAGGTGCTTGGCGTTGTTTGGGGGCCGGGGCGCGGTGATTATGATCTGTCCAAGATCCGCTCGGTGATCCGGGTGCTCGACGCGGCTCCCATGCGTGAAGAACTGATGGCGTTCCTTTCGCGCGCGGGCGATTACACCCTCACCCCGATGTCCGCGATGTTGCGGCTGGCCACCCGCGCACCGGGCTTGGGGGACCCGCCCTCGATGCGCAAAGTCTACCGTCTGGGCGACAGCATCCCCGACCGTATGACAGACGCCCGCAGCCGTGTTCTGGATGCCCTTCGCGACATGGGCGGGCTGTCCCTGACCTTGAAGGAACTGGCCGAGGCAGCGGGCGTGACCACCTCGGTCGTCAAGGGTCTCGCGAAACTTGGCGCTGTGCGCGAAGAGGACACACCCCGCGATACACCGTTTCCAACCCTCGATCCCAACTATGCGGGCAAAGACCTGACCGCCGACCAGACCAGCGCCGCCGCCGCCTTGCGCGCGGATGTGGCGACGCGCAGTTATGGCACAACGCTCCTCAAAGGCGTCACCGGATCAGGCAAGACCGAGGTCTATCTCGAAGCAGTGGCCGAATGCCTGGCGCAAGGCCGTCAGGCGCTTGTGCTCTTGCCGGAAATCGCGCTGACCGCTGAATTTCTCACGCGTGTCGATGTGCGTTTCGGCGCAAAACCCGCCGAGTGGCATTCCGGCGTGACCATGACCGAGCGCCGCCGCGTCTGGAAAATGACAGCGCAGGGCGGGGCGCAGCTGGTTGTCGGCGCGCGATCCGCGCTGTTCCTGCCGTTTCGCGATCTGGGCCTGATCGTCGTCGATGAAGAGCACGACACCTCTTACAAACAAGAGGATGGCGTGTTGTACAATGCCCGCGACATGGCCGTTCTGCGCGCGTCGATCTGCGGTGCGCAGGTGATCCTTGCCTCCGCGACGCCAAGCCTTGAAAGCTGGGCCAATGCTGACGCGGGCAAATACAAGAAGCTCGAACTGACGTCCCGTTTCGGTGCCGCGATTTTGCCGGAGATGCGCGCGATCGACATGCGGCACGAACAGCTCCCTGGCTCAAGCTGGATCTCACCAACCCTGCAGCGCGCCGTCCACCAGCGGCTCGACAATAACGAACAGGCGCTCTTGTTCATCAACCGGCGAGGCTATGCGCCGGTCACGATCTGTCGCGCCTGCGGGCATCAGATCGGTTGTGATCACTGCGACGCGCGGATGGTCGAACACCGCTTTCTCAAGCGTCTCGTCTGCCACCAATGCGGCGAGACCAAGCCGATGCCCACAACCTGCCCGTCCTGCGAGGCCGAGGACCGGCTGGCGGCCGTCGGCCCGGGTGTTGAGCGCCTTGCTGAAGAGGCGCAGTCGCTCTTCCCCGATGCCCGGCTTGCGGTGCTGTCGTCGGACATGTTCGGATCCGCCCGAGCGCTCAAGGCCGAGATCGAGACCATCGCAGAGGGGGGCGCCGACCTGATCATCGGCACGCAGCTTGTGGCCAAGGGCCACAACTTCCCCTTGCTCACGCTGGTCGGCGTGATTGACGCCGATCTGGGCCTGCAAGGCTCTGACCTGCGGGCAGCCGAACGGACTTTCCAACTGATGCGACAGGTGGCCGGCCGCGCCGGTCGCGCGGAAAAGCCGGGACAGGCCCTGATGCAGACCTACCAGCCCGAACACCCGGTGATCCGCGCGATCCTGTCTGGTGACGAGAAAGACTTTTGGTCCGCCGAGGCGGGCGAGCGCCGCGCGGCGGGCGTGCCTCCCTATGGTCGACTGGCGGGCATCATCCTGTCCTCGACGGATGTCCAGGAAGTGTTCGACCTCGGCAATGCGCTGGCCCGCAACGATGGGCCGCTCCGCCGCGTTGGTGCGCAGGTCTTTGGCCCGGCCCCGGCTCCGATTGCGCGGGTGCGGGGACGACACCGTGTGCGCCTCTTGGTCAAAGCACCCAAAGGCACCGCGCTGCAACCGGCGTTGGCGGAATGGGTGGCGCCATTCAGGCTCAAGGGCGAGCTGCGCATGGCGATAGATATCGACCCACAAAGTTTTTACTGATCGGCGCGCAGGCGAGGTTTTCAGTCGACTGAAAACCGGGACGCGTCGACGCGTCCTTACGCACCGGGCATCACCAAAATATCTGCTTCTGTCCCAGCCGCCGTGCATTCGGAAAGATTAACAAAAGGTTAATAGGGCCGGTCCGGCCCCAATGTTTCGCGCGCGAAACATTGGGACAGAAATGCATCCGTTTTCCGCTGCGTCTCATGCCCCACAGCCGGGCCATATTTTGTGCCACGCCTTGTATGCCCCGCACCTGCATTCTAAATGCCCCTGCATGAAACGCTTTATCCCATTTGTGAAATCCGGGCCGACCGTCTCAGTGGTTCGGATGCAAGGCACAATCGCTGCAGGCGGTCGCGGCACGTTGAGCGATGTCAGCCTGAGACCGCTCTTGGAAAAAGCGTTTTGCAGAGGCAAGCCGGACGCCGTTGCGCTTGAGATCAACTCTCCGGGCGGCTCCCCGGCGCAAAGTTCGCTGATAGGCGCGCGGATCCGGCGGCTTTCCAAGGAAACCGAGGTGCCGGTTTTTGCCTTTGTTGAAGATGTCGCTGCCTCCGGTGGATACTGGATCGCAAGTGCCGCGGATGAAATTTTTGCGGACCAAAGCTCTATTCTTGGGTCCATTGGTGTCATTTCAGCTGGCTTTGGCGCGCATGTATTCCTGCAGCGGCAGGGGATTGAACGCCGTGTGCATACCGCCGGGAAATCGAAATCCATGCTCGATCCCTTCCGGCCGGAATCCGAAGAGGATGTCGCGCGGCTCAACACGTTGCTGGGCCAGTTGCATGACACGTTCATCAATCAGATCAAAACCAGCCGGGGTGAAAAACTTGCCGATAATCCCGATCTCTTTACCGGAGAGATTTGGGTCGGGCAGGCGGCGGTGGACGTGGGCCTCGCCGATGCCGTGGGCCATTTGGTCCCAACCATGAAAGAGCGGTTTGGCGACAAAGTGAAGTTCCGCCGCTACGAACAACGCCGGCCGTTTCTTGCCCGTTTCGGTGCGCAACTCACGTCGGATGCTCTTACCGCCATTGAAGAACGCGCTGAATTCGCGCGCTACGGACTCTGACGTGATTTCAAAGATCGTTATCCTCTTCCTCGTCTTCATGGCCGTGCTTGCCATGTTCGGCAAGTTGCGTTTCCCCGGCTCCAAGCGGCTGGCCAACGCCAAGTGTCGCAAGTGTGGCCGCTACCGTATCGGCAAAGGGCCGTGCCCCTGTTCGCGGAAGGCTGGCTGAGATGGTTGCAATTTGGGGTGGTGTGCTTGTTGGTCTGGTCATCCTGCTCCTGGCGGGAGATGCGCTTGTCAAAGGCGCTGTGAACCTGTCGCTGCGTATCGGGATACCGGCGTTGATCGTCAGCCTGACGGTGGTTGCCTTTGGCACCTCGGCACCGGAATTGCTCATTTCGATCAAGGCGGCGATGGAAAACGTGCCCGGGATTGCGCTGGGCAACGTTGTTGGATCAAACACTGCAAACATCCTGTTGGTGCTGGGTGTGCCAGCCTTGCTGGCGGTGATGCACACGAGCGAATGCAACACCCGCAAAAGCTATGTGATCATGCTCGCGGCATCCGTCCTGTTTATTGGACTGGCATTCCGCGGTGTGTTCGACTGGATTGCGGGCATCGTTCTTCTTGTCGTCCTTGCGGCGATTTTGGGCGACTCGATGCGTGAGGCGCTGGCGCATAGACGCGCCGGGCAGGAAGTTGAAGACGAGGAAGAGCCTGAAGGCGCTGATCCCAACATGCCGTGGTGGAAGATCCTGCTCTATCTTGCGCTGGGTCTGGTAGGCCTTCCCATCGGCGCTGATCTTCTGGTCGACAGCTCGGTCGAGATCGCGACGCTGTTCGGTGTCAGTGACACTGTGATTGGTCTCACACTTGTTGCCCTGGGCACGTCACTGCCCGAACTTGCCACAACGGTCATGGCCGCGCTGCGGCGGCAGGCGGATGTGGCCTTGGGTAATGTGATCGGGTCGAACATGTTCAACCTGTTGGCGATCATCGGTGTGGCCTCGTTGATCGCACCTATCCCGGTCGACCCGGAATTCCTGCGCTTTGACCTGTGGGTCATGCTGGGCGCGTCGCTGTTGATTTTCCCGCTTGTCTTCCTGGCCAAGGATCTGACCCGTATCTGGGGGGTGGTCTTGTCGGCGCTTTATCTGGGCTACATTGCGCTTGTCATCATGTAAGCGCGAGGCAGAGCGATGAGCAGAGCATTGATCACAGGTGCCGGGAAACGGCTTGGGCGCGCAATGGCGCTTTACCTCGCAGACCGCGGGTATGATATCGCGGTGCACTATGCCAGTTCCGAGGACGAGGCGGAAGAAGTTGCTGGTATGGTACGCGCCAAGGGCCAGCAGGCCTGCGCCATTCAGGCTGATCTGCTTGACGAAGACGCCATGCAAGCCTTGGTCGACACCGCCCGGGACGGGATTGGTGGACCCCTCACAGTGCTGATCAACAACGCGTCGATTTTTGAATATGACAATATCCAAACTGCAACCCGCGAAAGCTGGGACCGGCATTTGGAAAGCAACCTGAGAGCGCCCTTTGTGCTGACTCAGCGTTTCGCAGCGCAACTTCCGGAGCCGGAACGGGACGATCAGAACGAGCCTGTGGCGAGCGGTTTGGTGGTGAACATGATTGACCAGCGGGTGCGAAAGCTCACGCCGGAGTTCATGACATACACGATCGCGAAAATGGGGCTTTGGGCGTTTACCCAGACCGCGGCACAGGCCCTTGCGCCGACCTGCCGCGTCAACGCAATTGGACCGGGACCGACCCTGAAGGGCGGGCGTCAGAGCGAATCGCATTTTGCGAAACAGCGGTCGGCAACAATCCTGGAGAGAGGCGCGAACCCGTCCGATATCACCGCTGCTTTGGGGTATTTTCTGGATGCGCCAGCGGTCACCGGACAACTGCTCTGCGTCGATGGTGGACAGCATCTTGGTTGGAAGACACCGGACGTCATTGGGGTTGAATGATGCGGTCTAAAAACAAGTTTTGCACCGGACGTGTTGAGGTTACGAAAGTGTTACCAAAGTGTTAATGTTTTCAGTGACTTGTTAAGCGCCTGGGAAAATACATATATTTTTCAATGACTTGAGAATATGCCTAAAAATTGGGCTTTCTTGGGAAGCCGCCGGAAAATAACGAAAAATACCTGACGTCCGAAACTTTTCCGCAAACTTATCCACAGAATCCGTGGATGTCTTAACGGTTGCGGAAGAGGTTTCAATCAGGCAGCGAATTTGTGAGAATCGGCGTTGAACGGAAAGGTGTCAGGAACATCTTACATGACCAATGAATCTGACAGCGCGCCCGTCACAGGCTACGCCTGCATTCAAGGCTATTTGAAGACCTTGGACTCGAGTCCCGGCGTGTACCGGATGCTCGATGCGCAGGCGCGGGTTCTTTATGTCGGGAAAGCGCGCAACCTACGCGCGAGGGTTTCGAACTATGCGCGGCCGACGGGCCATTCGGGCCGCATTGCGCGTATGATTTCCGAAACTGCTTCGATGATGTTTCTAACCACTCGGACGGAAACAGAGGCGCTGCTGCTAGAACAGAACCTGATCAAACAGCTCAAGCCGCGCTACAATGTGCTGCTGCGCGACGACAAGTCGTTCCCGAACATTCATGTCACGGATCACGCCTATCCAATGATCCACAAACACCGTGGCGCCAAGAAAGACAAAGGCGCCTATTACGGGCCTTTCGCCAGCGCAGGGTCGGTGAACCGGACGCTCAACCAATTGCAGCGCGCCTTCCTGCTGCGCAACTGCTCGGACGCAATGTTCGACAGTCGTACGCGCCCCTGCCTGCAGTATCAGATCAAGCGGTGTTCGGCTCCCTGTGTGGGCAAGATCAGCCAGGAAGACTACGCCGCCAGTGTGAAGGACGCGGAACGTTTTCTGTCGGGAAAGTCCACCAATGTTCAGGAAACATTGGCTCAGGAAATGGCCGAGGCGTCCGAGGCAATGGAATTTGAACGCGCTGCCGCGTTGCGCGACCGCATCCGTGCGCTGACGCAAGTGCAGACGGCCCAGGGGATCAATCCGCGTGGCGTGACAGAGGCGGACGTGATCGCGCTGCATCTCGAGAAAGGGCAAGCCTGCGTACAGGTGTTCTTCATCCGGGCGAACCAGAACTGGGGCAACCGGGATTTCTATCCGCGTGTCGGACCTGATGTGGAAGAGGCCGAGGTTCTGGAAGCTTTCCTCGGGCAGTTCTACGACACGAAAGAACCGCCACGCCTGATCTTGTTGTCAAACCCGATCGAGAACGAAGACCTGATGACCGAAGCGTTGTCGGACAAGCTGGGCCGCAAGGTCGAGATTGCGGTACCGCGACGGGGAGAGAAATCGGAACTGGTCGACGGCGCCTTGCGCAACGCGCGGGAAAGTCTGGCGCGACGGATGGCGGAAACCGCAACCCAGGCGAAACTGCTGCGCGGGCTGGCGGAGGCGTTTGAATTGGATGCACCGCCCGAGCGGATCGAGGTTTACGACAACAGTCACATTCAGGGCACGAATGCCGTCGGCGCGATGATCGTTGCGGGGCCGGAGGGGTTTCTGAAAAACCAGTACCGCAAGTTCAACATCAAAGGGGATGAGCTGACCCCCGGTGACGATTTCGGCATGATGAAAGAGGTTCTGACCCGACGCTTCAAGCGGTTGCTCAAGGATGATCCGGACCGTGAAAAGGGGCTTTGGCCTGACCTGCTATTGATTGACGGGGGGGCCGGACAGGTGTCTGCGGTGCGTGAGATCATGGAGGAATACGGCGTCGAGGATGTGCCGATGGTCGGTGTCGCCAAGGGTGTTGACCGAGATGCGGGCAAGGAAGAGTTCCACCGCCCCGGGACACGGCCTTTTGCGCTGCGCCACAATGATCCGGTCTTGTATTTTGTTCAAAGACTCCGCGACGAGGCGCACCGGTTTGCCATCGGTACCCACCGGGCGAAGCGGGCGAAGTCGCAGATGGCCAATCCGCTCGACGAGATCTCCGGTGTTGGCGCGTCGCGCAAACGAGCGCTTTTGGCGCATTTCGGGTCGGCCAAGGCAGTCAGCCGGGCAAACCTGGCCGACCTGAAGGCAGTGGACGGGGTCAGCGAGGCACTGGCGGAGCGGATCTACGGTTTTTTCCATGAGAACAGCTAAGTGGGATGAGTGTGTGCGCTGCGCGCACGCTTTATGCCTCGGCGCTGACGCGCCTGCGGAATGCCTCCGGCGGAGGTATTTTTGAAACAGAGAAGATCAGACGCCGAGCTGGCTCAGTGTTTCGCGGATTATATCGGAGAGCGGTGCCGGGCGCCCGTCTGATCCGACATGGACCTGGGTGAAGAACCCTTCGGCTCCGGCGGTGTCGCTGTCATTGGCGAAGAGTGCGATCTCGTAGCGGAAGGACGAGGAGCCGATATGCGCGATACGGATCCCGGCTGTCAGGATGTCAGGGAAGCCCAGTTCTGCGTGGTAGCGGCAGCCGCTCTCGACGACGAGGAATTTGGTGGCGTTGGGACCACGGATCTCGATGCCCTGCTCCATCTGCCAAAGACTCACAGCTGTGTCGAACAGCGCATAGTAGGTTGCGTTGTTGAGATGGCCGTATTCGTCATTGTCCTGCCAGCGGGTCGGCAGGATGCGGAAAGCGCGGTAGTCTGCGCGCGAGCCCGGCGGCGTGCGGGTCATCCGGAGCGCATCAATCTGAAGGCAGCGGAGGCGCTCCAGCCGGCGGCGATGGCAATGGCGAGCGAGAGCAGGCCGTAGACAAGCGGTTGCTGGCGCGACAGGTTGAACAGCCAGCGTTCGAGGCCAACTTTGCGAACGTCGATGCTTGTCTCATATTTCGAGACGACCTGCCCATTGCGGGTCAGGAAAATCCGCGTCGCGTATTCGCCTTCGGTGAGATTGGCAGGCATCTGGATCGCCGTGTTGAACAGGGTCGATTCGCGGAGATCAACGCTGCCTTCGTTCAGAACATAAAGGCCATTGTTAATCCGGATACGGATCAGGGCGTCAATAAATTCCTGCGGTTTGGCCACCTGTGACCAGGCCCCAACCGAGCGGATCGCGCGGGGGATGGACACTGTGTGACGCAGGTCGTCTGCCTCGTTCAGCACGTCTTCCCATGGGGCGGAGGTCGCGATGGCGTAAAAGCTGGGGGCGGCGGAGACAGACATCGCATCGGTGTTGACCCAGATCCCAAGCTTGCGATCCTTGCGCCGCACCGTGATAGGCTCTTGCGGGCCGGAGATGGTGACGATGACCTGCAGCGGAGCATCCTGCTGGATGGGGGCTTCGCGTTTGATTGCGCCGTAGATGATGATCTCGGACCCGTCGAAATTGGTCGAGATCGAGACTTCGTCCTGGCTGAGGCCGAGAACCACTTCCTCGGCTTGCAAAGGCGCGGCCAGAAGCATGAGAGTGAGAAGCAACCAGCGCATCAGTGCCCCCCCGCCGTGCCGATCGAGAACAGCTCTGAGGGTTGGATCAGCAAATCGAGGGCCAGCTTGCCACAGACAAGCAGCACCATGAAGGCCAGCAGGATGCGCAATTGTTCCGCTTTCAGCTTTGCACCGATCACGGTTCCGATCTGTGCGCCGACGACGCCGCCGACCAGCAGCAGAACGGCCAGCACCATATCTACGGTGTAGTTCGTTGTTGCGTGCAGAAGTGTGGTGAACGCGGTCACGAAGATGATCTGGTAGAGCGACGTGCCAACGACCACTTTGGTCGGCATGCCCAGCAGATAGATCATCGCGGGCACCATGATAAAGCCGCCCCCCACGCCCATGATCGCGGCCAAAACGCCAACCACGACGCCAACGATCAGCGGAGGAATGACAGAGATGTAGAGGCCCGATGTGCGGAACCGCATCTTGAAGGGCAGGCCGTGGATCCAATTGTGCTTTTTCCGCGTGGGCGGCTTGCCTGACTTGGTCTTGCGGATGGCATTGAGGCTCTCGACAAACATCAGTGAACCGATGACGCCGAGGAAAACGACGTAGCACAGCTTGACCAGAAGATCGACCTGGCCAAGGCTTTTGAGGTAGTTGAACAGCAACACCCCCAGGGCAGCGCCAATGAGGCCGCCGACCAACAGGACAGTGCCCATCTTGAGATCGACAGTCTTGCGCCTGAGATGGGCAAGGACACCCGAGAAGGAGGAGGCCACGATCTGGTTCGCTTCGGTCGCCACCGCGACCGCTGGTGGGATGCCAATAAAGAAGAGCAGAGGCGTCATCAGGAACCCACCACCGACACCAAACATGCCCGACAGCACGCCGACGATCCCGCCCAAGCCGAGCAGGAGAAACGCGTTGACCGAGATTTCGGCGATGGGGAGGTAGATCTGCATGGTATTCTGTAGCCTCATGGACTTCGCGCTTTCAAGCACCGAAGGGAAATCTCTGTGGTTGTATCGCCAGTCTGTCTGATAGTGGGCACAGTGCGCGCTGTGCGACACTGAGGCGAGACCGGAATAGTCCGCGTTATGGGACAGTGGCTGGATCATTCTACGATCACTTCGGAGATGGAGTAGAGCTCGCCAGGTGGGATCACCAGATCAATGGCCAGCTTGATGCAGACCAGAAGGACGAGGCCGGCCAACAGGATGCGCAATTGTTCGGCTCTCAGGCGCGACCCGATCATTGCGCCGAACTGCGCGCCGACGACGCCTCCAATCAACAGAAGGACGGCCAGAAGGATATCGACGGTATAATTCGTCGTGGCGTGCAGCAGCGTTGTGAAGGCCGTCACAAAGATGATCTGGTAGAGTGAGGTGCCGACGACCACTTTTGTCGGAATGCTGAGCAAATAGATCATGGCCGGCACCATGATAAACCCGCCGCCCACACCCATGATGGCGGACAACACACCGACGAGCAGTCCGACGAGCAGGGGTGGAATGACCGAGATATAAATGCCGGACACGCGAAACCGCACCTTGAACGGCAGGCCATGCACCCAATTGTGCTTGCGTCTTTTGGGTGCAGCGCCCCGATTGGCGCGGCGCAGTGCGTGCAGTCCTTCGACGAACATCAGGCTTCCGATCACGCCAAGAAAAATGACGTAGCACAGGTTCACCAGCAGATCGACCTGGCCCAGCGTTTTGAGGAAATTGAACACGTAGACGCCAAGAGCAGACCCCATAAGTCCCCCGGCCAGAAGCATGCTGCCCATTCGGAAATCGACATTGCGCCGCCGTATATGCGGGATCAATGCGGACACCGATGAGCCGACGATCTGATTGGCTGAGGTCGCGACGGCCACTGCTGGCGGGATGCCGATGAAGAACAGAAGCGGTGTGATCAGAAATCCGCCTCCCACGCCGAACATGCCGGAGAGCAGTCCGACCAATCCCCCCAATCCAAGAAGCAGGAAAGCATTCACGGAGACTTCTGCGATGGGCAGATAGATTTGCATGTACGTCCATAGTCGCAAGCTGCGGCGCGTTTCAAGCGAAGCGGCGCCGCAGATGCGAAAAGGACTTATGTGTGACGGTCAACTGGACTCAGGGTCTGGGGCAGATGATGCGGTGACGCATCATCCGTTTCCGTCGGCGGAAACGTCTGCTCAAACCTGTTGTCAGCGTTCCTTGATGTAGGGTTCGCCACCAGCGCGGGGCGGAATCGCCTTGCCGACGAACCCGGCCAGGATGACCACAGTCAGGATATAGGGCAGGGCATCCATGAACTGCACCGGGACGACAAACACGCCAAGGTCGATGTTCTGGTAGCGCAGCGCCACAGCCTGGAGCAGGCCGAAGAGCAGGCAGGCATAAAGCGCGTACCAGGGACGCCACTTGGCAAAGATCAACGCCGCGAGGGCAATGAACCCGCGTCCGGCGGTCATGTCCTTGACGAACCCGGCCTGCAGCGCCGTGGCAAGGTAAGCCCCCGCAATGCCGCAAAGGATGCCGCAAATGCCCACCGCGACGAAGCGCAGACCAACGACCGAGATACCGGCTGTGTCAACGGCTTCGGGTGCTTCGCCCACAGCGCGCAGGCGCAGGCCAAAGCGTGTGCGGTACAAAAGCCACCATGTCAGGGGCACCATTGCAAACGCCAGATACACAAGGATCGAGTGACCCGAGATAAGTTCGGCGTAGATCGGGCCGATCACGGGCACCCCTGCCAATTCTTCGGCGCCCGGTAGGGTGATCCCCTCGAAACGGCCTTCGCCGATCAAGGAGGGCGTGCGGCCGCCTTGGCTGAACCAGTCCTGTGCGATCAGCACCGTGAGACCTGCTGCGAGGAAGTTGATGGCCACGCCAGAAATCAGTTGGTTGCCCCGGAATGTGATCGAGGCAAGCCCATGCAGCAACGACAGCGCCAGCGAGGCCAGGATGCCTGCGCCAAGGCCCATCCACACATCGCCTGTGATCGCCGCGATGGCTGCCGAGAAGAAGGCCGCGGCGAGCATTTTGCCTTCGAGGCCGATGTCGAAGATGCCAGCGCGTTCCGAATACAGGCCTGCGAGACAGGCCAGCAGCAGAGGTGTGGCCAAACGGACAGTGCTGTCGAGCACCTGAAGAAGCGTTGCGAAATCCATCAGGCTTTCCTCCGGGACGCGAGGAAGAGTTTTTCAAGTGGCATCCGGACCATATTGTCGAGCGCGCCTGTGAAGAGGATCACCAGCGCCTGAATCACAACGATCAGTTCGCGTGGGATGTTGGTCCAGAGTGCCAGCTCCGCGCCTCCTTGGTATAGAAAGCCGAACAGTAACGCGGCGAGAAGCACACCCAGCGGATGTGAACGGCCCATCAGAGCGACAGCGATGCCAATGAACCCGGCTCCTTCGGTGGCGTTCATGACGAGGCGTTCAGCTTCGCCCATCGTGGTGTTGAGCGCCATCATGCCTGCCAGGCCACCCGAGATGAGCATGGCAACAACCGTGATTTTGACGGGGCTGATGCCTGCGTATTTGGCGGCCGATTCCGACTGGCCAAAAGCGCGGATTTCATAGCCCAGCTTGGTGCGCCAGATCAGCAGCCAGACGACGAAGCACATCGCGATTGCGAGGAAGAAGGTCACGTTTGCGGGCGCTCCGCGGAACATCGCGGTTTCGGCCGTCGAGAACATGTCCTGAAAGGTGGGCAGTTGCGTGGCTTCCGGGAACTTTGCCGTGGCGGGGTCCATCGCGCCTTGTGGGCGAAGGAGGTTGACCAAGACGTAGTTCAGGACAGCGGCGGCGATGAAGTTGAACATGATCGTCGTGATCACGATATGGCTGCCGCGTTTGGCTTGCAGATAGGCCGGGATCAGTGCCCAAAGCGCGCCGAAGATGGCAGCAGAGACCGTCGCGCCGACCAGTGCGACGTACCAGTTGGGCCACGGGATGTAGAGACAGGCGAGCGCCACGCCCAATCCGCCGATCATCGCCTGACCTTCACCGCCGATGTTGAAGAGCCGCGCGTGGAAGGCGACCGCAACGGCGAGCCCGGTGAAGATGAAGTTGGTTGCATAGTAGAGCGTGTAGCCCCAGCCCGACGAGCGCATAAGTGCGCCATCGACCATCAATTTAAACGCGGCGATTGGGTCTTCGCCAATGCCAATGATGACCAGCGCAGACAGGATCGCTGCAAGCAGAAGCGAAATCAGAGGGACAAGGACCGCGTCGGCCCAGCCGGGCATCTTATCCATTTTTGTCGCTCTCCTCAGGGTCTTTTTTGGTCTCTTCGGCTTTGGCCGGATTTGGCGTGGACTGCGTGATTGTCGCGCTCAGGCCGCCGAGACTGATGGATGTTGGTGTCGTCGAGATCGAATTGTCTGTCTCAACATCAACCGGTGCGGTGGAAACGGAAAGCGGCGCTTGTGCTGTGTCCCCGGCCTTTTCCGTCTCGGGTTCATCTGCCTCGCCCACCGCGTCGGCCGTTGTATCCTCTGTTGCATCTGTTGTCTCGGCTGGCTCAGGCACTGTGTCGGCTGTTCCGGTCTCGGATGGGTTGTCGCCACTCTCGGTTGGAGCTGCCTCTTCGTCGTCTTCAGCGTTTGCAACGGTGTCCGCGTCTTCCTCAGATTCTGCGGCCTCTTTTAATTCGGTTTCAGACATGGCCATTGGAGACGCCGGCATATGGGCGTGAGCCGTGTCGGTGATCCCGGCCATAAGAAGGCCCAGCTCTTGTTCGTTGGTTTCAGACGGGATGCGTTCGCCCATGATCTGGCCGTCGAACATCACCGCGATGCGGTCCGAGAGCGAGAAGATCTCGTCAAGTTCGACCGATACCAGCAGGATTGCTTTACCCTCGTCGCGCAGGCGGATGATCTGCTGGTGGATGAATTCAATCGCGCCGATATCGACGCCGCGTGTCGGTTGACCGACCAAAAGGATATCCGGGTTGCGTTCGATCTCGCGCGCCAGAACGATTTTCTGTTGGTTGCCGCCCGAGAAATTGCGCGCTGCCAGCTTGGGATTTGGCGGGCGCACGTCAAAGCGGTCCATCTTGGCAGCGGCTTCGGCCTTGATCGCGGCGTTGTTCATGAGGAAGCCGCTTTGGATTTTCGGATCGCGATGATAGCCGAATACGGTGTTTTCCCACGCGGTGAAGGGCATGATGAGCCCTTCGCGATGGCGGTCTTCGGGCACATGGGCAATGCCACACGCACGGCGCGACTGGCCATCGGCATGCGCACCACTCAGATCGATTTGCTGGCCGTTAACGCGGATCGTGCCGGTCGCACTGGCATAGCCGCCCAGCACTTCAAGCAATTCGGACTGGCCATTTCCGGCGACCCCGGCAATGCCCAGGATCTCGCCTGCACGCACATTCAGCGAAATGCCCTTGAGGCGCTCAACGCCTTTGTCGTCAGTCAAACGCAGGTTTTCGACTTCAAGCACCGGCTTGCCGGGTTCGGCCTCTTTCTTATCGACCTGCAACAGGACCTTGCGGCCCACCATCATCTCGGCCAGCCGTTCGGGACTGGTTTCCGAGGTCTTGACTGTTGCCGTCATCTCACCACGGCGCATCACCGAGACGGTGTCAGTGGCTTCCATGATCTCGCGCAGTTTATGGGTGATCAGGATGATCGTCTTGCCCTCTTTGCGCAGGTTGTCGAGGATGCGAAAGAGGTGATCCGCTTCGGCGGGGGTCAGCACGCCGGTCGGCTCATCCAGGATCAGGATATCGGCCTGACGATAAAGCGCTTTGAGGATTTCCACGCGTTGTTGGTGGCCGACGCTCAGGTTTTCGATCACCGCGTCGGGATCGACGTTCAGTTCGTATTCTTCGGCCAGTTGCTTCAACACGCCGCGCGCCTTGTTCAGCGACGGGCGGAGCAGGGGGCCATCCTCGGCACCGAGGATCACGTTTTCGAGGACAGTGAAATTTTGCACCAGCTTGAAGTGCTGGAAGACCATACCGATCCCGGCCTTGATTGCGGCCTGACTGTCAGGGATCTGGGTTTCTTTCCCATTGATGAAAATCTGGCCGGAGTCAGCTTTGTAAAAGCCGTAGAGGATCGACATCAGGGTCGATTTGCCCGCGCCGTTTTCGCCAATGATACCGTGGATCGTGCCGGGTTTGACGCTGATCGAGATGTTCTTGTTGGCCTGCACCGGGCCAAACGCTTTGGAAATGCCCTTGAGCTGGATCGCGGGGGCGACCTGCGAAAGAAGCGGGTCCGTTTCGGGGGCGGCAACAGCGGTATTCATGAACTATCCCTGCATCAGTCTTCGGGTCTGTCGCCCGATACACGGCGGAGCGGCCGTCACCGGCCGCTCCGTAAGTCTAGGCGTATTCCGATTGGATCAGAAATTCAGCGCCGGGCAGCTGTCGTCAGACATGTAGTCGTGGACGGCAAGCTCACCGCTGGCGATCTTGGCAGAGGCTTCGTCAACGGCAGCCTTCATTTCGGCGCTCACGAGTTCGGCGTTGTGCTCGTCCAGAGCGTAGCCGATACCCCCATTGGAGATGCCCATCACGTTGATGCCGGTTTCCAGATCGATACCAGCTGACATTGCGTCATAAACCGCGTTGTCCACGCGTTTCATCATCGACGTCAGAACCTGACCCGGGTGGAGATAGTTCTGGTTGCTGTCGACGCCAATGGAGAGGATGTCTTCGTCTGCAGCTGTCTGCAGAACGCCCACGCCTGTACCGCCCGCTGCTGCGTAAACCACGTCGGCGCCTTGGCTGATCTGGGCCTTGGTCAGTTCAGAGCCTTTTACCGGGTCATTCCAAGCCGCCGGAGTGGTGCCGGTCATGTTTGCCACAACGGTCGCATCCGGGTCCACGGCCTTGACGCCCTGGGCATAGCCACATGCGAATTTGCGGATCAGCGGGATGTCCATGCCGCCGATAAAGCCGACGGTGCCGGTTTCAGAGGCCATCGCGGCCATCATGCCAACGAGATAGGAGCCTTCATGCTCGTTGAAAACAACAGACCGCACGTTGGGCTGATCCACGACCATGTCGATGATCGCGAATTTTGTGTCTGGATAATCGGGGGCCACTTCGGACAGGACATTGCCGAAGGCAAAGCCGGTCATCACAATCGGGTTGTTGCCGTTCTCGGCAAAGCGCCGGAGTGCCTGTTCGCGCTGGGCTTCGGATTGCAGCTCGATTTCGCGGAACGACTCGCCGGTTTCTTCTGCCCACCGCTGCGCGCCACTGAAGGCCGCTTCGTTGAAGGATTTGTCAAACTTGCCGCCCAGATCAAAGATCAGGGCCGGTTCGGCGACAGCCGCGCCGGCGGTCATCGCCAGTGCAGCGGCAGCGCCGTAGAGTTTGGTCATTAGGGTCATGTGCAGCTCCCAGATGTTGGACTTCGACGGCTTTATTGCGTCGATTGGTTAGATCGCGTGATCACCTGCAATTAAGGCTGCACGCGAAAGATAGTTCAACCGCTTTTTGTGTCAGAGCCTTGTGACACTGGCGCAGGACCGCCTTGACCTTGCGCAATGGCCAGAGAAAGCAGCACCGCATCGTCCTTTGTTCCGTCTCGTAGTGTGTAATATCCGCGACGCAGACCGACCTGTGCGAATCCCTTCGAGGCGTAGAATGCGCGCGCTGGCTGATTTTGGCTGGCAACTTCCAGCAGCAGACGGCTGACATTGTGCCCTGTCGCGATGCGGATGAGCTCTGACACAAGCGACGACGCCACCCCTTGCCGCTGCGCGTCGGGATCTGTTGCAAGGGCGAGGATTTCGCCTTCACCAGCGACCATCTGCACGATCAGAAAACCGTGCGCGTGACACAGCGCTTGGCAATGCCGGGCTGTAAGTGTGTCAGCTATGTCCTTCGCTGACCAAGGGCGCATCTCGACATAGGCCCGGTCCATCAATGCGGCCATCTTGTCGGGTGTCACGGAAGGATCACCGGAGCCGTGTCGCGTGCCGGGGCGGCGTCGGCGGGTTTGATGTAGAGCGGTTTTGGACGCTCCGATTTGGCGGCATCTGCCTGAGCCGCTATTTCGGCCAGAGCCGTAATCATTGCGGACGGGTCGAGCGCGAAGACTGCGTCCGGCGCTTCGGACTGCGCGATGTGCGTCGGTGCGCCGTTTGGGTGTTGCGCATAGATCATGTTGCGCGGCGCGACGACGGCAACGGTTGCACTGGGATGGATGTGGCGCAGCGCCTCCAATGTCGAGACACCGATGGCGGGAATGCCCAAACCAAGTGACAGACCGCGCGCGGCCGAAACGGAAATGCGAATGCCGGTGAAATTTCCAGGGCCGGTGCCGACCCCAATACGCGTAAGGTCAGACCAGGATTTCCCATTTTCAGACAGAAAGCCTTCGAGCATGGGCATCAGGTGTTCTGCCTGACCGCGCGCCATATCATCGACCCGGCTCGCAACCACTCTGCCATCACAAAACAAAGCGGCTGCGCAATGCGCAGCCGATGTGTCAAAAGCCAGAAGGGTCGGTTCAGACGGCAACCGGACGCACCTCGGTCACCTCGGGGATGTAATGGCGCAGCAGGTTCTCGATCCCCATTTTGAGTGTCAGGGTCGAGGACGGGCAACCCGCGCAGGCCCCCTGCATGTGCAGATACACAACACCGCGGTCAAAGCCGTGGAAGGTGATATCGCCACCGTCCTGTGCCACAGCCGGACGTACCCGGCTGTCGAGCAATTCCTTGATCTGACCAACAATCTCGCCATCTTCGCCATCGTGGTCGGCGTGGCCGGAGGGGGCTTGTGCGTCGCCCGACATCACCGGGTCTCCGGACTGGAAGTGTTCCATGATGGCACCCAGAAGCGCTGGCTTCAGGTGGTCCCAGTCCGTCGCGTCGTCTTTGGTGACGGTTACGAAGTCATGTCCGAAGAACACGCCTTTGACGCCATTTACGCCAAACAGGCGCGTTGCCAACGGCGATGCCGAAGCGCCTTCTGCGGTCGGAAAATCCGCCGTTCCCATGTCGAGCACGGTCTGACCGGGCAGGAACTTGAGCGTTGCGGGGTTTGGCGTGGATTCAGTCTGAATAAACATGGCGGCGCCTCCTGATGGATGCCCTTTATATGCGGTGCCGAAGTTTCAGCGTCAAGGATTAGAACCGTTCTAAATAATGTGCCTGCGATTTGGCAGGCATTAACGAATTGGAAGCAATGTCACCTCAAAAGTCCCAGACACGGGCATAGGGGCGGACAAGTCGATGGTTTGACCGAAATCCGGGCTCTGCCCAAGCCGTCCTGCGAAGCTGCCGCTGACGCGCAGCAGGTCGCCTTCCAGGGCCCTGTCTTGCACTGTGACGATCAGCCCGCCACTGTCCGTCCGTCCATACCAACGCTCGAAGCCTGCATCGCCTGTTCGGCGCAGTAATGACATCTCGGGCATCTGTGCGCGGCTGCGAAGCAGGTCAAAGGCCAGACGGAGCGATTGAAACCGCTGCCAGGTTTTGACATCTGAGGGCCGTGTCAGGATGCTGACCTGCGCAAAGCCCGGCGACCCCGTCCAATCACTATGCCCGGCACTGAGTGGCAGTTCCAGACGTTCATCGCCCAGAAACAGTGTGATGCGCCCGTTTTCCTTGGCGGCTGCCGCCGGCGCAAAAGACAACATGGCACCGATACAGAAAGCATGCAGCAAGAGCAGATATCGGACCCCTGAATAAACCGTCACGTCATCCTCCTACGTCTTGGCGCAGACACGGTTCGGATCGGGTAACCTGACGTAAACGAGGGTGTCAGGTGATCGCTTCAAGCCGCTCCTTGGATAATTCACCCGGCACAATCGTGATCGGGATCGGCAAGCTGCCTGCATTCTTGGTCAGCTGTGTCACCAGCGGGCCAGGGCCTTTCTTGCCGGAATTGGCACCCAGCACGAGCACCCCGATTTCCGGGTCGTCCTGAACCTGTGCGATGATCTCGTTCACCGCTTCACCTTCGCGGATCACCAATTCCGGGTCGATCCCTTGTTTGTCGCGCATCCACTTTGCGAAAACCTCGAAATGCGCGTGTATGCGCTCCCGGGCCTCTTCGCGCATGACTTCCCCAACGCCGATCCAGTGATTGAACTCGTCGGCAGGAATGATGGACAGAATTTCCACCCCACCGCCCGTGTGGGCTGCGCGCATCGCCGCAAAGCGCATGGCGTTCAGGCATTCGCGGCTATCATCCAGAACGACAAGAAATTTACGCATAAATGTTCTCCCGCAGAGGATCATGCCGCAGGAGACGAGCCCGTGCAATAGAGCTTGGTTCTGGGTGCATGAGAGGTGTCACTGACCAGACAGCGCCCAGTCCCAATACATTTCGCGCACACGGCGGGTCACGGGACCGACCTGATAGGACGTATCTTCAAACCCGACCACAGGAGTGACCTTGTTCATGTTGCCAGAGAGAAACACCTCGTCCGCCGCTTCGAAATCGGCAAAACTCAGCACAGTTTCATGCACCGTTGTGCCATCAGCGCGGAGGTTGGTGATGTGGCGCGCGCGGGTGATCCCGGCGAGGAAGGTTCCGTTGGCGATCGGGGTGAAGACCTCTCCATCCTTGACCATGAAGACGTTGGCGGTTGCGCTTTCTGCGACGTTGCCCATCGCGTCTGTTACCAACGCATTCTGAAACCCTCGGGCGCGCACCTCGGCCAGCATCCGTGCGTTGTTCGGGTAGAGACAACCGGCCTTGGCATTCACTACGGCGTCTTCCAGAACAGGACGGCGAAAGCGGGTTTTTCCCAGCGTCACACTGGCCGTTTCAGGTGCCATCGGGATTTCTTCGAGGCAGATGGCAAAGCCGGTCTTGCCTGCCAGTGGCACGATTGCGGTCATGTCGCCGTCAATCGCCCAGTACATCGGACGGATATAAACGGCTGTGTCTTTAGAAAAGGCGCGCAGCCCGTCCCAGACAATCTGCACCATCTCTTCGGCGCTGACCGTCGGCGTGACCATCAGCGCCTCGGCCGAGCGGTTGACCCGTTCACAATGGGCCAGAAGGTCAGGGGCCACACCGTTCACATACCGCGCGCCGTCAAAAACGCCGCTGCCCAGCCACGCGCCGTGGTCCGCGGCGTTCATCACCGCGACATCGCCATTGTGCCAGGTGCCGTTGAAATACGTGTGGATATTTGTGCCCGTTGCCATCTGGCCCTCCTTGATTGCCGCGCAGGTTAGGTCTGCGAATGGGGAAGGTCCAGAGAGGGAGAGGCGGAAAGGTGCTTTGAAGCACCTTGGGCAAGCCTATTTCTAATAGGCTTGCCCCTGCGCAACGGCTAGACCGTGTCAGGCGGCTTCGCGCAGCAGAGCGTCGAGGTCGAGCGGCGCATTCGCCATCTCCAGCTCGCCCTGCGCAGTGCGGGGCCATTCAGCCTCGGGGCGGTCGCGGTAGATCTCGACCCCGTTCCCATCGGGGTCGCTGAAATAGATGGCTTCGCTGACGCCATGATCCGCCGCGCCTTCGATCTCGACCCCGGCTTCAATCACCATGCGAAACGCCTGCGCCAGCGCTGTGCGGTCAGGGTAGAGAAACGCCACATGGAACAGCCCGGGACTGCGCTTGGGTGCGCGCGGTCCGTTTTCGCTGAACCACGTATTCAGGCCGATATGGTGATGATAGCCGCCAGCCGACAGGAACGCGGCCTGATCGCCGAAATGCTGCGTGACATCCAGCCCCATCACATCACGGTAAAACGCGATAGAGCGGTGAAGATCAGTCACCTTGAGATGAACATGTCCTATGGACATTTTAGGGTGAGCTTTGGTCATGGTCCGTCCTTTCGACCGTTTCGACCAAGCTATATCTGCGCGCCCTTGCAGGAAAGAGCGAAGGGCGCGCAAGATTTGTGCGCAGGCGCGCGGGTCAGGACACCATGCCGACGATCTCGTAGGTCTGCTTGAGGATCGGTGCTGCAATCGTCCGCGCCCGGTCCGCGCCTTTGTTCAGGATGGCGTCGATCTCGTCGGGCTGCTGCATCAGCCGCGCCATCTCAGTCGAGATCGGGGCCAATTTGGCAACCGCAAGTTCCGAAAGCATGGGCTTGAATTCCGAGAACGGTTTTCCGCCCACGTCGCGCAGCACGGCCTCGACCGATTGGTCGGCCAGAGCGGCGTAGATGTTGACGAGATTGCGGGCCTCGGGCCGGTTTTCGAGACCGTCGACTTCGGACGGCAGCGCGTCCGGGTCGGTTTTGGCCTTGCGGATCTTCTGCGCGATGGCGTCAGCATCATCGGTCAGGTTGATCCGGCTGGCATCCGACGGGTCGGATTTTGACATCTTCTTGGACCCGTCGCGCAGGCTCATCACCCGTGTTGCTGCGCCTTCGATCACCGGTTCGGTGATCGGGAAGAACTCCACGCCGTAATCATGGTTGAACTTGATCGCGATGTCGCGGGTCAGTTCCAGATGCTGCTTCTGATCCTCGCCCACCGGAACATGGGTCGCGTGATAGAGAAGGATGTCTGCCGCCATCAGTGCGGGATAGGCCAAAAGACCAAGCGAGGCGTTCTGCTGGTTCTTGCCTGCTTTGTCCTTCCACTGTGTCATGCGCTGCATCCAGCCCATCCGGGCGACGCAGTTGAAAATCCAGGCGAGCTGCGTGTGCTCGGCGACCTGGCTCTGGTTGAAGAGTATGGACTTCGCGGGATCGAGGCCCGCTGCGATATAGCCGGCCGTCAATTCCCGTGTCTGGCGACGCAGCACGTCGGGCTCGAACAGGGTCGCGGTGATCGCGTGCAGATCGACGATGCAGTAGATCGTCTCGTAATCTTCATCCTGCTTTTCGACAAAGCGTTTGATCGCCCCGAGATAGTTGCCCAGTGTCAGCCCCCCGGAGGGCTGGATCCCCGAAAAGACGCGGGGTGTGAACGCGGGAGAGGTTTGGACCCCCTCGGACATGGCAAAACTCCATCTGGCAAAACTGGTTCCGGTGCCTTACCCATGACCCCAAGTGCCGTCAAGCAAGGGCCAGAGCAGTGACCCACCCCCATAACGAACCCCCGCTGAACCCGCTGCCACCCGTGGTGATTGCGCTTTTTCTGGTCATCGTCGGGCTGGAGGTGTTTTTCACTCTTGGCGCGCGTGGTCTGGTGGGGGGACCCGAAGCCGTGGGCTGGCGGCTTGGCACATTGGAGCGCTTCGCGTTTTCGGCCGAGATTTTCGCCTGGATGCGGGAGGCAGGGCGTTGGCCGGTCGAGCATGTGATGCGCTTTTTCTCGTACCCGTTCGTACATGCCAGCTTTACGCATGCTTTGTTCGCAGGGGTCATGTTGCTCGCGCTTGGCAAGATGGTGGGTGAAGCAATGGGCAGCCTTGCCGTGCTGCTGATCTTTTTTGTGTCCGCTGCGGGAGGGGCTTTGGTTTATGCCCTTATCGTGGGTAGCTCTACGCCTCTGATTGGAGCCTTCCCGGCGGTCTACGGTTTGATTGGCGGCTTCACTTACCTGCTTTGGGTCCGTCTGGGACAGCTTGGTGAACAACAGGTGCGGGCCTTTACCCTGATTGGATTTCTATTGGTCATCCAATTGGTTTTCGGGCTTCTCTTTGGTGCGAATGCCGAATGGGTGGCTGACCTCTCTGGTTTTGCCATCGGGTTCGTGATGTCGATCGTTCTCGTTCCGGGTGGCTGGGGAAAGCTTGTCGACAAGCTGCGTCAGCGAAACTAGCGCCCGCGTCTGAACGCGTCGCGGAACTCTCGAAGCGAGAACGCTCCGACCCATTGCCCGATCAGCGCATAGCTTGCCATTCCAAGGGCTATCAAGGCGAAGAGCGCGATGAACCGTATCCCGGCCAATGCAAGGACGGGACCCAGCAAGATCATTCCCACCCAAAGGACACCGCCCATCGTGATCGATGCAAAGCAGACCCGCCAGATGCGGCGACGGAATTGGTCATCAAACCGCGCAACATCGCCCATTTTGCGGCCGCCGCGTGCCAGCATCCATACCATCACCCATCCTGCCAATGTGGTGGCGATGGCGGGCGCGACCCAGCCGATGACGGGCGCAAGTCCGATTGCCACCGCAGCATTCACAATCATGGACCAAACGGCGTAGCGGAACGGGGATTTTGTGTCTTCGCGGGCAAAGAAGAGAGGCTGCAAAACCTTCTGTAAAACAAAGGCGGGAAGGCCCAGCCCATAGATCGCAACCGCCACGGCAATCGCGGCGGAATCGTCCGGGCCTGTTGCGCCGCGTTCGAACAAAACCGACACCAGAGGCAAAGGGATGACGACCAAGGCCACCGCCGCCGGAATGGTCAATGCAAGAGACAGTTCTCCAGCCCGGGAAAAGGCATGTTTTGCCCCTTGGTCGTCTTGCGCGCTCAGGCGGCGGGAGAGGTCTGGCAAGAGCACAATCCCAACCGCGATGCCAACGACACCGAGGGGCAACTGGTAGAGGCGGTCAGCGGCGTAGAGCCAACCGACGGCCTTGTCGAAATGCGAGGCTACCTGTTGGCCGACAAGCAGATTGATCTGCATGACACCGCCAGCGAGGGCGGCTGGAATGGCGACAATGACAAGCCGCTTCATCTCTGGCGTCCAACGGGGCCGAGAAGGCCGCAGGCGAATGCCTGCCCGGTCAGACGCGACCCAGACCAGGGCGAGTTGAGCGACACCTGCGACCGGCACGGTCCAGATCAGCCAGCGGATCACCTCTCCTCCGGTGTATGCGGCCCAAGCCATTGATGTGCAAACGAAAATATTGAGAAACACAGGTGCCGCAGCGGCAGCGGCAAAGCGACCTGTGGCGTTCAGGACGCCCGAGAAAAGCGCAGTCAGCGACATCAGCAGGATGTAGGGAAAGACGATCCGGCCATAGTCTACCGTCAGGTCGAACCGGACGTCTCCAGCAAAGCCGCCGGCGATGAGCCAGACCAGACCCGGCATAAAGATCATCGCCAGCGCGCTCAGGATCACGAGGACAAAGGTCAGGCCCGAGAGAGCCTGGGTGGCAAAGCCAACTGGGTCGTCGTCCGTCTCTAACCGCTTGGAAAACATCGGAACAAAGGACGCGTTGAATGCCCCTTCGGCAAAAAAACGGCGGAACATGTTGGGAAGGCGGAAAGCCGCGACAAAGGCGTCCATGACGGGGCCCGGACCGATGAAGGCGAGGATCATGACCTCGCGCAGCACTCCGAGGATCCGGCTCATCAGAGTCCAGAAGCCAACGGTGAGAACACCGGATATGAGGCGGATCGGTTTCATCGGGACTCCTTGCGCGTCACCGTTGGGGTAGAGCAGAAATCTTGTGGCGAAAAGAGCCTCTTGTACGGTTGAGCCGTACGATCCGTACGGTGCTACACCGATTTTGAGCCAAAATTCGGGAGTTTGGGTAAATTTGAGAGTGTGAACAGAGGACCCGTACGGATCGGGGTGCTGAACCGTACAAAAGTTCCGTATGGTTTGGTCAAAACCGCGGTTTCTCTCGCAACGCGCCGCGCGCCCATCTGCGACAAGTGTTGGACGATGTGAGCCATTCCGGAGCGCGATACGCAATCTTGCGGCGGCGGCGGCGGCGTCCGATGGCCGGGCTAGTACCTATCACCGAGGCACGGGCCTTGTTCGAGGCGACCCGCGCCGACAGAAGATATCGCGACATTCACCGCGATTTACGCCGGCGCAACGAAGACCGTTTGCGGGAAGCGGTCGCCGAAGTTGGACAGGCCGAACAACCCTATGGGTACGATCCGCGATGATCTGGCATCTGTCTTGGGTCTCACGTCTTTTCCTTACCGGGCTTTTCGTGTTGGCGGGCGTTTTGCGTCAGGCGAGACAGGCGTATGCCGGAGAATGGCGGTCCGCGGTGCGGTCACGTCATGTCTCAGACGATATCGGCAAACGGGTTGTCGATCACGCCGACCACGGGAAGCAAGAGCTCGGTATCGCTGATCACGGCGTCGGCAAGCGCATTGTCGGAAAGCGTCTGCGCGGCGCTCAAGCTGGCTGCGCTGCCATCAAACGCGTCCATGACGTTGTTCGCCGCGGTGAGGTTGCTTTGGCCTTGAACGACCGCGAAATAGAGCCCGATATCGGTCTTGGCCTCGATGTAGGCCACGTCGTCGGGCGAGCCTGTGGCGGCTCGTGCACCGTCGAGCAGGTCAAGAATGAACCCGCTTTCGGTAACGGTCCCCGCCGCAAGCTGGCCTGTCCAGAAATCGAACCCATCCTGATCCGGCGCGCGGCCGAGGACATTGTTGTAGACGGCGGTGACGAAGTCTGCGTCGCTTACCCCGGAGTAGAGTGCGACAGTCTCGGGTTGTTCAAAGAACAGATCCGCGATTTCGTCGAAGGAAAACCCGTTCTTTGCAAAAGCGGTCGCCCAGAAGGACAGGCCAAGCGCGTCCGCAGCCCGATTGAAATAAGCGATGTAAAGTTCGGTCAGCGTGGTCAGATCAGCAGCCGAGATCAGCCCGATCCCGTCATGTTTGTCGAGTTCGAGTTGTACGCCACCTTCGGTTTCGATGGTTTCCACCCGCAAAAGGGCTGCACGACCGGCCGGATCGGAGCGGTCGTCCACCGTGGTGACCGTTCCGTTGAAGGTGAGGGTCATCTCGCCCTGCGGTATGGTTTCAAAGCGGACGAGATCATCTCCGTTTCCGCCATCGATGCTGTCATTGCCCGACAGATCAGACAGAAACAGATCATCGCCGTTATAAAGCCGGACAAGCTGAGCGCCGGGGCCGTCGCTTACGGTGTCATTGAGATCTGTTCCAAAAAGGACGGTCAGGTCTGGCAGGCTCGCAAAGCTGATCAGTTCGGCATTGCCAAACCCGTCATTCGAAACAACACCAGTGGTGAAGTCGAGATCAAGCCCCGCGGTGGCATCGCTGGACAGGAAGTCGAAGATCGGCAAACCCGCGCCGGGATCGACATCATACACGTCGGCACCCGGCCCGCCGATGAGCGCTGCAACCTGCCCAGCGCTCAGGCGAATGTCATAGCTGTCCGCGCCAGCCGTGCCTTGCAGGCCGAGATATTGCGACAGGGCGCTGTTCACCTTCAGCAATGTATCGCTGAAGGTCGCGCTGCTGACCGTGCCGGTGTCGGTCACACCGTCGATGTCGAAGGTGACCGGGATATCGATCCCGTCGTAGTCAAGGAAAAAGCCCGGCCCGTCAGCGCCCCCCGGGATATTGAACGCAATCGTGTCGCTGCCAAAGCTTCCAACAATGGTGTCACCGTCGGCGTTGCTTGTCCCGGCATCGATATAATCATTGCCGATGCCGCCGGCGAAAACATCGTCAAAGGGCGAACCGGTGACGAGGATCGGGCGCGTGACAAACGGCAGAATGCCCGCCCAGGCGGTTTCCTGATCGAACCCACCAAGCGCCGCGCTGGCATCCACCGAAATTTGTGGGGCAGCATTAAACAGGTCGGCCATGGGCGCGAAATTCGACTGTTCCGAAATGTCGATCAACGCGTCCTGAAATGCGGCGGCGTCCCAATTGATTTCACTGATCCTGCCCTGCTCAATATCGAGACCGTTGAACTCTATCGAGGTGATCACGCCAGAGGTGAAATTGCCGGCCGTATCGGCGGTAAAGCCAAGCCCGCGCAAAACAACAGTCACATTCGCCTGTGTAAATACGGTGTGAGTCAGTTCTGCCTCGGTCGGCGAAATTGAGGTAAGCGCAATGCTCAGTGCGCCATTGCCGTCAAAGAAGGACTGTTCAAGGAAACGGGGATTGTTGCCGGTATAGGTGAACTGCATGGGATGGTCCTAAATGCTTTTCCTGCCGCTCATTCCTTGGCCCGCGCAGCACCTTCGGAAATGGCCGTGCGCAGCTTGGTTTCGAGCGACTTCTGTTTGCTTTCGGAGTGAAATTTCAGGCCGAACATGTCTTTGACATAGAACGTGTCGACCACCTGTTCGCCGTAGGTCGCGATCACGGCCGAGGCGATATAGACATTCGCATTGGCCAGTGTCCGGGTGAGATCGAACAGCAGGCCGGGGCGGTCCCGGGTGTCGACCTCGATGATCGTGTAAATCTCGGACCCTTCATTGTCGAAGGTGATCGAGGTCGGCACATTGAAGGCGCGTTCGCGTTTCTTGATCTTGTCGCGCGGTTTGATGGCCTCGCGCGGGACAACATCCCCCCGCAGTGTTTTGGCAATCATTTCGCGCAGCCGGGGGATGCGCACGTTCTCATAGGGTGATCCATCACCGTCCTGGATCCAGAAGGCTGCCGTGGCAAAACCGTCTTTCGATGTGAAGGTACGCGCGTCGACAACATTGGCGCCGACCAGCGCCAGAGCGCCGGCGAGCCGGGAGAAAATACCCGGATGATCGGACAGGGCAAAGCATACACGGGTTGCATCGCGATCTTCATCCAGGTGGATGTCAATGCGAATCTCGTCGTCACCGATGTCGCGCAGCAACTCGGCGAAAACCTTGTGCGCAGTGACATGCAAACCCTGCCAATAGGGTGGGTAGTGGCGCCCTGTTTCGGTGCGCAGCGCCTTGGCGTCCCAGCCGTCGAGCGCCTCGCGCAGGGCCTTTTTCGCTTCCGCACCGCGGTTTTCGCGGTTGAGGGCCTCCATCCCGTCCTCAAGCGCACGGCGGGTCTGGCGGTAAAGCGCGCGGATGAGCACGGCTTTCCAGTTGTTCCAGGTGCCGGGTCCCACGCCACGGATGTCACAGACCGTCAGAACGCACAGCAGGTCGAGCCGTTCCTTGGTCTGCACCGCCTTGGCAAAGTCGCGTACCGTGCGCGGGTCGGCGATGTCGCGTTTTTGCGCCATGTCGGACATCAGCAGGTGATAACGCACCAGCCATTCAACAGTTGCGCATTCCTGTTTGTTCAGCCCCAGGCGTGGAGCGACCTTGCGGGCGATCTTGGCACCAAGGACGGAATGGTCTTCGTCCCGGCCTTTTCCGATATCGTGCAGCAGAAGCGCAACGTAAAGCACCTTGCGGTTGACGCCGTCCTTGAGGATCGAACTGGCGACGGGCAGGTCTTCTTCGAGATGGCCATTTTCGATCTCACTCAGGTGCCAGATACATTGGATCGTGTGTTCGTCCACCGTGTAGTGGTGGTACATGTTGAACTGCATCATCGCCACGATCGGCTCGAACTCGGGTATGAAGGCTGCGAGCACGCCAAGTTCGTTCATGCGCCGTAGGGCGCGTTCGGGGTTTCCGTGTTTCAGCAGCAGATCGAGAAAAATGCGCTGCGCCTCTTTGTCAGAGCGCATGTCGCGGTCGATGAGATGCAGGTTGGCGCTGATGAGGCGCATCGCGTCGGCGTGTATTAACAGGCCCGTGCGGAGGGCTTCTTCGAAGATCCGCAACATGTTCATCTTGTCCGCCAGAAACGCGGCATCGTCCGCGATGGCCAGGCGGTTGTTCACCACCTCGTAGCCGTCCCTCATTTTGGGCGCGCGCTTGAGAAGACGCATGAGGAGGGGGGGCTCTTTCTGCTGCGAGGCTTCGAGTGATGTCAGGAAGATGCGGGTCAGGTCTCCGACAGCTGTGGCATGGCGGAAGAACTCCTGCATGAAGATTTCGACCCCGCGGCGGCCGCCTTTGTCTGTGTATCCCATGCGCTCGGCCACCTCGACCTGCATGTCAAAGGTGAGTTGTTCGGTGGCGCGGCCCGAGGCAAGGTGCAGATGGCAACGCACCGCCCAGAGAAAGTTCTCGGCCTTGACGAAGGTGGAAAACTCTTCGGGACGAAAGACGCCGGCGCGGACGAGTTTGCCCAAATCGTCCGTGTGGTGAATGTATTTGGCAATCCAGAACAGCGATTGCAGATCGCGCAGACCGCCCTTGCCCTCTTTCACGTTGGGCTCGACCATATAGCGCTGGCCCTGCTTGACGTGCCGGGCGTCGCGTTCGGCAAGTTTGGCTTCGATGAATTCACCCTCGGTGCCTTTGAACAGAGTGTTCCAGAGTTTGGAGTCGAGGCCGCTGGCGAGAGCTTCGAATCCAACGAGGAAGCGGTGTTCAAGCATCGCCGTGCGAATGGTGAAATCCTCGGCACCCAGCCTCAGGCAGTCTTTGACGGTGCGCGAGGAATGCCCGACCTTCAGCTTGAGATCCCAAAGGATATAGAGCATCGATTCGATCACGCTCTCTGCCCAGGCCGTAATCTTGTAGGGGGTGAGAAAGAGCAGATCGACATCCGAGAACGGGGCCATCTCGCCACGCCCGTAGCCACCGACCGCGAGGACAGCGAGGCGTTCGCCTTCGGTTGGATTTGGGTTTCGGTGTATGCGCTGGGTTACCGCTTCAAAGGTCAACTTGATGATCTGGTCGGTCAGCCAAGTGTAGCTTGTCGTCACGGAAAGCGCATTTCGCGGCTCGGCATCAAGGCGGGCGGCAATCGCGGCGCGCCCGGTTTTCTGTGCGTCCTTGAGAACGGACACGACCGCAGCACGGATGTCGCGTTCTTCGCGCAGATCGCCAATGGCATCCCACATCGCATCGCGCAATCGCGGTACGACGAGAATATCGGAAAACGGGTCGGACGCGTCAGAGTCGCCCGATGCGTTGGTCAGATTGAGCGATTCAGAAGCCTGCGCCGCCGAAGCCGGATGGGGCTGGGTCAAGGATGATCACCTGATTGTTGCGCACGGTTGCCACGGCAAGACCGCGCTCATTGGTTCCGTCCGGGTGAATCCGGAAGACGCCATTCGCCCCCTGGAACCCCGAGTCTTGTGTCAGCGCCTGCACGCTGAGCGCGTCGGCGCGTCCTTGCCGGACCAGCGCGCCAACGGCTGCGACGCCGTCGAATGCGAGCCCGGCCAGCGGGTGCGGCTCGCTTCCGAACTGGGCGCGATAGCGGCTGTCAAAGGCGTTTTTTGCAGCAGCGTCGGGCAGAGTGAAATAGCCGCCCTGAGCACCCGGCAGCGAGAGGATCTGCGCGGGGACGTCCCAGCGTGCCAGCCCCATGTATTGCGTTGTGGTCGGGGCCACACCTGCTTCTGGCAAAAGCTGCAGAAGAAGCGGCAGTGCACCCGCGGCATTCGACGTCAGGAATACGGTATCCGCACCGGTGGACGAGATGCTGTCACGGATCCGCGGAACGGCTGTTGAGACACCTTCTTGCGAGAACGGGAAAGACTGGATGGCCGCAACGCGCACGCCGTTCCGGCTTGCGGCGGCCTGAATTGCAGCTTTGCCAAACTCGCCTTCCACATTCTGCGGGTGAACGATCACAACAGAGTTTCGGCCCTCACGTGCCGCATAGCCCAGAAGCCGGTCGGCGGTGTTGCGGAAGGTTGGACCCAGCACGAACACGTTGCCACCTGCGATCGATGGGTTGTTCGAGAAGCTGAGCACGTTGACGCCATTGTCGGCAATGGCCACGCCGGCGGCATTTGCAGCTTCGCCGAACAGCGGGCCGATAATGATTTTCGCACCTTCGGCAACAGCGGTTTCTGCCTGAAGCGCGGCGCGCTGGGCGTCGCCTGCGGTATCATAGACGCGCAGGTCGATCTGCACCCCATCGAGCGAGTCCACCGCCAATCGCGCGGCATTTTCGAGGCTTGCTGCGACCGCACTGGCGCCACTGTCGCTGCGCGGAATCAGGAGGGCAACTGGCACCGGGGCCTGTACGTTCACACTGGGGCCGGAGCCGATACCGGGCGCGCTCATCATCGCTGGATCGCAGGCGGCAAGCCCGAGAAAAGCTCCAACGGCAACGGCTTTGCGCAACAGCTTGCGAGGGGTGGACAAAACGGCCAACATAAACGCACTCCCTTGATGCGCGCGAATGAGGCCGCACGCTTTATTGGTTGGGCAGATAATAGACGACGACAAAGGCGGGTCCAGACATGAATTGGCAGACACGCGAGATCGCGCCGGGGTTGTACCTTGTGGCGACCCCGCTGGGCAATGCGCGCGACATCACTTTGCGGGTGCTCGACATTTTGGCGTCGGCGGATGTTTTGGCGGCAGAGGATACGCGCTCTTTGCGGCGATTGATGGAAATCCACGGTGTGGCTTTGGGCGATCGGCCTGTGGTGGCGTATCACGACCATAACGGCGACAAGGCCCGGCCGAAACTGATGGCAGCTTTGGACGCAGGACAATCGGTGGTCTATGCGTCCGAAGCGGGCACGCCGCTGATTTCGGACCCCGGATTTGATCTGATGCGCGCGGCTTTGGAGGCGGGTGTTCCCTGCACCACGGCACCGGGGCCAACGGCGGCGGTGGCTGCGCTGACGCTGTCCGGGCTACCTTCGGATCGGTTCCTGTTTGCAGGCTTTCTGTCCAACAGCGCGAGCAAGCGAAAATCTGCATTGGCCGAGTTGGCGTCTGTTCCAGCGACACTGATCTTATACGAGTCCCCGAAAAGGCTGGGCGCCTTGCTGCGAGATGCGGCTGAGATTCTGGGAGCGGATCGACAGGCTGTTGTGTGTCGGGAGTTAACCAAGAAGTTCGAAGAGCGTTGTGCGGGGACGCTGGCGGAGTTAGCTGAGACGTATGATGAGCCTCCGAAGGGCGAGATTGTCGTGGTGATCGACCGCGGTGGTGCCGCGATGCAGGCGGATCAGGCGACGCTCGACGATGCACTGCGGGACGCGCTGGGGCGGCTTTCCGTCAAAGATGCGGCCAGCGAAGTGTCAAAGATTTACGGCATACCGCGTCGGGAGGCTTATCAAAGGGCGATGGCGTTAGGAAAAAATTGAGTGCCTTGGGTTTAAGGTGAGTCGGAAAGGGGATTTTGGATGCCATTCGATTTTCAAAGCGACATAGCCTTTGCCGAGGATCAAAAGCGCACCAATTATCACGCTGGGCTGAGCGCTGAACAGGCAGTCGCGCGGCGGTACTGCGATGGAGGTGCGGTCTTGCTGGAAACGCGTTGGCGCGGGCCTTGTGGCGAAATTGACCTGATCCTGTCTGAAGGGGACAGTGTTGTTTTTGTCGAAGTCAAAAAAAGCCGGACACATGCACAAGCACTACAACGCCTGACGCCGCGACAGATGGGTCGCATCTTGCACAGCGCAGAAGACTATCTTGGCCGATGCCCAACCGGAAGCCTGACCGACTCACGACTAGATGTGGCGCTGGTAGATGCGCAGGGCGTCATCGAGATCCTTCCCAATGCCAGTATGATGCACTGACCGGGTGATCTTGCACCGCTCTCGGGCTTGCGCCATGTAACGGGTCAAGCTTTGCAGAGGGCAGCACATGAAAATCGCGTTTCAGATGGACCCGATCCAGTCCGTTGATATCAATGCAGACAGCTCTTTTCGGCTGGCCGAAGAGGCGCAGGCGCGTGGGCATACGTTGTTTTTCTACAGCCCGGACAAGCTGGCTTATGACGAGGGACGCATTCTGGCACGCGGACACTGGTTCACGGTGCAGCGCCTGCAGGGGGATCATGTCTCACTGGAGCCGGAAGTGGAGGTCGACCTCGCGGAGATGGATGTCGTGTGGCTGCGTCAGGATCCGCCTTTTGACATGCATTACATCACCTCGACGCATCTTTTGGATCGCCTCAAGGGCAAGTCACTGGTGGTAAACGACCCATTCTGGGTCCGCAACTATCCCGAAAAGCTTTTGGTGCTGGATTTCCCGGACCTGACACCGCCGACGATGATCGCACGGGATTTGAACACGATCAAAGCGTTCAAGGCGCGTTATGGGGATGTCATTCTGAAGCCGCTTTACGGCAACGGCGGGGCGGGCGTGTTCCGGCTGGATGCAAATGACCGCAATCTGACCTCGTTGCATGAGCTTTTCACCGGGTTCTCGCGTGAGCCATTGATCGTGCAGAAGTTCCTGCCCGATGTGTCGGCGGGTGACAAACGGGTGATTCTGGTGGACGGCGCGCCGGTGGGAGCGATCAACCGGGTGCCTGCAGAGGGCGAAACGCGGTCGAACATGCATGTGGGCGGACGGCCTGAAAAAATCGGGCTGTCGGATCGCGACCTGGAAATCTGCGCGCGGATTGGGCCGCTTTTGCGCGAAAAGGGACAGATTTTCGTTGGGATTGATGTGATCGGCGACTACCTGACAGAGATCAACGTGACATCGCCAACAGGAATTCAGGAACTGGAACGATTCGATGGGAACAACGTGGCCGAGAAGATCTGGCAGGCGATCGAATCGAAGGTTTAGTGCGCTGTCCACCAGGCTTGGTGGACTGCATCACGGGGCGTTTTGTGGCAACCGATAGCTGAGTGCTTCGGCAACATGGTCCCGGCTGATGTCATTGCAATCCTCAAGATCGGCAATGCTCCGCGCCACGCGCAACACGCGATGATAGCCACGGGCGGAGAGCCCGAAGCGGTCGGCGGCGCTGGTTAGAAGGCTGCGGCTTTCGGTATCAAGCCGGGTGACTTCTTCGAGCAGGTCGCCTTGCAAATCTGCGTTCTGGCGCAGGCCCGAATGGTTGTCGAACCGTTCCGCCTGACGGTTTCGGGCCGAGAAAACGCGGTTGGCGAGATCTGCGCTGCTTGCACCTGTGCTGGGCAGATCGAGATCCCGAAATGCCACCGGAGGGACATCGACGCGCAAATCGAACCGGTCCATCAATGGGCCTGAGATACGGCCCATGTAGTCTTCGCCGCAATTTGGTGCGCGTGAGCAGGCCCTTGCTGGATCGCTCAGATAGCCGCATTTGCACGGATTGGCGGCTGCCACGAGCATGAACCGGCACGGGTACTTGATGTGCGCGTTGGCACGGGCGACCATCACTTCGCCGGTTTCGATTGGCTGGCGGAGGGTTTCGAGCACGGTGCGCGGGAACTCTGGAAACTCGTCCATGAAGAGCACGCCATTATGTGCAAGACTGATCTCACCGGGTTTGGCGGTGCGCCCACCGCCGACAATGGCAGCCATCGAGGCGGTGTGATGCGGCTCGCGATACGGCCTGTGGCGCGAGATGCCGCCGGACTCGATCAGACCGGACAGCGAATGCACCATCGAGGTTTCCAGCGCCTCGGTCGGGGTGAGGGGCGGTAGAATGCCCGGAAGCCGGGCAGCGAGCATGGATTTGCCAGAACCCGGCGTGCCGACCATCAATACGTGATGTCGCCCTGCTGCCGCGATTTCGAGCGCCCGTTTGGCGCGTTCCTGTCCTTTGACATCCCGCATGTCGCGGCGGTCAGCGGATTGGCTGACCTCACCGGGGTCACAGGGGCTGAGCGGGGTGCGTCCGGTGACGTGCTGGATCACGTCCATTAGCCCCTTTGCTCCGATCACCTGACAGCCGCCGACCCAAGCGGCTTCTGCGCCCGACGCGGCGGGGCAGATCAGGGCGCGGTTTTCTTCGGCCGCGGCCATCGCGGCGGGCAGAGCGCCGATCACAGGGATCAGCGCGCCATCGAGCGACAGTTCCCCCAGAGCCACCGCATCGGCCACCGCGTCTTTGGGCAGGATGTCCAGCTCGGCCAGCAACGCCAAGGCGATGGGCAGGTCGAAATGCGATCCCTCCTTGGGCAGGTCGGCGGGCGACAGGTTTACCGTTATCCGCTTGGAGGGCAGGGCAATGTGCAGGGTCGACAGCGCGCCGCGCACCCGGTCTCGGGATTCCGAGACCGCCTTGTCCGGAAGGCCCACCAGCGAAAACGCAGGTAATCCGGGCGTCACGGCGCATTGCACCTCGACCATGCGGGCATCAACGCCTTCAAAGGCGACGGTGTAGGCGTGCGCAACCATGTGATCCGGTCCTCGTGTGCTGAGAGGGTGCCGCCATCATGGTTGCGAAAAGGTTAACGCGGGTGCTTAGGCGGGGCCAGGCCAAGGCTTGGTATCGAAGGGTATGGCGTAATGGGCGAGGGTCTCACCGATGCTGAGGCCCATTTCCCGCCATTCGCGGAACCAAGGATCGGAGAGGTGCGTCTCGACATAAAACTGAGCAATGTCCGACAGCGCCACATCGTATCCCGCAAATCGCGCGGCCACAGGGGCAAAGGCGATATCTGCAATTGAATATTCGCCCAGTAGCCAAGGCCCTTGATCGCTGTAAAGATTGCGCGCATGGGCCCAGACGGTTTCGATGCGGGCAATGTCGCCCCGGGTGGCATCAGAGAGCGGCACATCGCGGTAGGCGGTTCGGAGGTTCATCGGGCATTCGCTGCGCAGGGCGCTGTAACCCGAGTGCATTTCGGCCGCGAGTGCGCGGCCAAGGCCGCGAGTCGCCGGGTCAGAGGGCCAGAGCCCAGCGTCGGGATAGCGGCTGTGCAGTTCTTCGGCCATGGCGAGCGAGTCCCAGATCACTGTGCCTTCGGGTGTGCGCATCGCGGGAACCGTGCGGGCAGGGACGATATCGGTGAGTTGTTCTGCAACTTCTGCTTTGTGGAAATCCACCAGTTGTACCGTCGGTGCGATGTCGAGTTTGCGGAACAGCAGCCAGCCGCGCAGTGACCAACTGGAATAGGCGTAGTCGCCGATGAAAAGCTCGTAAGTCATGCAGGGTTCGCTCCGATTACCTGTGTTTCCTGTATCTTTACTGACTTGGATTCAATCTGCCCAATTTCGAATTGTGCGCCTGCCCATCACCGGAACGAATAACGTGCAAGGGCGTTGGGAGATTGTTGAAACTTTTTTTCATGAATCTTTGATCCATGCGCGGGAAGCGCTCGTAAACGATACAAGAGATAAGATCAGGGGGCACTTATGGCACTGGACTCGTTTAACGACCAAACCCTGTCTCGCCGTGCGATGAAAGCAGAATTGCTGGACGCGGAGACGGAACTCAAGCTGGCTTATGCATGGCGCGATGAACGCGACGAGGTTGCGCTTCATCGTTTGATCACAGCGTACATGCGGCTGGCGATCTCGATGGCGTCGAAGTTCAAGCGCTATGGTGCGCCGATGAACGATCTCATTCAGGAAGCCGGGCTTGGGCTGATGAAGGCGGCGGACAAGTTTGACCCTGATCGTGGTGTGCGCTTTTCGACTTATGCTGTTTGGTGGATCAAGGCATCAATTCAGGATTATGTGATGCGCAACTGGTCCATTGTGCGGACCGGATCGACCTCTTCGCAGAAATCGCTGTTTTTCAACATGCGCCGGGTTCAGGCGCGACTGGAGCGCGAAGCAGCGGCTGAAGGCAAGGTGCTTGAAGGGCACGAATTGCGTCGCATGATTTCGGAAGAGATCGGTGTGCCGTTGCACGACGTGGAGATGATGGAGGGCCGGTTGTCCGGGTCCGACTATTCATTGAACGCGACGCAATCGACCGAGGACGAAGGCCGCGAGTGGATTGATGCGCTCGAAGATGACAGTGCGCAGGCGGATGAGCGGGTCGAAGAGGATCTGGACCTCGCACAGCTGCGCCAGTGGCTGATGATGGCGATGAACCAGCTGAATGAACGTGAGCGGTTCATTGTGCGTGAGCGCAAGTTGCGGGAAGACGCGCGGACGCTGGAGAGCCTTGGCAATGAGCTTGGCTTGTCCAAGGAGCGGGTGCGCCAGCTTGAGGCGGCGGCCTTTGCCAAAATCCGGAAGTCGCTTGAAGCCCAAAGCCCTGAGGTGCATCACTTCCTTTCATGAAGTATGCGTTGATTACTACTCTAATGTGCGCCCCCACGGCTCTGGTCGCTGGGGGCGTTTTTGATGGCGCGGATGTGGTGTTTCTGGGGGAGTTGCATGACAACCCGGCGCATCATCTGCGCCAGGCCGAACTGGTGGCTGAGGTGCAGCCGACTGCTCTGGTCTTCGAGATGTTGACGCAGGCGCAGGCGGATTTGGTGACGCCGGATTTGGTGACGGACGCGGGAGCGTTGGAAGCCGCTTTGGGCTGGAACGAGAGCGGATGGCCGGATTTCTCAATGTACTATCCGATCTTCGCGGCGGCACCCGAGGCTGCTTATTTCGGCGCGGCGGTGCCTCGTGACGTGGCGCGTGCCGCTATGGCCGAAGGGATGGCATCGGCGTTTCGCGGTGATGCGGCGGCCTATGGGCTGACGGCTGTTCTGCCAGAGGAGCAGCAGGCGCAGCGCGAGGCCTTGCAACTGGCGGCGCATTGCGATGCGATGCCCGCAGAGATGCTGCCGGTGATGGTGGACATTCAACGGCTGCGGGATGCCGAGCTGGCCTATTCCGCGGTACAGGCTTTCGAAGCGCATGGCGGGCCTGTGGTGGTGATCACCGGCAACGGACATGCGCGCAAGGATTGGGGTGCGCCGGTCTATCTCATGGCAGCGGCGCCTGATTTGCGGATTGCGTCATTGGGACAGGGCGAGGATGATGTGCTGCCCCAGGGTTTGTTCGACGTGGTGGAAACTGCGCCAGAGGTGGATCGGGGAGATCCCTGCGCCGCGTTCCGCTGATTGAGTTTTGCCCGGCGGCCCCGTAACAAGGTGCGGGACCCTGTCAGGACTGTGCCTTATGTTGAGCGGCAAACGTATCCTTCTGATCATCGGCGGCGGGATCGCGGCGTATAAGTGCCTCGACCTGATCCGCCGGTTGCGCGAACGCGGTGCGGCGGTGACGCCGGTCATGACGCGGGCGGCGGCAGAATTTGTCACGCCTTTGTCGGTCTCGGCGCTGGCGGGGGAAAAGGTTTATACTGATCTGTTCGATCTGACGGACGAGGCCGAAATGGGGCATATCCAATTGTCCCGCGTGGCCGATCTGGTGCTGGTGGCCCCGGCGACAGCGGATCTGATGGCGAAAATGGCGCAAGGGATGGCAGGCGATCTGGCGACGACGTTGCTTTTGGCGACGGATACGCCGGTGATGATCGCTCCCGCGATGAATGTGCGGATGTGGGAGCATCCCGCGACGCAGCGCAATCTTTCGGTCTTGAAGGGCGACAGGGTTTCCGTTGTTGGGCCGAATGAGGGCGACATGGCCTGCGGCGAATATGGGCCCGGGCGCATGGCCGAACCGTTGGAGATTGTCGACGCCGTGGTGGGCGCGCTGGCGGATGGGCCGTTGCGGGGCAAGCGGATCGTTGTGACATCCGGGCCGACGCATGAGCCGATTGATCCGGTGCGCTATATCGCGAACCGGTCGTCAGGGGCGCAGGGCACGGCGATTGCGGCGGCGCTGCGAGCCTTGGGGGCGGAGGTGGTCTTTGTCACGGGCCCGGCGGATGTACCACCGCCGGATGGCGTTGAAGTGGTACGTGTGGAAACCGCGCGCGAGATGCGGGCGGGTGTGCTCGCGGCCTTGCCCGCCGATGCGGCGGTGTTTGCAGCAGCGGTCGCCGACTGGCGCGTGGTTGGCGCATCGGAGAGCAAGATCAAGAAGGTGGAGGGCGCACTGCCGACACTGGCGTTCGAGGAGAACCCGGACATTCTGGCCGAAGTGTCTCAGATGTCGGAGGGGCGTCCGGGCCTTGTGGTTGGCTTTGCGGCCGAGACCAATGACGTGATCGAGAATGCCACCAACAAGCGGGCGCGGAAGGGTTGTGACTGGATCGTGGCAAATGACGTGTCGCCAGCGACGGGCATCATGGGTGGGACCGAGAACGCGGTGACTCTGATCTCGGACGCTGGGGCCGAGGCCTGGCCGCGCATGGGCAAGGATGCGGTGGCGCGGCAATTGGCTGCACGGATTGCCGACGCGCTGGTCTGACGGCGCGGTTGGGCCATTTTGCATATTTGGAAAAAGAAGAAGGGCAAGGCGTGGTTGCGATCAGGCTGACTTGGGAAGACGAGGCGGACAAGTCTTTGGGGCTGCCGGTCTATGCCAGTGCCGGTGCGGCGGGGGCGGATTTGCGGGCGAATTTCCCTGATCGCGGGTCTGTCATGCTGGAACCGGGCGCGCGGGCGCTGGTGCCGACAGGACTGCGCATGGCGATCCCAGAGGGGTATGAGGTGCAGATCAGGCCGCGTTCGGGGCTTGCCTTGAAGCACGGGATCACATTGCCGAATACGCCGGGGACGATCGACAGTGATTATCGGGGGCCTTTGGGGGTGATCGTGATGAATGCCGGACACGAAGCGTTCGAGATTTTGCATGGTGACCGGATTGCGCAGATGATCGTCGCCCCGGTGCTGCGCGCGGAGTTCGATTTGGTGGAGACCCTCGACGACACGGCGCGGGGTGCTGGTGGGTTTGGATCGACCGGGGTGTCGGAATGATTGTCGTCTTCGCCATGGCAGCGGCCCTTTGGGGTCTGGGCGCGCTGATGAAGATGCCACGGACGGCGCGGCTCTACATGATCGGACTGCTTTATGTGGGCGTGCTATTCATCCAGATCGCGTTGCCGGTGGGCCATCCGTTGCGCATGGCGACAGGCGAGAGTGCGGCGCTGTGGATTCTTCTGGGTGTGTTTGCGGCGATTGCGGTTCTTTACGGGCGGGTCGTCAAAGGGTTGAAGACCCGCGCACTGGTCAAGGAACAAGGGGAGGCAGTGCCGGTGAAGCGGTCTGCCAGTTTCTCGGCCTCGGAGTTGGAGCGCTATGCCCGTCATATCGTGCTGCGCGAGATCGGCGGGCCGGGACAGAAGGCGCTGCGCGATGCTAAGGTACTTGTGATTGGGGCCGGAGGATTGGGCGCGCCTGCGTTGCAATACCTGGCAGCGGCGGGCGTGGGCACCATCGGGGTGATCGACGATGATGTGGTCGAGAACGCCAATTTGCAACGGCAGGTGATCCACCGGGATCAGGACATCGGCATGCCAAAGGTGTTTTCCGCGCAGGCCGCGATGCTGGCACAGAACCCGCATGTCGAGGTGCGACCTTATCACCGGCGGCTGACAGAGGATGTGGCCGAAAAGCTGGTGGCGGAGTATGATCTGGTTCTGGACGGTACGGACAATTTCGACACCCGCTATCTGGCGAACCGTGCGGCGGTTGCCATGGGCAAGCCGTTGATTTCGGGCGCGCTGTCGCAATGGGAAGGGCAGATCTCGGTCTTTGATCCAGCGTCGGGTACGCCCTGTTACCAGTGCATTTTCCCCGAAGCCCCTGCGGCGGGGCTGGCGCCGTCTTGTGCCGAGGCTGGCGTGATCGGGCCGTTGCCTGGGGTGATCGGGTCGATGATGGCGGTTGAGGCGATCAAGCTGATCACCGGGGCGGGGCAGGCGTTGACGGGCGAGATGCTGATCTACGACGCGCTTTGGGGCGAGACGCGGAAAATCGGGTTGAAATCGCGGGGCGATTGCCCGATCTGCGGCCCTGGTGCAAAGGCCGCTGCTGCCCACTGAACACCGCTTTCCCTGTGCGTGGCCCATTGTTGTCGGCGTCGGCTGGCCCTAGGTTTTGTGGAAACCGAATAGGAGCCTTCAATGACCAACCCGTTACTTGAGACCTGGGACACAGAGTTCGGCCTGCCGCCTTTTGAACGGATCGACGACGCGCATTTCGCGCCCGCGATCGAGGCTGCGATGGCGGAAGAGCTGGTGGAGGTCGAGGCGGTGGCGACCAATCCGGAGCCGCCGACCTTCGAGAACACGATTGAAGGTCTGATGCGGACCGGCGCGGCGTTGGACCGGGTATTGGGTGTGTTTTACAATCTGGCCGGCGCCGACAGCACCGACATGCGCGAAGAGATCATGCGTGAGTTTTCGCCCAAACTGGCCGCGCATTCAGCGGCAATCTATGGCAATCAGGCGCTGTTTGCGCGGATTGAACAGGTGTGGCTGGCGCGGGATGCGCTGGACCTGACGCCAGAGCAGGCGCGTGTGCTGATGCTGACCCATCGGGGCTTCGTGCGGGCGGGTGCTGCGCTGACCGGGGATGCCGCGGCACGGATGAAGGAGATCAAGGGGCGTTTGGCGACCTTGGGCACGCAGTTCGGGCAGAACCTTCTGGCGGATGAGCGCGACTGGCAGCGGGCCTTGTCCGAGGATGAGTTGGAGGGATTGCCTGCGTTTGTGGTGAGCGCGGTGCGCGCGGCAGGCAAGGAGCGGGGTGCGGATGGTCCTGTATTGACGCTGTCGCGGTCGGTGATCGTGCCGTTCTTGCAGTTCTGCCCCAATCGGTCGTTGCGGGAAGAGGCCTGGCGCGCCTGGGTGGCGCGCGGCGAGAATGGCGGCAAGACGGACAACCGTGGGGTTGCAGCGGAAATTTTGAAGTTGCGGGCCGAGCGGGCGAAGTTGCTTGGGTATGACGATTTCGCGTCCTACAAGCTTGAGACCGAGATGGCGAAAACGCCTGAGGCTGTTCGCGATTTGTTGATGGATGTGTGGGAGCCTGCGAAGGCGCGGGCTTTGGCGGATGCTGCGCTGCTGGAAGACAGGATGGTGGCCGATGGTGTGAACGGGCCATTGCAGGCGTGGGATTGGCGGTATTATTCCGAGGCGCGGCGACGTGAGGAATTTGCGCTGAACGAGGCGGAGTTGAAGCCCTATTTCCAATTGGAAAACATGATTCAAGCGTCCTTTGCCTGTGCCAATCGGCTGTTCGGGCTGGAGTTCCGGCCTTTGGATGTGGCGCTCTACCACCCGGATGCACGGGCTTGGGAGGTAACGCGGAACGGGAAGCATGTGGCGGTGTTCATCGGGGATTACTTCGCGCGGGCGTCGAAGCGGTCGGGTGCATGGTGCTCGGCGATGCGGTCGCAGCGCAAGTTCCCGGATGTGCAGGCGCCGATCGTCGTGAATATCTGCAACTTCGCCAAGGGTGACCCGGCGCTGCTGTCGTATGATGACGCGCGGACGCTGTTCCACGAATTCGGGCATGCGCTGCACCAAATGCTGTCGGATGTGACCTATGACATGATCTCGGGCACGTCGGTGGCGCGGGACTTTGTCGAGTTGCCAAGCCAGTTGTACGAGCATTGGCTGGAAGTGCCGGCGGTGCTTCAGGAATTCGCGACCCACGCAGAGACCGGCGAGGCGATGCCGCAGGAGATGCTGGACAAGGTGCTGGCGGCGGCGACCTATGACATGGGCTTCCAGACGGTGGAATACGTGGCCTCGGCGTTGGTGGATCTGGCGTTCCACGAGGGCGAGCCTCCTGCCGATCCAATGGCCGAGCAGGCCAAGGTGTTGGCGGAGATCGGGATGCCGGAGGCCATTGTCATGCGTCATGCCACGCCGCATTTTGCACATGTGTTTACCGGGGACGGGTATTCGTCAGGCTATTACAGCTACATGTGGTCTGAGGTTATGGATGCGGATGCGTTCGAGGCGTTCGAGGAAGCAGGTGGCGCGTTCGATCCGATAATGGCGCGAAAGCTGGAGCAGTTCATCCTGTCCGCCGGCGGGTCCGAGGAGGCAGATGTGCTCTATACCCAGTTCCGGGGACGGATGCCTGGGGTTGAGGCGTTGCTCAAGGGGCGCGGGCTGGCGGCGTGAGGCGCGGACACTCCGTCGACGGAGTGCTCAAACGCGTCGACGCGTTTGGGCGTCAGGTGTCTGAGGTCAGGTTTTCGGTTTCAAGAAAGCGTTCGAAGGCATCGAGGTTGATGGCTTCGAACTGACCGAAGCTTTGCATCCAGATGCTGGCTTCGCGCAGTGCATCGGCTTCCAGCTTGCACCATTTCACGCGGCCGCGTTTTTCCTGACTGATCAGGCCCGCGTCTGCCAGGGCCATCAGGTGCTTGGAAATCGCGGCAAGCGACATCTCGAACGGTTCGGCCACGTCGGTGACGGCCATGTCATCTTCGAGCAGCATCGTCAGGATCTGACGGCGCGTCGGGTCTGCCAGAGCTGCGAAGACAGTGTCGAGTGTTGGGGCCATGACGCGCAGTAGACGGAGACCGCGCCAAAACTCAACCGAAAAGTTGAATATGCCAAACGGACCGAAAACCTGAAACTTGCGGCTGCGACCGTTTGGTTGTTTGGTTCTTGGCGCTCTTAAAATATATATTTTCAATGGTTTAAGCTCAGGCGAGCTGGGCGAAGCAGCGCCTTGACTCAGGGCATGCTGCACCGTAGCACATGCTCAAAGTTCCAATTGGGATGGAGCGCATGTCTGAGAGTGATCCAAAGCAACGGCTGAAGGAGCTGGAAGCGCGGATTGCGGCGGCCAAGGGGGCCAAGGAAGACAAGCCTCACCAGGAGGAACACTACAGCCAGGCGCAGCAAGCGTGGCGCATGGTGATCGAGATGGTGTCCGGTCTTGGGATCGGATTTGGCATCGGATACGGGCTAGATGCGGTCTTCGGGACCGATCCGTGGTTGATGGTGCTGTTTACATTGCTGGGCTTCGCGGCGGGGGTGAATGTGATGATCCGCACCGCCAAGGAGTTGCAGGTCAAACAACTGGCCGATCTGGCCGGAGAGAACGAGAGGGATCGACATGGCGACGGAAGCTAACGGTCAGAGCGAAGGCGGACTGGTTTTCCACCCAATGGACCAGTTCATCGTCAAGCCGCTGTTTGGCGACGGTGCAGTGGGCATGTTCACCTTTACCAATGTGGCGTTGTGGCTCCTGCTCGCAGTCGCCTGTGTCATCGCGCTGATGGTGCTGGGCACCTCCAAGCGCGCGACAGTGCCGACACGGGTGCAATCGATCGCCGAGCTGGCCTATGGTTTTGTCTACAAGATGGTCGAAGACGTGACCGGCAAGGATGCGGTCAAGTATTTCCCGTACATCTTCACGCTGTTCATGTTCATCGTCTTCTCGAACTTCCTTGCTCTGATCCCGACATCCTTCTCGCCGACGTCGCATATTGCGGTGACGGCAGTGCTGGGCTTTGGTGTTTTCATCGCCGTGACCGCGCTGGGCTTCATCAAGAACGGCGCTGGCTTTCTTGGCCTCTTCTGGGTCTCGAGCGCGCCTTTGGCGCTGCGCCCGATCCTCGCAGTGATTGAACTGATTTCGTACTTCGTGCGCCCTGTGAGCCATTCCATCCGTCTTGCGGGTAACATCATGGCCGGTCACGCGGTTCTCAAAGTGTTCGCCGGCTTCGCCGCGATCACTGCAGTCGCGCCTCTGTCGATCCTCGGCATCACGGCAATCTATGCTCTGGAAGTGCTCGTGGCCTTCATTCAGGCCTACGTGTTCACGATCCTGACCTGCGTGTACCTCAAGGACGCGCTGCACCCGTCACACTAATGTTCGGTGCGTGACATCACGCACCCTACGCCTAAACGCTAACTTCCAATCGTAAGGAGAATTCACATGGAAGGCGATCTCGCACATATCGGCGCAGGCCTGGCAGCAATCGGTTCCGGCGCAGCCGCAATCGGGGTGGGCAACGTGGCCGGCAACTACCTCGCAGGTGCTCTGCGTAACCCGTCCGCTGCTGCATCGCAGACAGCAACGCTCTTCATCGGTATCGCGTTTGCAGAAGCGCTGGGGATCTTCGCGTTCCTCGTGTCGCTGCTGCTGATGTTCGCCGTCTAAGTTTCGGACTTAAATCCTTACGCGCGGGCGGTGCCGTAATCACGCGGCCCGCCCGATGTAACGACAAGTTCCGACGGAGGACGATATGGCAACCGAAACCACTGGTACAGCCAGCGCTTGTGTGGGTCCGGATGGCAGCGCCATCGGCATGCCACAGCTTTGCGCCGACTGGATGCCGAACCAGATTTTCTGGCTTCTGATCGCACTGATCGCGATTTACTTTGTCCTGTCCCGCATCGCGTTGCCGCGCATTGCGACGGTTCTGGCGGAACGACAAGGCACTATCACCAACGACCTGGCGGCTGCTGAAGACCTCAAGCAGAAAGCTGTCGAAGCCGAAGAGGCTTACAACAAGGCTCTGGCCGATGCCCGTGCGGAAGCACAGGAAATTATTGCCAAGAACAAAGCCGAAATGCAGGCCGAACTGGACAAGGCAATTGCCAAGGCGGATGCGGAAATCGCAGCCAAGGCCGCCGAGTCCGAGAAAGCCATCGCAGACATTCGCGCCTCTGCTGTTGAGAGCGTGGAAGCTGTGGCCAAAGACACTGCCGGCAGCATCGTTGCTGCAGTTGGTGGTCAAGCCGACGATGCAGCCATTGCCGCTGCCGTCGATGCACAGTTGAAGGGGTGAGCGACATGAACCGTATCATGACCATTGCCGCGGCATCGCTGCTCGCAAGCCCCGCATTTGCCGCGTCCGGACCCTTCTTTTCGCTCAAGAACACCGATTTTGTGGTGACGATTGGTTTCATCGTCTTCCTCGGTGTGTTGCTGTATTTCAAGGTTCCGACTCTGCTGATGGGCATGCTGGACAAGCGCGCCGAAGACATCAAGAGCGAACTGGATGAAGCGAAAGCGGTGCGCGAAGAAGCACAGGCGCTTCTGGCCTCCTACGAGCGCCGTCAGCGAGAAGTTCAGGAGCAAGCCGACCGGATCATCGCGCATGCCAAGGAAGAAGCCGTTCTGGCCGGTGAGCAGGCCAAGGCCGACCTTGAAAAATCCATTGCGCGTCGTTTGGCAGCCGCCGAGGATCAGATTGCATCCGCTGAGGCCAGCGCGGTCAAAGAAGTGCGTGACCGTGCAATTGCCGTCGCCATCGAGGCTGCCCGCGACGTTGTCGCCAAGCAAATGACCGCCAAAGATGCGGCCAAGAGCATTGACGAAGCGATCGCCGAGGTTGGTCAGAAGCTGCACTGATTTTCCTGATCGCAACATGATAAGAGCCCCGGTTTTCCGGGGCTTTTTGTTTTTTCGTGGGTGCGGGCGGATGCGTCGAGGCATCCGGGTTTTCCGTCGACGGAAAATCCGACTTATCCCGCAGGCGGAACCCGTTCGCCGAACAGGGCCGAGCCGACACGGATATGTGTAGCACCGAAGGCAATGGCCTGTTCGAAATCGTCACTCATGCCCATCGAGAGTTGGCTGAGGCCATTGCGACTGGCCAACTTGCGCAACAGGGCGAAATGCAGAGAAGGGGTTTCGTCCACCGGCGGGATGCACATCAGGCCCTGGACCGGTAAGTCGAGCGTGCGGCATTCCTGAACAAAGGCGTCGGTGTCGGCCGGTGCGATCCCAGCTTTCTGCGGTTCTTCCCCAGTGTTCACCTGAATGAAGAGGGGCGGACAGTGGCCCATTTCCTGCGCGAGCCGGGCAAAAGTATTGGCCAGTTTGGGCCGGTCGAGCGTATGGATCATGTCGAAAAGTTCGAATGCCTGACGCGCCTTATTGCTTTGCAGAGGGCCGATCAGATGCAGATCGATGCCGCTAAAGGCTTCGCGAAAATCGGGCCATTTGCCGGCTGCTTCCTGCACGCGATTTTCGCCAAAACTGCGGTGACCTTCCTTTAGTACGGCTTCGACCCGGTCGTTCGGTTGCACCTTTGACACGGCAATCAGGGTGATGTCCGCTGGATCACGATCCGCGTCTTTTGCGGCTTTTGCAATGCGCGTGGTGATGTCGGTCAATCCCATGGTGTGTCTCCCCAAGCGTCGATGAAGGGTTGCAGCTCGGTCTCGTAGCGGCGCCATGCTGCGGCTGAGCTTTTGTAGATTGGCTGGCGGACCTGGTGCAGACTAAGCGTCTTTATGGTGCCGCCTTTCTTGTGGAAGTTAAGGCACTGATCTTCCCAGTCCAGCCCGGCAGCTGTGATCAGTTTCCTCGACTGTGTCTCGGGTTCCAATACCAGATCTTCGTAGTGGATTTCGGCAAACCTGTCGGGAAGAACAGCACGCCAATGCGCGATGATCTTACGGAAAGACTTTATGACTTCTGCGATGGATGCGAGATCATTGGCGTAGCGATGTGTGCCACTGTTGAAATGGTTTTTGTAGATCGACAGAGCGATGTCGCGTGGATCGCGATGCACGACAATGAAACGTGCATTCGGCAAGGTCGCATGAAGCAATCCGTAGATCAGGAACGCCATGATCGACTTGTCGGTCAGATTTGGTTTGGACGTATCGGCATAGGGCCGGTTTGCAGCGCTGAGCCGCGCTACGAAGCTTTGAAAGCTCTGCGCTGGTTCATCACTCAAAGAGCGCATCTCAGCGCCTTGCCCAAAAATGCTGTACGCGGTGCGCAAGGCTGTGGCCATCTCTCCACCAGCGTGTACCTGGCTGTGGCTGGCAATGATTTGTTCAACAAGTGTCGTGCCCGAGCGGGGTAGGCCGGTCACGAAGATCAGTGCTGGATCGGTGCCCTGTGACGCTGAGATGGGAGCGAGCCCTTCTTGCGCATTCAACACGCCCTGATGTTCGGCAGCGCGGGCGGCCGGATCATCCGGGAAAAGCTCCGCCTGGGTTTTGTTGGCAACGCGCAGATGCGGAAAAACCTTGGCGATGTTCTTGGTATCTTCCATCGCTTTCGCCAGGGCGAAGTTGATGTGCATGCGGCCTTGCGCTGACAAGCGGGGGTGGTTGGCAAGCCGACGCATCGCACCGATCATAGGATCGTTTGGCGCGATGCGAATCGTGGTCGCCAGCATCCGATAAAGTTCGGCATCATGGGGATTTTTTTTCTGCAGCTTTCGGAGGAGTTTTTCCGACTCGTCAAACCGCCCTGCGGTTTGCAGATACAGTGCTTTTTCGGCTTGGGGTTTGATGGCTTTTGGATCAAGCGCGATCAGGCTGTCATATAGCTTGAGGACTATATCATGGTGTCCTGCGGATTTATGGGCAGCAATGGCTTCATTCAGGATAGCGGGTTCTGTGCCGCGTAAGGCAACTGCACGGTCAATAGAAGACAGCCGCTTTTCCGGATCCCCCAGCTTGTCCGCCATGCGGGCGCGCTGAAAATGTATTTCGGGTTGGTTTGGCGCTTTCAGCGCGAGGCCATCTAGCAGTCCGGCGGCTTTTCTGAAATCCCCCTGACGCGCGAGAGCAAGCGCCTGATCGTAAGTCGACTTGATGATGTTGATCGGATTGGTCTGCATCGAAGCACCGGCCTTTTTCTGACTAGCTACTTGGCAGACGCACAAAAGAAAAGAGCGGGCACATGGCCCGCTCTTTCCTTAACCAAATCTGGTTATGAGCTATTAGAAGCTCATCGACAGACCGAGCGAGTAACGATCGGAATCGTCAGCACCGTCGACGTCGCTGTTGCCGTAGCCGAGGTGAGCTGCGAGACCGCCGCCCAGGTCGTAAGTTGCTGCGAGGCCGAAACCGGAGGAGACTTCATCGCCGTCAACTTCGTTCACACCGTAGTTAACACCAACCGACAGTGCGTTCATGGTGTAACCAACGCCGAGACCGAGGTGAGTGACGTTGTCGTCACCAACTTCCGGGTCCAGCTCGGAGTAGTTGATTGCTGCGGAGAACCCGTTTGCCATTGTGGCGTCGAGGCTCAGACCAACGAGGTCACCGATGTCTTCCTGAGTCTGGTAACCGAGGCCGATGCCGACTGCTGCGCCACCGAGATCGGTGGTGTAACGCAGGCCGAGACCCCAAACCGGGTCAGCATCGCCGCTGTCGTCGATTTCAGCGGAGAGACCGGCTGTGAAGCCAGCTGCGGAGTAGGACACGCGCGCGATCTGACCGTCGAAGGTGCCGTCGAGACCGGAGTTGCCGTTGAAGCCTGCGTGCTCTGTTTCGTCGTCCGCAATGGACGCACCTGCGAGGTTGACTTCGCGCATTGCTGCGTCGAAAGCACCGTCAGTGTCGCCCATGTCCAAGCGCAGTGCGCCGTAGGACAGGAAGTATGTTTCGCCACCTTGGGTGGTGTTGCCGAAAGCACCATTCTCGTCGAGGTCGACAGATGCACCGAACGCCAAGCCACCATCGGATTCGCCGGTCATGGAGAATGTGACGTCAATGTCAGTGTGCCACTGATCGGTCTCGTAGATGTCGCCGCCGATGACGCCGATTTCTGCATAGCCGGAGATTTTAACTTCGGCTGCCGCGATGCCAGCGGTTGCAACCAGCGCGGTGGAAGCAAGAAGACTATTTGCTTGCAGCACAGAATCCAGATCGACAGTTGTTTCCAAGTCCATTGCATAAGTATTTGAGCGTAGATTTTGCATCGTATTGCTATTTATCTACCTGTATTCGTTGAGTATTCATTTTGGAGTAGCACATGAGATCGATCTTCAATCGCAAGCGAAGTGACGCTGAGAAGCGCAATAGATCAAGCGAAGCACTTACAGTTAGCGTGTTCTTTGACGATCATTATTTTCCGCACGCCCAAGCCACCAAGCGTGCACCAGAGTTAGACTGGCATGTGTTCAACAAGCACATGCGACCGACCCTGGGACGCTACAAGCTGCGTGATCTTACCAATCCTGTGCTGGATGTTTGGATGCGAGAGCAAATACTCACTGGCTATCAAAAAGCCACCATCAACAAACACATACACTTGATGAACAGAATGCTGAACTTGGCAAGACATTGGGGTTTTATACCGCAACATGACCCATACCAGCAAAATCTGCGCTGTCTAAAGCTCGGTGATCATCGCCAACGCTTTTTGACTGAGCAGGAGATTGATCGACTGCTGGCTGTGTGCAAGCAAGATCGCCACCCCTACATCTATCACATCGTTCAGCTGTTGCTGCTCACCGGTGCGCGTAAAGGTGAAGTTCGTACTATGCGTTGGCAAGATGTAGATTTCACCAAGCGCATTTGGACTGTGCCCATGAGCAAGAATGGCAGATCGCGTCGTGTCGTTCTCAGTAGTGCTGCTGTTGACGTATTAGATGCAAGTCGTGCTGTCAGTGAAGCGTTGCATCTGCCAACCACTCCCAGCAGCTTCGTGTTCATCAATCCTGTCACCAAAACCGCCTATCACAGCTTCACCACAGTGTGGTTCAAAGTGCGTGAGCTGGCTGATTTGAGCGACGTGCGTATGCATGACCTGCGTCACACCTATGCCAGTCTTCTAATTAACAGAGGTGTGAGTTTGTACGAAGTGCAGACGCTTTTGGGACATAGCAGTTTGCAAATGACCCAGCGCTATGCTCACCTGCAACCCAACCTGCTGCACAAGCGCACTGAGCTGCTGAGTGGAGTTATCAATACTGGGCTGGACGAGTGAGTATTTGACAGCAGCGTCGCTATACCAGCGGCTGTTTTTCTGGATGTGTAAGCTGAAGCCAGCATTTTCATGTAATACTCTGTTGAGTTATATCGATTTCTTCAGCTTTTTGTCGCGTGCTATTTGCGTATCCAGCCAGTGTCGCAGTTTAGCCTCGTCGTGTCCTATATCAGTTTCCGTGTCATCGATCGCGTCATCATCTATGATTTCGATCTCAGTAAATTCTTTTCGGATTTTGATATACGGTTTGGTCGTCAGTGCAGCATGATCCAATTCAAGCTGCCCAGTATCAGTACAAGTTGTCCAACAAGTCAGCGCTTCCAGTTCAGTGTTGCTGAGCTCTTGCAGCTTTTCGCCAATGCGCTCGTACAATCGCTCAAGTTTGCGATCCAGTTTTGTGCTGGATTTGAATCGTGCAAAGCTTCGTCTGTAAGTTTGCATGAGCCCAACAGTGGTATCGTAAGTATCAGTTGTGTCGATTAGCTCGTGCATTACAAAGCGATGTCGCTTCACTTTTTTTTACGACGCTCAGCCTCATCCGCCCAAGTGTCTTCAGTGCTGTCTTCAATGATCTTTTTAAACACCTCTAGCCGTTCCTGTACAGCAGATAGAGTGTTGTCCACATAGCCGCTGGTATTTGCGACGACTTTGTTGTCGTAGCGCATAGCCACCAATCGCTGTCCGTTGTTGCTTTTGTTGGACCACCAGTATTTTACCGAAGCGCCGTTCAATTCTTTCTCGGTTTTGTATTTTGAGAGTTCAGCCAGCATCCTGTTTACTTGATGCAGCAGCTTGCCACGCACACTTGAATTCGGTTGTGCTGTCACCTCAACGCCGTGTTTCGCCATCAGTTCTTCTAAACTTGCCATTCGTTCCTCCGTCGCAGATGTATCATTCGCAGATTTCCATCTGCTAGCCTGCGCGTCAATCTTGCTGTTAAGACAGATTGTCAGCCTTGCGCTTGTTGAATGGTTTTGGCGCTTTTTTGGGCTTGGAACGAGCACGACATTTGCATGGTAAACATGGTTTGGTCATCTGCACCCTGCGTGTTGCCACAACTTCAGCGATGCGCATGATCACAACCCGCCACGTGCTTTGATAAGTACTCCGTGCCCGTGTCTTCGCGCTCAGTCTTTGCAGCCGCAAAAGCCCGTTTCCATCTCGCACGCACTCTCAACTCCAGCTGTTCATAGACCTGATGTCGCAGAGCTGTGAGCAGTTGATGTAGTTGCTGTGTTTCCGGTCGCGCCAGCGCATTCGCCTGCTCACCCAATCTGCTGCCCAATATAGCCAGCACTTCTGCGCTGGCATTGCTTTGATTACACCTCAGTGTTCGCAGATAACATTCGCTCCGTGCCAACCATTTCTGGCAAAACTCACGTTCACTTGTCACCAATCCAGCCAAACGCAATGCTTGATAGACCTCGCTCAATATTCTCAAATTCATCAGTCGTTCTCCTTAATAATCGTATTTAGTTAACGACTGGAATATATTGCGATTACCAAGATCGTTGTCACACGCCACTGCGTGTCGTGTCGCTCTAGCGCGACGATCACTTCGCACTGCTCAGCTCTCTCTGCCCAGAGCAATGCTTGGTTCGTCAAAAAATCAAACGGTTCGACGTCTATTACGCATTGCAAGGAGCAGTTAGATCAACGCTACTCTTAGCGTTGATCTAATCAAGCTGTGCTTTGCACGTCGCTTGCCAGGCTGTATCACCGAACCATTTCAGGAAAAGCAGGTTTTGCTATCAATCTTTATTACCAGCGCATCATACGCACGTTTGAGACCCATACAGCTAGGCTATCTCAAACGATAATGGGTCTCATTGCTGAGGTTGTCATCCATTTCACTTGCGAAGCGATTTTATATCCGTATCGCTTCTGCCACCATTCACCATTACTGCAATTGAAGCTGACGGCTCGCTAAACATTTATGCGTTCTCAGCTTTAGGCATCCCACCTACGAGGATGGGGTAGTCAATTGCAGCGCAGAACTGGACCTGCGTTTGCTTACCGTCTCACAGCAGAACGGACTTGCAGCACGATTACAATCGGCGTGCCAACCTTAACCCAGTTTTTTGTGCCTTTGATGCCTTGGATGATTTTGCGCCGATCTCTGTGCGCAGTTCATTCATGTGTCTTTCCGTTTGCCTATCTGCTCACCTGTTTTTCTGCCTAATCGTTCGCTCGCCTGTGCATGTGCTTGAGCGCTCGCCCAGTAATGCCTGTTCCTGTGCCTCAACCAGCTGCCTTCAAAAATCCAAATGCCTTGTGGTTTGCATGTGCCTGTGTCTTGCCTACATCGTTATTTATCAACTCAGCCCAAAAACATGCGCAAAAGCGACTGCTGTAAGCGTTGCGTTCAAAATCGCTCCCAACAGCTTGATCCTGCGCATTGCTGAGCAGCGCACAGATAATAAAATACATATTTTCAATGAGTTGAGCGTAACACGCTGATGCTCAAAGGTATTTTCCGGTCATGTTCGACATAGACAACTTTGGCGATAGTAAAATATAAATACACAAGCATAAACTTAGGAGTCTGCTATGAAGCAAGCTAAGACACTCACTGATGCAGAACTCAAAAAAGTGATCGCGTTCTGTCATAGTCGCAAATATGCGCTGCGTGACCAAACCATGCTGTATGTGAGCTTTTACGCAGGACTTAGAGTAATGGAGATCGCTGGCTTGCTGGTTGGTGATGTTTACGATGAACAAGCACAAGTGCGTGATCGGTTTTTGATAACTGGATCACAGACCAAAGGCGGATATGCGCGTGAAGTTTATGTCAATCGCAAGCTCAAACGTGCGCTGGAGAACTATCAGCCTGTGATTGAAGATCGCACACAAGATCAACCTCTGTTCTGTACACAAATGGGAACTGCATTCAGCGCCAACAGTTTGTGTCAGTTGTTCCTCAAGCTGTACGCAGACTGCGGTATTAAAGGTGCCAGCTCGCACAGTGGTCGCAGAACCTTTATCACAAAGCTGGCAAACACAGGTGTGAATGTGAGATTGCTGGCTGCACTGGCTGGTCATCGACATATCTCAACAACGCAACGCTACATAGATGTGAACGATGCACAGCTGGCACGTGCAGTGGAGCTGATTTGATGGCTGAGCGCACTGAACTTGCATTGCAGAAGCAGCTCAAGCGTGAACTCCAGCACAGAGCTTGGCTAGAGAAGAATTTGCCCAAAACTCAACAGCAGCGTCAATCGCAACGTCGTGTGTTAGTGCTTCGTTCTGCACTGGCGCTCAAAGTTGGGCGTGCAGTGGAGCAGTGAGTTACCTCAAACTTAAAGGTAAGCACAAAAGAAAAGGGTGAGCCAAAGCCCACCCTTAACCGTTTAGCAGTACGATCAGCTATTAGAAGCTCATCGACAGGCCAAGCGAATAGCTGTCGCTGTCCGCGCCATTGCGATCGCTGCTGCCGAAGCCTGCGTGCGCAGCAAGACCGCCACCCAAGTCGTATGTTGCAGCAAAACCGAAGCCGGAGTTTTCAACGCCATCCACACCGCCTACGTCGTTGTAAACACCGTAGTTAAGGCCGAGCGACAGTGCGTCCATGCTGTAGCCCACACCAATCGCCATGTGCGTTTGGTTCTCAGCAGCACCCTCAATGTCCATTTCACTGAAGTTCACACCAACACTAAAGCCGCCAGCCATTGCTGCTTTGACGCTGATGCCGACCATGTCTGCGAAGTCTTCTTGCGTGATGTAGCCACCGCCAACAGTAATGGAAGTGCCGCCCATGTCCGCAGTGTATGCTGCACCGATTGCCAGTGCAGGGTTATCGTTCGGGCAAGCAACGCCACCGACAATTGTACCCTCGTCGCAGTCTGCGACTGCTGCAGACACACCCACAGTCAGGCCGGATGCAGAGTAGGAAACGCGAGCGTTTTGACCGCCGTGTATACCGTCCATGCCGCTGTTGCCGTTGAAGCCAGCGTGTGCTGTTTCGTCGTCAGCAATGGATGCGCCAGCCAAGTTTACTTCCTGCATTGCTGCGTCATACGCACTGTCAGTGTCACCCATGTCCAAGCGCAGACCGCCGTACGACAGGAAGTATGTTTCGCCGCCCTGTGTAGTGTTACCGAAGGCGCCATTCTCATCCAAGTCAACAGCTGCACCAAACGCCAGACCACCGTCGGATTCACCGGTCATGGAGAATGTGACGTCGATATCGGTATGATATTGGGTGCGCGAGTCGGTGTATGCGTCACCACCTATAATGCCGATTTCAGCATAACCGGAGATTGCGACGTCAGCAGCAGCGATGCCAGCAGTTGCGACCAGCGCAGTGGAAGCAAGAAGAAGAGTTTTCATTTTTTCCCTCATGTGTTCGTAAGGCACGTACCAAACCGGATGGTCCGGATTAGCTGGAAACTCTATGCTCTTTGGTTGGGCGGGTTTGCAAGCCAAGCGGACCAACGCATGCCAAGTTCGCCATCTGTGATGCTCATTTGCCACAAGACTTTTGGGCGCGCTTTCGCAGTGTAACTTCACGGCGTTACGCTTGAAGGCTCAAGTTCGGCTTGTCGTGATTGTGATCGGCTAGTATGCAAAGCACAGGCAAACAGGCAAACGAGGGCAGTTTCCCATGAACCTTACACGTGTCCGGACAGGTTTTGGCGTTGCACTTGTTGCGGCATTTGTTTCCGGGTGCGGGTTCTTCGGCGGTTCGTCTGACCGCGATCCGGT
>QCWH01000014.1:0-1744 GCA_003149565.1 Marivita sp. XM-24bin2 | reverse complement strand
ATATCATGGACGAGGTTCTAGAGGAGCGCCGCCCGAACCGGGCGCAGTCCACGCTGTTCGACTTTTTCCGCAACCGCGACGATGCCGGCCAGGTTGGCGCGGTTAACAAGTATATCTGGAATGCGGCGCTTGAGACTCTGGATTTCCTGCCCGTCCAATCCGTTGACCCTTTCACAGGTGTTATCACCACAGGGTACGGCACACCTCCGGGTGGTGGACGCGCCTACCGGGCGACAATTCTCGTGAACGATCCGGCGCTCGATGCGCGATCTTTGAACGTGGCGTTGATGACGCGGTCAGGTCCTGCAAGTGCTGCCACGGTTCGTGCGGTCGAAGATGCGATCCTGACCCGCGCGCGTCAACTTCGCCAACAAGACAGCCGGTTCTAACACCAAGATCGACTTTGCGACCCCGCCGGATCTGGGGCGCCATCCGCGACACCGGCGCGCTCGGTGGGATCAGTCCTTGGGATGCCGGACGGGATGGACGGTCGCCAGATCATCGACCCACTTCAGCTGACGTGGCAGACAGATGCGTTTCAGATCATAGCGTTCGCGTGCGAATCGGCGGGCATTCGATCCGAGAAGATCGCGTCGTTCAGGTGAATCCAAAAGGGCGCAGGTTTCTTCAATCAGTTTGTTCTGATCGAAGAAATCGACCAGTACCCCAGTTTGACCGTCGATAATGGCCTCGCGCACGGGCGCGGTGTCCGAGGCGACGATGGCGCACTTGACGCTCATGGCCTCAATCAGGGACCATGACAGAACGAATGGGTAGGTCAGGTAAACATGCACCGTGCTGACCTGGATCATCGACAGGAACGTGTCGTAGGGTACCCGGCCGAGGAAATGAACGCGCGCCCAATCCGCATCGGGGATTTGACCACGCACTTCATCGATGAAAATTTGCTTCCATGTTTTGCCTTGCGGTGGCCGTGCCCCATAGCTGGTGTCGTCGCCACCAAGAAGGACTACCTGCGCATTGGGGCGGCGGCGCAACAACTCGGGCAAAGCGCGCATGAACCGGTGATAGCCGCGATAGGGTTCAAGGTTACGGTTGATAAAGGTGATGACCTCATCATCCTGCGTGAGCTTTTTACCATCTGGTAAAATAAGTTCGGCGTCGGGATTCGCGTTGATCACGTCCGTATCGACTCCGTCGTGACAGACGGTGATCCGGGATTGGTAATTGTCCGGGAAGGTTCCGCACTGGAAATGTGTCGGACTGATCCCGGCGTCCATAACCTCTTCGTGTAGACGATTGTTGATGTTTTTAAGCCGTAACCTCAGCGGGTCGCGATCAGGTGACTGACTTGGAAATTCTGGATCAAATCCTGTCTCAGCCTTTCCAGACCGGTGATACAGCTCACAATACAGTCCCAGCCGCGCGTCGGGCCAGACATCCTTGAGAAACAGGCTTTCTCCCCAACCGTGATGCGCAAGGATGACATCAGGCTGGAAGCCGCGGTTTTTCAGAGCGCGTGCCGCGTCGTAACAACTGGTCCCTCGTAGCAGCTTGGTCTCGAGATCGGTCAGCCAAGGATGGATGCCTTGGGTGCTGGAGCCGCGCACAGCATAGGGCAACACGGTGATGCCCTTCCACTTGGCCGCCTCTTTGACCTTGGGGGTTAGCGCGACCACCTGATCACCACGTGCGGCGAGGGCTGGGCCCAGGTGTTTGAACTGCCCCGGGAAGTTCTGGTGAATCAGCAGTATTCTCATCTGAATTGGCCATTTTGCCTTAG
>QCWH01000013.1:59068-83343 GCA_003149565.1 Marivita sp. XM-24bin2 | reverse complement strand
GTGGGTGATGGCGTTCCGGGGCAGGGCAGAGGCACAGGGGATTTCGCAATCCGTCTTGACTGCGGCCTTTCGTGATACGGGCTACCTGCCCGGTGTGGTGACGCGCGACCGCAACCAGACCGAGTTCAGTCGAACGCTTGAGGACTATTTGTCCATCGCGGCTTCGGATGAGCGTGTGCAAAAGGGCCGCGCCGCCTTTGACCGACATCGTGACATTCTGAACGCTCTGGAAAGTCGCTACGGCGTCGATGGCAAGATCATCTGCGCAATCTGGGGGCTGGAAAGCTTTTACGGCGAACGGCGTGGTCAGGTGCCGGTGATCTCGGCCACCTCGACATTGGCTTTCGACGGACGGCGCGGACGGTTCTTTGAGCAACAACTCATCGCGGCGCTGAAGATCATCCAGAACGGTGACATTCCCGCGTCCCGAATGACCGGAAGCTGGGCCGGTGCGATGGGGCATACTCAGTTCATTCCCACGTCGTATCTGCAATTTGCGGTGGACTATACGGGCGATGGCCGCCGCGACATCTGGTCGGACGATCCAAGCGACGCTTTGGCCTCTGCCGCCGCCTATCTGCAGCGCAACGGCTGGCGGCGCGGTGTCTCTTGGGGGAGTGAATCGCCCAATGGTTCGCTCCAGCCACAACCGGGCGGGCCACGATTCGCGACAACCGCAAATTTCCGCGTGATCAAGCGGTACAACAACTCCGATGCCTATGCGATCGGGGTCGGCCACCTTGCGGATCGGATCGGTGGAGCAGGCCCGCTGCGCACGCCGTTCCCACCCGATGCCTACGGGCTGACCAAGGCGGACCGGATCGCGCTGCAACAGCGCCTGACCGCGCGGGGCTTTGACACGCAGGGCGCCGATGGCGTGATTGGGTCAAACACTGAAACCGCGATTCGCGCGTATCAGGCAAGCCGGGGACTGCCCGTCACCGGCACACCGTCGCAAGCGCTTTTGCGAAGCCTCCGCTAGCCCAGTGTTTCGCGTTCTCAGATGGCTGCGCAACACGGTTGTCCTGATGTGGCTTTGCGGTGCACTGGCGGTCAGCGCCGTGGCGTTGGGGGTGCAGGCGCTGACGCTGTCCGCGCAGGTGGCCACGGTCACAGCCAGCGCCTCCGCGGCCGCTTTGGCGCACCGCAAGGACCTGGCCAAAGCGGTGTCGAAGGCCAAGGCAAAGGCGCGTCTGCGACGAATGCTCGTCGCCATTCCCGTGGTCGGAGCAGGCGCAGCCGTTGCGTTTGAGGCGCAGGATTTTCGCGACTGGCAGGCAGAAAACCCCGAAGGCACGTTTGCCGACTATTCCTGCGAGGTGGCCGGGTTGAGCGCAGAGGTTGTGGATGAGGTCTTGCAAGACCTTCCCGACGGCGTTCGCCCATCTCGTGACATGGTGCTGAACCAACTGCCCGAATGTATGCCACCGGCGTGACGGCATGGTTTTAATTTTGCCCATTTTTTGATCTGAATTTTTGCTTTTGCCCAATTTTTGGACCTTCCCTTTTGGGGAAGCGTGTTTTTAGCGGGTCTACGCGCGTGTTTCGAAGCGTCTCAGCGAAATGCGTTGGAACTCCGTCACAGGGGATTGCTAGCGTTCCGCCAACATGACTCACCTGACCGCCTTTTCCACCTTGCCGCCTCGATCTCATGGCAAGCTTAACATCGCCGCCAAAGCGCGGGGTGCGGGTCTTTCGGCGCTGGCCGATCTGCACCAGACCGGGTCTGCCAAGATCCTGATGACCCCGGCCCGCGATGCGGTCGAAGGCGTGATCCTGAACACGTCTGGGGGTCTGACCGGCGGGGACACCCTGTCCATCGCCGCTACCGCGCAAGCGGGTGCACGCCTGCGCCTGACGACGCAAGCCGCCGAACGGGTCTACCGCACCGCCGACGACACCACTGCGCGGGTGCGCAACATCGTGACGGTTGAGGCGGGTGGCCGGGTCGACTGGCTGCCGCAGGAAACCATCTTGTTCCAGAACGGGGCTTTGCGCCGCTCGCTCAACATCAAGATGGCCGCTGACGCCCGAGCGCTTGTGGTAGAACCGGTGATCTTTGGCCGTCTCGCGATGGGCGAAGTGGTCACGCAGGCACGCTTTGCCGACAGCCTGACGCTGGAGCGTGACGGCGAGATGGTCTTCCGTGATGCCAGCACCCTGAATGGCGACATCACGGCGATCCTCGACAAGCCCGCCTTGGGCGGCGGTTCCCGCGCAATGGCTCTGGTCGTCTTTGCCGCGCCCGAGGCTGAAGTGCACCTCGATCCCATCCGCGCCACGCTGCCGCCCAATGCTGGCGTGTCAATGGTGCGGGACGGTGTGCTGGTGCTTCGTGCGCTGGCTGAAGACGGCTACGCCCTGCGACGCAGCCTCATTCCTGTTCTTGATCGGCTGAGCGGCGACGCCCTGCCGCGCTCCTGGAGACTATAAGACATGAACCTGACCCCTCGCGAAAAAGACAAGCTGCTGGTTGCGATGGCCGCCATGGTCGCGCGCAAACGCCTCGAACGGGGTGTAAAGCTCAACCATCCCGAAGCGATTGCGCTGATCACCGACACGGTGGTCGAAGGCGCGCGTGACGGGCGCAGCGTGGCCGATATGATGCAGGCGGGCGCGCAGGTGATCACCCGCGATCAATGCATGGAAGGCGTGCCCGAGATGATCCACGAGGTGCAGGTCGAAGCGACGTTCCCGGACGGCACCAAACTGGTGACCGTGCACAATCCGATCCGGTGAATATGCATATTTTTGAAAAGAAGAAGCGAAAGGGTCTTGAGATGAAAAACGGTCTGGCGTTGGCGGCGGCGTCTCTGGTTTTGGCAACCTCCGCGATGGCGCATCCCGGCGCTCACGTGCACCCGCATGAGGGCGCGCATTGGCTGGCCTTGGTCAGCGCGCTTGGGATGATCGCCGTCGCAGGCGGTCTGGCCCTCGGCAAAATCCGGAAGCGCACATGATCCCCGGAGAGCTGTTTCCCGCAGAAGGGTCGCTGACCCTGAACCCCGACCGCCCCGCGATCACGCTGATGGTGGCCAATACCGGCGACCGCCCGGTGCAGGTGGGCAGCCACTACCATTTTGCCGAAACCAATCCTGCGCTTGATTTTGATCGCGATGCCGCGCGTGGACACAGGCTGGACATTGCACCCGGCACCGCTGTGCGGTTTGAACCGGGCCAGAGGCGCGAGGTGCAGTTGATCCCGCTCTCCGGCGCACGCCGGGTGATTGGATTTAACCAACAGGTCATGGGAGACCTCTGATGGGACGGCTGTTCACCCCGATGGATTATTGGGCCAACGCCATGCAGATGGGTTGGGTCGTCGCCGAGGCGCAGGGTGTGATCGCCATGCGCATGATGGGGGCGATGGGGCTGTGGTCGGTGCCCAAGACGGAAAACAGCCGGATGCTGAACGAAAAAATCTTTGCCTTTCTCAAGGGCGGAACAGATGCGTCGCTGGCCATTCTGGCGGGGAAAAGCCCCGATGTTGTGGCGGGCCTGGCGATCAAGCCGATCCGGCGGACCACCCGCGCCAATCACCGGCGCTTGACGAAACGTGGATTGAAGAGGGCCTGACATGCCAGCACAGATCAAACGCGCCGATTACGCCGCCATGTTCGGCCCCACCGTGGGCGACAAGCTGCGGCTGGCTGATACCGACCTGATCATCGAGGTTGAGCGCGACCTGACCGCCGAAGCGGTTGGCGCGGCAACAGCCGGGGGCAGCGGGGCGAATGCGCTGGTTTATGGCGAAGAGGTCAAGTTCGGTGGCGGCAAGGTGATCCGCGACGGGATGGGCCAGTCGCAGGCAACCCGCGCCGAAGGGGCTGTGGATACGGTCATCACCAACGCGCTGATCGTGGACTATACCGGCATCTACAAGGCCGATGTGGGCCTGCGCGACGGGCGCATCTACAAGATCGGCAAGGCGGGCAATCCGGATACCCAACCGGGCGTGGACATCATCGTCGGACCGGGCACCGAGGCCATCGCTGGTGAGGGCCGCATCCTGACCGCTGGCGGGTTCGACAGCCACATCCACTACATCTGCCCGCAGCAGATCGAGGACGCGTTGCACTCGGGTCTGACCACCATGCTTGGCGGCGGCACTGGCCCCGCGCATGGCACGCTGGCCACCACCTGTACGCCCGGCCCTTGGCATATCGGACGGATGATGCAGGCCGCCGATGCCTTTCCGATGAACCTCGCCTTTGCGGGCAAGGGCAATGCCTCTCTGCCTGCCGCTCTGGAAGAGCAGGTCAAGGCGGGTGCTTGTGCTTTGAAACTGCACGAGGATTGGGGCACCACGCCGGGTGCCATCGACTGCTGTCTGAGCGTGGCGGACGCGATGGACGTGCAGGTGATGATCCACACCGACACGCTCAACGAGAGCGGCTTTGTCGAGCACACCGTCAAGGCCATGAAGGGCCGCACGATCCACGCCTTCCACACCGAAGGGGCGGGCGGCGGGCATGCGCCGGACATCATCAAGATCTGCGGCGAAGAGCATGTGCTCCCTTCCTCCACCAACCCGACGCGCCCCTTCACAGTGAACACGCTGGAAGAGCATCTCGACATGCTCATGGTCTGTCACCACCTCGACAAATCCATCCCCGAGGACATCGCCTTCGCTGAATCCCGTATCCGGCGCGAGACCATCGCGGCCGAGGATATCCTGCACGACATGGGCGCGTTTTCGATCATCGCGTCTGACAGTCAGGCGATGGGCCGTGTGGGCGAGGTGATCATCCGCACATGGCAGACCGCCGACAAGATGAAGAAACAGCGCGGCGCGTTGCCCGAAGAGTCCGGCGACAACGACAACATGCGCGTGCGCCGCTACGTGGCGAAATACACGATCAACCCGGCCATCGCGCATGGCATCAGCCGCGAGATCGGCAGCATCGAGGAAGGCAAACGCGCCGATCTGGTGCTTTGGCATCCGGCGTTCTTTGGCGTGAAGCCCGAGATGGTATTGATCGGCGGTACGATTGCCTGTGCGCAGATGGGCGACCCCAACGCATCGATCCCGACGCCGCAGCCGGTCTACACGCGGCCCATGTGGGGCGCGTATGGGCGCAGTGTGGAAAACTCTGCCGTGATCTTTGTGTCTGAGGCGGCACAGGCTGACGGGATCGGGGAAAAACTCGGTATCGCCAAAAAGACGCTTGCGGTGCAGAACACCCGCGGGATCGGCAAGTCGGACCTTAAGCTGAACACTGCCACACCCAAGGTAGAGGTAAACCCCGAAACTTATGAGGTGCGCGCGGATGGGGAATTGCTGGTCTGCGAACCGGCAGAGGTGGTGCCGATGGCGCAGCGGTATTTTCTGTTTTGAAAGCCTCAGAGGTAGTGCGAAGGCAGCGCCCGAACCGGGGCGGAAGCGAAGCGCCCGCCCATGGGGCGGGTCGGGCGCTGCCCGGCTTCGCCGCGCTGGGTGCTCAATAAGGATACGTCAGGACCAACCAACATGCTCACAGCCTCCACCTATCACCCCCATACCCACGGCACGCCCGCTGACCGTATCTCGCTCAGCTACGAAGCGCGGTTTCTGCGGCGGCGTGTGCTGACCACCGATGGTGGTCTCGAATTCCTGCTGGACCTCGAACAGACCACCTCGCTCGACCATGGCGGTGCGATCAAGCTTGAGGATGGGCGCGAGATCGAAGTGGTCGCGGCCCCCGAACCGCTTCTGGAAATCACCGGCGACAACCTCGTGCGGCTCGCATGGCATATCGGCAACCGTCACACACCGTGTCAGGTCGAAGCCAAGCGCCTACTGATCCAGCCCGATCACGTCATCCGCGACATGCTGGGCAAGCTTGGTGCGACGGTGACGGAACGCGTCGAACCTTTCACCCCGGAGGGAGGAGCCTACGGCCATGGACGGACCCATTCGCACGCCCACTGACCCGATACTGACGCTGGCACAATGGCTTTCGCCCGGTTTTCCGATCGGAGCCTTCGCCTATTCCAGCGGTTTGGAACAGGCGATTGCCGACAAACTGGTGACACCCACCAATGTGGAGGACTGGCTGTCGGATATGCTGCGCGACGGTAACGGTGTGAGCGACGCCATCCTGATCCGGGCTGCCGCCAGCGGCGCGGACCCATGGGACGTGAACCAGACCGCGCGGGCCTTCTGTCCCAGCCGGGAACGACTTTTGGAGATCGACGCACAGGGCGCTGCCTTTTGTGACCAGCTCCGTTCCAATTGGGGCATAGACGTTACAAACCTCACCTACCCGGTGGCTCTGGGTGTCGGCATCAGGCAGCTTGATCTCCCCCTCACCATGGCAGTGCAGATGTACCTGCACGCCTGGGTCGCCGCCGTGGTCGCCGCCTGCCAACGCTTGATGGCGCTGGGTCAGACGGAGGCACAAAGGATCGTCGCCGCGCTGTCGCCGCTCTGTTCGGAAATCGCAGTGCAGACCGAGGCCCAGACGCTCGACTATCTTACCAGCCAAAGCTTTGCTGCCGATATCGCAGCGATGCGTCACGAAACCCTCAGCCCAAGGATTTTCCGCACATGAGCACCCGCAACGGACCCCTTCGTGTTGGCATCGGTGGCCCGGTTGGCGCTGGCAAGACGTCGCTCACCGCAGCGCTGGCGAAGCGCCTCAAAGACACCCATTCGGTGGGTGTGATCACAAACGATATCTACACGCAGGAAGACGCAGAAGCGCTGATGCGGATGCAGATCCTGCCGCAGGACCGGGTGATCGGGGTGGAAACCGGCGGCTGCCCGCACACTGCGATCCGCGAGGACGCGTCGATCAATCTCGCCGCCGTGGCCGAGATGGTCAAGCGCCACCCCGATGTGGAAGTCGTGCTGATCGAGTCCGGTGGTGACAATCTGTCCGCCACCTTCAGCCCCGAGCTTGCCGACCTGACACTCTACGTGATCGACGTGGCGGCGGGTGAGGAAATCCCGCGCAAGGGCGGGCCTGCGCTGACGCGGTCTGATATCCTAGTGATCAACAAGACAGACCTTGCACCGCACGTGGGCGCGTCGCTTGACGTCATGGACCGCGACGCCACCAGGATGCGCGGCGGCCGTCCATTTGTCTTTGCAGCCGTTCGTCACGATGAAGGCGTCGACGAAGTTCTGGGCCATTTGAAGAAGATGTCTGGCCTTTGACCTATGACCACATAGGTTTCGCCAATTTGCAAAATATACACATTTGACATATCTTGCCGTTAAAGCAGCAATAATAACAATAAATTGCGATCAGATATGGCGAAAAAAGGACAACAGATTGCCGCGCTGCCGATGCGGTGGAAAAAAGACGGCACGTTTCAGGTGCTGATGGTCACCTCACGCGAAACCAAACGCTGGGTCATGCCCAAAGGCTGGACGATGGACGGCAAGAAGCCGTGGAAGGCCGCCGAGATCGAAGCCTTGGAAGAGGCGGGCGCGGTTGGCTATATCGGCCGCGAAGTATTGGGCACCTACACCTACAAGAAACGGATGGACGATGGCTCGTTGCTCAAGTGCCATGTCGATGTTTATCCGATGGTGGTGGAAAAGCTGAAAAGCAACTGGAAAGAACGTAAAGAACGCAAGCGCAAGTGGTTCAGCGCCAAGGGTGCGGCCAAGCGGGTCAACGAACGCCAATTGTCCGAATTGCTGCGTACGCTGGAAAAAAAGCCGGCCAAGCAGCCTGTCATCCGCGAATTTCTCAAGGCGTCATAGCACCTCCGGGCCGACGGTCAGTTCGGCAGGACATTCAACGTCTTAATCCACAGGCAAACCGCTGGGCACGCGTTCTGGTCGCCCCAAAGGCCGCTCCAGTGCGGTGACACCTGTGAGACTTTCCAGAAATGCCACGATGTCGTCGACCTGACTGTCGCTCAGCGTCACCGGGCGCACGTCCACCGTTGCGGCGTGACGCGCCATTCCGAGCCGGTCCGACTGAATAACGAAGTCGATCTCTTGCAGCCACGGCACTTCGGGCAGACGAGCGCGCGCAGGTGTCCAAGCCGCACGCATCGAGACAGGATCTGCCATGTGGCGCACCATATCTTTCAGGCTCGCATAGGCACCATTGTGCCCGTAAGGCGCGGTCAGAGCCACATTGCGCAGCGATGGTGTACGAAACCGATACGCGTCTTCCAGATCATCCGTCGCGCCCATGCGGCCGACGTCGCGTGGGATCGGGTCCCAGCGGCGGGTACGACCGGGGCCAAACGGCGGCAGCGCCATCGCGTGAAAATCCTGATCGCTCAACAATGGCCCGTTGTGGCATTGCGCACAGCGCGCCTCACCGAAAAACAACCGCCGACCCCGCTCTGCGTCCTCTGGCAGCGGCGTGCCATCCGTCAGGAACGCATCATAGGGGCTGTCGTAATTCGCCCATTCGGTGCCGATGAAGGCGGCCAGAGCGTTGCCGATTTCGACGATGGTCACGTCCTCGGGACGGTCGATATGGTCGAACGCGGTGACGAACATCTGCCCGTATTCCGGGATCGTGCGAACCCGTTTTGCGAGGATTGGCCAGCCGAGATCTATGCGGTCGGTCACTGCGCCGATGATCTCGTTTTCACCCGTATTGCCAGCCATCTCGAACTGCGCGGTCATCGGGAACAAGGCCTGTGCGGCAAGGATCGTCTCAAGCCCCTGCGGCAGCCATTCCTCGGCCGGGCTGTCATAACCGTTGCCGTATATGTCCGAGATTTCGAGCCGTCCGTCATGGAACAGCACCCGCACGTCCTTGTGCCCAAGGTTCCACAGGGCGGGTGCGTTGCGCGGAATGCGTTTGCGGATCTTGTCTGCCCCATCGCCAGGCTGGCGCTTTGGCCCCAGCCCGGTGCCGCCTTCACCGATGCCGAGCGACACGCCATCACCGCCCGCCAGATCATGGTGGTGACATGTGCCGCAGGAGATGTTTTTGTTACCACTGAGGATTTTGTCATAGAACAGCAATTGTCCCACGCGTGCCTGATCTGCATCAAAGGTAATGAAGTCTTCGGCGGTTATGGGTTGTGCACCCGCAGGAGCGGCGAGCAGGGACACAGAGAAGAGCAGACCGAAATGAACTGGACCGGTTGGATCACGGCTTTCACCCTGATGGCCACGCCTGCGCTGGCCGATATCGAGGATGCGCGCGATCTGATGGAGGAGGGCCGCTTTGAAGAGGCCTATGACGCGCTCTGGCCTGCGGCACGTTCGGGCAATGCCGAAGCCGAGGAACTGATTGGGGTCATGTACGCGCTGGGTCTGGGGGTGGAGCAGGACTATGTCCGCGCCTTTGACTGGTATCTGAGGGCGTCCCTCAAGGGACATCCCGGCGCGCAATCGGGCATCGGCTGGTACTACGAAACCGGGCTTGGTCTGCCGGCCCCGGACCTTGTGCGCGCCTTCCTCTGGTACCAGCTCAGCACCATCGGCGGAGATCCCGACGCGGCCATTTCGGTCGAGGAGGTGGTCAAGAAGATGACGCCGGAACAGATCGAACATGCGCAACGACTCGTGGATGACTACAGGGTCTGGCTCTACCCGTTTCGGTGAGTGTTAAGGATTGCCCTACCAGGGGCAAGTGGCAGGAGTGTGGCGATTGCGGCGCGTTTCGTAGGGTGTGTACTTGCACGCACCAAAGCCGAGCATTCAGGTCTGCGTCATGTGTGGCCCTGCCAGACAGCGGGTTACGGCGGCGTCCACGTTGTGGAATCCTTGACTGATTGCGCGATCGTCGATGCCTGTCAGCCGGACCTCGAATGTCTTCTCGCGCCCATTCTTGCATTTTACTTTGACGATGCCGTTCTCCACCGGCCCCTTGAACGTGAGGGTCACGTCGAAATCCGGCGGGTTGGCGAGGTTCTCCGCCGTGCGGCGTGCAGCGGCTTGTCCGGCAGGATCGAGCAGTCCGCGCCGGCCAAGCTCAACCTCAGCCTGCCGGAACGCCGTAACCGTTGCGCTTTGGTCATAGAAGGTGGCCATCGGGAAGCGTTTCATCCCGTGGGTGATCCAGACGCCGAACAACTGGCCGTCACCGGTGACTGCAATCGAGGGTTTCGACATGGCAAGGCTCCTTTTCGGGCGAGGGGCTGATCCGATCATGCACCAGATCGGCGCGCGGGCAAAATCCGGATGCAGAGCCTGTGAAGGCTCTGGCTCTGTCTTTTCGAAGAGACCGGTCAGCGCACGCTCCGTTTCCCATCTGTTAACCAACTCTCGCGCATACCCCTGCCCACGATGCGCATCGAGCGGGAAGGGTCACTCCCATGCCGCGAACCTTGAACTGACATCTCTCTTTTGCCCTGTGACGGGGGCGACCATGAGAAACCGGTTTCGATAGGCCCTGAAAGGGGCACAGGTCCCGGGGGAGACCCCGGCAGATGAGAGAACCGTCAGGCCCATAAGGGCGGCGCCGCTTCTTCTCCTTTTTAAACGTCATCCTCGGGTCAAGCCGGAGGATGACCGTGCCTCGACTCCAAAACAAAAAAAGGCCCCGGAGTGTCCTCCGAGGCCCTGTGCTGCATTCTGAATGAAATCAGTTCAGATCAGCTTCATACTCTGCTGCAAGATCAGCTTCCGCCTCTTCGACAGCTTTGGTCAGTGCTTCAAAGATTTCGGGGCCGCCATCGACGTTTTCCTGGAACCATTCGAACACAGGTGCCGCCGCATCGCGGAAGGCTGCTTTTTCTTCGGGGGTCGGGACATAGAGGTCACCGCCGCCCGCAACAAAGTCCTGGTACGCCTGGATCGACTTGCGCTTGGGAGACGCAAAGGTCGCCTGTTGGAGTGCGGCAAAGCCGTCCACCACGACGCGGCGCAGGTCTTCGGGCATCGACATGAACTTTTCGTTGTTCATCACCCAGATCGCGCCCATGTAGGCGTGCCCGTCGAGCGTAACATATTGCAGGCCGGCATCCGGAAACTTCATGCCCATGATGTCGGTGATGCCGTTCTTCGAGCCGTCCACCACGCCTGTCTGGAACGATGTGAAAAGCTCGGGCCAGCTGATCGGGGTCGGCGAGGCGCCCATGGCCTTCACAACCTCCTGCGGCAGATCGGCGACCACGGTGCGGATCTTGAGCCCTTCGAGATCCTCGGGGCTGGTCACGCGGCGCTGCGTGTTGGCAAAGTTGCGCCAGCCGCCGGTGTTGCCGATGGTCATGATGCGGATCGTGTCGCCCGAATCCTCGAGCGCCATGTCGCGCATGGTGCGGGTAAAGTCGCCCGACAACACGTGTTCTGCCACGCGGTCGTCCGACATCAGGTAAGGCAGGTCGAGAACCTGCACGTAGGGGAAGATGCCCGCAGCACCGCCAGACGTGGTCACGAAGACGTCGATGGAGCCGTCGGCCACACCCTGAAGGCATTCCGCACCGCCCGAGCAGAGCTGTGTGCCAATGAAGAGCTCAACCGCGATGCGGCCGTTCGAGGCGTTCTCGACATGGTTCTTGAAGACGACGAGGCCGTCGTAATCCTCGTCGTTCTCGTTCGAGTTGGCTGTGGCGCGGATTGTGAAATCCTGCGCGGCCGCTGTGATGGCGGACCCCGCCAAAAGGGCGGCTGTCAGTGCCGCTGTTGTCAGACCTTTGAGCATTTGGTTCTCCCTGTTTTTGTCTCGGTCAACTGTAGGGTGCGCGATCTCACGCACCGAGCTTTAATCCGCAAACCCGGTCAGGCGCGGAATGGTCATGGAAATCTCCGGGATGAAAGTGATCAGGAAAATCACGATGATCTCGATGGCAAGGAAGGGCAGGATCGCCTTGGAGATGGTCTCGACCCGTTCGCCAGACACGGATGAGGCGACGAAGAGAACAAGCCCCATCGGAGGTGTGGCGAGGCCGACGGTAAGGTTCACCGACATGATGATCGCGAAATGGATCGGGTCCACTCCCAGATCGACAAAGATCGGCCCGAGGATCGGCCCGAGAATGATGATCGCGGGCCCGGCGTCGAGGAACATGCCGACGACGAAAAGCAAGAGGTTGATCAGGAACAGCAGGATCAATGGGTTCTCGCTCAGGCCCAGCACGAACTCGGCGAGGATCTCCGGCGTGTGCGACAGCGATACCACGGTCTTGAACGCCATCGCGGCCCCGACCAGCAACAGAACCGTCGCCGATGTCATCGCCGCGCGCATGAACACGTCGGGCAGGTCTTTCAGCTTGAGCGTGTTCAGCACGAACATGCCAACGATGATCGCGTAGCCGACCGCAACGGCGGCGGCCTCGGTCGGGGTGAAGACGCCGCCAAGAATACCGCCAAGTATGATGACAGGGGTCATGAGCGGAAAGAACGCCTTGAGCGATGCGTTGCCCCGCTCACCCCAGCTTGCCTTGCTGCGCGAGGCGGGAAAGTCGTAGCGATCGGCCATGAATTTGACCATGATCATCAGGCCGACACCAACAAGGATACCTGGCACGATACCGGCAAGGAAAAGCGCCGCGACGCTTTCACCCATCACGTAAGCATAGATGATCATGATGCCCGAGGGTGGGATGATCGGGCCGATGACGGAACTGGCGGCGGTGATCGCAGCTGCAAATTTACGGCTGTAGCCTTCCTTCTCCATTGCCGGGATGAGCATGGAGCCCAAGGCTGAAGTATCAGCCACGGCTGACCCGGACAGACCCGCGAACAGCATCGACGACAAAACGTTCACATGCGCCAGACCGCCACGGAAGTGGCCCATCATCGCCTGAGAGAACTCAACCAGCCGCATGGTGATGCCGCCCCGGTTCATCAATTCACCGGCCAGCATGAAGAACGGGATCGCCATCAGCGGGAAGGAGGCCATGCCGTTGTAGACGTTGCGATAGAGCAGGATCAGGTCGCGATCCTGTCCGTTCAACCACAGCAGGATGCCGGGGGCGGCGAGCATGCCGAAGAACACCGGCAGGCCGATCATCAGGAAGACAAGGAAGAGAGGCAGGAACCAGACCAGCATCGTGTCACTCCACCGTCAGCTCTGCATCGAGAGGTGAGCGCAACTGGTCGCCCCCTCCGGTCAGAGTGATGAGATTGCGCAGGATCAATTCGATATTGACGATAAAGAGCAACCAAAGCCCGGTCACCAGCGATGCGATCTGCCAGGAGTTCGGCATCTTTTCCCAGCCATCCAGCGTGGGGTATTTGAGGGACGCGCTTTTGAACTTGCCGGCAAGACCGCTCATTTCGGTCAGCCCCATCTGTGCGCCGATATAAAGCACCACGCCAGAGATCAGCAGCAAGACAAGCGCCAGGACAGCCGCACCGCGTTTTGACAAGCCGGAGGACAGGATTTCCAGTGCCACAAAGCCTCCCCGCCGATAAGCCGAGGGCGCGATGACGGCGGTCATCCACAGCATGAGAAAGATCGCGGCCTCTTCCGGCCAGGGAAGGGCGTTGCCCAGCACATAACGACAGAAGACCTGCAACAGGATGGCGCAGACCATCAGACCGATGGCGGCAATAGCGATCCAGCGCCCGACGCGCAGCACGATATCGAGCACGGCTTCCAATGGCTTCAAAAGCCAAAGCAAAATGGCCATCAGGCTTCCTCCCAGTCCCACACCGGCCTCCCCGCCGGTGGCCCCGCTCGTTGTGTTTTATCGGGGCAGTTTATGTCGCTTCAGTAAATCTCCCGTAGCATCCGTTGTAAAACAAGAGCGGGTCTCCTTCCCGCGTGGTCACCCGACGCACGCGCGCGACAACGATGGAGTGATCTCCACCGTCATGTTCCGCCACCTTGGTGCATTCAAATCGACTAAGGCATCCGTTCAGCAGGGGGACCTTGTGATCGCCCAATTCCCAGTCGCACTGGTCGAACGGGTTCCCATTGCGGGCAAAGGCGGTGCAGAGGCTCGCCTGCTCTGCGCCCACCACGTGGATTGCAAAATGATCTGCCGCCATGAAGAACGGATAGCGGCTTGACGATTTCGCGGGCGACCACAGCACCAAAGGCGGGTCGAGCGACACGCTGGCAAAGCTGTTGGCGGTGATGCCCAGAGGTCCATCGCCAGCATCGCAGGTGATCACGGTGACCCCGGTTCCGAAACGGCCAAGCGCGTCGCGGAATTCGCGGCTGTTGTCCTGTGCGGGATCGAAACTATGCGTCAAGGCGTTCATCGCGTGTCTCAGGCCACTTCATGGCCAAGGGCGTGGGTGTAAAGGTCAAACCATGTCTCCCGGTCGATCTGTATCTTGGCAGCATCGCCTATGCGGGCAATGCGGTCCAGATTGTTGGTGCCGAGGACAGGTAGAATGCGCGCCGGATGCGCCAAGAGCCAAGCTATCGCAACCGCCGCTTCGTCAACGCCATGATCGTCGCCAATTGTCTTGAGAGCCGTACGCAGCGCAGCGTTTTTCGGCTCGAAGAGCGCACCACCTCCAAGCGGAGACCATGCCATCGGCGGCTGGCCTTTTTTCTGGTGGAACGCGATGTCGCCATTGGTGAAGGGCGCGTGATGCAGAAGGCTGATCTCGATCTGGTTGGTGACAAGCGGGGTCTTCATCGACGCCTGCAACAGGTCCCAATCCCAGGGGCGGAAATTGGACACGCCGACCGCGCGTACCTTGCCGGAGGCCACAACTTCGTCGAGCGCGCCGCCGGTTTCGCAGGCATCCATAAGCGGGTCGGGGCGGTGGATCAGCAAAAGGTCGATATGGTCAATTTTCATCAGCCGCAACGAATGATCGACCGAGGACAGGATATGCGCGCGGGAGGTGTCGTAATATTTGACCCGGGCATCCGAATAGCGGCCCGCGGGGGCCACGATATCGCATTTCGTGACGATCTCGATCTGGTTGCGCAACTCGGGTGTGAGCGCGGAGCCGAAGATCTCCTCGGCCTCATAGCCGCCGTAGATATCCGCCTGATCCATTGTCGTGATGCCCTGATCCAGGCAGGCGCTGATCTTGTTGCGAATATGATCAACGCTCGTGTCAACATCATCACCCAAGCGCCACATGCCGTAGACAAGGCGGCTCATTTCGAGGGCGTCGTTAAATTTTACGCGGTCCATGGTCATCCTTGGGTCTTTTCGGGTTTCTGGGTGTGGTGTTGGGACCTGCCGCGCCCTGTTCCTTGGGAAACGCGTGCTTTGTGGCCTGTGGCAAGATTCTTCGTAGAAGAATCTAGACCGCATCCATAAAATTCTGGTGAACGGGAAAGGTGCATCAGCGCCGCTCCCCGGCGCCCAGCGGTGTCAGTGGCGTGCCGTTCGGCAAACGCCCGTAGGCTTCGTTCAGTTGTACGGTCTTCAGTTGGGGCAAGACCCGGCTGCCGAAATGGCGGCATTCGTCCAGATGCGGATAGCCCGACAGGATGAACGCACGAATGCCCATCTTCTGGTACTGTTCCAACGCGCTCAGAACTTGATCGGTGGACCCAACGAGCGCCGCACCGCAGCCCGAGCGCGCCCGGCCCACGCCGGTCCAGAGATGCGGTTCGACAAAACCCTCCATATCCGCCAGTTCGCGGTTCTTGGCCTGATGCGACACCCCCAGCGAGGTCGCGTCCAAAGCGCGCTCCCGGATTGCCTTACCCTGATCGTCGTCCAGCTTGCTGACGATGTGCTGCGCGTATTCGCGCGCCTCGGCCTCGGTGTCTCGGACGATGACGTGCACGCGCAAACCGTAATCGAGCGTCCGGCCATAACGCTCGGCCACGGCGTTCACGTCTTTCATTCGCTGCGCCAGCGCATCCTTCGGTTCGGGCCACATCAGGTAGACGTCGCAATGCTGGCCGCACAGTTCCAGTGCGTCGGGGGAATAGCCGCCGAAATAGAGCAGCGGCCCCCCGGTCTGGTAGGGTTTCGCAGGATCTGTGGTGAGACCTTCAAAGTTGTAGACCTCGCCCTTGTAGCTGATCTCGTCCTGCGTCCAGGCTTGTTTCAGGATTTCCACCACCTCGCGCGAGCGCTGGTAGCGAAACTTGCTCTCTTCTTTCTCTCCGGGGAAGTCGGACGAGATGATGTTGACCGTCAGCCGCCCTTCGAGCATGTGATCCAGCGTGGCGATGGTGCGGGCCAGCATGATCGGTTGCATTTCGCCGCAGCGCACGGCGGCGAGCATATTGATCTTCTCGGTGATCGGTGCGCATCCGGCAACAAAGGACAGCGTGTCCTGGCCCACCTGATAGGACGACGGACAGAGGATGTTGCGGAAGCCCTGCGCTTCGGCCTCTTTCACAATGGAGGAGCAATGCGTGAAGCTTGAGCGCAGCTTGCCATCGGGCACACCAAGAAATTCGTAATCGTCCGAACACAGCGCCGCGAACCACGAAACCTCAACCGCATCGAGGTCTGGCGAGGTGATCGGCACGATGGTCATAAGGTGTCTCCGGAGGGCATCATTTCCACTTGCGTAGCATTGCCAAAAATGTAGATCAATAGTGTATCAATTTTTGGTGCAAGAAATGTCCGATACCCACGCCCTGCCGAAATATGTGCAGATCAGCGAATTGCTGATCCGCGACATCCAGGCTGGTCGTCTGGCCGATGGTGAACGCCTGCCGCCCGAGCGGGATATGGCGGCAAGGCTTGGCATTTCGGTGGGCACTCTGCGGAAATCACTAGACGAACTGACGGCGCTGGGCTTGCTTGACCGGGTGCAGGGATCGGGCAATTACGTCTGCGCGCAAGAGGATACGCAGTCGGTCTATGCCTTTTTCCGGGTCGAACTGATCGAAGGCGGGGGCTTGCCGACGGCTGAGCTTCTTTCGGTGGATCGCTTGCCCAAACCGAAAGGGTTGCCGCCGTTTGGACAGGCCGCCGACGGTCACCGGATTCGCCGCTTGCGCCGCTTGAACGGCATTCCGGCGGTGCTCGAAGAGATCTGGCTCGATGGCAGCTATATCGATCAGATCGATGCCGTGGCGCTGCGCGAGTCGCTTTATTTATATTACCGCGAGACCTTGGGTCTTTGGATCACCAAGGCAGAAGATCGGTTGGACCTTGCAGAGGTTCCCGATTGGGCTCCCGGTGCCTTTGGTTGCGACGTGGGCCAGCCCTGCATGCGTGCCACGCGCATCAGCTACGGCCCCGAGGCTGAAGCTGCGGAAGCTTCGTGGAACTGGATCAACACTGACGTCGCGCGCTACGTCGCACGCATCACCTAAAGGACAAAAATGAAAGTCATCAACTACGGCATCATCGGATGCGGCATGATGGGGCAGGAACACTTGCGCAATATCGCCTTGCTTGAAGGCGCGCGGGTAGCGGCAATCTTTGAGCCGGACGAGATAATGGCGGCGGCGGCCAAGGCGATTGCGCCCAATGCCAAGCTGGAGGCGTCCACCCAGGACCTGCTTGCGCGCAACGATCTGGACTGCCTCTTGGTCGCCAGCCCAAACCATCGCCATATCGACGCGCTGGAGCAGATTGCGGAACTGAACCCGCTGCCGCTCTTGATGGAAAAGCCGCTCTATACCAATCCCGCTGACGTCGCGCGGGTCGATGCGATTGCGGCCAGCTATTCCGCGCCGATCTGGGTGGCGATGGAATACCGCTATATGCCGCCCATCCAGACCTTTGTCGAAGAAGTGCAGCGCGCCACCGGCGGGGTGAAGATGCTCACCATCCGCGAACACCGCTTTCCCTTCCTGCACAAGGTGGGGGATTGGAACCGCTTCAATCGCAACACGGGCGGTACGCTGGTCGAGAAGTGCTGTCACTTCTTCGACCTGATGCGCCTGATCCTCGGATCCGACCCGGTACGGGTGACGGCCAGTGCGGGGCAGGAGGTCAACCATCTGGATGAAACCTATGACGGTGAAGTGCCCGACATCTGGGACAGCGCTTATGTCATTGTCGATTTCGCCAACGGCGCCCGGGCGATGCTTGAACTGTGCATGTATGCAGAAGGCTCAAAGTATCAGGAAGAGATCAGCGCGGTGGGTCCCAATGGAAAGATCGAAGCTTTTGTGCCCGGTCCGGGGCGGTTCTGGCCAACCCATCTGGGTGAGCCACCCGTCGCGCAGGTAATCATCAGCCCGCGACATCCGAAAGGGCCGCAGGCTGTCGATATCCCGGTGGATCCCACGATCCTTGATGCTGGCGATCACAATGGGTCGACATTCTACCAGCACGCACGATTTCTGGACTTGGTGCGCCATGGCGGCGTGCCGGAGGTGTCAATCCTGGACGGCGCATGGGCGGTCCGCATGGGGATTGCGGCGCAGAAATCTGCTCAATCACACAGCGTTATTGCCACTTTTTGACCACAATTGAGGCGGGATATTCCCGCAACACTTTGGAGCTAAGGGGAAAAAAACGAAATATCGCCATAATCTCTGCTTTGCCCATATTATTTTTTCAACTATCAAAAGTTAGAGCAAAAATAAGCTGAACCCGAAAACGGGCGGCGTTGAGGTAGAGCGGTGTTGTTATGAATGCGATTAATTTCGTTGTCCGTACGCGTGCGGGTGCGGTCGAGCGTGGTGTGGTTGGTGCAGACGATCTGGGGTATCTGATCGACGCATCCGGCGGCCGCGAAATCTCTCTCAACCTTCACAAGTCTGATCTGCGCAGCTATGACCGCGCGGGAAATGACCTGCATGTTCTGCTGGCCGATGGCCGTGTTATCGTTCTCGAAGATTATTTTGGATCGGACCAGGTCAATCGGCTTTTTCTCAGCACCGATGGTGTGCTGAGCGAGGTCAGCTTTGCCGAGGGTGAAGGCGGGGCGCTCTTTGCGCAGTATTCCGACGTGGCCGCCTGGGGCAAGTGGAGCCCGGACGACGCGTTGATCTTCTTTGATCGTGCCGAAGTTGTTGCTACCGATTATGTCGCTACTGAAGACGAGGGCGGCGTGTCGATGCTGGCGGCTGGTCTTCTGGCGGGCGGTGGCATGCTGCCATGGCTGGCTGGCGGCACGGCTGTAGCCGCAGGCGCTGCGGTGATTGGCGGCAGCGGAGACGGTGGTGACGGTGGTGGAAGCCTGACCGGCAACAACGGTGACAGCGGTGGCCCCCAGGACCCGACGGTCAATGACGGCGAATACGTGATCGGGGGCGATGGGCTGACCGATGCAGACCGCACCGTGCTCGTCAGCGGAACGGCAAATTCAGGCGATACCGTGATTGTCGTGATCGGCGACAAGACTTTGACCACAACAACCGGCACCGACGGCACCTGGGAAGTGGTCTTTGACGGCCCGAATTTCCCGGCCGATGGCGAATACAAGGCCGATGTGACCATCACAAACGGCGACACCGACACCAAGTTGACCGGCCCTACTGTCATCATTGATACAACTCCACCACCGCTGGCGATCACCAGTGGGACCACAGCCAGCGGCGAGATCATCACCGACGTTGAGTTCGATGGCGGTGCAATTGTCACCGGCACGACTGAAATCGGTGCAACGGTTGTGATCATTGCAGGTGGCGTGAGCCATGTCGCGGATGTGGATGTGCAGGGTAACTGGAGCGTGACGCTCACCAGTTCCACGTTTGAGCGCGGCGAATATGTCGAGGCGATCCGCGTGATTGCGACAGACAGCTTCAACAATTCGACCACGATCAATGACGGGATCAAGATCGACACTGTCTCGGGTGTGACGATCAACACCACAACCATCGAGACGGACGGCATCATCAATGCCGAGGAACGCACGGACGGGGTCGAGATCACTGGCACCACCGATATCGGATCCACCGTTGTCGTGGAAATGAACGGCTATACCCGGACCGCGTTTGTGGATGCGCAGGGCAATTGGTCGGTGACATTCATCGCCACCGAAATTCCGGTGGGCGAGCAGAACCTGACAATCAACGCGACCTCGACCGATACTGTCGGCAACACCAGCAGCGCGACCGGTCAGGTCGTCCTCGATACGTGGGTCCGCAATTTCGACATCACCAGCGAAACAGGTGGTGCCGATGGAGTTGTGAACGCGGAAGAGGCGATGCAGGGCATGACCGTGACCGGCACAACCGAACCGGGTGCATCGGTTTCGGTTTCGTTGGGCGGCGTGTCCCGCAGTGCAAGTGTCGATGTAAATGGCAATTGGACCGTCACATTTACCGCAAACGAATTGCCAGCCGGAGAGCAGACCGCGACCCTCACGGCAAGCTCGACCGACCTGGCTGGCAACACTGCCACTGAGACCCGCAGCGTGGTCTTCGACACGGATGCGGGCCTTCTGACGATCAGCCCGGAACCGGTTGAAACCGATGACATCGTGAACGCGGCGGAAGCCTCGGACGGTGTTGTGATCACAGGCACCTCGACACCGAACCAGCTGGTCGATGTAACCTTGGATGGGGTCAGCAAGACGGTTCAGACCGACGCCTTTGGCGTCTGGCGCGCGAACTATGCGGCCGGAGAAATCCGTCCCGGCGAATATGAGGCACAGATCACCGCCTATACCGTCGATGCGGCGGGCAACGAGTTGACCCGTTCCGACACCGTGCTGGTGGACACCTTCGTGCGCAACTTCGCAGTCAGTGCGAACCCTGTGACCGCAGACAACATCGTCAACGATGCCGAACAGGGGCAGGGTGTGACGCTCAGCGGCACCACCGAGCCGGGGGCAACTGTGACCGTGGTGGTCGAAGGCGTCAGCCGCGTGGCCAGCGTTGACACGGCGGGCAACTGGTCGGCCAGTTTCTCGGCCTTTGATCTGCCGGATGGCACCTACACAACCACCGCGCAGATCAGCACGCAGGACCGTGCTGGCAACACCGCGACAACCACCAAGACCTTCCAGGTCGATACCGAAGTGATGCCGCTAACCTCGACCAGCCAGCCGGGGGGCGCCGATGGTATCGTCGGAGAGGCTGAGGCAGAGCAGGGCTTTACACTGACCGGTCAGGTCGAACAGGGGTCCACAGTTGTCGTGACTATCGCGGGCCAGCAGATGCAGGCACAGGTCAGCGCGGCTGGTGCGTGGTCCGTTGCCGTGCCGCCCAGCGTGATCCCGACGGTCGATGGCGAAAGCGTGTCGATCCAGATCGCCGCGACCGATACGGCGGGCAACACCAAGTCGATCACCGAGACGATGGTGGTGGACAACGTCGCGCCAGATGCCCCTGACATGACCGCGATCACCCGCGATCAAAGCCAGGCGGTGCGCGGCATCATTCTTGAAAATACCGGCGATGTTGTGGTCATCGAACGGGTCAGCAACACAGGCTCGCAGAACGTCAGTTTCAACGACCAGGACAATACGTACACCGGCGAAACGACGTACAACTTCAACCAGGTTGTGCCGGACGGCTCTCACCTCGTGATCACGGCCACCGATGCCGCGGGCAACAGCTCGGGGACATATGTGGTGGTCGATGATCCGAACACCGCGCAAAGCGATGTTGCGCTGGCGGGCAACCTTGGCGGACGCGAGATCGACGCGATTGACCTTGAATTCACCGAAGAAGCGACGCTGACCATCACCGAAGCGCAGATTGTCGCCATGACCGGAGAAGACAATACGGTTCGCGTTCTTGGCAACACAGACGACGCGGTGAGGATCACCGGTGCAACCCGTGCGGGCACCCGCTTTGAGGATGGCCAGAACTACGAGGTTTACGATCTGGGCGACGCAACCGTTCTGATCGACGACGACATCAACAACGTCACAATCTAAGCAAAAGGACAGACTGTTCGGGCCGTTGCAGCGGCGGCCCGGGCCCCGACACAACAAAAAGCCAAAGGCGGGGTTCAATCGAGATGAGGCAGAAAACAAGAGCCATCGCAGGAGCAGTCCTCGCAGCAACGGCTCTTTCGGGATGTATGCAGAATTTGGGCGACGGGGCGGTGTCCCGGCTCCTGACCGCGCAGCCGGGTGCGCCCGCTGACCTCGCTGGCGAGACCAAGACAGCTGCGCCCAACCCGGCCTCGGTTCGGGATGTCTCTCCGGTAATTGCAGAGCTTTCCGCACGCCAAAGCGTGCTGACGCCGGATTCCCCGTATGCCCAAGTGGCAGCGGGTGTTCTGGCGGCGGATGCCCGTGTGGCCCAGGCGGAACTGCATGTTGCACAACTGCGCGCCGAAGCGGCCTCCAAGAACTGGTGGCCGACGATTTCGCCGCGCATCACACTGACCTCACTTGGGGATCTGGTGACCGATCTGGTGATCAATCAGGTGCTGTTCGACAATGGCCGCAAAAAGGCTGAACGCGAGCTGGCAAAGGCGGATGTGGAACTGGCCGCGGTCAATCTGTCGGAAAGCAGTAATGATCGCGTCTATGACGGGTTGGTTCTGTATCTTCAGGCCGAAGAAGGACGCGCGGCGGCTGACCTCTATGGTCAGGCGCTCAGGGATATGGGCCAGTTCGAGTGGGTGATGAACGAGCGCGTCAAAGGCGGCGTGTCGGATTACTCGGATCTCAACGTCTTGAAACAGAAGCTGGCCGATCTGCGCGCCCGGGATGCGGCAGCGCGCGAAAAGACCACCCGCGCGGTCGCCGAGCTGAACGCGATGTCGGCGGTGCCTCTGGCAGACCTGCGCGGTTTGCACGGGATGGGTGTCACGCCTGCGGATCAGTCGCTCGATGTGCTGCGTGCGCGTGTCGAACGCGATCGGCAACTGGCACAAGCCAAGATCGCCCGTGCCGCGCATCTGCCAGGCCTCTCGGCGGGCGGCAGCCTGCGTAACGGCGGCGAGGGCATCAGCCTCAGCGCCAGCACCGAACAGATGCTGGGCATTGGCACGGGCGCGTCGCTCAGAGCCATCGAAGCCACCAAGATCACGGCTGATCGCAAGGTGACCGAAGCCGAGAACGTCTCACTCCGCGCCATCGAGGCGGACCAGCGCGGCATCGCCGCCCTGAAACGGCAGGCGGCTGAGGCCAAGGCATTGACTGCGCAGGCCAAGACGAACCTCGACCTGTTTCAACGCCAGTATGATGCGGGGACGCGTCAGGTGATGGATGTGGTCAGCGTCTACGAAACCTTCCTGCGGGCACTGGAGAAGGAACTCACCCTGACGTTCCAGGCCGCCCGCGCCGAACTGGATGCCGCCAACCGGCTGGGTGTTCTTGCTGATGGAGCAAAGATTTGAGCGGCGCGAGCAATATCACTCTCCTGTCGGGCCGCGCCAAAAATGCGGTCCTGCGTATGGTCCCGCAAGGCGCGAAACCGGCCAATGAGCCGAAGCGCGCGCCGCGTTATTCAGACCGGGTCCATGCCCGAACCGATTTGATCCGCACCTATGCAGGCCGCTTGGGAATGACCACAGTGGCCAGCGACATCACCGAAGCCATCAGTCTGCATCAGGACGCCAATGGTGCGGTCGGCGAAGATGCGTTGATCGCGGGGGTGAAAGCCGCCGGTCTGCTGGCCCAGGCTCTGCACGTACCGCGTCCCGAGCCCGGGCATTGGCCCGCGATTGCCCTGATGAGCAACGGACAGGCGGTTCTGGTGCTCAGTCAGGACCGCATGACCCTGTCGATCTGGGACGACACCGCGAAAGACAAGACCGAGCGCGTCGATGTGGCCGAATTTGCGCCCTATTACAGTGGCGTTCTTGTGCGCGGTGAGGCTCCGGTGGAAACTCTGGCCGAGACGCATACGGATAGCGGGCGGAAAAACCACTGGTTCTGGGGCAGTTTCCACAATTACACCCGGCAATTCGGTGAGGTGGCGCTTGGATCGTTTGTCGCCAACGTCCTTGCCGTATCAGTCGCGCTGTTTTCCTTGCAGGTTTATGACCGCGTGATCCCGCATCAATCCTCGGCCACGCTCTGGGTGCTGGCCATCGGTGCCGCGATGGCGCTGATGCTTGAGGCGTTTCTCAAGGTCGCACGGTCAACTCTGCTGGACGGGGCGGGGCGGCAGATCGAGACGGGTGTTCAGCAGACGCTGCTGAACCGGCTTCTGGGCATGCGATCTGACGCGGCGGGCCGCTCGCCATCGCAGCTTTTTGCGTCGATGCGCGAGTTTTCCTCGGTTCGGGAGTTCTTTACCGCCGGCACCGTCGGCGCGCTTGCGGATATCCCGTTCATCGTGCTTTTCCTGCTGATGGTCTGGTCCATCGCAGGCAGCGTGGTCTGGGTGCTGGTCGCCGGTGCTGTGCTTATGGTGATCCCCGGATTCCTGATGCAGAAAAAGATGATCCGCATCACCCGCGAAATGCAGGGGGCTTCGACCAAGCAATCGCGTCTCTTGAATGAAACCGTCACCGAGCTTGACACGATCAAGACCCAACGCGCCGAAGACCGGTTTGCGCGCCAGTGGGAAGAGCTGACCTCGGTGCAATCGCTGAAATCCTCGGAACAACGCCGCCTTGCCGCCGCGCTCACGTTCTGGAGCCAGGGCGTGCAGCAGGCCACCTATGTAGGCGCGGTGATCGCGGGGACATATCTGGTCTTTGCCGGTGAGTTCACCGTGGGCTCGATC
>QCWH01000013.1:41207-58412 GCA_003149565.1 Marivita sp. XM-24bin2 | reverse complement strand
GTGGGTATCCTGACGTCGCGCACGCTGGCGCCGCTGACCCAACTTGCAGGCATCATGGCGCGCTGGGGCAATGTCAAAGCGGCGCTCGATGCGCTGGACGGGGTCGCTGATCTGCCGCAGGACCGGCAGGAAAACCGCAAATATCTGCGCCGCGAAAACCTCGAAGGCCGGTTCGAACTGCGCGAAGTCACCTTCCGTTACGACGAAGAAAGCCCGTCGGTTCTCGATATCCCGAGCCTCGTGATCCAGCCGGGTCAGACATTGGCCATTCTCGGCACCAACGGGTCGGGCAAATCCACGCTGCTCAAGATGCTGGCGGGGCTTTATGCGCCCACCACCGGGTCGATCCTCGTCGATGGTACCGACATGAACCAGATCGACATGCGTGATATCCGCCGGTCGCTGGGCTATCTGGGCCAGGATGTGCGTCTCTTTCATGGCACGCTGCGCGACAACCTGAACCTCAACATGATGGAGCGTGACGACGACCGCCTTTACGAAGCGCTGGATTTTGCCGGGCTGGGTCCGTTTGTGAAAGGCCACCCTCAGGGGTTGGACCTGCCCATTCGGGATGGCGGCGAAGGGCTTTCTGTCGGGCAGCGTCAATCTATCGGCTGGGCGCGGCTCTGGTTGCAGGACCCCGATGTGTGCCTGCTGGACGAGCCGACGGCCGCGCTGGACCAGACGCTCGAAAAGACGCTGATCTCGCGGCTTGAGACATGGTTGGCGAACCGTACCGCGATTGTCGCCACTCACCGCGTGCCGATCCTTGCACTGGCCGACCGGACCAGCGTTCTGGCGTCGGGACGTCTTGTGGTCGATGGTCCCCGCGATCAGGTGCTGAACCACCTGCGCACCGGACAGGGGGCGTAACGGATGGCCGTCAGCAGCACCGATCTCAACGCTCAGCTGAGCCGCCGTCTGCGTGGCCCGTCAATGGTTATCTGGCTGTCGGGTGCGGCCGTGTGGCTCTTCGTCATCTGGGCGGCTTATGCGTGGATCGACGAGATCGTGCGCGCAGAAGGCGAGTTCATTTCGAACTCGCGGCCGCAGATCATTCAGAACCTCGAAGGCGGTATTCTGGCGGAACTGCTGGTCAAGGAAGGCGACGAGGTGATGCGTGGCGATGTGCTGGCGCGCTTGCACGGCACGCAGTTCCGTTCCTCGGTGGATGATCTGGAAGACCAGATCACCGCGCTGGAAATCCGCCGCTTGCGGATCGAAGCGGAAATGGCTGGCTTGGTACAGTTCGAAATTCCCTGGGATCTACGCAGCCGTAGCCCGGACATGGCAGCTTCCGAAAAGGCCCTGTTGGCCGCACGGCAACTGGACTTCAACTCTCGTTACGATGGCGCACGCCGGGTTCTGGAGCAGGCGGCGCAGGAAAAGACCCTGATGGAAAACCTTCTCGACAAGAAGGTTGTTGCCCTGATCGAGGTGACCCGTGCTCGCAAGGCCCATGCCGATGCACAGATCAAGATGGACGAGATCATCACCCAGACCGAACTGGCCCGGGCGCAAGAATATTCCGAGACGCTGAAAGAGCTGTCGACGCTCAAGCAGAACCTGCGCGCCAGCCAGGACCAGTTGAACCGCACGGTTCTGGTCAGCCCGATGCATGGTGTGGTGAACAAGCTGGGTGTGACCACCATCGGCGGCGTAGTGCGTCCGGGGGAAGAGATCCTGCAGATCATTCCCTTGGGAGAAGAGCTGCATGTCGAAGCCAAGGTTGCCCCTGAGAACATAGCAGGCATCCGTCCCGGACAGGAGGCTACGATCAAGCTGTCGGCTTATGATTTCACGATCTACGGCTCACTCAAGGGCCGGGTCGATGTGATTTCTGCCGACACGTTCAAGGATGAACGGCGCCCCGACGCCTCGGCGCATTACAAGGTCACGGTGCGGGTCGACAAGACATCGCTCACCGACCGCCAGCGCCAATTGGAAATCCGTCCGGGCATGCAGGCCACGGTCGAGTTGCACACCGGTGAGAAGACGGTGCTGCAATACCTCTTGAAGCCGCTCTACAAGTCCCGCGAAGCTCTGCGCGAACCCTGAGGTCATGCCGGGCTGTGCCCGTCATGACAGGACATCTCGCCTGCGGCTCGGGCGTTTGGGAATGTGACGCCACAGACTGCGCCGTGCTTCTTGCAGATCTCGTTTGTGCATATTTTCGAAAAGAAGAAGCGCCAGCTTGCGGGTTTCGATTAACGCCGCATTAACGTTCATGCGTCACTGTTGTGCGTGCGGTACAGGCAGGCATGCCGATGACCGTAAAAGGAGAAGCCCCACGCCAAGGCTGACCAAGAGCCACGATCGAACGCGGTGCCTTGGCTGGGGTGGATATGAGCCCCCTGCTTCTTCTTTTCATAAATATGCTCGAGCGCCGATACCGCAGGGCGCCACGTATGAGGTCAGTTCTCGGTATCCATCCAGATCGTGACCGGTCCGTCGTTCAGCAGCCGCACTTTCATGTCAGCACCAAAGCGCCCCTTGGCGACGGCGATCCCCTGTGCGGCCACTTGACCTGCAAAATATTCGTAGAGCCGCTTGCCCTCTTCGGGCGCGGCGGCGGAGGAAAAGCCAGGGCGGTTGCCGCGGGAGGTGTCGGCGGCGAGGGTGAACTGGCTGACCACAAGGGCGCTGCCGCCGATGTCGGTGACCGAGCGGTTCATGCGGCCTTCGTCGTCTTTGAAAATGCGCAGCTTGGCGATCTTTGCGGCGAGCCTGTCGGCCTGTACTTCGCCGTCGCCCTGCATGGCACAGATCAGGATCAGCAGCCCCGCGCCGATTTCGCCCAGAACCTCTCCGTCAACCGTGACCGAGGCCTCGGATACCCGTTGGATCAGTGCGCGCATGTCAGGCGGCCAACCCTTTGGACCCGATATCGAGAAACTTGCGCCGACGGTCGGCAATCAGCTTTTTCGCTTCGGTGTCCGACAGCTCTTTCAGCATGGCGCGCAGGGCGTTGCCGACAGACTGGATTGTTTCCGCGCGGCCGCGATGGGCACCGCCCAAAGGTTCTGAAATCACCTTGTCCGCCACGCCGAGGCTCAGAAGATCCTGCGCTGTCAGCCGCAGGGCTTCGGCCGCTTCGCGCATCTTTTCGGCGTCTTTCCAGAGGATCGACGCGCAGCCTTCGGGTGAGATCACCGAGTAAACTGAGTGTTCCAGCATCGCCACGCGGTTGGCGGTGGCAAAAGCTACCGCGCCGCCAGAGCCGCCTTCGCCGATCACCACGGAAATCACCGGCACGCCGATCTGCAGGCATTTCTCGGTCGAGCGCGCGATGGCCTCGGACTGGCCGCGTTCTTCGGCGCCCTTGCCGGGATAGGCACCTGGCGTGTCGACAAGGGTGACCACCGGAAGGCGGAACCGGTCGGCCAGGTCCATCAGGCGCACGGCCTTGCGGTATCCCTCAGGGCGGGCCATTCCAAAATTGCGCTTGAGGCGGCTTTCGGTGTCGTGGCCTTTTTCGTGGCCGATGAGGACCAGTGGCTGGTCGTCGAACCGCGCGAGGCCGCCCATGACAGCATCGTCGTCGGCAAAGTTCCTGTCACCGGCGAGCGGCGTGTACTCGGAAAAGAGCGCCTCGATATAGTCTTTGCAATGCGGCCGTTCCGGGTGCCGCGCGATCTGGCATTTGCGCCAGGGTGTCAGCTTTTTGTAAAGGTCCTTGAGCAGTGCGTCGGCCTTGGCGTCAAGCGCGCGGGCCTCATCCTCGATATCCATCTCGTCATTCTTGCGCGCCATCGCGCGCAGCTCTTCGGCCTTGCCTTCGATCTCGGCCAGCGGTTTTTCAAAATCGAGGTAGTTCGTCATCACGCATCTGCCTGTTGTTGTAGAGTGCTATATGGCCGGGACGCGCGCCGTTTGCAATCTGGTGGTAAATGCAGTTTCGCAAGACTTGTCCCCACGAAGCTGTGCGGGGTGCCGCTGTGAGAAGTTCAGCAGGGACATGTGGTCACTTGCGAAGACCGACTTTGCCGGGTGGTCCGGCATATCCATGAGACCCCGGCGCGGGGTTTGTTGCTTTATGGTCAGGCCTTGTTCGCCTCGGGGCGGTTGCCGTCAGATCTGCCGTCCTTCGAGGCCTGCCTGAATGATCCGACAGAGGTGCAGCCTGAGGAAGTGCCGACCGAGCTCTGCATGCCGCGGCTCTCAGGTCCAGATCACCGGAATCAGTGACGCGACCAGGAGCGCGGCCATCGCCCAGTTGAAGACACGCAGGCGGCTGGGGTGGTTCAGGATGCGGCGCAATTGCTGACCAATGACAGTCCAAGTGGTGGTTGAGATACAACCCATAGCGACATACGTCCCCGCCACCCAAAGCACGGCGGCCATGTCGCGTCCGGTCGCATAGAGTGTAATTGCGCCAAGGGCCATCGACCACGCCTTGGGGTTGACCCATTGGAAGGCCGCCGCTTGCACGAAGGAGAGCGGTTTGCTGCCCGTCCTTGATGCGCCATCGGGCGGTGCTGCATTGCCGATGCGCCACGCAAGGTAGAGCATGTAGAGCACCGAGAGCACCTTGAGGATCGTGTAGGAGACCGGCCACAGGTCGAAGACCTGCATCACGCCAAGTCCCACCGGCACGATCATCATCGGAAAGCCAAGGCCCACCCCCAACATATGCGGGATCGACCGGCGGAAGCCGAAATTCGCCCCCGACGTCATCAGCATCAGGTTGTTCGGTCCCGGCGTGATAACCGTGACTAGGGCAAACCCGGCGAGGGCGAAGAAGAGGTCAGGTGTCATGACGGGCAATATGTGTCGAATGCCCTGCGCAAAGATTGCTTTATTGTGTCGAATTTTTCAAGTAATCGCAATTTATGTCTAACATTGACCAAATTGATCGCCAGATATTGCGCGTGTTGTCCCGAGATGGTCGCATCAGCAATCTTGCGCTGGCCGAACAGGTGGGGCTGTCGCCGTCGGCGTGCCTGCGTCGTGTCAGCGCTTTGGAGCGGGCAGGTGTGATCACAGGATATCGTGCGGTTCTCAGCCCCGAGAAAACCGGCATCGGTTTTGTGGCCTATGTTACCGTTGGGTTGAGCCAGCACACGAAAGCAGCGCAAGAGGCGTTTGAGCGCGCCATTCTGGGCAGCCCCGAGGTGCGCGAATGCCACAACACCACCGGGTCAGTGGAGTACCTTTTGCGTGTCGAGGCGCGGGATCTCGCAGCGTACAAGCATTTTCATACAGAGGTTCTGGGTGTGCTTCCGCAGGTGAACGCGATCACGTCTTATGTCGTCATGGGGTCCCCTAAAGACGAGCGCGCCTGAGCCATGCACACGCCGCATGGCGCGGCTGTTGGCATGGCAGTGGTGTCCGCGTGTTTGCTGATTAGGTTCCGTTGCAGGGGGGGAACACACGCAAGATTGGAGGGGTCCATGACCCATCGCATCGAGACACACTCTGCAACAACATTGCCTGATGAGGCGCTTCGCATTCTGACAGAAGCCTGGTCTTACTATACGCCTAGCCCGCGGATCGTCACCGAACGCAGCAGCCAACCCTCACCTGTGTTTGAGGAATATTACGCAGCTTGATGGGCGATCCGCCACGGCGGAGCTTTGCCGATGCCGGAAAGACACAATTGCCTTGCGACACTCTTCGTCGCAAGGCTTTTGCATGAAACATGCGCGCCTTCTGAGTCTGTCTTTTGTCGTGGCGGTGATGCTTGCAGCCTGTGCAGCAACCCCGCCCGAGCAAACGGTCTCAACCCGGAACCTGTACCCCAATGAGACACCCGAACTTCGGGCGAAAATCATTGCCGCCGCACAAGAAAACGATGTGCCCGTATCGCTCGTGCAACGGGTGGTGATCCGTGAAAGCACGCACCGGCCCGAAGCGCGCAACGGTCCGTATTATGGTCTGATGCAGATCCTGCCTGCCACGGCGCGGTCAATGGGGTTTCGAGGTAAAGCGTCGGACTTGTTGGATGCGGAAACCAACCTGAAATACGCGGTGCGCTATTTGCGTGGCGCGTGGCTGGTGTCGGATGGCGACGAGGCGGAAGCGGTCATGTGGTACGCGCGCGGATACTACTACGAGGCCAAGCGCCGTGGCTTGCTGGATGAGACCGGCGTGCATGGGCGCAAGGATTGGCCGGATTAAGCTTTTGATCCTTCCGCATTGAGTGCGCTGATCCGGTCGTGAACCATGACGCGATCCGGCTCTGCGACGTCATAGGCCCACGATCTGAACGCTGCGACCTTGGGGCTGTGCCATTTCTCGTGTCCAGCCAAGAGGCACACGCCGCCCAGCGGTGACTGGCAGACAAGGTCAGGGAATGGCGCAGCGAGCGCACCTGCTTCGAATTCTTCGCGACACAGTACCAGATCCGCCAGCACGACACCGACCCCCATCACGGCCGCTTTGGTTGCCATGTCGATATTCGGGAAGGTCTGGCTGACTCCCGGGTCCACCGGAGCCAGACCAAACCTGTCTGTCCACGCCCGCCAATCGGTCTTTGATCTGGGATCGTGCAGTACAGTGCAGCGCGACAAATCTTCGGGAGACTTCAGCGCCATGTCCCGCAGGTAGCCGGGCGCACAAGCCGGTGTAAGGGCGGTGGGGAACAGGGTCAGAACCTCAATATCAGGGGAGCGGTTTGGCCAGTTGGCGACGGAAAACCCGATATCTGCTTCGATGGGGTCAAACCCGCCATCTGCATAAAAATCGGTTGTGAGGCGCAAACGGAAGTCCGGGTATGCCTTCTGAAACCTGTCCAGCTTTGGCAGGAGCCACCGGATTGACGTGCCCGGCGGACAGATCACCCGGAGTTCGGAGGCATTGCGTGAAAGCCGATCCGCTTCGCGGGCAATTTGACCAAAGGCCTCGGTCAGAACCGGGAGGAACTGCATACCAGCGTCGGTCAGGCGCACGCCCTGTGCCTGGCGGACAAACAGCGGAAACCCAAGGTGGTCTTCGAGAAGTTTGACATGACGGCTGATGGCGCCGCGGGTCACGTTTAGCTCGGCGCTGGCCCCGATGAATCCACCGTGGCGCGCAGCCGCCTCAAAGGCTCTCAGCGCGTTCAAAGGGGGAAGCTTGGGCATGGCTAGGATCAGTTTTTCTTATCCAAAGAGATCAATAACTTGGTTTGCGGCGCAAGTGCGATTTGGCGCATCTTTGCAGTGCAGCCGCCACATAGCAAAGGAAAATAGCGCATGGCCGTCCTGGATACACATCTTCGCGACAAAGGTTTCCCAATGTCATGGCTCTGGCGTATGGCTGAAAATCTCACTCTTTCCCCAGCTGAGATGTCCGCAGACGCCCACCTTGCGCAGCATTTGGAACGATTGGCGCGCACCGCGCCGCATGTTTTGGAGGATATCGGCTTTGTGCAGGACAGAAGCGCATCATCGCCTGTACGCACGATCTGGCGTAGGGGAGCAATGACGGTTACGATCTCAGCAGGTGACCCTGTGGTGACTGTGGGCGACAGTTAGGGTGTCAGGGCCTTGAGGACAACGCCCTGACACGTTTCTGAAGCGAAGCCCTACTGGGCGGCAATCATCTCGGACTGACGCACGATCACTTCGGCCTGTTTGATCGACGCGATGTCGACGAGGCGGCCTTTGTAGACCGTCGCACCTTCGCCCTTGGCCTTGGCTTCTTCCATAGCTGCGAGAATCTCGCGCGCTTCGGTCACCGCGTCTTCCGACGGGGTGAAGACCTCGTTGGCCAAAGCCACCTGTTTCGGGTGGATCGCCCATTTTCCGACCATGCCCAGCGTGGCCGAACGCAGCGCCTGCGCGCGGAACCCATCGTCGTCCGAGAAATCGCCGAACGGGCCGTCGACCGGCAGCACGCCATGGGTGCGGCAGGCGGCGACAATGGCGGTCTGCGCCCAGTGCCACGGGTCGGACCAGTACTGCGCGCCCTCGTGCAGCATGTAGTAATTTGCCTGTGTGCCCCCGATGCCGGTGGTCTGCATGCCCATCGAGGCGGCGAAATCGGCCGCGCCGAGGCTCATCGCCTCAAGACGGGGTGTTGCGGCTGCGATTTCTTCGACATGGGCGATACCAGCGGCGGATTCGATGATGACTTCAAACGCGAGGCGCTTGGTCCGGCCTTTGGCGGCTTCAACTGCGCTGACCAGAGCGTCAACCGCATAGAGATCGCCGGCGCAGCCCACTTTGGGGATCATGATCTGGTCAAGCCGTTCCGGCGCGCGTTCCAGCAGATCGACCACATCGCGATACCAGTATGGTGTATCAAGGCCGTTGATCCGCACGCTGAGGGTCTTGTTGCCCCAGTCGATGTCGCCGATGGCCTGAATGATGTTTTCGCGTGCACTGTCCTTATCGGACGGCGCGACGCTGTCTTCGAGATCGAGGTTGATCACGTCTGCGTCCGATTTTGCCATCTTTTCAAAGATCGCCGGGCGCGAGCCGGGACCGAAGAGTTGGCAGCGGTTTGGACGGGCAGGCGGAGTGGGCTGGATGCGGAAGGACATGAGTGCCTCTTGGTAAGGATATTTCGTTTTGTGCTGTTCGGGGGTTATTAAATTGCGCGAGTTTCTGCAAGTGCATTTTGCACCTGCGGAATCGTCGCTGCTCTGCGGCGTGTTTGTGTGGCGCAAGATTCTTCGAAGGTGGCTGTAATTTCCGGAGAAATTTTGTGCAAACGGCAGTGATGACGGAGATGGAGGCAATGCAATTGATCCACTGGCCTGTCATTCTGCCGCCAGACAATCCGCATTTTCAGGGGGCCACGATGATCAAGACACCTTATCTTTTGTTTTTGGGCGACGCGCCGGACGGGCTTGCTGCCAAGGTGGCGCAGGGGATCAAGGACTGGCGTCCCGAGAACTGCGTGGGTCAGTTCCGCATGGAAGGCTGCAAAGCCGATCTTGGCCTGACCGATATGACCCTTGCAGAAGCGAAGGAGGCGGGCGCCAAGACACTCGTGGTGGGTGTCGCCAACCGGGGTGGCAAGATCAGCCAGGCGTGGAAAAAGGTTCTGGTGATGGCACTGGAGGAAGGGTTTGATCTGGCCTCCGGTCTGCACAACCTACTGCGCGATGAGCCCGATCTGGTCGCGGTGGCCGAAGCCACCGGCCGTGCGCTGCATGACGTGCGGGTGCCCGAGGTCGACTACCCGATTGCCGATGGTGTGAAGCGCACTGGCAAGCGGGTGCTGGGCGTCGGCACCGATTGTTCCGTTGGCAAGATGTATACTGGCCTCGCGCTCGACAAATCCATGCGCGACATGGGCATGAAAAGCACCTTCCGCGCCACCGGCCAGACTGGCATCCTGATCACCGGAGACGGCGTGCCGTTGGATGCGGTGGTGGCGGATTTCATGGCGGGCTCCATCGAATGGCTGACGCCGGACAATGACGCTGACCATTGGGATGTGATCGAGGGGCAGGGGAGCCTGTTCCACGTCTCCTTCTCGGGCGTGACCCTCGCGCTGATCCACGGGGGTCAGCCGGATGCGCTGATCCTCTGCCATGAGCCGACCCGCACCCACATGCGCGGTCTGCCGGGCTATGACCTGCCTTCGCTCGAAGCGCTGCGCGACATGGCGCTGCCTTTGGCGCGTGTCGCCAACCCGGATTGCGTAGTGGCGGGTATTTCGATCAACACCCAGCATATGGGTGAGGCCGAAGCGGTGGCCTATCTCAAAGAACTGGAGGATCGGATGGGCTTGCCTGCGGTCGACCCCTATCGTCACGGGGCCGATCGTCTGGCGGAGGCTTTGGCGGCATTGTAATGACCTTGGGCGCGGCGTCTTTGATAGCGTCGCGTCTGCATATTTGAGAAAAGAAGAAGCAGGGGGAGCAGCCCATGATCGAGGTCACACGCGACGTGTTCCGGCTGGCGCAGGTGTTCACCATCTCGCGCGGCAGCCGGACCGAGGCCAAGGTGTTGACGGTGCGGGTGACGCGGGACGGGGTGACCGGCTGGGGAGAATGTGTGCCCTATGCGCGGTACGATGAGACTTTGGAGAGTGTCGAAGCGCAGATCCGGTCTTTGCCGGAAGGGATAGACCGGTCGGGGTTGCAGGAGGCGTTGCCCGCCGGGGCGGCGCGCAATGCGGTGGATTGCGCGCTGTGGGATCTGGAGGCCAAGCAGGCCGGGCGTCGGGTGTGGGAACTGGCGGGTCTGAGTGCGCCGAAGCCGGAGGTGACCGCCTATACATTGTCGCTCGACACGCCCGAGGCGATGCAGGCGCAGGCGGCGAAACACGCGCATCGGCCATTGCTGAAGATCAAGCTGGGCACGCCGGACGACATGCCGCGTCTGGAGGCGGTGCGCGCTGGGGCACCTGATGCGCGGATCATCATCGATGCCAATGAGGGCTGGTCGGCGGAGGTCTATGCCGATCTTGCGCCGCATCTGCTGCGACTTGGGGTGGCGTTGGTTGAACAGCCCTTGCCTGCGGGTGAGGACGACGCGCTTTTGGGTGTCGACCGTCCCGTGCCGCTTTGTGCTGACGAGAGCTGCCATGACCGCGCGTCTTTGCCCAAGCTCAAGGGCAAGTATGACATGGTGAACATCAAGCTCGACAAGACAGGTGGGTTGACCGAGGCCTTGGCGTTGCGCGACGCAGCGCGGGCCGAGGGATACGAGGTCATGGTGGGCTGCATGGTCGGATCGTCTTTGGCGATGGCACCTGCGGTTCTGGTGGCGCAGGGGGCCGCGATCACGGACCTGGACGGGCCGCTTCTGTTGGCCGAAGACCGCGATGCGGCTTTGGTCTTTGATGCCGCTGGGGTGCATCCTTCTGAGGCGGCGCTCTGGGGCTAACACTAGTCGGTGCGTCGGTCGATGCAGGCTGTGTTGTTCTTCATTCGGAACTCGAAGCTGGCAACGGCTTCGGGATATTCGACCGCGACGCAGAGCGAAAACGCGTTTGATGATGTCCGCTCATAAATGATGGCGCTGGCAAATCCTGTGAGCCGGGACGGATTGCGGGCGCAGGTCATCGGATCAAGCAGTTCCGGCAGGTTTGTTCGGTCAAGCCCAGGGCATTGGGCCACGTCGTTGGCCAGCGTGCGCAGGTCGGATATTCGCCACTGGTCCCGCTGCTCCATCTGACCCTGGGCGGGGCCGCCGACACGCCAGAAGGCGAGGCCAAGTGAAAGCACCGCCAGCCCGATCAGGACCCAGCCTGCCGGCAGAGAGATCGGGGCTTTCGGCAGGGTGCGGGTTTCGCCGAAATAGGCCAAGACCACCCCCGCGATCACCGCGACGGTTGCGGACTTCACGAGGAACCTTAGGGTGATCTGGCCGTCGAGCCAGCTGTAGATCAGGTAGAGCGCGTCGCCCAGAAGCGTTATGGTCGCCACAAGCATCGCCAGCGCGGACAGCCAGCGGCGGACGGTACCGTGCCTGCGCGCGGGATCGGTTGTCGTGGCTTGGCGGTCTTTGCTGTCGAGCGCCCAGAACACCGGAACAAACACGATCAGTGCGGCCATCGACCAGCGCAGACCGGACAGACGTCCGTGGGCCTCGGGCACGCCCGATTCGGGCAGCCATATGTTGATCTGTGCGAAGAGCAGCGTGAGCGTGCTTCCCACGACCATGCCGAACACCACAAAGAGCAGGCTGTAGAACAGTGCATCCCGTGCCGCTCCTGACCGTATCGGGCGGGGCACTGCGCCGGCTCCGTGCTGATACTGCCAGCCTGCGAGCGCCGCATTGATTTCGGTGTCTGTCCAGTCGGCCGAGATCAGGTCTCTGCGGATATCATCGGGAGTGCGCCCTGCGTTCAGGGCGTCACGGACAAAGTCGGACAGGTCGGGTGGAACGTGCATCTTGCGCCTTTGTCACTGTGGTTGATCCATCGGACAGCGCGCGGCTGCACCGGTCAACAGTATTCGTCGTGTTACACCGGCCCGAGGCGGTGGGGATCGTCATCCGCGTGTGGCGGCCATGGTTTTTGACTGCTTTATCGGCTGGATATGGTATGCTTGGGCACTCTGACGGTTCGGAAAGGACGATGTGATGAACGGTCTCGGAAACGACAGGCGATGGTTGAGCTGGACGGGAATGGAAACCCACATGATCTTTACGCTTGGTATGGATCTGCCGGGTTTTGCATCGTTCCCGCTGCTGGAAACCGACACGGGGCGCGATGTTCTGAGACAGCTTTACACGGATCAGATCGCGGTGGCGGAAGAGACCGGATGCGGTGCCTGTCTGGAGAGTGTGACCTGGATGGCCAATGCCGACCGGGCTGCTGATTTGGGCTATGACGCACAAGCGCTTGAGCGGCTGAACCGCGAGGCCATCGCGTTTCTCAAACAGTTTGAAGCAGAGGTCCCGGTGCTGGTGTCCGCGCAGATCGGCCCGCGTGGCGACGGCTATGAGGCTGGGGTGATGACCGCCGATGCAGCGGAAGCGTATCATGCGCCCCAGATCGGGATTTTGGCAGAGGCCGGGGGGGACATGATCTCGGCCTTTACCATCGGGTCCGTTGAGGAAGCCATCGGCATGGTCCGAGCGGCGCAGGCCGTGGGTGTGCCGATCCATATGGCCTTTACGGTAGAGACCGATGGGCGGTTGCCCGATGGCACAGGTCTGGCCGACGCCATCGACCGGGTCGATCAGGCCACCGACGCGGGTGTGGCGTGCTATCTGGTGAATTGTGCGCATCCCGATCATCTTGATCTGACCAAGGCGGGGGATCGGCTGGGAGGTTTGGTCGTCAATGCCTCGCGCAAGAGCCATGCAGAGCTGGATGAGGCGGAGGACCTGGACGACGGCAACCCGCCCGAGTTGGGTGGGCAGATCGGGGCGTTGGCCCGCGCCTATCCGCAGATGCGCATCTTTGGCGGTTGTTGCGGCACGGATCTGCGGCATCTGCGTGCGATTGGTCAGGCAGTGCACATCTGACGGCTTGACGATGGGCGCGTCGCACGCCATCCCACGTGCAGCAAAAGGAGACCGCCCATGACCCGCACCGTATTTGTCAACGGAGAGTATCTGCCCGAGGATGAGGCTAAAGTATCAATCTTCGACCGGGCCTTTCTGATGGCGGACGGGGTTTATGAGGTGACCAGCGTGTTGGATGGCAAGCTGATCGACTTTGCCGGTCATGCCAAGCGCTTGGAGCGGTCGCTCAATGAGCTCGACATCAAGAAACCGGCGGTTTTCGACGACCTGCTGGAGATTCACCGCGAATTGGTGCGGGTGAACGGGATCAAGGATGGTCTTGTCTATCTCCAGATCACACGCGGCGCGCCGGGCGACCGGGATTTTGTTTTCCCGGATCCCGAAACGACTGAACCGACCGTCGTACTTTTCACCCAGAACAAGCCGGGGCTGGCGGACAGCCCGGCGGCGAAGACGGGGATGAAAATCATCTCCATTGAAGACGTGCGCTGGGGCCGTCGCGACATCAAGACGGTGCAGCTTCTCTACCCGTCGATGGGCAAGATGATGGCCAAGAAGGCCGGTGCCGATGATGCGTGGATGGTGCAGGACGGGCATGTGACCGAGGGCACCTCGAACAACGCCTACATCATCAAGGGCAACACGATCATCACGCGGGCGCTGTCGAACGACATCCTGCACGGGATCACCCGCGCTGCCGTGCTGCGGTTTGCCAAAGAGGCGCAGATGCAGGTGGAAGAGCGCAATTTCACCATCGACGAGGCGAAAGAGGCGGATGAGGCGTTCATCACTTCGGCCTCGGCCTTTGTCATGCCGGTGATCGAGATCGACGGTGTGAGCCTGGGAGATGGAACGCCGGGCGCGCGGACGGCGCGTTTGCGCGAAATCTACCTCGACGAGAGCCGCAAGGCCGCGATCTGATTTATGGGAACGCCTGCGCGGGACAGCTATGATGTCGTGATCGTCGGTGGCGCGATCATGGGATCGGCGGTGGCGTGGTTCCTGACCGATCTGGGGTTTGACGGGCGTATTCTGGTTATCGACCGGGATATGAGTTTCGAACGGACGGCGACGGCGACCTCAACGTCGTGCATCCGGCAGCAGTTTTCAACCGAGCTCAACGTACGGATCAGCCAGTTCGGCGCCGAATTTGTCACCCATCTGCGGGACTACATGGGCGGCGATCCGCGTGTGCCGCAACTGGGCATTCGCAATTTCGGCTATCTCTATCTGGCTGACACTGACGCCTTTGCCGACGATTTGCGCGCGCGGGCGGCGGTGCAGCAGGCGGCGGGAGCGGCGACACGGCTCTTGTCACGAGATCAAATCGCCCGGCTTTATCCTTTCTATGCGTTGGACGACATCGTTCTGGGATCGATCAACACGCGGGACGAAGGCTATTTCGACAGCATGGCGGTCTTTGAATGGCTGCGGCGGCAAGCCCAGGAGCGCGCTGTCGAATATGTCGAGGCCGAGGTCGTCGGGATGGATGTATCGGCGGGGCGCGTGCAGTCCGTAACGCTGGCCGATGGGACGCGGATTGCCTGTGGGCAGGTGATCAACGCCGCTGGCCCACGTGCGGGTCATGTGGCGCAGATGGCGGGGATCAACCTGCCGGTGGAACCCCGCAAGCGCTATTCCTGGGTGTTCAAGGCGCAACAGCCGCTCGACCGCGATCTGCCGCTGACGATTGATCCGTCGGGTCTGCATGTGCGGGAAAACGGTGGCGGGACCTATCAGGCTGGTGGGCATTTCGGCGATGACCCGGCTGTTGGGTTTGATGATTTTGCAATGGATCATGGGCTGTGGGAGGCCGAGGTCTGGCCGCTCTTGGCCACACGGATTCCGCAATTCGAGGCGATCAAGCTGACCCACAGTTGGGTGGGACATTACGAGATGAACATTTTCGACCACAACGCGGTGCTGGGACCACACCCCGAGGTGGCCAACTACCTGTTTATCAGTGGGTTCTCGGGTCATGGCTTGCAGCAGGCTCCGGCGATGGGGCGCGGGCTGGCCGAGTGGATCTGCGATGGAGAATATCAGTCGCTTGACCTGACCGAGTTCCACTATGATCGCCTTTTGAGCGGTGCGCCCAATGTCGAAAAAGCGGTGATCTAGACCGGTTCGATCTCGAGCCAGACGCCGCCTTCGGGGCGCAGCGTGATGATCATCACCGGGTCTGGATCGACGCCTTTAACCGATTTGAAACGGAATCGCCCTAGCAAGGTGGCGAGGATGATCACTGCCTCCTGCAGGGCAAAGCTGGCGCCGATGCAGATGCGGGGGCCATCGCCAAAGGGCAGATAGGCGTATCGGTCGGGCTTTGCGCCATTTGCCCAGCGGTCGGGATCAAACCTGTCGGGGTCAGGCCAGAGTAGGTGTGACCTGTGGAGCGCGTAGATCGGGATGATCACGGTGTCGCCGGGGTTGATCTGCGTGCCGCAAAGCATGTCTTGCGCCAATGCGGTGCGCGAGACGATGGCGGCGGGTGGGTAGAGGCGCAGCGCTTCGTCGATGATCTGCCTTGTGTAGGGCAGGTTGGGCAGGTCGTCTGCGGTGGCCGCGCGGCCTTGCAACACCGTTTGCGCCTCTGCGCGGGCGCGGTCCTGAACCACCGGGTCAAAGGCGCAGAGGTAGAAGGACCAGGCCAGCGTCAACGCGGTGGTCTCGTGCCCGGCTACGATGAAGGTCAGAAGATTGTCGCGGATCTCTTCCGTGGTCATGCGGCGGCCGGTTTTCGGATCCTGGCCCTCGCGTAGAAGGTCGAGCAGGTCCGGCACGTCGCGGCCCCCTTCGGCTTTGCGGGCGTCGATCACACGGTCGGCGGCGGCCTTCATATCGCCCATGCCGTTTGCAGCAAGGTTCCGTCCCGGACGCGGGAGCCAGTCGGGCAGGCCCAGCACGTCGAACAGAGACACCTTGCCCGCGTCACTGATGTAAAGGTCGATCGCCTTGTGCACGGCGTCGCGATCGAACCCGGTGTCTCCCGAGAATGTGACGTCGGAGATGACGTCGAAGGTTGTTGTGATCATCTCGTCAAGCAGGTTCACGGCGCGCTTTCCGGTCTGCGCAATCCTGTCGGCGCAACGTTCGGCGGCACGGCTCATCACAGGGGCCAGCGCGGTCACGTTGCGGTGTGAAAAGGCGGGCGCGGCGGTGCGGCGCTGCCAGCGCCAGTGTTTGCCTTCGGCAATAAAGAGCGACTCGCCGATGGCCGGGCGTAGGAGGTTCTTGGTGACGCGCGATTTGGGATAGCTCTCAACCGCTTCAAGCAGCACATGGCGGATTGCCGCCGGGTCGGTCAGCATGTGCCACGGCGTGCCGGTACGGCCTGAAACTATCGGCTGACGGGTCGATACCTCTGGAATAATGGTCAACAGGTTTTGCCGTGACGCCTGCCAGCTTTGCAGGATATTGAGCGGCTCACGCACCAGGTCCGCACGCACCGGAAGGGGCTTTGCCGTGTCTGGTATGTCGGGGTCAACGCGTTGCATCTCACCAAGAGTTTAGTCCGCATCACCTGACCGACCAGTGTGGTTGCGTTGCGCCGCGCGAGCCGCTGGGATAGACAGAACCGAATGAACTTTCCGGGGGACGCGATGCGCCGCTTTCTTGTTGCTTTGCCAGTGGTGCTGGCTCTTGCCGCCTGCGGCAGTTCCACCCGTGATCTTGAAGGTCCGACCGAACCGCTGGGCAATTTCCGCATCGGGCATATCGGGGTTGTTGCGCCAAATCTGCAAAAGCTTCTGGTGTCCCGCAACGCCACAGAAGAAGAGTGGATCGAAGCTGTGACCAAGGCCCTGACCGACCGGTTCAGCCGCTTTGAGGGCGACAAGTATTATCACTTGGGCATCTCGGTCGAAGCCTATTCATTGCCTCCCCCCATCATCCCTGGCAAATCCGCCGTGGCGATGAATGTCACGCTTTGGGACGACGCGGCACAGGCAAAGATGAACGCCGAGCCGAAACAGATCCAGGTGATCAAGGTGTTCGAGTCGCGCATTTCCAAAAGCCGCGACCAGCAACTGACCGGTCTCGCCGAAGAGGCGGCCCGTCTGGTCGAAGTTTGGCTTCGGGAAATGCAGGAAACCGATGGCTGGTTCACAGGCCCTGTTGGGGACACATCGATCCAGGTGCCGGCAAGTGCGGGTTCTGAGCTTCCGCCGCTTGAGCCAGCCGACGCGCCGCTCAGTGCCCTGCGTTGATAGCAGCGCTTTGCAGATCCGAGGCGTGAACCTCCGGTCGCCGGTGGGTTTGGGCTTGATTTTCCGGTTTTCTCCGCATAGATGGCCCGCGATGAAAACCGGGTCGGGTGGACCCCCCAATTCACGAGGCGTCTGAAGAG
>QCWH01000013.1:39697-40884 GCA_003149565.1 Marivita sp. XM-24bin2 | reverse complement strand
AATGGCAAAGGAAAAGTTTGAGCGCGGTAAGCCGCACTGCAACATCGGCACGATTGGTCACGTTGACCACGGCAAGACGACGCTGACGGCGGCGATCACGAAGTACTTTGGCGACTTCAAGGCGTATGACCAGATTGACGGCGCACCGGAAGAGAAAGCGCGTGGCATCACGATCTCGACCGCACACGTTGAATATGAGACCGACGCGCGTCACTACGCCCACGTCGACTGCCCCGGCCACGCCGACTACGTGAAGAACATGATCACGGGTGCGGCGCAGATGGACGGCGCGATCCTGGTTGTGAACGCAGCTGACGGCCCGATGCCGCAGACCCGCGAGCACATCCTGCTGGGCCGCCAGGTGGGTATCCCCGCCATGGTCGTGTTCATGAACAAGGTTGACCAGGTTGACGATCCGGAGCTTCTGGAACTCGTCGAGATGGAAATCCGCGAGCTTCTGTCGGCCTATGACTTCCCGGGCGACGACATTCCGATCATCGCGGGCTCTGCGCTTGCGGCGATGGAAGGCCGTGATCCGGAAATCGGTGAGAACAAGATCCGCGAACTGATGGCGGCTGTGGACGAGTACATCCCGCAGCCGGCACGTGCTGTTGACCAGCCGTTCCTGATGCCGATCGAAGACGTGTTCTCGATCTCGGGTCGTGGTACGGTTGTGACTGGCCGTGTTGAGCGTGGCGTGATCAATGTTGGCGACTCGATCGAGATCGTCGGCATTCGTGACACCCAGACCACAACCTGCACCGGTGTGGAAATGTTCCGCAAGCTGCTGGATCGTGGTGAAGCGGGCGACAATATCGGCGCCCTGCTGCGCGGCATCGACCGTGAAGGCGTTGAGCGTGGTCAGGTTCTGTGCGCGCCGAAATCGGTGAAGCCGCATACCAAGTTCGAAGCCGAGGTCTATATCCTGACCAAGGAAGAAGGCGGCCGTCACACGCCGTTCTTCGCGAACTACCGCCCGCAGTTCTACTTCCGGACCACAGACGTGACCGGCACCGTGACGCTGCCGGAAGGCACCGAGATGGTGATGCCGGGTGACAACCTGAAGTTCGACGTCGAGCTGATCGCCCCGATCGCCATGGAAGACGGCCTCCGCTTCGCCATCCGCGAAGGTGGCCGCACCGTCGGCTCCGGCGTCGTCTCCAAAATCGTCGAGTAAATCGCGACGA
>QCWH01000013.1:0-39111 GCA_003149565.1 Marivita sp. XM-24bin2 | reverse complement strand
GACCACATTGCGCGGGGCGGCGTCATGCCGTCCCGTATTCGGTTCGAAGAAGGGGCAGGGTGGTCCTGTCTCGTCCTCTCAACCGCAACGCCAGTAAAGGCTAAGACCAATGCAAAGCCAAAACATTCGCATTCGGCTCAAGGCGTTTGATTACCGTGTGCTCGACGCGTCGACACAGGAAATCGTGAACACCGCCAAGCGGACCGGCGCCACAGTGCGCGGCCCGATCCCGTTGCCGAACAAGATTGAGAAGTTCACCGTTCTGCGTGGCCCGCACGTCAACAAGAAGTCGCGCGACCAGTGGGAAATCCGTACCCACAAGCGTCTGCTCGACATCGTTGATCCGACCCCGCAAACCGTTGATGCGCTCATGAAGCTCGACCTCGCCGCAGGCGTGGACGTCGAGATCAAGGTATAAGGAGGGTATCCCATGATGCGCTCTGGTATCATCGCAAAGAAAGTCGGCATGACCCGGCTTTTCATGGAAGACGGAAAGCAGATTCCCGTGACCGTCCTCCAACTCGACAAGCTTCAGGTCGTCGCTCAGCGCACACCTGAGCAGCACGGCTACTCGGCGGTTCAGCTGGGCACCGGTTCGATCAAGGCAAAGCGTGTATCCAAGGCGATGCGCGGTCACTTTGCTGCGGCGAATGTGGAACCCAAGCGGAAGGTCGCGGAATTCCGCGTGGCGCCCGAGAACCTGATCAACGTGGGTGAAGAGATCACCGCTGACCACTACTTCGAAGGTCAGTATGTGGACGTCTCCGGCACCTCGATCGGTAAAGGTTTCGCCGGTGCCATGAAGCGGCACAACTTCGGTGGTCTGCGTGCTTCGCACGGTGTTTCGATTTCGCACCGTTCGCACGGCTCTACCGGTCAGTGTCAGGATCCGGGCAAGGTCTTCAAAGGTAAGAAGATGGCCGGCCACATGGGTGCCGTCAAAGTGACGACGCAGAACCTCCAGGTTGTGAAGACCGACGCTGAGCGTGGGATCATCATGATCAAGGGCGCCGTTCCGGGTTCCAAGGGTGGCTGGGTGACCGTCAAGGACGCCATGAAAAAGCCGGCTCCGGAAAACGTGATCCTGCCCGCCGCTCTGCGCTCCGCCGCTGACGAAGCCAAGCGTCTGGCTGAAGAAGCCGCCGCGCAGGCTGCAGCCGAGGAAGCCGCAGCAGCAGAAGCCGCAGCCGCCGAACAGGCCGCAGCGGAAGAAGCCGCTCTGAAAGAAGCCGAGGCTGACATTCAGGCTGAGAAGAAGGAAGGCGACGAATGAAACTCGACGTGATCAAACTGGACGGCGGTACTGCCGGGTCGGTCGAGCTGGGCGACGAGATCTTTGGTCTCGAGCCGCGCGCCGACATTCTGCACCGTGTCGTTCGCTGGCAGCGCAACAAAGCGCAGGCTGGTACACACAAGGTGAAAACGCGGTCCGAAGTCAGCTACTCGACCAAGAAGATCTACCGCCAGAAGGGTACCGGTGGCGCACGTCACGGTTCCCGCAAGGCACCGATCTTCCGCAAGGGTGGTATCTACAAGGGCCCGACCCCGCGCAGCCACGCGCATGAGCTTCCGAAGAAGGTGCGCAAGCTGGGCCTGATGCACGCTCTTTCCGCCAAGGTCAAAGACGGATCGCTTGTCATCATTGAGAACATCGAGTCCGATGGCAAAACATCCTCGCTGGCCAAGCAGGTTGCAAACCTGGGCTGGAAGCGCGCGCTGATCATCGACGGGGCAGAGGTGAACGAAAACTTCGCCCGCGCCGCAGCCAACATCGATGGTCTCGATGTTCTGCCGTCGATGGGGGCAAACGTCTATGACATCCTCAAGCGTGACACGCTCGTGCTCACGAAGGCGGGTGTCGAAGCACTGGAGGCTCGTCTGAAATGAGCGCGAAAGCTGAACATTACGATGTGATCCGCAAGCCGATCATCACCGAGAAATCCACAATGGCTTCCGAAAACGGTGCCGTGGTCTTCGAAGTGGCGATTGACGCAAACAAGCCGCAGATCAAAGAGGCCGTCGAGGCTCTGTTTGGTGTGTCTGTCAAGGCGGTCAACACGACGATCACCAAGGGCAAGGTCAAGCGCTTCCGTGGCCAGCTGGGCAAGCGGAGAGACGTCAAGAAAGCCTACGTGACGCTTGCCGAAGGCAACACGATCGACGTGACCACGGGTCTGTGATCGGGTCGGGCTAAGGCCCGGGTTGAGAGAATGAGAAAGCCCCTCGCCAGTGATGGCGGGGGGCTTTTGCTATTACTTGCGAAGACAGTCCAGCATGTTTTGTTGCGTCGGGTATTCCAGAATAATGATCGTACCCCCCTTCGGTCCGACGTGTCCACAAGTTGCTCGGTAAACCAAACCTGCAATGAACTGATCCGTGGGAATGCGGGCCACGGCTCCGAAATGATGCTCTTCTATTGGCAGTTTGGATGTTTCAGCGGCGATAAGCCCGTGCAATTGAAAAGTGGGCGCCAAGTCTTGCATCGCGGATGTATGCGTTTCGAAAAAACTTCCAAGAAGAAACTTATCCGGTCCGCTCCAGTAGAAACTGAATGATGTTTCGAATCCGTCCGGCAGTTGGATTGACCGGCCTTCGAGAACCTGAGTTCCGCGATACAGTGTGGCGTCTTGCTGTTTGAGATAGAAGCGAGTCAGTTTGAGCTCTTCAATCCAGGCGCAAACTTCATAATCGTCCACGCTTTCACATGACACATGCCCCTGACCTGGAGTTTTTATGTCAAATACTCCAATGCGATCTTCCAGCGGTGTGCAACCAGCGAAAAGGAAACCAAAGACGGTGCAAAAAAGGGACATGAAGATAATAGCACCATATGCAATTCTTGGCTTGCGACTCAAGTATCGTTTCACAGAACAGCTTAGTTTTCGGAAAGACGGGTGCAACTCGTAGGAGATTGGCCAAACAACGGCTAAGCCGCCAGATCATTGCCAGGCCGCCCGGACGGGCTGGCGATTTAGTGCGGACAGTGCCTCGCTTGAAAGTCCCACGGACATGGCAGGCATAAAGCGCCGCTGAAGGCCGGTCGGATCGCCATCCTGCGGTCTGGCGTTCGCCCGGCTTGCGCATGGTGCGTGTGAACACGCACCCTACGGCGAACTCTTTGGTGTCATCCTCCGGGCGCGCTCGAGGATCGCGGTGCCGCTTACGGCGCGACGTTCCTGCACTTTCTATCCCCACAGTACTTGACGCCCCGCCCCACACCTCCTAGTAAGCCCCAACCGCGCAGCCCCGGATTCGTCCGGGGCTTCGTTGTTGCGTTAACCGGGGACCTTCGGGGCCCTATACCCATGGCGGATGCGTCCGCCCAAACATAGCGGGTCCTCAAGGACCTGCACTTGCTAACGGAAGACAGAAAGCATGGCACTCAAGTCGTATAAGCCGACGACGCCGGGCCAGCGCGGGCTGGTGCTGATCGACCGTTCGGAGCTGTGGAAAGGCCGTCCGGTCAAAGCCCTTACCGAGGGTTTGACCAAGTCGGGTGGCCGGAACAACACCGGACGTATCACATCCCGTCGTCGCGGTGGTGGCGCAAAACGCCTTTATCGTATCGTCGATTTCAAGCGGAACAAGTTTGACGTGGGCGCGACCGTCGCGCGCATCGAATATGACCCGAACCGCACCGCCTTTATCGCGCTCGTCCAGTATGACGATGGTGAACAGGCCTACATCCTCGCGCCGCAGCGTCTCGCCATCGGCGACCGCGTGATCGCGTCTCAGAAGGCCGACGTGAAGCCGGGCAATGCGATGCCCTTCTCCGGCCTGCCCATCGGGACTATCGTTCACAACATCGAACTGAAGCCCGGCAAGGGTGGTCAGATCGCCCGTGCGGCTGGCACCTATGCCCAGTTCGTCGGTCGTGACGGTGGGTACGCGCAGATCCGTCTGAGCTCGGGTGAACTTCGCATGGTCCGTCAGGAATGCATGGCCACTGTTGGTGCCGTGTCGAACCCGGACAACTCGAACCAGAACTATGGTAAAGCGGGCCGCATGCGCCACAAGGGCATCCGTCCGTCCGTCCGTGGTGTCGTTATGAACCCGATCGACCACCCGCACGGTGGTGGTGAAGGCCGGACTTCGGGTGGTCGTCACCCGGTGACCCCGTGGGGTAAGCCGACCAAGGGCAAGCGCACCCGTAACAAGAACAAGGCGTCGCAGAAGCTGATCATCCGCTCGCGTCACGCTAAGAAGAAGGGGCGGTAAACCATGTCGCGCTCTGTATGGAAAGGCCCGTTCGTCGATGCCTATGTCTTGAAGAAGGCAGAAGCGTCGCGTGAATCCGGCCGCAATGAAGTCATCAAAATCTGGTCGCGCCGCTCGACGATCCTGCCCCAGTTCGTGGGTCTGACGTTTGGCGTCTACAACGGCCAGAAGCATGTTCCTGTGAACGTCACCGAAGACATGATTGGTCAGAAGTTCGGCGAGTACTCGCCCACTCGGACCTATTACGGTCACGCGGCTGACAAAAAAGCGAAGCGGAAGTAAGTCATGGGCAAGGAAAAGAACCCCCGCCGCGTGGCTGACAACGAAGCCATGGCGAAGCTGCGGATGCTGCGCACCAGCCCGCAGAAACTGAACCTCGTCGCTGGTCTGATCCGCGGCAAGAAAGTGGACAAGGCGCTGAACGACCTGACCTTCTCGAAGAAGCGGGTTGCGGTTGACGTGAAGAAATGCCTTCAGTCGGCCATCGCAAATGCCGAAAACAACCACGGTCTCGACGTGGACGAACTGATCGTTGCCGAAGCCTATGTGGGCAAGAACCTCGTCATGAAGCGTGGCCGTCCGCGCGCACGTGGCCGGTTTGGCAAGATCATGAAGCCGTTTTCGGAGATCACCATCAAGGTGCGTCAAGTTGAGGAGCAGGCCTAATGGGTAACAAGACCAATCCGATCGGCATGCGCCTTCAGGTGAACCGCACCTGGGACAGCCGCTGGTACGCCGACACCAAAGACTACGGCGATCTTTTGCTCGAAGATATCGCGATCCGCGAGTTCATCGAGAAAGAGTGCAAGCAGGCCGGTGTCGCCCGTGTCATCATCGAGCGCCCGCACAAGAAGTGCCGCGTGACCATTCACACCGCACGCCCCGGCGTCATCATCGGCAAGAAAGGCGCGGACATCGAAACGCTGCGCAAGAAGCTGGCCGCGATGACCGACAGCGAGCTGCACCTCAACATCGTTGAAGTGCGCAAGCCGGAACTGGACGCGCAGTTGGTTGGCGAAAGCATCGCCCAACAGCTCGAGCGTCGTGTGTCTTTCCGTCGTGCCATGAAGCGCGCCGTGCAGAACGCCATGCGTATGGGTGCCCTCGGGATCCGCGTGAACGTTGCTGGTCGTCTGGGTGGTGCGGAAATCGCACGGACCGAATGGTACCGCGAAGGCCGTGTGCCGCTGCACACGCTGCGCGCCGACATCGACTATGCCAATGTCGAGGCGGAAACGCCCTACGGCATCATCGGCATCAAGGTCTGGATCTTCAAAGGCGAGATCATGGAACATGATCCGTCCGCACGGGATCGCAAGGCACAGGAACTGCAAGACGGTCCCGCACCGCGTGGTGCCGGCGGCGGTCGGAGGAACTAATCATGCTTCAACCAAAGCGTACAAAATTCCGTAAGATGTTCAAAGGCCGGATCAAGGGCGAAGCCAAAGGCGGCTCTGATCTGAACTTCGGCACTTACGGCCTCAAGGCGCTTCAGCCTGAGCGTGTGACTGCACGTCAGATCGAAGCAGCCCGTCGTGCCATGACGCGTCACATGAAACGTCAGGGCCGTGTCTGGATCCGGATCTTCCCGGATACTCCGGTCACCTCGAAGCCGACCGAAGTCCGTATGGGTAAAGGTAAGGGTTCGGTGGATTACTGGGCCGCCAAGGTGAAGCCGGGCCGCGTGATGTTTGAAATCGACGGCGTCGGTGAAGACATTGCCCGCGAAGCGCTCCGTCTGGCTGCCATGAAGCTGCCGATCAAGACCCGCGTCGTGGTTCGCGAGGACTGGTAAGCGGTTCGGTGCGTGTAGGCACGCACCCTACGAGATAAGAAGCCCCCGGTGTGAAAGCGCCGGGGGTTTTCTCTTTTTGAAAATCATTCGAATGATTTTAGCACTCGTTTCGAAGCGTTTTCGTGCTGTGGGAGGCTCGGCGGACAAAGCCATTCGAATGGCTTTGGAAAGCGTTTCGAAACGCTTTCCTCACTCCCACCGGTAGTTAAAACTCACCGAAACGCGCTCATCTTCGGACTGGTTCATCACCACCTCGTGGCGCAACCAGCTTTCCCAGAGCAGGACGTCCCCGACCGCCGGTTTAACATAGATGAAGCTCCGCATCTCCTCGCGCGCGTCTTTGCGGCGGGGTGGGGCGGCCATCATCATGGCGTGGCGCGGGTCTTCGAGTTTCAGAGCGGACGCGCCTTCGGGCATGGACACGTAAGTCGTACCAGAGATAACTGAATGCGGGTGGATGTGGGCCGCGTGAAAGCCGCCCTCCGGCAGGATGTTGATCCAGAGGTCCTCAACCACCAACTTGCGTCCGTCCAGATCGAACTCGAGATCTTTGGCAAAGGCCGCGACATGGGCGTCGAGAGATGTGACCAGATCGGCAAAGATCGGAAAGCGCCAGGGCAGGTCGGTCAGGGAAGCGTAGGAGGTGTAGCCGGGATAGGCGTTGTCCTCGCACCATTGCTGGCCGGCCTCGTCATCCTCGGCGATGGCGAAACAGGAGTTTTCCATTTCATCGGCATCAATCGCCGGTCCGTGCTCGGACAAAGGCGCATGGTAGAGGCGGGTCACGAAGAGGGAAGATATTGTGCTCATGTGCCCGTCATAATATGCGGTGCAGGCGATGGCGAGAGGACATTGTCGCCCCTTGTAAACAAAGGGGTTGCGCCATCGGGTTGTCCGGCCTATACGGCCGCTTCATCCACCTCCACCGGGAATCAGGGTGACCCACGATAACGATGGGGCTCTCCGGTGATGTTGATAGAAAGGAACGGCGCATGAACGCCAAGGAACTGAATGACAAGACCCCGGATCAGCTCCGGGATGAGCTTGTCGCGCTGAAGAAAGAGGCCTTCAACCTCCGCTTTCAGCAGGCCACAAGCCAGCTTGAAAACACCGCGCGCATCCGTCAGGTGCGCCGCAATGTGGCACGCATCAAGACCGTGCTGAACCAAAAGGCCGCTGCTGCGGCCAGCGACGCGTAAGAGGAGCCTGATAGATGCCCAAACGTATCCTGCAAGGCACCGTGACATCGACAGCTAACGCACAGACCGTGACTGTCTCCGTCGAGCGCCGCTTCAAGCACCCGGTTCTGCAAAAGACGATCCGGAAGTCGAAGAAATATCGCGCCCATGATGAGGCCGAGAAATTCGCCGTAGGGGATGTTGTCCGTATTCAGGAATGCGCCCCCAAGTCGAAGACCAAACGTTGGGAGGTTATCGCTGAATAAGCGATAGCCTTTCGGCATTTACGAAACCCCCGGGCCAATGTCCTAAAAGGCGGTTCGGGACGTCGGGAGAAACACTATGATCCAGATGCAGACCAATCTGGATGTTGCTGACAACAGCGGCGCGCGCCGCGTTCAGTGCATCAAGGTTCTGGGTGGGTCCAAGCGGAAATACGCGTCGGTGGGTGACATCATCGTCGTTTCCGTGAAGGAAGCCATCCCGCGCGGTCGCGTGAAGAAAGGTGACGTCCGCAAGGCCGTCGTCGTGCGCACCGCCAAAGAAGTCCGTCGCGAAGACGGCACAGCCATCCGTTTTGACCGCAACGCCGCCGTCATCCTGAACAACGCAGGTGAGCCGGTCGGTACCCGTATCTTCGGCCCGGTCGTGCGCGAGCTTCGTGCCAAGAACTTCATGAAAATCATCTCGCTTGCTCCGGAGGTGCTGTAATGGCTGCTAAACTCCGTAAAGGCGACAAGGTGGTTGTGCTTGCCGGTAAAGACAAAGGCAAGTCGGGCACCATTGCCTCCGTTGACCCGAAGGCCGGCAAGGCCGTCGTCGATGGCGTGAACATGGCGATCCGTCACGTGCGTCAGTCCCAGACAACTCAGGGCGGCCGCACACCGAAGGCGATGCCGATCGATCTGTCGAACCTGGCGATCGTTGACGCAAACGGTAAACCGACCCGCGTTGGCTTCAAAATGGAAGGCGACAAGAAGGTCCGTTACGCCAAGACAACAGGGGATGTGATCGATGCTTGATTCTGCAACCTACACCCCGCGTCTCAAGACGGCGTTCAACGACACCATCAAGGCCGCGATGAAGGAAGAGTTCGGTTACTCGAACGACATGATGATTCCGCGCCTCGACAAAATCGTGCTGAACATCGGCTGCGGTGCTGAAGCTGTCCGTGACAGCAAGAAAGCCAAGTCCGCAGTGGAAGATCTGACAAAGATCGCCGGTCAGCAGGCCGTGACCACCAAGGCAAAGAAATCCATCGCGGGCTTCCGCGTTCGCGAGGACATGCCGCTTGGTGCCAAGGTGACCCTGCGTGGCGACCGTATGTACGACTTCCTCGATCGTCTGATCACCATCGCAATGCCGCGTATTCGCGACTTCCGCGGTGTGAAGCCGTCCTTTGATGGGCGTGGCAACTTTGCCATGGGCATGAAAGAGCACATCGTGTTCCCCGAAATCGACTTCGACAAGGTCGATGAGGTTTGGGGCATGGATATCATCATCACGACGACCGCAAAGACCGACGCGGAAGCCAAGGCGCTGTTGAAGCACTTCAACATGCCGTTCAACGCCTGAGGGGACTGATACCATGGCGAAGAAAGCAATGATTGAACGCGAAAAGAAGCGTCAGAAGCTGGTGGAAAAGTATGCCGCCAAGCGTGCTGAGCTGAAGGAAATCGCGAACGACGAAAGCAAGCCGATGGAAGAGCGCTTCAAGGCGCGCCTCAAGCTTGCAAAACTGCCGCGGAACAGCGCGCCCACGCGTCTGCACAACCGCTGCCAGCTCACCGGGCGTCCTCACGCCTATTATCGTAAACTCAAGGTCAGCCGGATCATGCTTCGTGAACTTGCCAGCAATGGTCAAGCCCCCGGTATGGTCAAGTCGAGCTGGTAAGGAGGGCATATAATGAACGATCCTATCGGCGATATGCTCACCCGTATCCGCAACGCACAGATGCGCGGCAAGTCCACCACCATGACACCGGCCTCCAAGCTGCGTGGCCGCGTTCTCGCGGTGATGGCGGATGAAGGCTACATCCGTGGTTTCGAAGAAACCAAGGATAAGAACGGCCACCCCGCATATGAAATCAGCCTCAAGTACTACGATGGCACCCCAGTGATCCGCGAACTTCAGCGCGTATCCAAGCCTGGCCGTCGTGTGTATCTGGGTGTGGACGATATTCCACAAGTCCGTCAGGGCTTGGGTGTTTCGATCGTGTCCACGTCCAAAGGCGTCATGACAGATGCAAACGCTCGCAGCCATAACGTTGGCGGCGAAGTGCTTTGCACCGTCTTCTAAGGAGGTCTGGTAATGTCTCGTATTGGTAAACAGCCGGTCGAGCTGCCCTCGGGTGTCTCTGCATCCGTGTCTGGCCAGACCGTCGAAGTGAAGGGTCCGAAGGGCACCAAGAGCTTCACCGCGACCGATGATGTCACAATCACGGTTGAAGACAATGTGATCAAAGTCGATCCGCGCGGCAAGTCCAAGCGTGCCCGTCAGCAGTGGGGCATGTCCCGCACGATGGTGGCGAACTTGGTGCATGGCGTGACCAACACCTTCAAGAAAGAGCTTGAAATCCAGGGCGTTGGTTACCGTGCGCAGCTTCAGGGCAACGTCCTGAAACTGAATCTTGGTCTGTCGCATGACGTTGATTTCCAAATTCCGGACGGTGTGACCGTCACGTGCCCCAAGCAGACAGAGATCGTGATCGAAGGTCATGACGCTCAGCTGGTGGGCCAGGTGGCAGCCAACATTCGCGACTGGCGTCGTCCCGAGCCTTACAAAGGCAAGGGCATTCGCTACAAGGGCGAATACATCTTCCAGAAAGAAGGCAAGAAGAAGTAAGGACGCAAGGACATGGCTAACAGTAAAAGAGATCTGTTCCAGAAGCGCCGTCTGCGCGTTCGGAACAAACTTCGCAAGGTCAACGCAGGCCGCGTGCGTCTCAGCGTTCATCGCTCGAACAAGAACATCAGCGTTCAGCTGATTGACGACGTTCAGGGTGTGACACTGGCCGCCGCATCGACCATGGAAAAAGACCTCGCAGGCAAGAACAATGTCGAGTCGGCCCAGAAGGTCGGCGCGGCGATTGCCGAGCGTGCCAAGAAAGCCGGTATCGAAGAAGCATATTTCGATCGTGGCGGTTTTCTGTTCCACGGTCGTGTCAAGGCTCTGGCCGACGCGGCCCGCGAAGGCGGTCTGAAGATCTAAGCGATCAGTGCGTGCAAGCACGCGCTCGACAATATTCGTGCGCCGGGCTTTTGCCCGGCACACGTTTTGCGGAAGGGCCCACCCCTTCCCGATGATCCGGGAGCGCCAAAAGCTCACCTGGATTGGACAAACGGGCCAGTGGCCCACAGCACAAAGGATGCCTAAATGGCAGAACGTGAAAACAATCGTCGGGGCAATCGCCGCGACCGTGAAGAACAGGCGCCGGAATTTGCCGACCGTCTGGTCGCAATCAACCGGGTGTCCAAGACCGTAAAGGGTGGTAAGCGTTTTGGCTTTGCCGCGCTTGTCGTTGTGGGCGACCAGAAAGGCCGCGTCGGCTTTGGCAAGGGTAAGGCCAAGGAGGTCCCCGAGGCCATCCGTAAGGCAACCGAGCAAGCGAAGCGCAAAATGATCCGCGTGCCGCTGCGCGAAGGCCGCACGCTGCACCACGACATCGAAGGCCGTCATGGTGCCGGTAAAGTCGTCATGCGCACAGCTCCGACCGGTACTGGTATCATCGCCGGTGGTCCGATGCGCGCCGTGTTCGAAATGCTGGGTGTTCAGGACGTTGTCGCCAAGTCGATCGGCTCGCAGAACCCATACAACATGATCCGCGCCACGCTGGACGGTCTGTCCAAAGAGGCAAGCCCGCGCTCCGTTGCGCAGCGTCGTGGCAAGAAAGTGGCTGACATCCTGCCCAAGCGTGAAGACACGCCGCAGGAAAGCGGCCAGGTCGCTGAGGAGGCTTGATCCAGATGGCTAAGACAATCGTTGTTAAGCAGGTCGGTTCGCCGATCCGTCGTCCCGGTATTCAGCGCCAGACGCTGATCGGCTTGGGCCTCAACAAGATGCACAAAACCCGTGAGCTCGAGGACACCCCCGCCATTCGCGGCATGGTCCGTAAAGTGTCTCATATGGTAGAGATCATCGAAGAGCGCGGCTAAGCTAGTCGCTTTTCGACTGAATGGAACGCCCGTCGGTGCCCACCGGCGGGCGTTTTTTCATTGAGGTACGGTGATGAAGAGCTTTGAGGCTTCACCCGTCTTACCCCTTGTGGCACTCTCTGCCGTGTTATGACGTTGCAGCTGTCTCTGTTTGGCCCCTTTGCAGCGGCTCTTGACGGGCGCGACCTAAAGATCACGTCGCGCCGGTCACAGGCCATGCTGGCGATGTTGGCCCTCTCCCCGAAACACAGCATCGCCAGAGATCGTCTCGCCGCGACCCTTTGGCCCGACAGGGGGGAAGAGCAGGCGAGAGCCTCGTTGCGCCAAGAGCTGTCGAGCCTCCGCAAAGCCTGCGGTCGGGCCGAGACAATTATTTCTGCTGACGGTCAGTATGTGCGTCTCGATGTCCAAGTTTTGGACCCTGATTTCGGGTCCCCTGACGAAGGCGGATTCCTCGAAGGTATTGACCTGATGTCCGAGCCTTTTGACGATTGGTGTCGCGAAACTGCGGCGCGCTTGGATGACGGTAATCGAGAAGAGAGTGACGTTTCGCAGGCCGTCTCAGAGCATGACATCTTTACAAACCCAACCGTTTTGGTGGCGGCTCTGGTCGCAGCCAGCACGTCGGAGGAAGATCAAGCCTTTGCGACTGGCTTAGTTGTAGACCTTCGCACTTGTCTGTCTACGTGGCGTTGGTTTCCCGTAATCGGGCCTGAAGCGGTGGGATGGCAGACCGAACAGGATGGCAATCTTAGAGAAATTGCGACTTCTGTCCATGCGGACTACGCAGTCTCGGGTGCCATCAGACGGGCTGGAGATCGCATCCGTGTGAGTGCCAGTCTGACAGAGGTCGCAACCGGTCATCTCATTTGGACCGAGACATTCGATGGCGATATGTCCGACGTTTTTGAAATACAGGAAGCCATCGGTCGCTGCGTTGTCGCGCGTTTCACACCCGAGATTGCGCGGGCCGAGGCTGCGCGCGTCAAGCGCCAGCGGCCATCCGACATGTCGGCGTGGCAACTTGTGGCACAGGCTGACGAAATAGAACGCAATGGCGGCGCAGGCTATGGCTCACCGGAGTCAAATGCGTTGCAGGTGCCCTTATATGAAGAAGCGTTGCGGCGCGAGCCCAACTACACCCAAGCACTGGCGCGACTGAGCCGCTTCTGGTTTCGCTCCGCGCTTCTTGGCTGGAACGAGGATCGCACATCCTCGATGGAGAGGGCTCGCGCTCTGGCCGAGCAGGCCGTGGATTCTGATCCGATGGATTGGGAAAGTCACGGATATCTCGCGTTGACGCTGATATTCGGAGAGCATTCTTTTGGACCGGGAAAGTATCACGCCACTGAGGCGGTACGCCTGAATCCGTCTGCGCCAATCGCTCGACATGCTTTGGGTTGTTCATTGGAGTGGTTAGGTGAGTTCGATGAGGCAATGCGCCAGAACGAGCTGCTTTTGCAACTCAATCCGAATTATCCCAACCGGGCGGCCGTGCTGGGGCAAATGGCAACCTGTCTTCTGTTTTCCGGCCAAGTGGAAGAGGCAACGAGGATTGCGCGAGAGCTGCGGGATATTGCCCCTAGTTATTCGCGGGGTCTGCAGAGGGTGGCGATCACACTGGGTCTGGCTGGCGCAATCGAAGAGGCTGAAGCAGCGCTTCAGAAAGTGCATGAGCTTCAGCCTGACTTTGATGCGGCCTATGTCGCTGCAACCTATCCTTATGCACAGCCTGAACATAAGAACATGATCTTTGACGGGTTACATCGCGCAGGTTGGACTGGCTGAGTGCGTCAGCCGCGCATTCTGTTGCGAATGTCACCGACTGTGGTACGCGCTCTGTCTTCAGATGTGATACCCATATCGCGCAACGCGTCGGCATCGAGCTTTTGAAAGTTCAGGTACTCGCGCCACGCGTCCAGCCAGATACGCAATTCTGAAGCCAAGGATTTTGTAGGCCTGTTGCGGACATGTGTGCTGTTGGCTGCGGTGATGAATTTGTTGGTCTGCATGACGGGCTCCTTTGTTTTGATGAACCCTTGTCACACGCTGCCGCAAATCCAGCGTAATATGCGGTCCGTCTGACCCGCAAATCGCGCGCAAAACAACGCAAAATCTCCGCAAATACTGTCTTCTGCTGCGGTAGGGTGAGAAAGAAACAAGAGAACCGCACATCCCCTTGATCCGGCATGCGCAACGCTCTATACGCCCCCGGTGGCCCGAGGGTCACTGAGTCTGAAAATAAGAAAAGCCGCGTTCGTCCCACATCGCTTCGGGGACGGTTCCGGCAAAGGAGAAGCGATATGAAACTGCATGAACTGCGCGACAACCCCGGCGCAACCAAGCGCAAGAAGCGCGTTGGCCGTGGTCCGGGCTCCGGCATCGGTAAAATGGGTGGCCGTGGTATCAAAGGTCAGAAGTCCCGTTCGGGTGTGGCCATTGCCGGCTACGAAGGCGGCCAGATGCCGCTTTACCAGCGCCTGCCGAAGCGCGGCTTCAACAAGCCGAACCGCAAGTCGTTCGCCGTTGTGAACCTCGGCCTGATCCAGAAATTCGTCGACGCTGGCAAGCTTGACGCAAAAGGTACCATCGACGAGGACGCGCTGGTCGCATCCGGTCTGGTCCGCCGCAAGCTGGACGGCATCCGCGTGCTTGCCAAGGGCGACATCACTGCAAAAGTGACCTTGAACGTCACCGGCGCTTCGAAATCGGCCATCGAGGCGGTTGAGAAGGCGGGCGGCTCACTGACGGTCACAACCGCGCAGGCCGCCGAATAAGAGGTTGTGAGCGGCCTCTGCGCCGCTTACATAGCCTTCAGAGCTTTCCAAACGCCGCCTGAGCCGGACCGCTCATGGCGGCGTTCATCATAAAAGAGACCCGCATGGTATCAGCAGCAGAACAAATGGCCGCGAATACAAGCTGGGCTGCGCTCGGTAAAGCGACCGATTTGCGCAACCGTATTTTGTTTACGCTTGGCCTTCTGATCGTTTACCGCATCGGCACCTTCATCCCCGTTCCGGGGATCGACGGCATCGCCCTGCGCGAATTCATGGAGCAGGCGCAGCAGGGGATCGGGGGCATCCTGACGATGTTCACCGGCGGTGCTCTGGGCCGTATGGGCATCTTTGCTCTTGGCATCATGCCCTATATTTCGGCCTCGATCATCGTTCAGCTTCTCGCCTCAATGGTTCCGTCGCTTGAGCAGTTGAAGAAAGAGGGTGAACAGGGCCGCAAGAAAATCGCGCAATACACGCGCTATGGCACTGTTTTCCTTGCCACATTCCAAGCCTACGGTCTTGCTGTCAGTCTTGAGGCGGGCGATCTTGTCACCGATCCGGGCTGGTTCTTCCGTGCCTCCTGCGTGATCACCCTGGTGGGTGGCACCATGTTCCTGATGTGGCTGGGTGAACAGATCACCGCGCGCGGCGTTGGTAACGGTATCTCGTTGATCATCTTCGTGGGCATCATCGCCGAGGTTCCGGCGGCTCTGGCGCAGTTCTTTGCCTCGGGTCGGTCCGGCGCGATCAGCCCTGCTGTGATTATCGGGGTGATCCTCATGGTCATTGCCGTGATCATGTTTGTGGTCTTTATGGAGCGGGCGCTCCGAAAGATTACGATCCAGTATCCCCGCCGCCAGATGGGCATGAAGATCGCCGAAGCGCAGAACAGCCATCTTCCGGTCAAGGTCAACCCGTCGGGCGTGATTCCGGCGATCTTTGCCAGCTCGCTTTTGCTGCTGCCGACCACGATCAGCACCTTTAGTGGACAGCAGACCGGTCCGGTCATGTCGACGATCCTTGCCTATTTCGGCCCGGGTCAGCCGCTGTACCTGCTGTTCTTCGGGGCGATGATCGTCTTCTTCGCGTATTTCTACACGTTCAACGTGTCGTTCAAGGTTGACGATGTTGCTGACAATCTGAAGAACCAGAACGGCTTTGTGCCGGGTATCCGTCCGGGCAAGAAAACCGCTGAATATCTCGAATATGTGGTCAACCGCGTGTTGGTTCTCGGCTCGGCTTATCTGACTGCGGTCTGTCTTCTCCCAGAGATCCTGCGCGGCCAGTTTGCGATCCCGTTCTACTTCGGCGGTACATCTGTTCTGATTGTGGTGTCGGTGACGATGGACACAATCCAGCAGGTTCAGAGCCACCTGCTTGCGCATCAATACGAAGGTCTTATTCAAAAATCGCAACTGCGCGGCAAGGGTAAGTCCAAATCAAAAAGACGGAGCCCGGCGCGCCGATGAATATCATACTATTGGGCCCGCCGGGTGCGGGCAAAGGCACACAAGCGCGATTCCTTTGCGAAGAGCGTGACATGATACAGCTTTCGACCGGCGACATGCTTCGCGAGGCCAAGGATAGCGGTACCGAGATGGGCAAGATCGTCGCTGACGTGATGGCCCGGGGCGAGTTGGTGACGGACGAGATCGTGATTGGTCTGATCCGCGAAAAGCTCAAGGGCGACAAGAAGGGTGGCTTTATCTTTGACGGTTTCCCGCGCACTCTGGCTCAGGCGGATGCTTTGAGCGAATTGCTTGCCGAGGAGGGCGAGACCCTCGATGCGGTGATCGAAATGCGTGTCGATGACGAGGCGCTGGTCTCCCGCATTAAGGCCCGTTCCACTTGTGGAGGCTGTGGCGATGTCTACAACGACAACACCAAACCGATCCCCGAGGACGGCAAGTGCTCCAACTGTGGTGGAACTGAATTCAAGCGCCGCGCGGACGACAATGAGGAAAGCCTCAAGCAGCGTCTGATGGAGTACTACAAGAAGACCTCGCCGCTGATTGGCTACTACCACGCCAAGGGACTTCTGTCCTCGGTTGACGGTCTGGGCGAAATATCCGCTGTGAAAGCGGACATTGCCAAGGTGCTGGACGCCTAATCACATAGAGCAGATGCTCCCGCGTTGCGGGCCGCCTCCAGGGCCTCTCCGATGGGAGCATCTTCGACCACGACCGCCAGCGGCGCATCAGCCGCTGTCGCGACATAGACCGAGAAGGTCGCCTCGGAGTCTGGACCAGACCCGGTTTTGCAAGCTGCCACGGCGATCGAAAATGTGCCATTGGTGGCGCGCGGTGCCTCTGTTTCCCAAGCATCGAACATGTCCCGCAGTCGGATGTACTCCGCGCGATCTTCTGGGGCGAGACGGAAGAGCAGCATCCCCTGTGCAGTTTCCAACCTCTCCAATTCGAACACACCCATGTCGGCTTGCCCTGTGTCAGACCGCGTTGCGGCAAAGGTCAGAACGGCGCCGTCCGGTGGGATTGTAACGCCAACGGGCAGATCAATGCCCGCGCGGATTCCGCTTGGATCTGCTGTTAGGGGCGAAAGTTGTGACAGAGCAAGCATGTTGCCCGGGTTGACGGACCCGCATCCAACCAGGGAAAGGGCGGCGAGAATAGAAGTAAGACGCATAAATATTTCCTTGATTCGTGTAAAAATTATCGTAAAACAATAAAAATAATTCACGCAAGGAGTAATCGATGCGCTTCTCTCTGCCGACGGTTCTTTATTTTGGCACATGGTCCGCGCTACTGGCGGCGCCGGTGCTTTTGGTTGCGCTGATCATCATGGGGCAGTTTTCGCCAGATGCAGTGCGGGAGGCCTTTCCGACCGTGCCGGTGTCGGACGTGCAAAGCGACGAGCAGATCATTTTTGCCGGACTTGTCGGACTGGTCCCTTGGGGGATCGGTGCATGGGTGCTGTATCAGGTGCAAGCCTTGTTCGCTCTATACCGTAACAACCGCGCCTTGACGATCGAGGCTGCGCTGATCATCCGAAACATAGGGGTCGGGCTGGTCCTGATCGCGGTCGCGCAGGTGGTGACACGCTCTGTGCAGAGCCTGATGCTCACCTCCGCCAATGTCGCTGGCGAACGGATGCTGGCGATCCAGTTCGGTTTCGCCCAGGTCGGCTTGGTACTGGCGGCAGGGCTCATGGTGGTGATCGGGCGTAGCATGGTCGAGGCGGCCCGCGCCGTGGACGACATGCGCGGGTTCGTCTGATGGAGATCATCGTCCGGCTCGATGTGATGTTGGCGCATCGTAAGATGAAGGCACGCGATCTCGCAGATCAAATAGGCATTTCAGAACAGAATGTCAGCCTCTTGCGCACCGGTAAGGTCAAGGGTATCCGCTTCAACACACTGGCGCGGATCTGCGAGGTTTTGCAGTGTCAGCCTGGCGATATTCTCGAAGCGGCGCCGCTTGTGGATAAAGATGCCTGAGGCAGGTTCTCCGCCCTTGACGTCCACGCCAATCACTCCTATCTACCGCCATCTCTTAACAGAGAATCACCGTCGCAGCGCGGGTCGCGCCCGTCTGCGGATCACCTGATCAGCTGAAGGCCCCAAGGATGAAACCGACGGGCCTTATGTTGTGAAAAAAGGGTCTGGAGCTACGGACCCGCAACGAAAAGGAAGTCCTACGTGGCACGTATTGCTGGCGTGAACATTCCCACAGGGAAGCGTGTTCCAATCGCCCTCACCTATATCACCGGTATTGGCCATACCTCCGCAAAAGCCATTTGCGAGGCAGTCGGTATCGACCCGACCCGTCGTGTTAACGAACTCAGCGATGCCGAAGTGCTCTCTGTTCGTGAACATATCGACGCAAACTACACTGTCGAAGGCGACCTGCGCCGCGAAGTGCAGATGAACATCAAGCGCCTGATGGACCTCGGCTGCTACCGCGGCCTGCGCCATCGTCGCAACCTTCCGGTGCGCGGTCAGCGGACCCACACCAACGCTCGTACCCGCAAAGGCCCCGCAAAGGCCATTGCCGGTAAGAAGAAATAAGGGAGGTCTGCACCAATGGCACGTGATACCCGTCGCGGAGGCAAGAAGAAGGTCTCCAAGAACATCGCAGCTGGCGTCGCCCATGTGAACTCCAGCTTCAACAACACCAAGATCCTGATCTCCGACGTGCAGGGCAACGCCATTTCGTGGTCGTCTGCCGGCACCATGGGCTTCAAAGGCTCGCGGAAGTCCACACCCTACGCGGCCCAGTTGGCTGCCGAAGATGCGGGCCGCAAGGCACAGGAACATGGCGTCAAGACGCTCGAAGTCGAAGTTCAGGGCCCCGGTTCGGGTCGTGAATCGGCTCTGCGCGCGCTGGCCGCTGTCGGCTTCAACATCACGTCGATCCGTGATGTGACCCCGATCGCGCACAATGGCTGCCGCCCGCCGAAGCGCCGTCGCGTCTAAAAGCGAACAACACAATGGCATGGCCCCACCATTTGGTGGGGGCGTGCTTTCGTCATTTTAACCTCGGGCGTTTCTGCCTTTTGGACATGGGGCAGAGACAAGAATGGAGGGACGCATGATCCACAAAAACTGGGCAGAACTGATCAAGCCGACACAGCTCGACGTCAAGCCGGGCGCCGATCCGTCGCGCGTGGCCACCGTTGTGGCCGAGCCGCTGGAGCGGGGCTTTGGTCTGACCCTCGGCAACGCGCTGCGCCGCGTACTGCTGTCGTCGCTTCAGGGCGCCGCAATCACCTCTGTGCAAATCGACAACGTGCTGCACGAGTTTTCCAGCGTTGCCGGCGTGCGCGAAGACGTGACAGACGTCGTTCTGAACCTCAAGGGTGTGTCGCTCCGCATGGAAGTCGAAGGCCCCAAGCGCGTGTCCATCAATGCCAAAGGTCCGGGCGTCGTCACCGCTGGTGACATTTCGGAAACCAACGGCATCGAGGTGCTGAACCGTGACCATGTGATCTGCCACCTCGACGATGGTGCGGACCTTTACATGGAGCTGACGGTCAACACCGGCAAGGGCTACGTGTCCGCGGACAAGAACAAGCCGGAAGACGCCCCCATCGGCCTGATGCCGATCGACGCGATCTATTCGCCGGTCAAGAAGGTCGCCTATGACGTTCAGCCGACCCGTGAAGGTCAGGTTCTGGACTATGACAAGCTGACCATGAAGGTGGAAACCGACGGCTCCGTCACTCCGGAAGACGCCGTGGCCTATGCCGCGCGCATCCTTCAGGACCAGCTGTCGATCTTCGTCAACTTCGACGAACCGGAAAGCGCGCGTCCGCAGGACGACGACGATGGTCTCGAGTTCAACCCGCTTCTGCTCAAGAAGGTGGACGAACTGGAGTTGTCTGTCCGTTCGGCGAACTGCCTGAAGAACGACAACATCGTCTATATCGGCGATCTCATCCAGAAAACCGAAGCCGAGATGCTCCGCACGCCGAACTTTGGTCGCAAGTCGCTGAACGAGATCAAGGAAGTGCTGTCCGGCATGGGGCTGCACCTTGGCATGGATGTCGAGGACTGGCCGCCAGACAACATCGAAGACCTGGCGAAAAAGCTGGAAGACAACTTTTAAGCCATTTGGGTGAGGGGCAACCCTCACCCGAACACCGGGCACCCGCCCCAAGGAGAGCCGCTGACACGCATCGGTGGCCGGACAAAGCAAAAACGCCCGTAGAGGGCACATTAGGAGAAGACACATGCGTCACGCACGAGGCTACCGCCGCCTGAACCGCACCCACGAGCACCGCAAGGCGCTCTTTGCCAACATGGCTGGCTCGCTCATCGAACATGAGCAGATCAAGACCACCCTGCCGAAAGCCAAGGAACTGCGCCCGATCGTTGAAAAGCTGATCACGCTGGGCAAGCGCGGTGACCTGCATGCCCGCCGTCAGGCAGCGGCACAGCTCAAGGAAGAGAAAGACGTCGCCAAGCTGTTCGAAGTGCTCGGCCCACGGTATGCCGAGCGGTCGGGCGGCTATGTCCGCATCCTGAAAGCCGGTTTCCGCTATGGCGACATGGCACCGATGGCGATCATCGAATTCGTCGACCGTGACGTCGACGCAAAAGGCGCTGCCGACAAGGCCCGTCTGGCCGAGTTCGAAACCGCCGACGAAGAATAAGATCACGCCCGCAAGGGACGATCACAGCCCCGCCCGAGTGGCGGGGCTTTTTTGTGGGGGGCAGCGTCATCCCGCACCGCACGGTCCATTTCCGCGCTGTTAACCCTTCCCTCCGATACCTCCCGCCCATCGGATCCGACCCGTTCCGTCTTGCGGCGGGACACCCCAAGCGACAAACCTCTCCGGCGAACGCATTGCGTTCCAACTATGAGAGACGCGTTTCATGAGGCCCTTCGGGGTGCAGGTTCAAAGCGGGTGACGCCGCTTTGCAGACGAGAGAGCATGTCCACCCAACTCAGGTGACGTCACCTCTTTTTGGAAATTTGGGGCACGCCCCGTCGAATGAAAGTATCACACGGTTCGAGCAACCCAGCTCGTCCGAAGGATGAGCCGCGCCCGACCCTCGACCCGGGAGGGCGCATTGGCGTGTCGTTTGCTTTAATTGCCGTTATGCGCGTGACACCGCCTCGCATCGTTCAGCGGTCGCACGCGCCCACCCAGGGTCGGGCGCTTTGTAGGGTGCGTGTTTACACGCACCAAATCGACCGTCCCGGTGCGTGATTTCACGCACGGAACTCAAACATCCAACTCCTCAACAAACCGCGCGTTCTCCTGAATATACTGGAACCGCAGCTCCGGCTTCTTGCCCATCAGACGTTCCACCAGGTCGCCGGTCTCGCCCGGTTCGTCCTCGTCAATGGTCACGCGGATCAATTTCCGCGAGGCCGGGTCCATTGTAGTTTCTTTCAAATCTTTCGCGTCCATCTCGCCCAGACCCTTGAAGCGCTGGACGTCGATCTTGCCTTTGCCGCCCAAACCTTTCTCCATCATCAGGTCCTTCTCGGCATCATCCGCCACGTAAAGCCGCTTGGCCCCCTGCGTGAGCCGGTACAAGGGCGGGCAGGCCAGATACAGGTGCCCTGCGTCGATCATCGGGCGCATCTGGGTGAAGAAGAATGTCATCAAAAGCGACGCGATATGTGCGCCGTCAACGTCCGCGTCCGTCATGATGATAATCTTTTCGTAACGCAGATCGTCGACATTGAACTTCGTCCCAAGGCCCACACCCAAGGCCTGTGTGAGATCACTGATCTCGGCATTGGTCCCCAGTTTTGAGGAGGCAGCACCAAGAACGTTCAGGATTTTCCCCCGCAGCGGCAGAAGCGCCTGTGTCTTGCGGTCCCGCGCCATCTTGGCCGATCCACCAGCCGAGTCGCCCTCCACGATGAAAAGCTCCGTGCCTTCGCGTGAGGTGGCCGAGCAATCGACGAGTTTGCCCGGAAGGCGCAGTTTCTTGGTCGCTGATTTGCGCTGGGTCTCTTTCTCCTGTCGCCGCCGCAACCGCTCTTCGGCGCGCAGCACAAGAAAGTCGAGAATGGCCCCTGCGGACTTCGTATCCGCCGCAAGCCAGTTGTCGAAATGATCGCGGACCGCGCCTTCGACCAGTCGCTGTGCTTCTGTGGTTGCGAGCCGGTCTTTGGTCTGGCCCACGAATTCTGGTTCGCGGATGAAGCAAGAGACCAGCGCGCACCCGCCCGTGATCAGGTCATCGCGGGTGATCTGTGCGGCCTTCTTGTTGTTCGACAACTCGCCATATGCGCGGATACCCTTGAGGATCGCTACCCAGAACCCGGCCTCATGCGTGCCGCCTTCGGGGGTGGGAACCGTGTTACAGTAGGACTGGATGAACCCGTCACGCGATGGCGTCCAGTTGATCGCCCATTCCACCTTGCCGGGTGTGTTGAATTTTTCCTTGAAATCGACCGTGCCGGAAAACGGCTTCTCGGCGTAGGTCGACGCGCTGCCCAGCGTTTCCACCAGATAATCGCTGAGACCGCCGGGAAAGTGGAATGTCGCCTCTGTCGGCGTGTCACCATCCTCGATCGCCGATTTCCAACGGATCTCGACACCGGAAAACAGATAGGCCTTTGACCGCACCATCTTGAACAGACGCGCGGGTTTGAATCGGTGCGAGCCGAAGATTTGTTCATCTGCATGGAATGTCACGGTTGTGCCGCGCCGATTCGGTGCCGCTCCGACCTTCTCCACTTTGGTGAGAGGAATGCCGCGTGAGAAGCGTTGCTCGAACAGCTCCTTGTTGCGGGCAACCTGAACCACCATCGAGTCACTGAGCGCATTCACAACCGAGGCACCAACCCCGTGCAGACCGCCCGAGGTCTCATAGGCCTTGCCGCTGAATTTCCCGCCCGCATGCAGGGTGCAGAGGATTACTTCGAGCGCGGATTTGTCCGGAAACTTGGGATGCGGATCAATCGGAATACCGCGCCCGTTGTCGCGGATGGTGACGGCGTAATCTTCGTGCAACTCAACCTCGATCCGGTTGGCGTGCCCCGCCACCGCTTCGTCCATCGAGTTGTCGAGCACCTCGGCCACGAGGTGATGCAGAGCACGCTCATCGGTGCCGCCGATATACATGCCGGGCCGTTTGCGGACGGGCTCCAGCCCCTCCAGCACCTCAATCGAGGAGGCGTCATAGTCGGTCGGTTCGTGTCCGGAGAGAAGGTCTTCGGCCATGGCAGCTGCTCTGTCTTTGTTGCTTTGCGGCAGTATGACAGACGTGCGGTCGAGGGGGAAGCGTCAGCGTGCCGTCTCGTCTTTCATCAGGCGTTCCGCCTTGCGTCGGACCAACACGCCCCGCAGGTCGTGCATGGCGAGAAGGAGCGCGTCCGTCACTGTTTCAAGCTGCTCGGGTGTTGCGCGCGATTGGGCCCATTGGGTAGTGAGGTTGAGGTGGTCAACGGTGCGCAGTATGTCATCGACATCGCGATCCGCCAGAGTGATCTGCCGTTGCCGCATCCAATCGCGAATGACGGCGACATCGTCTTCGCTCAAGGTGCGGTCGCCATGGGGTTTGATCTCACCATTGCGGATGTTGACGACGGCGATCTGATCCATTTCGATCCGACGCTGCGGGTTCTCTGTATCCACACGAAAAACAAGCGCGCCGTTTTCGCGTACCCTGAAGTAATATCCAGGAAGGTCTCCAGCCATAAACGCCTCGTGCCTGTTCTGGTGTCAGGCTACCAACTCATACTCAATTAAACCAGTCCGAGACACAGGCCGCGACCTGGGTACTTTCTTCAATAGAATCCAAGTCTGGCTCAGCTCAGATTTGCACAGAAAGTTTGAATCCGTTTGCAGGCTTCCGTCAAGGCTTCATCCGATGTTGCGTAGCTGACGCGGAAATAGGGGCTCAGCCCGAAAGCCGCGCCAAACACCACTGCGACGCCGTGCTCTTCGAGCAGCGCCGTCGCGAAAGCTTCATCCGTGTCGATCAACGTGCCAGCGGCGCTGGTCTTGCCGATACAGCCGGCGATCGACGGATACACGTAGAATGCGCCTTCGGGCACGGCGCAGGTGATCCCGTCGCAGGCATTGAGCCCGGCAACAACAAGATCACGCCGCTTGCGAAACGCTTCGTTGCGTTCGGCCAGAAACTCTTGTGGACCGTTCAGGGCCTCGACCGTGGCCCACTGGCTGATCGAACAGGGGTTGGTGGTCGATTGCGACTGGAGCTTGCGCATTGCGGTGATGAGGTGCTCGGGACCGGCGGCATAACCGATGCGCCAGCCAGTCATGGCATAGGCCTTGGACACGCCATTGACTGTGAGGGTCCTGTCATAAAGCCCGGGTTCGACCTGCGCAGGGGTGCAGAACTGAAAGCCGTCATAGGCCAGATGTTCATACATATCGTCGGTCATCACCCACACATGCGGATGCCGCATCAGTACATCCGTGAGCGCCTTGAGCTGATGGTGGCCATAGCCCGCGCCTGTCGGGTTCGACGGTGAATTGAAGATGAACCATTTGGTCTTGGGCGTGATCGCTGCTTCCAATGCCTCGGGTGTGAGGCGAAAGCCTTCGTCGATTGTCGTTTCAAGGATCACCGGCTCACCACCGCCCAAACGCACCATGTCGGGATAGCTGACCCAGTAGGGGGCTGGGATGATCACTTCGTCACCAGGGTTCAATGTTGCCATAAGCGCGTTGTAAAGCACCTGCTTGCCGCCAGTGGACACAGCAACCTGGGAAGGGCTGTAGTCGAGCCCGTTCTCGCGCTTGAACTTGGCGCAGATCGCCTGCTTGACCTCGGGAATGCCATCAACTGCCGTGTATTTCGTTTTTCCGGCTTCAATCGCCGCAATTGCAGCGGCCTTGATGTTGTCCGGTGTGTCAAAGTCCGGTTCACCAGCACCAAGACCGATGACGTCATGCCCAGCCGCCTTGAGCTCCATTGCCTTCTGAGACACCGCAACGGTGGGGGAAGGGCTGACGCGGGCAAGAGTGTCAGAGAGAAATGGCATGGCTGGACCCTGTTTGTGATTGCACCTCGACTGTCTTAGGGTGCGCCCAGAATTCGATCAAGCGATGATCTTGAAAGGAAAAACCGATGACCGAGAATGACCAGAACTGGTACGCGCCTGAAATCGCCACCTTTGGGGACCGCATGACTGCAGCGCGCGAAGCCGCTGGGATGACGCAGGAGTCCTTGGCCAAGCGGTTGGGGGTCAAGAAAGCAACATTGCGCAACTGGGAGAACGATATTGCAGAGCCGCGCGCCAATCGGTTGTCGATGCTGGCGGGTCTGCTGAACGTGTCGATGATGTGGTTGATCAACGGCGAGGGCGAAGGGATTGAGAACCCCGATGCCGAGGCTCCGCCGGCGGAAATGACCGAAATTATCCTTGAAATCCGCGAAATGAAGTCAGACCTTCACTTCAAGGCCGAGCAACTTGCCCGGTTGGAGAAACGACTGCGCACTCTGGTGACCCAGACCACATGACAGAATCTCGTGAAAACCGTCTGAAACGTCTTTCGATGCGCTCCATGCGTCGCGGGATCAAGGAGATGGATATCATCCTGTCACGCTATGCCGAGCTTCGGTTGGAAGGTTTTGATGATGCCATGCTTGACCGTTACGATGCGCTCTTGTCGGAAAACGACCAGGATTTGTACCAGTGGGTGAGCGGTCAACGACCGCCGCCCGACAGCTTGCGAGATCTCATTTCGGACATCTCGGAAGTTGCCTTTCAGCGCTGAGCCAAAAAGAGTTTTTCCGGCTTAACCGATTATTCGGGATTATCGGCGATTCTCCTGTCTGACGGAAAAGGCGGAGAAACGAATGAGCATTCATGCATCTGTGGATCGCGGTGGCGCCGGAGCAATCCTCGACGGCTACCTTGAAGCGCTCGCGCTGGTCGAGCGACTGCATCGCTTGTTGCTCGATGTGATCAAGGATGAATTCGAACGCGTCGGCATCATTGAAATCAACGCCGTGCAGGCTCTGCTCTTGTTCAATATCGGCGATAATGAGGTGACGGCGGGGGAATTGAAGACCCGTGGGTACTATCAGGGCAGCAATGTCAGCTACAATCTCAAGAAACTTGTGGATATGGGCTACATGCACCATCAGAGGTGCGAAATTGACCGACGATCCGTTCGGGTCAAACTGACACCGCGTGGACGCGAGATCCGGGATTTGATTTCGGCCTTGTTTGCGCGCCATGCCGAGGGTCTGATCTCAACCAAGGTCATCGATCACGGCACGCTGGGGGATATGAGCAGCACCCTGCGCCGGATGGAACGGTACTGGACCGATCAGATCAGGTATATCTATTAGCCGGGACGTTGGCCGCTGACAGGACGCGCGCCCAGGATCATGTCGTTCAGTTCACGAAACAGCTTGCGCGTCATTGCCTCGCGGTAGCCCTGATACCCTTCCGAGGTCTCGACAAAGGCTCCGAACCCGAACCGGACTTCGCGCTGGAAATAATCCAGAACGTCGTCAGACCCGCCCAGGACAGCCAAGCCGTTGACGGTGACATTGGTAAATGGAAAATTTTTATAGGCGAGACGGGGCGGGAAGCCGTCGTTGTTTTCACCATCGCCTGACACGTCGATCACTTGTCTGTCGCAGTTCGGCCCCCGTGCCAGAAGCATGGCACCATAGCCAAGGGCATAACCCATCGCGGTCGGAAAACGTGTGTGGCTTCTGGGAGCGGACACCAGACGGTTGATCAGCCCGTCAATCGCCGCATCATCCTCCAGCGCTGTCCAATTGCTGACCATCGCGCTTTGCCGGCGACCGCTCCATTCGTATATGGCCATGGCCACATGACCGTCTCCGTCCAGTATTGCGCTGCGGATCAATGGATCGTTCAGCGCTGCGGCAAGCCCGTCGCGCTGCAGGATGTATTCCTCGGCATCCACCGAAGATGACACATCGAGCGCAAGCACCAGCGCAAGGCGGCAATGGCTTTGTGCCAAGGCCGGGCCAGCCAGCCCGATCCAAAGCACTGTCACCACAGCCGCCCAAACGCGCCGCATCACATCACCAGTGCCCGGTGTTTTCCATGCTTGCCCACGGTTCCTGCGGTGGCAGGGCATCGCCCGCCTGCAACAGCTCGATCGAGATATTGTCGGGCGAGCGCACAAACGCCATGTGACCGTCGCGTGGCGGACGGTTGATTGTAACGCCATTGTCCATCAGGTGCTGGCACATGTCGTAAATATTATCGACGCGATAGGCGAGATGACCAAAATGGCGGCTGTCCGAGGGCAGCCCGTCGTCGCCATCCCAGTTATAGGTCAATTCGACGGGGCATTCCTCTTGCCCTTCTGGTGCCATGAAAACCAGGGTGAAGCGGCCTTTCTCATTGTCTGTGCGACGGGTCTCTTTCAGACCCAACAGGCTGTAGAATTTCATCGAAGCTTCAAGGTCCTTAACGCGGACCATTGTGTGCAAATAGCGCAGGGGCATGGTGTCCTCATGATTTAGTCTGTTCACAGGCTAGGCCAATTCCCGGCGATGTCGAGTGCCAAAGCGGCCTTAGAAGGCCGACCGGATGCCAAGTTCGATGCCGTAATTCTCGGTCTCGTAGAGGTCGATATTCGCGTCCGTGCGTTCCGCATTCAGCGTGAGCGTGGGCATGAACCCGTAATATTCGATGTCCCGCAAAATCGCGGTGACGCTGGCCTTCGCGGTTTTTTCATGCCGTTTCTGGCTGGCGACGCCCGTGCTGTCGTGGCGTTTGTCGGAAAGAGTAAGGCCAAAGACAAGAAACGCTGGGCCAATGGCCTCTGCGAGCCCGTAGCGCGCCGAGATCGCGCGCTGATCGTAATCGAGGTAGTCCGCAGCGCTTTCGGATGTCAGAAAACTGGTGGAGAGAGACAGGGTATCGCCGCGCGGCAGGGACATCCCATATCCAAGCTGTGCGCTCCAGATGGTTGCGTCTGCGCGGCCATCTTCCCCGGACTGTCCTTCGCGATTAAGCGACAGGCTTAACATGCCGTTGTCGCCGGTTGCACGGCGGTAGGTGGTGCCAAGTCGATTGTAGGACATCAGGGGATCGCCGCCATACCAGGTCCGCCCCAGCCGCAGCTCCCAGCCCAGCCGCGCCTTGCCACCGGGCAGCGCATAGTCTTCCTGCAGCCCGACAAAAACCGAGCTTGTCGCAAAGTCAGATCCCTCTGCGTCCGGCGCGATGTCCTTGGCGTCATCCGACAGGACATAGGTCCGGTGCGAAAGGCCAAAGAGCAGATCAGTGCGTTTGCGGTCCGATTTCACAAGGCGATAACGCGTGCTCACGCCGGTCGAGATCTCGACCCCCGAGAGCGCTCGGGCCTCACCTCCGAGCGAGAACTCGAATGGCAGTCCGAACAGTTCCGAGGTTTCGTTGCGACTGCCATTGTTGATGTTGGAACTTGGCGCGATTGAGAAACGAAGAGCCGTTGACCAGGGATTCTGACGGCGCACATAGCGGAAATCCTCGGCAGCGCGCGCCTTGAGAGCCTCGTTGGGAGCAATTTGTGCGGCCCGGCGCAGCCAGAGCTGGGCGGCCGTCCGGCGCCCGGACGACGAAAGCGCCTGCGCCATCGCCAAGGCTGCCGCATATCGCGCGTCTTCGGCTTCAGCCAAGGCCCAGGCGCGGCGTGCATGGCTGAGAGCGTCGTCATTGCGGCCCAGGTTCCGAGCGGCGCGCGACCGGATGAGATGCGCGCCGAGATCGTTTTCATCTCGCTCGATCAGCGCACCAGACAGGTCAAAGGCGAGCTCCGACTGTCCCTGCAGCACAGCCTGACCAGCCAGGTCGCGTATCTGACCCGGGCTGAGGACAGCCTGCGCCGAAGCTTGCGCTGCTATGAAGACAAGCGCTCCGGCGATCAGGCCAAGGCGACGGGACGAGCGTGCCATTATTGACGGTAAACGATAAACCCACCGGTTTCCTGGTAGGTGACGTCGCTGTCATGCCTTGGGTCGTTGCCCTCCATGACAAGCACGCCGACAATTTCCTCGGCGCCGTCACCCGACATGATGGCGTAGTAGGTGCCTTCGCCGCTTTCGATCGTTTCGCCGTTGTCAAAGACTGCAAGCTCGAACACGTCCGCCGCGATTTCACCGTTCGAGTCGGCATCGTCTGGCGAGATCACCGGACGGATTGTCGGCAAAACCGGGTTTCCGTCGGCATCTGTGTCGGTCAACAGAGAGCGTACATCGTCTTCTGCTTCATCGCCTCGTCCAAGCGCATCAAGGTACTGGCGGGTGATTTCCGTACCGTTGATATCATAGAGACGGCGGTTGCGGACAAAGAGCGCGACACCGCGATTGCCCTCGTTGAAGTCTTTGAAGTCGACAATCATTTCGGCGTCGCCTTGAACATATTCGAGACCGCCCGCACCTCGGAAAACGCGTATGCCTGCGTAGTCACCAGTGTAAATGGCATCACCGTCCTCGGGCAGAACAAGGCTGACCTCGTTGCCGTCATCGTCAAAGCCGTTGCGCTGATAGACAAATCCGCCAAAGCCGTAATCGACATATGACCCGGAGCGGACAATCGCGAATTCGGTTTCGCCATTGATGCTGCGGCCATAGATGGCACGGTAGGTAAAGGTCCGCAGTGTGGTGCCGGTTACCGGGTCTTCCGTGCTTTCCGCGCCTTCGTAGACGGCAAATTCGCCGAGTTGTGCCACACCGGTATCAGGATTACCGCGCGTGTAGACGTTGTTGCCGTCGAAGGCGATGTTGTCGACGAAGAATTCGTCTTGGCCTTCATCATTAAGGTAGCGAATATTCGTGGCGTAGCCGCCGCCGCTTTCCTCGTCGCGTTCTTCGCGACGCACGATTTGCGAATTCGGTGTCGGATTCGATGTGCCGGGGGGCAGGCTGGGTGTGCCGCGGTCGCTGACGATGGGCTGTTCATCTCCATCCCCGTCGGTGCCGCCATCGCCACCCGTACCGTCTTCACCGGTCGGCGTCTGCAGGACGTCTCCGCCGCCGCTGTCACAGGCGGCCACAAAGCCCAAACACAAGATGAGAAAGAGAATACGCGTCATGGATGTACTGCCTCGGATTGTTTTGGTCTTGTGCACGACCACTCGAAGAAGAAAATCCTGCAGCTTGTTTTGAAAGTCAACGCAAAGCGCTGCGGCACCGCTGAAAAACCCTGCAACTGCGTCCTTGGTGCATGATACCATCCTTGGTGGTTCCTACCTGCAAAGCCCCGATATATAGTTGGCCGCGACTCATCCTAGTGGGAAAGGATTCGCCATGCCCCTGTCGCCGGAACAAGAGGCCGAAATCACCGAGCAGCGCAGCGCGCCGAAACAGACGCTGCGCGCGGTCAGCGACGGTATGGAGCGCCATCTTTACACCGCATACCCGGTTCTGGATCACGGGTTCATCCGTGTGGTGGATTACATGGGCGATGACGCCGCAATCTGTCAGGCGGCGCGTGTGTCGTACGGCAAAGGCACCAAATCCGTACAGAATGACGAAGGGCTGATCCGGTATCTGATGCGGCACTGGCATTCGACGCCATTCGAGATGTGCGAGATCAAACTGCATGTCAAACTGCCGGTATTCGTCGCGCGGCAGTGGATCCGGCACCGCACAGCGAACGTCAACGAATACTCGGCCCGCTATTCGATCCTTGACCGGGAGTTTTATATTCCCGCGCCCGAACACCTCGCGGCGCAATCGGTGGTGAACAATCAAGGGCGTGGAGAGGCTCTGGAAGGGGAAGAAGCGGATCGCGTGCTGCGCTATCTGCGCGATGACGCAATGCGCTGCTATGATCACTATGAAGAGATGATCAGCCAGGAGGGGCAGCAGGGACTGGCGCGTGAACTGGCACGGATGAACCTGCCTGCGAACATCTACACGCAATGGTACTGGAAGGTCGATCTGCACAACCTGCTCCATTTCCTTAGACTGCGCGCAGATTCGCATGCTCAGTATGAAATCCGGGTTTACGCCGAAGAGATGTGCAAAGTTGTGGCCGACTGGGTGCCGTTTGCGTATCGCGCGTTCGAAGACTACCGCATGGGTGGCGCAACATTGTCCTCGACTGCTTTGGACTGCGTCCGGCGGATGCTGAAGGGCGAGACGGTGACGCAGGAAACCTCTGGCATGTCCAAAGGGGAATGGCGTGAGTTTGAAGCGGTCTTGAACGGTCCGGATTTGTAGTCTGCCGAGCCTTTCGCGTGGCCGGACGTTGAGATTAGCGAAGTGATTTGAAGGCACAACATGGGCTGGCTTGAATTCATCTTTGCCTTTGCGGCGTTCTTCCTGACCCATTCGGTGCCTATTCGCCCGCCTATCAAGCCTTGGCTGGTTGCGCGGCTGGGCAGGGCCGGGTTTGGAATCGCCTATTCGGCGTTGTCGCTTGGCGTTCTTGCGTGGTTGATCGGAGCCGCGGGGCGAGCGCCGTTTGTACCTCTTTGGTCTTGGACGCCTTGGCACGCCTATCTGGCGCTTGCGACGATGCTTGTGGTCTGCTTGCTCCTTGGCCTTTCGATCGCGCGTCCCAATCCGTTTTCTTTTGGAGGCGCGCGCAATGACCGGTTTGATCCGGCGCGGCCTGGGATCATCCGGTTGACGCGTCACCCTTTGCTTCTGGCGCTGGCGCTCTGGGCTGGGGTGCACATGCTTGCCAACGGAGACTTGGCGCATGTCCTCCTTTTCGGGACATTTGCCGGTTTTGCCGTGCTGGGGATGCGCGTGATCGACAGGCGGAAGCAGCGCGAGATGTCCGGGACTTGGCACAGGCTAGATGCAGGTCGAATGCAGGGGGCGTGGCTGCCGGGTCGCGAGGACATAGCGCAGGTCGCTTTGCGTCTGGTGTTGGGAGCAGGTCTCTACGTAGCGCTCTTGCTGTCCCACCCGTGGCTATTCGGGGTCAATCCCATTCCCTGACACCGGCCTCTTGCAGCTGTCTGGTGGGACTATTGCGGCTCGATGGCAGTGACGCGGACGCGGTCGTCCACGGCATCGCCGGGATGAACGATCACGCTGTCTTCTTCTGACAGGCCCGAGGTGATTTCCACCATTCGGTCATTGCGTGCGCCGGTTTCGACGCGCTGCTGTTGGGCCAAGCCGTTGTCGATCTTGAAGAGCGCCCAGTCTGCGCCATCGCGAAACAACGCTCCCAGTGGCACCTGCAGCGTGTCTTCGGTTTCCGACATGACGACGGATAGCCGCACCGCATATCCATTGCCCAAACCGACGCGGTCCTCAGGGGGCGAAATGATGTCGAAAATCGCTTCGACCCTTTGCTCTTCAATCCCCAGAGCAGAGATGTCGGTGCGGGCAGAGGGATCAATCCGGCGCAATTTTGCGTCGAGCGGGTCTGCGCCGCCCCAGCGATCGACGATGGCACGGGCTCCTTGGGGTATCTGAACCGCATCACGCGACAGCGGATCGGCCACGATTTCGAGGTCGGTCGGGTCTCCGACAGACAGGAGTGTTTCTCCTGCGAGAACCGGGCGTTCGCTGACACGGCCAACCGACAGCACCGCGCCGTCTGTCGGTGCAAGAAGTGTGATGCAGCATTCGCCGTTTCGGTCTGAGGTCACATCCGGCATGATCAGCGCCGCCTCGGCCCGCTCCAACGTGCTTTGTGCCATCTCGCGCGCAGATTGCGCGGCGTCACGTGCGGATTTTCGGACGTTCAGGATTTGCGCTGCGTCCTCAAGCCGAACAAGCGATGCCACGCCGCGTTCGACGAGTTCCTGAGCGCGGTCGAACTGGCTTTGGGCATAGCTTACCTCTTCCTCGGCCTGTGTCAGGCGGCTGTTGGCCACGGCCAGGGCAGCTTGTGCTTCGTGAACGGCGGCTTCGGCCTGCTGACGGCTGCGCGCATCAAGCAGGCTTGGGGCGACGGGTTCGACAATGGCAACCACCGTTTCCCCCTTGAGGACAGGGTCGCCAACGCGCACCGGTGAGCGTTTTGCTGTCCCGGTGATCGGTGCGGACACCTCGAAGATTTCGCGAATTCTGGTGGTGCCGTCGATATCGAGTGTGACCTTCATCGGCCCTCGGGTGACTTGCGCGACCTCGACCATCACCGGCACCGGCCGCAACGCGGTCCACAAGAGGCCACCAATGACGGCAACGGCAAAGCTGAGGATCAGGGCAAGGCGTGTTCGTCTGTGCATGTCTTACTCACGTGTTTTCAAAACGGCGATGAGATCGGCCTTGTCCAGTCGTCTGCGGACGAAAAGCGCAGCCGTGGTTACAGCGGCAAGTGTGACCAGACTCGCGCTGGCGAAGTTCTGCGGCGTGAGGACAAGGGGTATGCGGTACAGGTCGCTGTCGAAGCCTGCCATCATTGCCCAAGCGATCCAGGCGCCGATCAGCCATCCAAGTGGTTGGGCCATCACTGCAAGAAGGGCGGTTTCGCCAAGCAAAATGGTTGAGACCTCAGCACGGGTGAAGCCGAGGATGCGCAGGCTCGCCAGTTCGCGGGCCCGCTCTGACAACTGAATTCGCGCGCCGTTATAGGCGACGCCAATGGTGATCAAAACCGAGATGGTCAGAAAGAGGAGGGTGTTGATGCGGACATTTTCGCTTATCGTGTCCTGAAAGCTTTTGCGGACATCCGTCAGCATCACAGAGGTTGCGAGCGCTGGCATGGTTTTGAGTGCGGCCTGTAGTTCAGGCAGCACGTCGGTGTCTATCCAGAGGTTGAGGGATGTCACACGCGGCGCCTCTCCCAGATGCGCGGCCAGAGTATCGAGCCGCATGTATGCGCCAATGCCGATGTATTGTTGAGTGACTGCGGCCACGGGCAGGATCATCTCGCCTTTGCGCAGTCCCGACAGGGTCACGTGGACCTGATCACCCGGTTGAACGCCAAGGTGCTCGGCAAGTTTGGCAGACAGCAGAACACCTTTTTCCGGTAATGTGATCGGTTGCTCGTCGACATTCAGGGTACGCGCCAGATCGCCGCCGGGTGGCCGGGCGGATATCGCAAGTTTCTTTTCGCGCGGGCCGACAGACATGGTCACCGGCAGATCAAATTGCGGCTCGACCATCAGAACGCCGGGTAGATGACGGGCGTCGCTCACTGCGGACAAAGAGCGCTCATGTGCCAGCGCTAGCGTAGCGTGTTGGCGGTTTGACTTGAAGAAGGCGGTTTCGATCACCGCGTCCAATGAATCCAGCATGAAATTTGACGCGACCAGTATTGCCACGCCGAGCGACAATCCAAGTGACGTGAACGCTGCGCGCAGCGGCCAGCGAAGGAGCCCGCGCAGAACCATCATTGCGGTTTGCGGCAGGCGCAGCCAGCCCGAGACGGCGTCCAGAACGCCCCGGCGAAAGGCGGGCGGGGCAGGGGGTGACATTGCGACAGCTGGCGCCAGTGCCGCTGCCGCCCAAGCTGCCCGCAACGCGCCGATGCCCGCAGAGGCAAGACCAATCAGACCGGCAATGGCGTAGACGTCGATTGCATGAGGTTCCACCAGCCACGGAAAGTCGAAGAACTTTGCGTAGAGGTGTGACATGCCCGAGGACAGCCACGCGCCAGCCGCCCATCCAAGACACACGCCGAGTGCGGCGACCAGCGTTGCCAGCATCAGATAATGCATCGCGATTTCGCTGTCCCGATATCCAAGCGCTTTCAGCAGCCCGATTTCTGACCGTTCGAGTGTCACAATCCGGCCAAGCACCATGTTGACGAGAAAGGCCGTCACGCCGAATAGAATGGGCGGCAGGACCGCTGACATGTTGCGCAGCTGATCCAATTCGGCCTGCATGAACGCGTGGCTCATCTGCAGGTCGCGTTTGTGTGCGCCGACACCGCCCCAAGGCGCAAGCAAGCGATCAATCGCGTCAATGACAGCCTGCCGATTGGCGTCACGCCGAAGCTTGACCGTCAGATCGTTGAACGCGCCCGACATGCCGAACACACCAGCAGTTGCGGTGTGTGGCATCCACATGATGGCATACCCTGCGTCGTCCGGCATCAGGCCGCCGGGCGGAAGGGTGTAGATGAATTCCGGCGAACGGACCGTACCGGTGATGGTCAGAAGCAAGCGCTTGCCATCGGCGATGGCGGCAAACCGGTCACCGGGGCGAAAGCCATTGGCTGCCGCAAACCGTTCGGTGACAGCGACCTCATTCTGTGCGGTCTTCCTTGGGTACTGTCCGGACACCAAGAGTGGCACATTCAGTGTCGGTCCGGCGTCGGGCAGCGAGATTACACGACCCGCCGCCGGCGCGATGCGGCCCGGCAGGTCAAGAACCACAGAGCCGACGACCCGAGCTTCAGCGGTCTGAACGCCGTCGATTGCTTCCACATCGCCAAGCAGAGATATCGGAGCGCGGCGTGCGCTGGCAAAGACATGCGCGAAGTGCTGGCGATTGTAGTAGTCCTCCAATGTGGCATCCAACGCGCGGACCATTCCCATTCCTGTCAGGAAGATGGCAACGCCGCAGGCCAGAACGAGCGAGATCGCAAGCGCTTGCGCCTTCAAACGCCACACGTCACGCAGCAGCTTTCGGTCAAGTGCGTGCAGCATCACCAAGTGACCTCATGCGCGCGGATGCGTGTTTCGTTCTCTTCAATCTCAACGACACGGCCATCCTGAAACCGGATCACACGGTGTGCCATTTTTCGAATGCCGGCATTGTGGGTGATGACCAGCGTCGTCGTGCCAAAACGCGTGTTTACATCTTCCAGTGCTGCCAGGACGGCCGTTCCCGTCTTGCTGTCCAAAGCGCCTGTTGGCTCGTCACACAATAGGACGCCGGGGCGTTTTGCGATGGCACGGGCAATGGCGACGCGCTGTTGCTCACCGCCTGACATCTGGGCCGGAAAATGACCCTGCCGGTTCTGAAGGCCGACGAGTGCCAACGCCTCTTCCGGACGCATGGGGTTCGGCGCGACATCCGTCACCAATGCCACGTTTTCGCGGGCGGTCAGGCTGGCGACCAGATTGTAGAACTGAAACACAAAACCAACGTTGTCACGGCGGTAGCGCGTAAGCTGACGGTCCGTCATCGCTGTCAGGTCCTGATCGCGAAACCACGCCTGCCCCGAGGTCGCGTGATCCAGCCCCCCGATGATGTTGAGGAGCGTGGATTTGCCGCTGCCGGAAGGTCCGAGGAGCACCACCAATTCACCTTCGGGGAGATCCAGATCCACGCCATCCAGCGCGCGCACCTCGGCTGTTCCGCGACCGCCGTAGATCTTGGTGATGCCCCGCGTCCGGAACGCCGGGATGTCTTGTATTGCGCGTTTCACTGACATGAAGTGCCTGAGTTTCCCACCTTGAGACACTGTCACAGGACGCGCTTGGATGCTTTGACATCCATCAAGGTTCCACGGATTTCGAGGCTGAGACTCCGGGCGCCCGTTTGCGTTTACGAGCGCGTATGGCGCGCGAGAAAACGTGCCATTTCCCGCTCGTTGGGGCGCTTTCCGGCAAAAGTCATCACATAGTCCGGAATGCGGGTCAGGCGTTCCGACATGTCTTCTTGCACTTGCATGGAGATATAGCCGATTTGCGTAAGATAGACCGTGCGAGCGCGAACATCCGCTTCGCTTGGGGGATACCCAAACCGGGTGTACATACCGCCGATGGCGGCGAGCCGCGCGGCGTCTGCGGCGTGTACGCGGGCGGCAACAGTGTCGGATTGGTGAGCCCATCCGCGCACTGCCAAATCAAGCCGCGTTTCAAATGCGCCACCGTCCAGGAAGATGCTGATCAGGTTCAAGACACCTTCTGTGATCGTCTCCGCATACTCCTCGGTCGCAGCGACGATGCTGCCGGTGTTGGTCTCTTCCCAATCGGCAAGCAGCGCATCGAGGAGCGCGGCGCGATCCTGAAAAAACCAGTAGAAACTGGTGCGCGAGAGGCTGAGACGCGTCGCGAGGGGTTGGATTTTGACGGCATCGATACCGGATTCAAGAAATGCCTCTCTTGCAGCCTGTAGCCAAACCTCCCTTGAGCCGCGCCAGCCCGTTGTTTTGTCGTCTTTTCCAATCGCTGCGTCCATATCCGGACCCTACTGCTTTCTTGGCGTACCAGCAAGAAAATCGTCACTGATGAACAAAAACTTGACGGTTATGAACATTTCTGGAATCGTCCGGGCAATCAATTGGAGCTGACCCATGTCGAACGATCCCCTTTTGCAGCCCTATCAGCTCAAGCATCTGACGCTGCGCAACCGCATCATGACGACCAGCCACGAGCCGGCCTATCCTGAGGACGGTATGCCGAAAGAGCGCTATGCGGCTTATCATGCCGAGCGCGCCAAAGCGGGTGTCGCCTTGGCGATGACGGCGGGGTCGGCGGCGGTGTCCAAGGACAGTCCGCCGGTGTTCAACAATGTCCTCGCCTACAAGGACGAAGTGGTGCCGTGGATCAGGCAGTTGACCGATGCCTGCCACGATCACGGCTGTGCGGTGATGATCCAATTGACCCATCTGGGGCGCCGGACGACGTGGAACAAAGGCAATTGGTTGCCCTCCGTGTCGTCTTCCAAACACCGCGAACCGGCGCACCGGGCGTTTCCCAAATTGGCAGAGGATTGGGATATTGAGCGCATCATCACTGATTTCGCCGATGCCACCGAACGGATGAAGGAAGGGGGCATGGACGGGATCGAGCTGCAGGTCTACGGCCACCTGCTTGATCAGTTCTGGTCGCCGCTGACCAATGATCTGGATGGTCCATACGGTGGCCAGACTCTCGAAAGCCGGATGAAGCTCGTTTTGGATGTTCTTGCCGGAATCAGGCGTCGGGTCGGTGATGAGTTCATTGTCGGCATGCGATATGTCGCGGATGAAGCCGAAGCGGGAGGTATCACTCCCGAGGAGGGGCTTGAGATTTCAAAGCGGATCGCAGCGACCGGCATGGTGGATTTTTTCAACGTGATCCGTGGTCGTATCCACACAGACCCGGCCATGACTGATGTGATCCCTGTTCAAGGCATGAAAAACGCGCCTCATCTTGATTTCGCGGGGGCCGTTCGGGCCGCCACGGGTATGCCAACCTTTCACGCGGCCAAGATCCCCGATGTGGCAACCGCCCGTCACGCGGTACAGGCAGGATTGCTTGACATGGTGGGTATGACCCGCGCGCACATGGCCGATCCGCACATCGTCAAAAAGATCATGGAGGGGCGCGAGGACGACATTCGCCCCTGCGTGGGCGCCACGTACTGTCTGGATCGCATCTATGCGGCTGGCGAGGCTCTTTGTATCCACAACGCGGCCACGGGCCGCGAACTGACAATGCCGCACGAGATCGCACCGGCCCAGACCAAGAAAAAGGTGGTGATCGTGGGTGCGGGTCCGGCAGGGCTGGAAGCGGCGCGTGTGGCGGCAGAGCGGGGGCACGATGTGACCGTTTTCGAGGCGCAGCCTGACCCGGGGGGGCAGGTTCGTCTGACGGCGCAGAACCCGCGCCGGCGCGAAATGACCAGCATCATCGATTGGCGGATGGCGCAATGCGCGGCGCGCGATGTGGAGTTTCGGTTCAACACATGGGCCGAGGCCGACGATGTCACCGCGCTCGCTCCTGATGTGGTCATCGTAGCGACGGGAGGCTTGCCCAATACGGAGCTCTTTGAGGCCGGCAAGGAAAACGAGCTTGTCACGACAACCTGGGACATCATCGCGGGTGACGTAAAACCGGGGCAGACTGTCCTGATTTATGACGAAAGCGGGGATCATCCTGCCTTGATGGCCGCAGAAGTCGCTGCGAACGCCGGTAGCAGTGTCGAGATCATGACCCCGGACCGCACCTTTGCGCCCGATGTCATGGCGATGAACCTTGTGCCCTATATGCGGGCGCTTCAGGACAAGGACGTGACCTTCACCGTCACGCGGCGTCTCAAGGATGTGCAGCGCGACGGCAATCGCTTCAAGGCTGTGATCGGAACGGATTACAGCGATCACACCAGTGAAAAAACCTATGATCAGGTGGTGGTGAATTACGGCACCATGCCACTGGACGACCTCTATTTCGCGCTCAAGCCGCTCTCAATAAATGGCGGCGCGGTGGATTATGACGCTCTGATCGCAGGCCACCCGCAAGATGTGACCCGCAACGAAAACGGTGCGTTCCAGTTGTTCCGCATTGGTGACGCCGTCAGCGCCCGCAACACACACGCGGCCATTTATGACGGTCTCAGACTGGTCAAGGACATCTGATATGCGCGCGACCAAGACAATCCATGTCATCTCGGCGCATGCGGAAGGGGAAGTCGGAGACGTGATCATCGGCGGTGTTCTGCCACCGCCTGGCGACACGGTTTGGGAGCAAAGCCGCTGGATCGCGCGGGATCAGAGCTTGTGGAACTTTGTGTTGAACGAACCCAGGGGCGGGGTGTTTCGGCATGTGAACCTGCTGGTGCCACCAAAGCATCCGGACGCGCAGGCGGCGTGGATCATCATGGAGCCAGAGGACACGCCGCCGATGTCGGGGTCGAATTCGATCTGCGTGGCAACTGTTTTGCTGGATGCCGGTCTTGTTCCTATGCAGGAGCCGGAAACCCATATGGTGCTGGAAGCGCCCGGCGGTCTGGTGCGTGTGCGAGCAGATTGCCGCGATGGCAAGGCCGAGC
>QCWH01000012.1:55780-85406 GCA_003149565.1 Marivita sp. XM-24bin2 | reverse complement strand
CTTCACCCCCGTAAAGACACCATCGATCAAACCGGTCTGTAGCGAGTTATAGACCTGATTGATCGGCATCTGCACCGGCGTGGCTCCCAGCGCTTCGGCGACCTTGCCTGCAGTAGCGCCTGCAACGCGGATCTTGAGACCTTCGAGATCAGCAGGGGTGCGTACAACCTTGTCTTTCATGATCATGATGTTCGGCTCGGACGTCCAAAGCGCGACCGGAACGGTTCCGGGAAACTCGCTCGAAATCTCATCCATTGCGCCGCAGAGTGCGTCAGCACCTGACTTACCTTCGGGAACGACGCCGGGCAGTTCGACGATCATCGTCTTTTCGAACTGCTGCGAGGTGTAGCCCGGCAGCCCCCATGTGATGTCCGCCACGCCCTGAACGGCGCGGATGTATTGCTCAACCGGGCCAGCACCAAGCTCGCCGCCATGATATCCGCGCACGGTCAGGCTGCCATCTGTGGCCGCCGAAAGATCAGCGTTCAGCTTTTCGATTACGCTTGCATTGATGGTGTGGAACGGAGGCGTGAAATTGGCGAATTTGAGTTCCTGAGCGGCGAGCGGCAACGCCGTGACGACCGCCAGGGCCGTTCCGAGAATTGTAGTCTTGAGTGTCATATTTTCCTCCCATGACAAACCCGATCAGCGACGGGCGGCGCGTTTGGGAGACGGCCCTTCTGCGGAGCCGCTCTCCCACTCTTTTGTGGATCAGACAGCCTTGGTCCGCCAGCTGTTCTCTGCATAGCTCGAACGGGCTTCGTTCGAATACGGTGTCGGCGACACGCGGACACGGATTTCGGCCTGCTTGTGCTGCTCGGTCGAGGTTTTTGCCGTATCGTCGGACTCGCCCCAGCGCAGCGTCAGCACATCACCGATTTCGACGCTGTGATCGACCACGCCCAGCGACAGTACACAGCGCTCGTTGTAGCTGTAGCCGTTGAACATGCTCATGCCGACCATCTTGTCGCCATGCATGACCATGTCGGCCGAGCTCGACGCGTAGTTGGGCTGCGGGAAGTCGATCCACTTGTAGGGGATGCCATCCTCGAACGCGGATGCGATGACCTTGAGCACATCTTCCTTGTTCCATTCGAAAGTGACTTTCTTGCGGTTGGTCTTGCTCTCCTTCATTTTCAGGAGCGCATCCTTGCCGATGAAGTCGTCTTTCTTCCAACCGATGTAGAAGTCGTAGCCCAATTCGAACGGATTAACGTAGTAGTCTTCGATATTGTCGCTGACAAAGCTGCCGCCGATGGCACCTGCGGCTTCGTACATGTCGGTGCCCAGCCAGTCGCGGTAATCGGCCAGCATGCCGTCACCGGTATAGATGCCCGGCAGCGGCGACGGGATCCAGCCCGACTCGAGCGTGTTGGTCGAGTACGCACGGCTGCCGCACTGGACGAGATCGACGCCTGCGTCGCGGGCGGCCTGAAGGATGGTCGAGTGGATGTAGTGCTTGTCCTCATACGGTCCCCAGACCTCGAGACCCGGCGCACCAGACATGCCGTGGCGCAGCGCCTGCACCTTCTTGGAGCCGATATTGATCCAGTCAACGTGGAAAAACTTGATGTCCGGGATCGGGCCTCCATTCATCTTTTCGAAGATCTTCGGCGCGTCCGGGCCCTGAATTTGGTAGCGATAATGGGTGCGCAACACACGCTCGCCTTCGGGGCGCGATGTAGAGCGGGGATCGTGCTTGATGCGGACGTTCCACTTTCCCCAGGACGCGGCGAACATCAACCAGTTGGAGGTGGGCGCGCGACCGACGAGGATGAACTTGTCCTCACGCTCGCGGAAAATGATGTGGTCGCCGATCACATGACCAGCGGGCGTCACGGGCACATAGTGCTTGGCACGGTTCAGGTCGAAATTGTGGAAGGCGTTGATGCCGTGATAGGCAAGGAATTCCTCGGCCTGCGGACCTTCAACAATCAGCTCGTCCATGTGGTGCGACTGGTCGAACAAAACGGCCGACTTGCGCCATGCTTCCTGCTCGACACGCCAGTTGCGGAATTCCGGCGTCACAACCGGGTAGACGTACATCCCGATCTGGGAATTCCGAAGCATTTCAACGGGATTTCCCCATTCCTTCATCTTATCAGACAAGCTGGGCATTGGTGTAATCTCCTCCTAAGGATCTTATTCTGCGGATAGTAGTGACAGGCCGGGCACGCGTGTTGCGACCCCCGGTCCGGCATTTGCGAGATAGTCTAGATTGCGCCGCGCAAGGCGAGCGTGTTCGCGCGCGAGGTGTTCAGCGCGTGCGCCTTCGCGGGCGCGGATCGCCTCTAGGATGGCGCGATGTTGGTGTTGCGCGCGGATCAGCGACGCGGCGAAATCAGGTATCAATTCCTGATCGCGCAGAAATGCGCTCGGAGACGCAAGCGGCAACCGGCTGACGCGATCAGCTTCGCGCTGCATCAATTGGCTGCCCGACAAGCGTGCCAGAAGCTGGTGAAAGATAGCGTTCTCTTTCACATAACCGTCAAAGTCGATTGCGTCGGATCGTGCCAGCGCAGTGTCGATCCTGTCCAGCACGGCTTCCGCCTCTGCCAAAACCTGCGGATCAGTCCCGCGTTCGGCCGCGATGCGGACGGCTGTGCCTTCGACGACGCCGCGCAGTTCGATGGCATCGTTGATATCGTCCAACGTGAACCGCGCTACCCGACATCCACCGGTTTCAATCCGTTCAAGTAAACCTTCGGCCACCAAATGGTCCATCGCCTGCCGCAACGGCGTACGAGACAAACCCAGCCGCTCCGCCAAGGCAACCTCGGAGAGCCGGTTGCTTCCCGCGAACTCGCCGCTCATCACCAGCGACCGCAGGCCCATAAGAGCCTTGTCGAATTGTGTCTTGCGATCGGACATGCACCCCCCCTCAGAGCGCGCGCCGCTCTCCCCTGCGGCATTCTGCAACTTTGGTAGATTGTATACAGAAACCTGTCAATATCAGTTTTGATCGTAGTATTTCACTGATTTTCGTCATTACTGTATACAATAAAGCTCATGGCCAATCGAACGGGCGCGCCGGATCCGAGACCCCCTCTTCCAACCCCTTGAGAAACGCGACTCGATACGCCCCCGGTGGCTGCGCTGCATGGCGTACAAAAAACCGGCTGAATTGCGCAGCTGATGCAAAGCCCAGTGACGTCGCAATCTCATTGACCGCCTGCCCGGACGTTTCGAGCAGAAGGCGGGATTCGATCATCACGCGCCGGTCGATGATGTCCTTTGGACCAAGGCCCCGCACCCGTCTGCAGATGTCGCCCAGCCGGTCACGTGTCACACCAAGTGTTTCAGCATAGAGCGACACGGTCCAGCGATCGCGGAAATGTCGTTCGACCAAAGTGCTGAACCGGGTAAAGGTGCGATGAGAGGGGCTCGCGCCTTTGGGGCCTTCGGAATAGGACGGGGCAGCACGCAAAAGCTCAATCAGTACGACGCGCAGATACGCCTCAACCACGACATGCGCGGCAACGGCGTCCTCCTCCAACTCACGGCGAATTCCGGCAAATGCGGTGCGTAGCGCGGCCCGGCGCTCTGAGCCGGAGTTCAGCGGCAAAGTCAGTTTGTGATCGGCGACGTCTCGCAGATCACGCGCTTCCGGAAGGTGACCGATTGTATTGCCCAGCGCGCTCGCACTGAGCAACACATACGTGCCTACGGCGCCCGGATCGAAACGCAGACGCGAATCGTCGCTCCATGGTCGCCACGCAAGGATCGGCGCTTCGATCCGCCCGTCCTCACCCGCCAGAACCGCCCCCCCTTCTTCGAGCAGAACCGCGCACCAGGAGGGGCCGCGCAGGCTCTCTGCGAGGCCGACGATACGGCTGCGCAGATCGCCTGTCAGCGCCCCAGCGCGCACCGTCGCAGAGTCATGAAAACGCAGATCCGGCACCAGAAAACCCGCAAATTGTGAATTTATTACCACAGAATATCATTTACTCGCCGACAATCCGAGCGATTTTAAGGAAGAACCGTGGGGAGACGGTGCACGTTCAGTGAACCTGGGGAGGAGAAACTGTACGAAACCCGCTTAATCATTGCCGGGCGTCACGTCGCGCCTGACCCGGTGGTCGCTTTTGAAAGGCGCGACCCTGTGTCGGATGCCGTGGTCACCCGCGCCGCTGCCGGACGCGCCGCCGAGGCGCGCGCCGCTGCGGTGGCCGCAGCGACTGCGTTTGCAGAATGGGCTGCCGTTCCGGTGCGCGACCGGATTGGACTGCTGTCGAGCGCAGCGGACGCGGTTCTGGCTGGCGCAGACGACGTGGTCGAGATTGCCTGTGCCGAAGTTGGGTCTGCGCCAGACTGGGTACGGTTCAACGTAGAAATTGCGGCAGCCATGCTGAGGCAAACCGCCGACCTGATTGAGCCACTCGAAAGCACCGACAGCCCGGTCTCAGGCCACAGTCTGCGCCGCCGACCGGCTGGTGTTGTTCTTGGTATTGCCCCCTGGAATGCAGCAGTGACGCTTGCGACGCGCGCAGTTGCGGCTCCTTTGGCGTGCGGAAACACGGTTGTGCTCAAAGGCTCAGAACTGTGCCCGAAAACCCATGAGTGGGTTGCCGAGACCATCTGCAGCGCGGGTCTCCCCGCCGGTGTATTGAACTACATCACCAACGCACCAGATCACGCCGAAGAAGTCGTCGATGCGTTGATTGCGCATCCGGCAGTGCGGCGCATCAATTTTACCGGCTCAACCCGAGTTGGACGCGAAATTGCGGTCGCGGCGGCGCATCATCTCAAGCCGTGTCTGTTGGAGCTTTCCGGCAAAGGCACAGCGGTTGTCCTCTCTGACGCCGATCTTGACCATGCAGCCCGTGCCATTGCCCACGGCAGCTTTTTCAATCAGGGCCAGATTTGCATGTCGACCGAGCGTGTAATCGTCGACAATTCTGTTGCCGACGCTTTCGTCGCGAAGCTCGTCCAAGAAGCCGAAGCGTTGCGCTTTGCAACCGGCCAGCCAAGCCCTTTGGGCGCTCTCATCAGTCCAGCCGCCGCCGTGCGGGTCCGCGCAATGATCGACGATGCCGTTGCCAAAGGTGCATTTCTGGTCACAGGCGGCGAGTTGTCTGGCGGAGGATTGCAACCCGCCGTCGTGGACCGGGTGGCCCCAGGGATGATGCTTTACAGCGAAGAGGCATTTGGCCCCGTCACGGGAGTGATCCGCGTTGGCGACGCAGAAGAAGCATTGGCCATCGCCAATGACACGGATTTCGGTCTGGTGGCGTCCGTCTTCAGCCGCGACACGGAAGTCGCGACATCCATGCTGTGCCAGATCGAAACCGGCATCGGCCATGTGAACGGGTCAACCGTCTATGACGATCCACGCCTGCCCTTCGGTGGGGTCAAATCGTCAGGCTATGGCCGTTTTGGCGGCCGCGATGCCGTGGCCGAATTCACCGAATGCCAATGGATCGCCGTTCACGACCAGCCCTTATCAGAGGGTGCATCACAACACGAAAAAAGGGAGGACAACACATGAAACGTAGAGACCTTTTCGGATTGGCGGCAGCGCTGACCGTTACAACGTCCCTCGCCGGACCGCTGGCCGCGCAGGACGCACTGAAGATCGGCGCGGTCGGCCCAAAGACCGGCCCGCTTGCAGGCGGCGCAGCGGTGACCTTCTGGCCGAACGTTCAGCTTTGGGCACACGACGTGAACGAGGCTGGCGGCATCGACGTGGGCGGCACCAAGCGCATGGTCGAAATCATCGAATATGATGACCAGACAAACCCAGGCGAAACGATCAAGGCGGTGCAACGCCTTGCAACCCAAGACGAGGCAGATTTCATTCTTGCGCCCTACGGCACCGGTTTGAATATCGCGTCCGCCCCGATCTTCGAACGCTATGGCTACCCGATGGTCACGCATACGGCGATTTCCGACCAGATCGAAGATCTGTCCGGCAAGTTCCCGAACATGTACTTCCTTCTCGGCGGTGCAACCGGCCTTGCGGGAGGTGTGGTCGACGTTCTCAGCCAGATGCGAGAAGCCGGTGAGATTGGCAGCAACGTTGCGATGGTCAACGTGGCCGACGCTTTCGGGATTGAACTGGCCGAAGCCGCAAGACCGCAATTTGAGGAAGCCGGGTTCGAGATCATCTACGACTCGTCTTATCCGCTGGGAACGCAAGACCTGTCGCCGGTGATCAACGGAGCGAAGGATGCTAACCCCGATGCATTTGTGGCTTGGTCCTACCCGCCGGATACGTTTGGTCTGACCGAGCAGGCGCAGATCGCAGGTCTTGCCCCGAAAGCCTTTTACACCGCCGTCGCCACAGCCTTCCCGGCCTATGCCGGACGGTTCGGTGCAGCTGCCGAAGGTGTTCTGGGCGCAGGCGGCGTCTTTGCGGACGGCGATGCTTTCAAAGACTACGCGGCGCGCCATGAAGCGGTGACCGGCGCGAAGCCCGATTTCTGGGCCTCTGCGCCAGCCTATGCATCGTTCCAGATCCTGCAGCAGGCCATCGAAGGCGCTGGCACCACCGACAAGGCGGCTGTGGCGGAATACATCGCCAACAACGACTTCGACACGATCATCGGCCCGATCACATGGGACGACAACAACGCCAACGCGGAATACTGGACCGTTGGCCAATGGCAGGGCGGCGTGTTCAAGGGCGTGGCCTCGACCGGCCGTGAGGGAGCGGTCCCGGCGCAGCCCAAGACCGGCTGGGAATAATCCCGTGTCGGCCCCGGAATGTCCGGGGCCGTCCACACCTAACCCGGAGACCACATGGATATTCTGATCACAGGGCTTTTGCTGGGCGGCACCTATGCGTTGATCGCGATGGGGCTGAACCTGCAATACGGCATGGCAAGGATCATGAACCTCGCCAATGGGGAATTCCTTGTGGCGGGCGGCTTTGCGGCATTCTGGTTCTATACCGCAGGAAAGGTCAGCCCTCTGCTGACAATTTTCATTGTGGCTCCGCTCGCTTTTCTGCTGAATTGGCTAATTTATGTGGTCATGCTGCGCCCGCTCGTGAGGCGCGCCAAGTCGCATGGTCAGCTTGAGGTCGATGCGATCCTGACCACCTTTGGTCTCGCCTTCGTATCGGTTGGTATCATGCTGGCGCTGTTTGGCGGTGACTACTTTTCCTATTCCTACCTCGCCCGACCCATCACCCTGATCGGAGACACCTACGCACTGAATCGCGTGACAGCGGCTGTGGCGGCAGTAATCATTTGCGGCGGGCTGTGGCTTTGGCTGACCCGTACCCGCGCGGGCATGTCGATCCGGGCGATTGCTGTCGACCCGAAAAACGCCCGCCTGGTGGGCATAGATGTGCCGAAGCTGTCGGCACTGGCCTTTGCGCTGGGTGGCGCGGTGACAGCCGTGGGCGGTGCGCTCATTTCAACGTTCCTGACGCTCGATGCCTCGACCGGCGTAATGTTCACGCTCAAGGCGCTGGTGATTGTAATTATGGGCGGGGTCGGTGATGTGCGCGGCACCATCGTGGCCGCACTCTTGCTGGGTATCCTGGAGACCTTCGTGGCCACGTTGATCGACCCCGGTCTGACACTGGCCGCCGCCTATCTGCTCTTTGTCCTGATCCTGCTCTTCCGTCCGCAGGGCCTGTTCGGGAGGCGCACGACATGAGCCTGACCAAGCGCGATTGGCAATCCATCACGCTCTCAGCGGTCCTGCTGGCGGTTGCCGCCTGCCTGCCGCTGACCGGCGACGCCTATATGCTGTCCATCGGTATCACCATCGCGATGTATGCCGTGCTTGCGACAAGCTGGGCACTGTTTTCCGGCCCGACGCATTACATCTCGCTGGCCACAGCGGCGTTCTTCGGGCTTGGCACCTACACCACCGCCATCGGAATCGAGAACGGGCTGAACTACTGGGTGACGCTGCCCATCGCGGCCATTCTGGGCGCGGTTCTGGCAGCCTTGGTAGGCCTCGCAACGCTGCGACTGTCGGGGGTCTATTTCGTGATCTTCACGCTGGGTCTGGCCGAACTGGTGCGGCAGGTGGTGACATGGGGGCAGAACGTATCGGGGCAAAAAGGCCTCTACGTTCTGACCGACATCACCGAAGTCCACATCTACTGGCAACTGCTTGTGCTGGCGGGGATCGTGTACCTGACCGGCTGGGCCATCGGGCGATCGCGCCTTGGCTTCGCCCTGCGCATCATCGGCGACGATGAAGAGGTCGCGCGCCATTCCGGGATCAACACATCGCGGGCCAAGATCCTGCTGTTCATGGTGTCGGGCGCGACGGCGGCGGTGGTGGGGTCGATGCTTGCCCCACGTTACATCTACATCGAACCCGCTTTGGCGTTCACGCCGATGCTGTCCTTTCTCGTGGTGATCATGGCGCTTTTGGGCGGCACCGGCAGGCTTTGGGGACCACTGGTGGGCGTGATCCCGTTCACCCTGCTGTGGGAGGCGATTTCCGCCAGCTTCCCGAACCAGACGACTCTGCTGTTGGGCCTCAGTTTCCTTGTCATCGTCTACCTGCTGCCGCGCGGGTTTGTCGGCCTGATCGAAAGCAGCAAGCGGAAATTGCGGGAACGGGAGGCGTTTGCATGACGACCGGAGCCACCGTTCTGTCCCTGCGCGGGGCCACCAAACGCTTTGGTGGGCTTGTCGCTGTGAACGACATGGATTTTGACGTGACCGAGCACGAGGTGTTGGGTCTGATCGGCCCGAACGGGTCGGGCAAGTCTACGACGCTGAACCTGATCTCCGGCGCATTGAAACCGACCGAGGGCACGATTTCCCTGCGCGGCACCCCGATTTCGCACCTTTCCGCTGCGGATATTGCCCGTCGAGGGATTGCCCGGACGTTCCAACTGGTGCGCCTGCTACCGTCGATGACGGTTCTGGAAAACGTACGTGCGGGTGCCGTGTTCGGCCATCGCCGCCGCTGGGGGGCCGAGGCGGACGCGCATGCGCTGCGGATGCTGTCGCTGGTAGGGCTGGACCGCCGGGCGAACGCCCATGTCGGAGAGCTGACCTATATCGACACCAAACGTGTGGAACTGGCCCGCGTGCTGGCCTCGGAACCTAAAGTGCTGCTGCTCGACGAATGGTTGGCGGGTCTGAACCCGACTGAACTTGAGGAAGGCATCGCGCTGATCAAACGGCTGCGTGACGAGGGGCGCACAATCATTCTGGTGGAACACGTGATGGATGCGATCCGGTCGCTCTGTGATCGCTGCGTGGTCATGTCCACCGGCACCAAGATCGCCGAAGGAACGCCCGAACAGGTGCTGTCCGATCCCGAAGTGATCCGCGCCTATCTGGGGGATGACGATGCTTGAGGTCCGCAACCTGTCCGTCAGCTACGGCAAGCACCGCGCCCTAGACGGCGCATCGCTGCGCGTCGGAAAGGGCGAGATCGTCGTCATTCTGGGCGCCAACGGCGCCGGGAAATCGACGCTTCTCAAAGCGATCTGCGGGATTTGCGAGGGGCATGTCGCGGGGGACGTGAACCTCGAAAGCGCGCAATTGGTCGGTGAGAAACCGCACAAGATCGTCGAGGCCGGGATCGCACTGGTGCCTGAAGGCCGTGGCGTGTTCGGCGATCTGACGGTCGAGGAAAACCTGACACTTGGGGCCTATGCCGAACGGGCGCGGGATGACGAGGCGGGTAACCTGCAACGGGTGCTGTCCCTGTTCCCGAAGCTGGGTGAACGCCGCAGGCAGACCGTGCGCACCATGTCTGGCGGCGAACAGCAGATGGTCGCCATCGGTCGCGCGATGATGTCGAACCCTTCGATCCTTGCGCTGGACGAGCCCTCACTTGGGCTGTCGCCGCTGCTGTGCAAGGACCTGTTCGAAAGCCTGCGCGTGGTGAAACAGGCGGGCTTGGGCATCCTCTTGGTCGAACAGAACGCCAAGCAAAGCCTGCGTATCGCGGATCGGGGATACCTCTTGGAGAACGGAAATATCGTGCACGAGGATGATGCAGAGCGGCTGGCAAATGACCCGGCGGTGCAGAAGGCCTATCTGGGCGGCAGCGGTGCCGCGACCGGGGCTAAGCGCCCTGCCCCGGCGGCCATGCCGAAACCCGCAGCCCCGCGACCAACGTCGGGGCCGAAGCCCAGCGACATTGCGGCCGCCGCGATGAAATCGGTTGGCGCACCAGCGCGATCTGCTCCGGCGGCCAAACCCGCCGCACCTGCACCCAAACCTGTACCTGCATTCAACGCCATGGCATCGTCCCCCAAGCCCAATGCGCCGAACATCGCTGATCTTGTGGCCAAAGCCAGCGCCAGTGCATCGCGCCGCAACGGGGCCGCGCCGACACCGCGTGCGCCCGTGCCACCGCCTGCGGCACCCCAAACCACACGACCAGCGCAGCCTTCCATCCCCGACTTCAAGTCCTCGTCGGACCGGTTGCGCGCCATGATCGAAGACATCGAAGCGGCGGCTCGCCGCGCTGAAACCTACAAGCCAAGGAGATAACGCCATGCTCGACTCGACCTCCTCTGCGCCCACCATCCGAGGCCTCTATATCGGAGGCAGCTGGGTGCCTGCCGCACGCACCTTTGATGACCTGAACCCATCGGACAATTCGCTCTTCGCCCGCATCCCTGATGGCAGTGCCACCGACATGGACCGCGCGATTGCAGCAGCACAGGCGGCGTTCCCGGAATGGTCGGCCAAGACGTTTCAGGAACGCGCCAAGATGCTGCTCCGCATCGCGGATGTCTGGGAAAGCCGCAAGGACGATTTCATCCACGCCGTGATGCACGAGGGCGGCGGCTGGTTCGGCAAGGGTGTATTCGAGGCCGGTTTCGTGGCCGAGATTTTCCGCACCTCCGCCTCGCTTTGCTATCAGTCGACCGGAGAGGTTCTGCCCTCTGCCGATGGCAAGGTGTCGATGGCCACGCGATGGCCGTTGGGTGTGGTCGGCGTGATCTCCCCATGGAACATGCCCGGCATCCTGACCTCGCGCGGCTATGCGGCCGCATTGGCAGCGGGCAATTGCGTTGTGCTGAAACCGTCAGAGGACACACCCTATTCCGGCGGTCTCTTCCATGCCGAAGTGCTTGAGGAAGCGGGCGTTCCGGCGGGGGTGTTCAACGTCATCACCTGTTCGCGTGAGAGCGTCGGAGAGGTGGGAGACGCCCTGATCGAAGACCCGCGTGTAAAGGGCGTCTCGTTCACCGGCTCGACCGCTGTCGGTCGTCACATCGCAGCCAAATGCGGCGCGCATCTCAAGAAGTGCTGCGTCGAACTGGGCGGCAAGGACTCGATGATCATCCTCGAAGACGCCGACCTCGAAAAAGCCGCAGAAGCAGCAAATTTTGGCTGCTTCATGCATCAGGGTCAGGTCTGCATGTCGACTGAGAAACTGCTGGTGCATGAAAGCGTCTATGAGCCTTTCATGCAGAAATTCCTGGCCCGCGCGGCCAAGCTCAAGACGGGGCATGTGAACGACAAGTCGAACACGTTGGGTCCACTGGTGAACACCCGTCAGGCGCATCGCGTCAAAGCGCTGATCGACGACGCGGTCGCCAAGGGTGCGCAACTCGCGCTGGGTGGCAATGCGTGGGACAACTTCGTCGAGCCCACTGTGCTAACCCATGTCGACCGCAGCATGGACATCTGGCACGACGAAACCTTCGGCCCTGTTGTGGTGGTGATCCCGTTCCGCAGCGAAGACGAGGCGATCGAGCTCAACAACGACACGGAATACGGCCTGACCGCCGCGGTCTGGACCGCGAATGAAGGCCGCGCGCTGCAAATGGCCGGGCGGCTGGAGACCGGGATGGTTCATGTCAACGACCAGAACATCAACGACGAACCGCAAGTGCCTTTTGGCGGCGTCAAAGCGTCAGGCGTGGGCCGCTATGGCGGCCGTTGGTCGCTGGATGCCTTTACCGAACTACGGTGGATCACGCTTGAACGCGGCGGTCGCCATTACCCGCCGGTCTTTTGATCAGCGTTAAGGGAGGAACACACATGACAGCCCTTGGATGGATTATCCTGCTTCTGGTCATTGTCGCCATCGTGGTCGTGCTGGCCGCTTGGTTCTATGAACGTGCGACCAATGAAATCAGTCTGGTGCGCACCGGGGTCGGTGGTCGGAAGGTTGTGATCGACGGAGGCACTCTGGCCATTCCGTTCTTTCACGAGATCAGCCGCGTCAACATGCAGACAATCCGCATGGAGGTCAGCCGCGCAGGAGACAGCGCGCTGATCACAAAAGACAGGATGCGGATTGATGTCGGGGCCGAGTTTTACGCCTCCGTTATGCCTGAAGAGGCCGCCATCGTGCGCGCGTCGCAAACTTTGGGCAAACGCACGTTCCAACCGGATCAGCTCAAGTCGCTTATCGACGGGATGATGGTCGATGCCCTGCGCTCGGTTGCCGCCCAGATGACGATGGACGAACTGCACGAGAACCGGTCGGAGTTTGTGCGCGAGGTGCATGAGGCGCTGGCTGACACATTGGTAAAATACGGACTACAGTTGGACAGCGTGTCCCTGACCGCACTGGATCAGACGCCGTTTTCGTCGCTGGATGAGAACAACGCCTTTAATGCCGTCGGCATGCGCAAGCTGGCCGAGGTGATTGCCAAGTCCAAGAAAGAACGCGCGGAAATTGAAGGCGAGACAGCTGTTGCGGTGCGCCGCGCCGAGGTGGAGGCGAACCAGCGCCGTCTTCAGATCGAACTCGAAGAGCGCCGCGCCGAGATTGCTCAGACGCAGGAGATCGAGACCCTGCTGGCTGCGCAGCTGACCGAGGTCGCCCGCCGCAAAGCCGAGGCCGAGCGCGAAGCCGCACAGGCGCGCATTAGGATGGAGCAGGAAATCCAAGCCACCTCGATCCAGCGCGAATTGCAAATCCGCGAAGCCGAGATCGCACAGTTGCGGGCGTTGGAAATCGCAGAGCAGGAAAAGGTCATCCAGACCGCTGCCAAGAGCGAAGAGGAGTCCAAAGCCAAAGCAGAGGCGACATTGGCTCGCGCCGAGTTGGTCAAGGCCGAGGAAGAAATACAGACGCTGCGCGAAATGGCCGAGGCCGAGCGCCGCAAGGCTCTGGCCCTCATGGCCGCCCGTCAGGACGCAGAGGCCAACGCCGAACGCGCTCGCATCACCTCGGCCGCCGACCAAGAGGTCGCCAAGGCCAAGGGCGTGATCAAGCGCGAAGAAGCGGCGTCCATGAAGGTATACAAAACCGCCGAGGCCGAAGCTGAGGCCGAACGCATCAGAGCCGAGAACACCCGGTCGAAGGAGCTTATGTCGATGGAGCTTGAAAAGGCGCGGCTGGAGGCGATGCCCAAGATCGTGGCCGAGATGGTCAAACCAGCCGAGAAAATCCGTGGCATCAACATCAACCAGGTCACCGGTCTGGGCAAATCAGACGGCGGGGGCAGCACGTCACCGGTCGGGCAGACCATCGACTCAATCCTCGACATGGCAGTCGCCCTACCGGCGATGAAAAAGATCGGAGATCAGATCGGCGTCAATCTCGACGGGGTGATGCCGGAGGATGGGAAAAAGAGTTGAGGCTGAGCGCACACAGGTAAATAGACAAAATCGAAACGCCGTCCCTGCGACTACAGGGACGGCGGCTTTTTATGTAAAGCGCCTCACAGGCCGGATTGCGCCGCATCCCAAATCAGTTTGACCGCAATCATCGCCAAGAGCATCAGGATCAGCCTGTCGAATGCCTCTTTCGAAAGAAACCGCGCGCTCCATGCGCCAATAGGGATTCCAATCGACAACGGAATAAGGGCGAATACTGCCAGAACGACGCGGTCCCATGTCAAAATCCCCAATGCAGCCAATGCGGGGACCTGTGTCATCGACATGGCGAGAAAGAATATGGCAATCGTCGCGATAAACTCGGAGCGCGGCATCTTTAAGGCATTTAAGAACGTGATCGACACCGGTGCGGATAACCCACCCGCGCCTTGCATGACGCCCCCGACAAATCCTGCGTAGGGTCCGATCTGACGCCCACGCGCCCGCGACAGTTGCCAGCTCGGTCGCGCCAATCGCAAAGCGATATACGCAAACACCACGGTCGCAAGCGACGCCATCAGGATCGGCACAGGCAGAGAGGCGAGCAGAACCGACCCGAGGATCGCCCCGATCCCGCCCATCACAGCGAAAGTGTAGGCAAACCTATATTCTGTGATCTCGCTCCGAAAGGACCAGCTTTGCCAGATATTGGAAAAGAGGTTCAGCACAGAAAAGATCGCGACGGCCATCGGAACATCGAAAACGATTGCCAAGACAGGCACACCAATCACCGGAGCCCCCGCCCCGGTCGCCCCCTTCAGGAAACCGCCCAAGGCAATCCCAATGAAGGCGATGAGTAACGAGGCCGGATCAATCATTGCAAGCATGTCCTGTATTGCGACCGTTTTGCAGCGATGATCCCGCTTGCCGCGTTGGAGGCAGTGAGAACGACCGGGTCATTCGTACATCCGCTGCACAACTGCTCGGTTATCCCAAGGACTATGTGCACTGTCCTGCAATGTGGTTTGTCGCCCAACTCGTTCGCCCTCCGCTCTGCCAAGAGGAAGTCCCGCCACCACGCATGAAAGTCAAGTCAGCACAACGCCTTGGACAAGATATCCCTCAGATTCAAAACCAGCCGTCACCAGTTCATCGAAACGCCTGTCGCACGAAACCGACAGTCCACCGGCGAGCTGAAGTCCCCGCGATAAACACCTTCATGTCAGGTCAAGCATAGGTCGCTTCAAGAAGTTCCTGAATATGCTCTGGCGCTTTTGGAACAATCCCCTGAGGGTTCAGGGCTTTGATTGAATAATATCCATGCAGGATGTGCTCCATATCGACGGTTTCACGTACACCGGGGACCCGAAGCATGCGCTGAAGGTAGGAAGACAAGCGCGGATAGTCACGGATTGCATGGCGGTTCGTCTTGAATAGACCGTGATAGGCGGCATCGAAACGGATCAGTGTAACAAAGGCTCGGATGTCGGTCTCGGTCAGGCTGTCGCCGAAGAGGAAGTCACCGGTCAACCGGTCCTCAAGTTCGTCAAGCATTGCGAAGATGCCGTCCATCGCTTCCTCATAGGCCGCTTGAGACGTCGCAAATCCCGCCTTGTAGACACCGTTGTTGAGCAGGTCATAGATCTGGGAATTCAGAGCTTCGATTTCCGCCGAGTAAGCAGTTGGATAAAGTCGAACGTCAGACTGGACAAGGTGCTCGAAGGCCGTATCCAGCATGCGCAGGATGTCGGCGCTTTCGTTGTTCACCAAAACATTCCGCTTCATGTCCCAAAGAACGGGAACTGTTGCCCGTCCTGTGAATGATGGATCGGCCCGGGTGTACAACTCGTGCATATATTGCACACCAAAAAGCGGCTCCTCATGGGCCCCGGTAAAGCCCCCAAATCGCCAACCCTGTTCCGTCAGCGATGGGTTTACCACGGTCACATCGATCACGTTATCAAGCCCCTTGAGCTTGCGCGCGATCAGCGTTCGAGACGCCCAGGGACAAATCAGTGCGACATAGAGTCGGTAGCGTCCCGGCTCGGCCTCAAAACCTCCCTCTCCGGTCGGGCCCGGGCGTCCATCAGGTGTGATCCAGTTGCGAAAACTGGAGATTTGGCGGACGAAACGGCCCTTCTCGTCAGCCTTCTGCACCGGCTGCCAGTTTTTCATCCATTTTCCATCGACAAGCATCGATATGTCTCCTCAATTCGTGTGAAAGATGAACGACCACATCGACAAAGGTCGAAGATCAATGACGTCGTTCTAAAGGTCAGGTGATCACGTTCATTGAACTGCAAGGCCCCAAGAAGACGACCGGAACCGATCAGACGTTGCGAAGCGGTCAGCCAGGTCCTGAAGGCTGTGCGTTTGCATGATGGATCTCCCGTGCCGAACCGGATCGCCGTTTAACGATCCGGTTCTTCGCGTCTTGTTCAGGCGAACTTTCCAAGGGAACGATCAAGAACAGGAAGACGAAGCGCATAGGCTCTGGCGCCCAGAAGCAGGATCACGCCTTGAACCACGGCCCAGAAAAGGGGGAATTCCCAACCGCCGCCCTCGTTCGAAAATGTCCAACCAAATCCGGAATGGGCCCAGACCGACCCGAGAAGAATTGCGATCAGAGGAATCGAGACAGCACGGACGGCAACGCCGAGGATCAGCGCCAGACCGCCGCCAAGTTCGGCCAAGATGGTCAGGTACGCGAAAAAGCCTGGCAGCCCGAGGCTTTCGAAGAAACCCACAGTGCCGGGTATGGTAAAGACACTGACTTTCAGCCAGCCGTGCGCGAGAAATGCAGCACCGCTGGTGATGCGTAGAATGAAGGCTGCAAGATCGCTTTTGGAATTTGCAGGATCGATAGACATGGCAGGTACTCCTTTAAGTTTGATTGTGGCGTTCAGCCCACGAGAGGAGGCTTGAAACCGGTACCGCCTACCTAAGTCTTGCATACAATCAACAAAATGGAGATTTTATAGAATGTCTTTCCACATTTTGTTCGGAGTAACATTATGGACCTTCTCGACCAGCTACGAGCCTTCGTCGCCACAGCTCAGACAGGATCCTTCACCTCGGCTGCGGACCAATTGGGGATTTCGAACCGCCTGACGTCAAAATACGTTGCTGAGCTTGAGGCGCGGCTTGGCGTTCGTCTGCTTCAGCGCACCACCCGCAAGGTTGGACTGACACCCACAGGCGCTGACCTGCTTGCCCGCGCGCCAACGCTTCTTGACGAGTTTGATGCAGTTCTTAACGCGGTATCCGAAGGCTCAACCGCACTTTCCGGAGCATTGAGGGTGTCTGCTCCTGTCACCTTTGGCGAGATCTACGTCGTCGGTATGCTCGCCCGCTTCGCCTCTGCGCATCCCGACATTTCCATCGATCTCAAACTCGACGATAGGTTTCTCGACATTGCCGCCGAGGGCATTGATCTAAGCTTTCGGCTGGGGCACTTCGACCAAGCCTCGCTCAAGGTTCGCCGTCTCGGAGAATTTAGAAGCGTCTTGGTGGCAAGTCCCGATTACCTGGCGCAGCATGGTGCACCAGACCGGCCAGAGGCGTTGCCGGACCATGCATGTATAGTCGATACGAACCGGCGGAACCCACGTCGGTGGACGTTCCTCAAGGACGGCATTGAGACAATGGTAACAGTGAAAAGTCGATTTCAGGTCAATTCAGCCAGCGCTGCTGTCGCATTGGCACGAAAGGGTCTGGGCATTGCGTATGTCCCAAGTTTCGCGCTGTGCCATACCATCTCGGACGGCCATCTGATCCCACTCTTGAATGACACACAGTCTGAAAGCAGTCCAATTGGCGCAGTCTATCTGGAAGGTCGCACTCTACCACGCAAAGTTCGGGCATTGATTGATTTCGCTCTAGATGACGTACGGGCTTCGAACTTGATCCCGGGTTGAGAGAACACGGCACGTGAGGTGAAACGCGCGAGGGCAAAAACAAGCTTTGGCTTCCAGAATAGTGGCGTGCTCGAAACAACGTCCAGACGAGTAAGCGCTCACCAACATGGCAATCTTATCCCATGCCCAATGCTTTACGGCGCCGCGTCGCCCAGACGGTCACAAGATGATCGACCATCAATCCCATAAACGCCACGGCCAATCCCAGCACCATCCCTTTACCCACATCGCTTGACGACAGGGCGCGCTGCATTTCCTGCCCCAAGTCCTGCGTGCCGATGAAGGCCGCGATGATCACCATGAACAGAGAGAACATAACCGATTGGTTTACTCCGACCATGATTGTCGGCAGCGCCAACGGCAGGCGAACAGACCACAATGTTTGCTTCCGTGTCGCGCCGGACATGTCAGCCGCCTCGATCTGCGCATCAGGTACACCGCGCAAGCCTTCGATCGTGTAGCGGATAAGAGGCACGGCGGCGAACAGTACAACTGCCCCGACCACAGCCACATCATTCACGCCAAAAAGCATGATAACCGGGATCAGATAAATAAAACTCGGAAACGTCTGAAGCGTATCGCATACAAGTAGCACGGTCTTGGCTCGACGCGCGCTGCGCGATCCCCAGATGCCTGCCGGAAAGCCGATCAGAGTGGCAATGAATACCGAAAATGTCACTGTATAGACGGTAATCATCGCGCGATCCCACCAGCCTGACAGAGCGATCAGCCCGAAGTAGGCAAGACAGATCAGCGCCGAACGCCGTCCGCCCACGGCCCAGCCCACCGACATCAGGAACACCAGAACCGCGGATACAGGCAGCCATAGCATCCCGTCCCGCAGAGGGATGAGCACCCAGACAATCAGGAACCAGCGCAACCATTGCGTCACTGGATCGAGCGTGGCGATAATCCAATCCATCGCCACATCCAACGGACCAGCAAGGCTAAGTGCTTCGCGGCGGCCAATCTCGTGCAGGATCGGAAAGATAAGGGAAAGCACCCAGAGGACAACCGTGGCAAACACCCATATCAGGAACAGCCGATGTCGTACGGCCCATGGCGTACCCTTCTCCATGTGGACGGGTTGCTTCATGGCCCACGCCTTGGAGCACCGGTCGAGCATGACAGCCAGCAGAACAATCGTGATGCCAATCTCGAAAGAACGCCCGATTTTGAGCGCCTGCAAAAGTTGCAAGAGCTTCTGCCCCAGCCCGGGCATTCCAATGAAGCTGGCCAGAACCACCATTGCCAGGCACTGCATAATGACCTGGTTCACACCAACGAGGATGTCAGTCCGGGCTGTGGGCAAACGCACGTGGCGCAGCAACTGCCATGGGGTGGCAGCAGCCATTTGTCCCGCCTCAATGACTTCGGTCGGGACCTTTTGCAGCCCCAGCAGGGTCATTCGGATCATCGGCGGTACGGAAAAGATAATGGTAACGATGGCCCCGGCCTTGGGGCCCACACCGACGAAAACCACCACGGGGATCATGTAGGCAAAGTGAGGCAGCGACTGCGCCACGTTCAAAAGCGGGTTCAGAACCGCGCGGAACCTTGCACTGCGCCAGGCCAAAGTGCCCATGACCAGACCCAGCAGGACCGACACAGGCGCGGCGATCAGGATCACCGAAAGCGTTTCCATCGCCCATTGCCACTGCCCCATCACGGCGATCCAGACAAAGGTCAGACCTGACATCGCGGCCAATCGCCATCCGTTGAGCGCATAGCCGACGATCGCGGCGGTCGCGGCGATCACACTCCAAGGAATCGGGCCAATGCGCGGCCAGCGGTTCTTGCCATAGAGCAAGTTGGCGGTCACATCCAAAAACCAATCCAGTCCATCCGCGAAAGCGCGGGTGACGTGGATCAAGCCCAGATCGTCACGCATGAAATTGAACATGGCGTTGAACCAGTCAGCAAAGGGCACCACCCAGGAGTCGGGCAGCCGGATCAACGCATCGGGCAGCATGCCTTTGGCAAGCGCCAGGCAGACCGCTGCGCCGAACAGCACCTGCGCCATGCGCAAACGAGACTGGCCCGGGACGGAGACGGGCGCATCGGTCGCGACTGTCGTCATTGCGCTTCTCCGAACAACACGTCCAGTGCACGCTGTCTGTCCAACGCGCCAATCACTCCGCCATCCGGTCCAGCAACTGGAAGGATCGCGCGCTCGTCATTCACCAGAAGACGGGCCAGTTGGGAAATTGTCTTGCCACCATCTACTGGCACTCCGCTCAGGCTGAGGCCATTTACCGGCCCGGCCAAAGCACTGGCATGCACGACGCGCGCTTTCTCGATTTCCTCCGTGAACTTTGCCACGTAGGGCGTCGCCGGCTCCATCACGATCCGGTCGGGTCGGTCGATCTGTTCGACCGCTCCGTCCTTCATGATGGCGATGCGGTCGGCAAGACGCAGCGCCTCGTCGAAATCATGTGTAATAAAGACGATTGATTTACCAAGCATCGCTTGCAAACGCAGGAATTCGTCCTGCATCTCGCGACGGATCAAAGGATCAAGAGCCGAAAAAGGCTCATCGAGAAACCAGATATCCGGCTCGATTGCGAGACTTCTGGCAATGCCCACGCGTTGCTGCTGACCGCCGGACAGTTCGCGCGGGAAATAGTCTTCGCGCCCGCCAAGTCCGACCAATTCGATCACTTCCATCGCCCGAGCGCGGCGTGTGTGAATATCCTGGCCCCGCATCTCAAGGGGAAAAGCGACATTGTCCAGCACCGTCCGGTGCGGCAGAAGGCCAAAGCTTTGAAAGACCATGCCCATCTTGTTGCGGCGCAAATCGATCAACTGCCGCTCCGACAAATCGCCGATTACCTCGCCGTCAACTTCGATTGCGCCTGCAGTGATGTCCAGCAAGCGCGACATGCAGCGCACGAGCGTCGATTTCCCGGAACCTGACAGCCCCATGATTACGAGCATCTCGCCCCTGGCAATATCCAGCGTCACGTTACGCACGGCCGGAACATATCCATCTGCACGAATTGCTTCGAAAGTTGCACTCGGGTCCAATCCCGCGAGGTAGGCTTCCGGCTGTGGGCCGAACATTTTCCAGACATTGCGACAGGAAATCACGGGTTTTTGGTCAGTCATCAGGCACCTCTGCTGGAACAGGGACCTCCCCGACAAAGCATGCCGGGGAGGTATTTCAGGGATGAAAACGAGTGGTTACGCGCCGCCGTCGATCCAAGGCTTCCAAACCGCCTCATTCTGCTCCAGCCACTCTGCCGCAGCGTCTTCCGGTTCCAATTCGTCGATATCGACCAGCTTGGCCATTTCGGCAATCTGCGGGTTGGTAAAGCTGATGTTCTTCAGAGTGGCGTAAGCGGACGGCCACTTCTCTTCCATGCCATCCCAAGCGGCCTTTTTGAGATAGCCGTTGGCGGGATTGCCACAGTCATATGTCATCTCCGGGTTTGGTCCGACTGCCGGATCATCCTTGCAGCCGTCTACATATTCCGGAAACTCAACGAATTCACCCGGATACAACGCTTCGACAAAATTCGGAGTCCAGTTGAAGATCACCACGGGCCGCTTGTCACGCTCCGCTGAGCCAACCTCGGCCCAAAGAGCCGAAGCCGAACCTGCATTTACGACGACAAAATCCATTCCAAGCGCGTCGACGCGTTCCTGGTCATGCTTGAGCCAGTCAACCGGACCCCCGAGGAAACGGCCTTTGTCACCGGTCTCGGGCGTGGCGAACAATGCAGCGCATTCGTTCAAAGCCTCCCATGACGGAAGCCCGGGGCAGGATTCCTTGGTCCACATCGGGTACCACCAGTCTTCGCGCGTCACGGCATCATGATCGCCCACGTCATGCAGACCACCTTTTTCCATGGCTGCCTCAAAAGCCGGGCCGAAAGCGCCTTCCCAAACTTCAAGTTCCAGCGTCACGTCACCCAAACGCACGGATTCATAGACCGCCTGGCTGTCGGTCGAAACATACTCGACACTGTTGCCCATAGATTCAAAGATCTGCCCAACCACGTGGCTCATGACAATCTGGCTGGACCAGTTGTGCGTTGGGATGACGATTGGGTCAGAACTGTCCTGAGCCTGTGCAGCCGTGACCGATGCCAGTGCCAGAGCAGATGCTGACAAGAGTGATGTGAAACGCATGATAATTCCCTGTGTGTTGCTTACTTTTTCTTGGTCTCGCCCAAGGGGTCGAACGTGCCCAATACGACGGCGATCCTCAGAAAAAAGTAGGTGGGAAATGTGAACAGGTCAGGCATGTGGCATGAACAGGCTATGCCGGAATGTGAAAACTTGTTAACAGGAAAGATATTTTCCTCATGGTTTCCCCAAGCGCTATCAATGCATCAGCCTCAGACACAGATTCTCATCGTGGAGGACGAGCCTGTTTCAAGGTCGTCGCTTGTGATCTATCTTGAATCTCAAGGATTTGCTGTGAGCGAAGCCGAGAGCGCAGAAGCGGCTGAAACGATTCTGTCCCAAGGCGCCATTGATCTGATGCTGGTGGACGTCAACCTGCCGGGAAAAGACGGGCTGCGCCTTGCCCGTGAACAACGCGCCATTTCAGATATCGGCATCATACTCGTCTCGGGACGCGATGAAGATGTGGACAGGATCGTGGGCCTCGAGATTGGCGCAGACGACTATGTCTGCAAGCCTTTCAATCGTCGCGAACTGTTGGCCCGAATTAAAAATCTGCTTTACCGTACCGGGCAGGCCAACCATGCCCAGCGCCAGCTTTATCGGTTCGAGCGGTTCACTTTCGACAGTCGCGCTCGGCGATTGGAGGATCCGGACGGCAATACCGTGCCTTTGACCCGCGCGGAGTTCGAGGTCCTGTTCTGCCTCGTCACACATGCCGGGCAGGTCGTGACACGGGATGCTCTGATGGGGCGCGTCACGCATCGGCAATATGGGACAAACCCACGTACGGTTGACGTCCTCGTCCGTCGTTTGCGCGCAAAAATTGAACCGGACCCGGCCCAGCCGATGCTGATATGCACTGTGCATGGCGAGGGATATAGCTTCACGCCTCGTGTGACATGACCTCCGGGCCATTGGTGAGCGACACCCCGTCCAACGCGTCTTGCATCGCGACGCGGATGAGCGGAACAAGTGCGGCCATGCGTGCTACCAACGGCTCGGCGGGACCATCGTCATCCTGGATGCGCCGAAGGATTTCCATCGCGTCCGCCAGATCGTAGTTCCCGAGACTTCCCTTCATTCGGTGCGCCACCCTCCGCAATTCAGCCCCATCCTCCGCTGCCAAGGCAGCGACGAGCTCAGCCTGTTCGGTCTCGATCCTGTCCAGAAAAAGCCGTGCAATGCGCGCCGCCTGTTCCGCCCCCAGATCAGCTTTATCCCGGTCGAGTGCGCGGCGAAGAACATCCACACGGCTTTGGGCATCCGACTTCGGCATACGCGGCGAGAGAAAAACCGCCCCTTCGCGCCCCTGCATCACGCTATCGAGGGCCATTGCCAGACGTTCAGGTGCGACGGGTTTAGCGACAAAACTGTTCATCCCAGCGGCCAGATGCGCGTCGATCTGTTCTTCTTGCACATGGGCAGACAGACCGATGATCGGGATCGCTGCCAGCTCCGGGTCCGCGTCAGCACGAATACGCCGTGTGGCTTCGACGCCATCCATTCCTGGCAGTTTCACATCCATCAGTATCACGTCGAACAGTTCGGTTTTCAGTCGCTCCAATGCCGTTTCAGCATCCGACAGGCAAACGCAGCGATGCCCCATACGTTCAAGATAGGCGCGCGCCACCATCTGGTTGATATCGTTATCTTCTACGACGAGAACATCCAGAGGCACTTCAGCCCGTACGAGTGCAATGGGGCGTGCCATCTGGTCTACATCGCTCGGATCGCCTTCCTGAAGCTCAACCATCAGCGAAAAGACCGACCCTACACCCACTGTGCTTTCAAGGCTCAGACGCGCGCCCAGCGCGTCGGCGAACCTTTTGGAAATCGCAAGGCCGAGCCCGGTGCCGCCATATTGCGCACTGATCCGGGTATGCTCTTGCTCAAACGCCTCAAAGATGCGCGCCTTGGCATCGTCCGAGACGCCACGACCGGTATCGCTTATCTCAAAGACCACGCGCTGCCGCATGTGTCCCGCAGCGCTGGCACGCACGCGGAGAATGACCTCACCGGAATCTGTGAATTTCAAAGCGTTGGATAGCAGGTTGAACAGAATTTGGCGCAGCTTCGCCACATCGCCAATGAACACGTCCGCAAGCTCCGCCGGATGGTCCAACAGCACAGGAAGGCCCCGGGCTTCGGCTCCGGGCCGGATCAGCGCGACGATATCGTCAGTCAAACTCCTGAGCGAAAAGGGCGCAGAAACCACCGTGACGCCCGCATGCTCTATCTTTGAATAGTCGAGGATGTCGTTCAGAATCTGCAATAGGTTCTGACCAGAAGCCTGCGCCGCATTGATCCGTTGAGCTTGTGTTGGGGAAAGCGACTCGTCAGACAGGCTGCGCAAGAGGCCCAACATGCCGTTCATCGGCGTGCGGATCTCGTGGCTCATCATAGCGAGGAACTCAGACTTGGCACGGTCGGCGGCTTCGGCTTTGTGGCGGGCTTCCTCGTGCGCACTGGCCTCTTTCCGCAATGCCTCGGTCTGACGGCTCACAAGTGTTTCGAGATTGGTGCGGTGCGCCATTAACTCGCGCTCGGTGGCATCGCGTTGACGCTCCAGATCGCGTTTGGCGATGGCTTGCTGGCGAAACTGTTCGGTCGCTGCTTCCATCCGGGCGATCTCGTCATTGCCCCGACTGCGAATTTCACGATCAAGATTGCCCGTCGCGAGCGCGGTCATGTTCTCGTAAAGCTGATCAAGCGGGCGCGTAATTCTTCCGCGTACAAGAAACCAGAGCACGGCCAACGCAAGACATAGTGCAATCAGTGCCGCCATACTGCTGCGGATCTGCGCTTCTTTCATCTGCTGCGCGACAGTGTCAGCAGATTGGACGGCAAGCCTTTGCAATCCGTCCGCCACAGCAGCAGCCTCATCCGCAAGAAGCCGCGCCTGCGCCTGCACTTCGCGTTTCAAAGCCTCGATACCAGCGCGGGTTTCGATAATTGATCGTTGCAGTTCAAAAAGACTTGCCCCAGGTTGCGAGACGGCTTGCAATTGCAGCAGATAACTGCGCGCCAATGCCAGCCGACCCGGGTCTCGGATCGCATCAATGCGCCGCGATACGACCGCAAGCCCTTGCTCGAATGCGGCCTCCATTGCATCAAGTTCGGCGATATCGGCCGCTCCGTCAATTCGGCTTACGAGCAGCCCCAGTTCCGCCGCACGCGAGCGGAGCTCATACATCAATCCAAGCTGAAACAGATCGACTTCCAGAAGCTTGTCGAGCGTATCGAGTAATGTGTCGTTGACGTCTGGTCCCGAGACAACGTCGCCATACAGGCTGGACACCACCGCCGTCGTACCCATCTCTGCATTGGCAACCAGCGTATCCGCCATGTCCACCAATGTGTTGGTCACATCCAGAGCTGCATGTGCCCGATCATCGGCCAAAGTGTCAGCCGTGATGCGCTGTGCGACCAGTCGGTCAAGCCGTTCAAGAGCAGCTCCGATCCGGGCAACAGTGCCCTGAAGACCAACGATATCCGTTCCACGTGTCTCTCGCAGGCGTCCCAAACGACGAGACAATGCATCGACTTGTGCCAAAAGGTCTTTCGACAAATCCTCCCGCTCGTTCTGATTTGCGATATCCGCAAGCTGCGGCGCGATCGCGACAATGCTTGTGCTTTCTTCAGCGATGCCCCGCATGTCGCCGATATCCGGGATGGTCTGGCTGATGACATCAGATTGCCGGATCGCAAGGCTGCGCAATTCTACAAGCCCCATGAGTCCCGCCAACGTCGGGAGCCCTGCGATCAGGACAAAGGCAAAAAGCAATTTGGCCCTCAATCCCATCGGGTCATTCCCCTATCCGATTGTCCGTGACCATTGCCGTCCGCTTCCTTTGCCGAGTATGTTTCAAAGATGCGAACTTTCTTGACCATTGTTCTCTGTCTTGTAACCGGCGCGGTGTACGCCGAGCCTTGGCGCATTCACGTGCCCGATACACCTTTCGACTATGACGGGCCCGGCAGAGTCCAGCAATACACGCCACTGACACATGCCGCCAAACCGTGGACAATGTGTGTCGCCTATCCTCATCTAAAGGATTCCTATTGGCTGAGCGTCAATCACGGCATGGTCGAAGAAGCTCGTCGACTGGGCGTCGGCTTTCGGCTGATCGAAGCTGGCGGCTACCCAAATCTTGAACGCCAGCGCCAGCAGGTGCGCGATTGCGTCGATGACGGGGCTGATGCATTGATTGTCGGCACGGTATCCTTCGACGGTTTGACTGAAACGTTGAAGGAGATTTCCCAGCAGATTCCAGTCATAGCAGCCGTTAACGACATTGCTGATGAGGGCATAACTGCAAAAGTAGGCGTCTCATGGACGGAAATGGGGTTCGTCGCTGGCCGCTCGATTGCCGAGCGCCATCCGTACGGCACACCGACAGTCCGGGTTGCATGGTTCCCAGGGCCTGAGGGCGCCGGTTGGGTGCGCTTCGTAGAAGACGGTTTTCGGCGAGCCGTGCAAGACAGCGCAGTCGAGATCGCAGTGACGAAATACGGCGATACTGGACGGGAAATCCAGGTCCTGCTGGTCGAAGAGGCACTCGATGAAGTGCCGGATCTCGACTACATCGTCGGCGCGGCACCGGCGGCCGAGGCGGCTGTATCAGTCTTGCGCAGCCGTGCGCAGGAAGGTCGTACCAAGATCGTATCAGATTATATGACACATGCGGTCCATCGCGGCATCCTACGCGACAAGATCCTGTTTGCCCCTACAGATTTCCCGGTACTGCAGGGCAGAATGGCCATCGAATTCGCCACGCGCGCCATAGAAGGCAGTTTGATACATCGTCAAGCCGGACCAGTCATCGTGCCGATTACAATGGAAAATATTGGCCTTGAGCAAACACGTGAGACTCTGGCTCCTGCCAGTTTCATCCCGGTTTTCAGCTTGCAGCCGGAACTTTCTGAATAATTTGCCAGACAAAGCCATGCGGTGATCGGCGGAAGTGATGCTCGAAGGGCACTGCCCTGCTTGTCACGATTCAGAAGGGATTTGACGATTCCGGATCGCTTCTTTGAGCGACAGACAAAAATTCAACTGAAAGGAAATTTTTTGCAATAACATGAAACTGGCCTTACCTATTAGTATGTCGTTTAGCTTCTGCGACGTTCCTAAATTCAACCCCGGAGCTCATTGGAATGACTCTACTTAAGGCCAAGAACATGTCCAAACTGTCTCAGGATCCTCATAAGGTTGTCGAAGAACGAGAGAAAGTGCTCGAAGTCGCGATTGGCCGCGAGGTCCGGGCCTTCCGCAAGAAAAAGAACATAACTGTGGCGGAACTTTCGGCCCTGACCAACCTGTCAATTGGGATGCTCTCAAAGATCGAAAACGGTAATACATCCCCGTCCCTTACCACCCTGCAGGCTCTGGCCAACGCTCTCTCGGTGCCGCTGACCGCTTTCTTCAAGACATATGAGGAACGACGCGAGGCGGTGCATACCAAGTCTGGTGAAGGGGTTGAGATCGAGCGTGCGGGCACGCGATCCGGGCATCAGTATAATCTGCTTGGCCACATCGGTGCCAACAACAGCGGTGTGATCGTCGAACCCTACCTCATTGAACTCAATAGCGAGTCTGACACGTTCAAGACGTTTCAGCACGACGGAATAGAAATGATCTACATGCTGGAAGGTGTGGTTGGCTACCGTCACGGCTCGGAAAACTACCGGCTTGAGGCGGGGGACACATTGTTTTTCGACGCCGATGCACCGCACGGCCCAGAAGAATTGATCCAGTTTCCGATCAGGTACCTGTCGATCATCAGCTATAAGCAGGAACACTGAGACCGAGGCCTTTACGGCCCCGTCTTGGTCATTTCTGCAGGGGCGGTTCTGTCTCAAGATCCGGCCAGACGCCAGGGCTGGTCGGCAAGCCATCATCATACTTGCTCAGATAGTCGAGCATCATTGGACGGTTTGCGATAAAGCCCTTGTAGGTCGCCAGTTCCTCAGGCAGGTCGCGAACGACACGGTGCAGTCTCCGGCCCCATTTCGGCACAGTCACAATGTCCTGAAACGCGATCAAATAACACCGGATCGGAAAGAGAAGCGCGTTCGAGCGTGGCAGCCGGAAGAATGTCTGCAATTCGACGCGCAGATGCTGTTTAGCACCGATGTTCTCGGGGGTGAGCGTGGTCTTTTGAATACCCCACTTGTGGTAGTTCTCGGGCGACGTATCCAGCAGCGGATTTACCGTCATCGTCCAGTTCAAGCGCCGCGCAGGAGCACCCTGTTGGACATTCAGCAGGAATTTCAACGCGCGCTTGAAAATACCCATCTCATGCGCGAGCGGTACCGGTGCGTGCCACTCAAAGAAGTTCATTCCGATATCGAAATCCAGACTCCAGTCCGCCTGAGTGGTAACCATGCCTGCATCCATCCACAGCATCTCGTCACGCTGGTCCAGCACTGCGAAATCGCCCTGCGTCTGGCGTGTGATATATTCCAGCGGCCCGCAAGGCAGCGTGGTTTCATCGAGGAAGGTGAAGGTGTGGTCTATTTTCATCGGCTTGTTCACCCAACGCCAGCGATTGCCGTCACGGTGAAGTTCGAAAAGGTCCGGATAGTCCTCGGATTTGGACACCATGATCAGTTCCAGCGTGTCCCACCCGGCCAACGTCATGTGCGGTAGCGACTGGCAGCGAAGCGGATCCTCGGCCAACACTATGGCCCGGTCCTGCATTTCCGACAGATAGTGTTCATCGACGTCAAAGCGCTTTTCGTAGACCGATCCCGCAGGGCCACCGCGGTGCTGCTCCATGTTGACCGAGTACATGTAACTGTCTTCGTGGAACGGGAAGGGAAAGCGCTTGATCGCCCAATCCGAGTTACGGAAGGAATAATCGTCACGGAAGGTTTCGTTATTAAACTGAATGGTCATGTCGCGGCTCCTTACCGATCCAGAACCAGCGTCTTGCCGACAAACCGGCTGACGCAGGGCATAATTTTCTTGCCGGATGCGTGATCTTCATCGTCCAGCCAATGATCGCGGTGAATGAATTCCCCATCAGCCTCGACCACATCGGTTTCGCACTGGCCGCAGGCCCCGCCACGACACAGGAAGGGCGCGTCGACGCCGCAGCGTTCCATGGCCTCAAGCAGACTTTCATGTTCGCCCACCTGGATGGTGATATCGGACTGACACAGCCGAACCTCGAACGGTTTTCCGGGCTGTGGCGCGAGGAATTCCTCTGAATGCACGTGCTCGGCTGGCCAGCCATGTGCGGCGGCAGTGGCGTGGATCCAATCGATCATGCCGGTCGGACCGCAGACATAGACATGCGTGCCAAGGGGTTGCCCGTCCAAGAGGTCTTCTAGCGGGATCACCTGATTTTGGTCATCGTAGTAGACATGGACCTTGTTCGGATAGGCTTTGGTCAGCTCGTCTGCATAGGTGCCAAGCGCTGGAGTCCGACAGGCGTAATGCAACTCCCAATTCCCGTTCGACTGCTCCAGCTGGGCGATCATTGCCTTGAACGGCGTGATGCCGATGCCACCTGCAAAGAAAACGTGCTTTTTTGCCCGTAAGTCCAATGAAAACAGGTTAACTGGGTAGGTCAGTGTCATCGCATCGCCGACCTTGACCTTTTGGTGCATGAACAGCGACCCACCCCGCCCCTGATCGTCACGGCGGACAGATATGGCATAGATCGACCGATCCGCAGGGTCGGACATCAGCGAATAAGGGTTAAGGCGGGTGCGATCACCATCCCGCATTTCTACAACAGTGTGTGCGCCTGCCGAAAACGGCGGGAACTCGGCGCCGTCTGTGCGTTTGAATTCAAACCGAGTGACAAGATCGTTGAGCGGCACAATGGCAGACACGGTTACGGCGATCTTTTCGGCACCGGCCTTGGCTTTCTGGGGTGCAGCGCTCATTTGTACAACTCCACAGGTTCGGGGACGTTGCCCGGGTCTTCCGCGTCGATGCAAACTCCCTGAAAGGCCGCCAGCCGACGCGAGTAATGATCGCGTACGAACAGATTCAATCCGCAATGCGCGCAGACAAAGGGATCTGTTATCACATCCTCGGTAATCCCTTTGCAATGCACACATTGCATCCGACGTGCGACAGACCCGCGATGCTCGGTCTGAATGGCCGAGGCAGGAATGCCC
>QCWH01000012.1:35291-55113 GCA_003149565.1 Marivita sp. XM-24bin2 | reverse complement strand
GAGATGGCCTCATTCATTGCCTGTCCCATCAACCCTTCAGTGCCCGCCAAATAAACCTGGAGTCCCATATGCGCGTCGCCAAGCACCTTTCGGATCCGCTGAACAGAAGCATCATAGCTCGGCCCCTCGTAAAACTGTGCGGGCTTCAACGCGCGCAGCTTGTCTGAGAACTCCGTTCCTTTGGGAATATAGATAATGTGCGTCTTGGCCATCAGCGCCGAGTCCTGCAAGGCAAGCTCGAGGATCGCCTCGGCCCCCTCGGCATCGGCGATCATCAGATGTGCCTTGCCTGGACGCGGCTCCAGAGTGCCATAGACAGGGCGGCTGGCAATACTTTCGGGAAACTGGAATTTCGACATCGAGTCGTCTGCTCCATTCTGTTCGGCTGTGGAAGAATAGGAAAGGAAAAGGGCACCCAATGAAAGGTGCCCTGCCCGGCCAATCAGCCTTTTGCTGTTCGGATCGACTTGTCCTTGTCGTAGAAAGGCATTTCTTCAGCAGTACAGGCGATTTCCGTACCGTCCTGATTCCGCACGGTCAGCTTGGTGCCCGGCACGGCGCAGTCGACCGGCATCCGTGCGATTCCGACATTATGTTCGTTCAGGTTCGAGTTCATGCCAAAGGTCACAACACCCACGACCTCGCCGTCCTTGAGCAGTTCTGCTCCCATGTCGGCTGGGGTCTTGCCCTCCAGCAGTACGCCGTAGATCTTGAACCGCTCCTTGCCCTTGAGGGCATAGTGGTTCTCCGCCCCACGGAAACCGGTCTTGCCGGGTGATACGGTGAAATCCAGACCCAGTTCCCAAAGCGTGTCGCCGCAAGGCTCGTCCTTGAAGGGAAAGGTTTCCGAGTTGTCACCGGGGTAGAACAGCAAGTAGCTTTCAGTGCGCAGAAGATCGAGCGTCGAGAACTGCACAGGCGCAATACCCATGTCTTTGCCATCTTCGAGGATCTTGTCCCACAGCGCGATGGCGTGGCGGGCCTCGCAGAAAATCTCGTAGCCGCGCTCGCCAGTGTAGCCTGTGCGCGAAATCATGACCGGCATGTCGAACAATTTGGTCTGCATGATGCCGAAATACGCGAGGTCGCGGATGCCCGGGACGTGCTTTGCAAGGAAGTCCACCGCCACAGGTCCCTGCAGCGACATGTCGTGCAGGTCGTCGTCAAAGATCATCGCAACACTTTTTCCGAAGGCTGCCATCGCCAGGGACTCATGCCCAGTACCTGTGCCGTGCACGACCATCCAATGATTCACCGAAAGACGATAAATCACACAGTCGTCAATGAACTTGCCCTCATCGTTCAGCATGCAGGCGTAGACGGCCCGACCCGGCATGATCTTGTCGACATTGCGTGTGGTGGCGCGGTCAATCACGGCGGCGGCATGAGGGCCGACGAGATGTACCTTTTTCAGGCCGGACACGTCCATGAGGCCCGCTTTTGTCCGCACTGCAAGATAGTCGGCCTCAGCGCGTTCGTCTGAATGGTCATAAAACCAAGCGGTCCCCATGCCGTTCCAGTCTTCGAGCTCGCCGCCGATGTCTGCGTGGCGCGGCGCGAGTGCCGACGTTCTGTAGATGATGGCCATGAAAGCCTCCCGTTGCGATGTATTTTGCCGATATTCAGACCCGAGTCGCGCCAAAAATCAATACTTTCGTGCAGAATATTTTCCTCATGGGAAAACATGGAGTCAGATTTGCATGTGTTTTCAGCAAAGGCACGCAGAGATGCCTAATTAATGTAACTATTGACAGCGAGACTGATTTGCGCACCTCTTAAGAAAAAAATTTCACCTCAGATGAAAAGCGCGCAAGGGAGGATGCGATGGACGGTAATCTGAATGCACTGACAACGGTGTTTACCGAGTTCTACTACTGGGTGACTGTCGTTTTCATGTTCTTAATCCATGTGGGCTTCTGCATGTATGAGGTCGGCGCCAGCCGCCGGCGTAACCACATGCACACTCTCATGAAAAACGTCATGGTGATTCCGCTGGTCACCGTGACGTTCTTTTTCTTTGGCTGGTGGATCTACTGGGCTTTCCCGATGTTCCCGTTCTTCGGCGGCTTGGACCACGAAATGGCCAACGCAAACCTGCCGTGGTCGCAAACCATGGGAGCAAACCTCTCTGACCGCATCACGGGTGTCTTCTGGGCGGCATTCCTGCTGTTTTCTTGGACAGCAGCCTCAATCGTGTCTGGTTCGGTGATCGAACGGATCCGGTCCTCGGCGCTTTGGGTGCATGCGGTTCTGATCGGGTCTGTCTGGTGGATCATCGACGCAGCGTGGGGGTGGCACTATGGCGGTTGGATGGTTCAGTACCTCGGCTATCACGATGCCTACGCCTCCGGTGTGATCCACGCGATTGCTGGCGGCTACGCGCTGGGGGTGATCATGGTCCTGGGACCCCGGATCGGCAAATTTGCCTCTGATGGGACGCCACGCGACATTCCCCCACACAATCCTTGGATGCTCACGATCGGGATTTTCCTGATCTACACAGGATTCTGGGGTTTCTACGCGGCATGTAACGTGCCAGCTATCTCGCCCGAGGTCATCGACGGCCAGATCACCGGCACGACATGGACTGCGACCAACATCTACCTCGCACCCACATCGCTCTCTGCAATCACGTTCAACTTCCTGATGTCTTTGTCGGGTGGATTGATGGCCGCCTATGTCGTCTCCAAAGGCGACGCCTTCTGGACGTTCTCGGGTGGTTTGGCCGGTGTCATCACTGCATCTGCCGGCAATGATCTCTATCATCCGATACAGGCAATGTTGATTGGTGCGACAGGAGTCGTCGTCGTCTACAAGCTGCATTTCTGGGTCGAGCGCCGCTTCAAGCTGGACGACGCCGTCGGCGCTGTGGCGGTACACGGCTACTCTGGTGTTTTGGGCCTCATCATTGCGGGCTTCGTTCTGTGGGGCGCTCCGTCTTCGCCATACGAAGGCTATGCTGCAATCAACCCTGTCGGTCAGACTATTGGCGCTGTGATCATGTTCTTTGTTCTGGGCTGGCTGCCCGGCTGGGCCGTGGCCAAAATGCAGGCAGCTGCGGGCGTGCTTCGCATCCCTGAAGAGGTCGAGTTGCAAGGCCTCGATTACGCAGAACACCATGCCTATGAAGACGCCAAAATCGACATCATTGAAGCCGACAAGGCCCACCTGGCCGCGCGCGCAACCCCAGCCGAATAAGGAGCACAATACATGTCTACTATCGGATACGAAAACTGGGCCGTCGATCTGGCCAATGTGGGACCGATTTATCCCTTCCAAGGCTGGGAAATCCCGATGACGATCGCCGGTGTGATTTTCTGGCTTGCTTGGCACCGCATACAGTTCGTGCGGGAAAGTGAGCACTTGGAGAAGGCACGAAAGATGGGTGATCCTGACAAAATCGCCAAGCATCTCGACCGATACTAATTAAGGCAAAGCTACTGGCACCATGTGTGAGTCCAGAATTGGCTCACGCATGGTGCCCATCAATACAAACCGTTCTCGACATGCTTGTGCGCGGTTGCGTCTCTTGTCTCAGCGAATGGTAAAGTATTTCAAAATCGAGCAGGCGCGAGTTACTTCACACCTGCTCACTTGCGACTTCGTCAGCCTCGACCCGCCAGTCCGGCACGTCATTGACCAGCATATGCGCGGCCCGACGCAACGTTGCGCGCAGTTTTTCCACCGCGGGACCAAACATTTCACAATCGACCAGTGCGGCGTCAAAGGTCTGCAGCCACAGGTCGGCGTCCTCGGCACGGATCGGAATATGTGCGTGGATTTCACGCAAATTCATGTGACCGAACCGCTCGCGGTAATAGGCGCGACCACCCAGAAATCCGCACATGAACTCGAACTGAGTCTGGCGCGTATGGTTCAACCCGTGCCCGCGAAAATGCAGCCGGTGCAAGGCGCGCACCGACGGATCCGTTTCCATCCGGTCGTAAAACGACGTGATCAAGTCGTGCAGACGGTCTTCACCGCCAATTTCTGAGAGCGCTGTTTTCATACCTCAAACGCTAGGCGAGGCCTGAAGGGCCCGCCTTGATCTACATCACGACCGCGGTTTGGTCTTCTGCGGATCGTAGTGCGCAAAGGGCACGATCGTCGCTGGAAGGCGCTTCTGATGCCCGTCAAGCTTGCCGATCTCGACCTCGGTGCCAACCGCGTGATGCGCCACGTCGACCCGTGCCAAGGCAATGTTCTTGCCCAGGATCGGCGAACGCATAGACGACGTCACTTCACCGATTTGTGCGCGGCCTATGTGAACGCAGTCGCCATGCCCAACATCGACATTGCTGTCGATATCCAGCCCCACAAGTTTTCTTGCCGGTGTCTCCTTGCGGCGGATCAAAGCCTCTCGACCAATGAAATCATCCGTCTTGGATTTCAGAGGCACGGTAAAACCGATCCCTGCTTCGAATGGATCGGTCTGATCGCTAAAATCATAACCAGCAAAGATCAGCCCGGCCTCAATCCGCACCATGTCCAGCGCTTCAAGTCCCATTGGGGTCAGACCGTGATCCTTGCCCGCAGCCCACACGGCATCAAAAACCTCGCCCGCATGCTTCGGATGGCAGAAAATCTCGTACCCCAACTCACCTGTGTACCCGGTACGCGACACGACAACAGGCACACCATCGTGGTCACCGATCCGTGCTGGTGTAAAGCGGAACCACTCAAGCTGTTCGAACTTCGGCTGGTGTGGTGCGGTCCAGATGACCTTTTTCAACAGATCACGGCTTTCTGGACCTTGCACAGCGATGTTGTGCTGCATGTCGGTTGACGAGCGGATGAGAACTTTCAGCCCCAGTTCGTCGGCCTTTTCACGCAGCCATTCGCCGCCGTAATCCGATCCGCCGATCCAGCGGAAATTGTCCTTGCCCAGCCGGAAGACAGTTCCGTCGTCGATCATGCCGCCATGAGGATAGCACATCGCCGTGTAGACCACGCCGCCCACAGGCAGGGTTTTCATGTTTCGGGTGAAAACATACTGGCACAGCGCCTCGCTGTCAGGACCTGTGATCTCGAATTTGCGCAGGGCGGACAGGTCCAGCACCACAGACTTTTCGCGGCAGGCGTGGTATTCTGCGATCGGGCCTGCGGTCGAGATGGAACTCGCCAGCCAGTACCCATTATATTCAATGAAATTCTCGGTGAACTTGGCAAATCGGTCGTGAAAGCCTGTCTGCTTGGTCATTTTCGGCTCCGCATCGGGTGTGGGCCGGTAGGCCACGGATCGTTGAAAGGTCTCCTTGCCGCTGTAGGTGCGGACATGGATGTCGGTCGGGTTCCAGCCATTGGCGGCGGAGGTATCATCGGGGCAGGCCGAGCTCACACAGACCAGATCGGTAAGCGCGCGCAGCAGCACGTAGTCGCCCGGCCGGGTCCAGGGTTCGTCGGCATACATGACGCCATGTTCATCAAGCCCAGTGTTGAAGAAGAAGTTGATCGCCATCCAACCGGCCCGCGCCGTCACCCCGTGAGGCGCAAGCGCGCCGTTGAAGTTGTCGGAACAGTTGATGTGACCGGGATACCCGATGTCGTCGTAATATTTCGCAGCGCAGGCCAGCGCAAAAGCATCGTGTCGCCCGACGGTGTCCTGCACCACCTCGACCAGCGGCAGCATATCTTGGTCATAGTATTTCGCGTGCAAGCCCGGCATTGGGTAGCTGTGCCCCATGAGCGTGCGCGTGGTGGTCACGTCCAGCGCGTGTTCGACACCTTTGTCCAGTTTGCGCGCGGAAAAGCACTGAAAATCAGTGCATTGCCGTCCATCAACATCAATGATCTGGATATAGTCGCCCGCCTTGACGAAATAGGCCTCTGCTGTGGCGGAATGCACCCGGATGTCGGCAACCGGATCAGCCAGAGGGTCCGGCAGTTCGAAGCGTGCAGCACTCTTGAGAACGGCGCGCTTGATCCAGACGGTCAGTGGGGTCGCCGTGTCCTGCGCTTCGAAATCCATGACACCGCCGGGCGCCGCAATGACCGCAATGCCTTCGCGAGTGACTGTGAACTCCTGTTTCGTCCCCGCCGGCGTCGCGCTTTCGAACAGATGCACGGCTTGCGCCTGCGACAGGTCCAGCCCCCGGGCTTCAATACCCATTCGCAGGCTCCTAAGGGACTGATCCTGAGATGTCAGCAGCGCCAGCAAACCACGAGGCGCCCCCTGACCTGCCGCGCCAATGATCTCTGTATCAAAGGTGCCTTGCGGGTCAGCACAGACGATTTCACAGGGTTGGCCACCCTCGGTGTTCTCGATTTCCAACCGGTCGCCCTGCTCCAGACGGACAAGAATGGCCCCCGCCCCCTCGACGACATAGCGCTCGGTACCGGGCGGCAGCGCAAAGACGCGCGGCTGAAGAATTACGCTGGGTTTGGGTGGCCCCGGGACGACGTCGGGATACTTACTGTCCAACACTGGCCTTCTCCATTGATTTGCATGCGCGGAAATATTATTTAATAAAAAGAATATTCCGAGATACTGCGCGTTGCAAGACTAACGGCGAACCAGACGCAAGAAACCAACAAGCAGGAGCAAGAAATGAGCGCGATCAGCCTGGGCCTTGCGGCAGCGCTGTGCTGGGGGTTGCACGATATCGCGATCCGTTACCTCAGCCGGACTGTCCCTCTGATGGGAGCGCTGTTCTTTGTGCTCCTGACCGGACTGGTATTTCAACTGGTGGTTCTTGCGACAACAGATGATCTGCGGATGCCACAGGGCGACGCACTTTGGCTATCGATAGCGTCAGGCGCGGCCTTTCTGGTGGCAAGCCTTGGACTGTATTATGCGTTCGAGCGCGGGCCGGTTCGGCTGGTCAGTCCGATCATTGGTGCCTACCCCATCGTTTCGCTTGGTCTTGCTGCCCTGACCGGCGCGGCGATCACCTCTGGGCAAATCGCTGCCGTTGTTCTGATCATTGCCGGTGTCGGTGTTGTGGCCGCACTTGCAGACACCAGCGGCGATCCGGTGCCAGCCAAGGGCCCGACTATTGTTCTTTCCATCATTTCGGCGCTGGGTTTTGCGTTCACCTTCAAGCTGGGACAGACCGCCGCCGAATTGGATGGAGAGCTCCACGCCACGATGATGGCCCGCATCACTGCAATTGTCCTGCTTGTCGGTCTGATTGTGATCCGACGCGCCTCTCTTGCGGTCGGTTGGCCCGCGATCATGCCATTGATCGTTATGGGTGTTCTCGACGGCATCGCCTTACTGGCCGTTGTTTCGGCGGGTACGTTGGAGCATCCTCAATTCGCTGCAGTGTCATCGTCCATGTTTGGGTTGTTCACCATCGTGCTTGCATGGGTCCTGCTCAAGGAGCGAATAACCGCCCCGCAATGGGGCGGCGTCGTCGTGGCCTTCATGGGGATCGGCTACCTCGCGCTGTAGAAGCTCAGGCCGTCAGACCGTCAGGCTCCGGCAAGCCGTTGGCGCGACAGGCTGCAGTCAGCGTATTGGCCAGAAGACAGGCGATTGTCATCGGTCCGACACCCCCGGGCACGGGTGTGATGGCACCCGCCACCTCGGCGCAGCTGGCGTAGTGGCAGTCACCCACCAAACGGGTTTTACCTTCCCCTTTCTCGGGGGCCTCAATACGGTTGATGCCGACGTCAATAACCGTTGCACCGGGCTGGATCCAATCTCCGGGAACCATCTCAGGGCGACCAACGGCTGCGACCACGATATCGGCGCGACGAACAACCTCGGCAAGGTCTTTCGTCCGACTGTGCGCAACGGTCACCGTGCAAGAGTCTCCCAAAAGCAGTTGCGCCATTGGCTTGCCGACGATGTTCGACCGTCCGATCACCACCGCGTTCATGCCGGACAGCGAACCGTGATGATTACGCAGCATCATAAGACAGCCCAACGGCGTGCACGGCACCATTGATTTCTGCCCAGTGCCCAGCAGACCCACATTGGAGATATGGAAGCCATCCACGTCTTTCGCCGGATCAATCGCGTTTATGACCAGATCTTCGTCCATGTGATCAGGCAACGGCAACTGAACCAGAATTCCGTGCACTTCAGGGTTGGCGTTCAAGTGTTGGATCAACGCCAGCAGCTCCGCTTCCGAGGTGTCTGCCGCCAGCTTGTGCTCGAACGAGGTCATGCCAACCTCGGTGGTTTGCTTGCCCTTGGAGCGAACGTAGACTTGGCTCGCCGGGTCTTCGCCCACCAGTATGACTGCGAGACCGGGTGTCAGGTCCTGCTCTTTCTTTAACCGAGCGACATGGTCTGCCACTTTGCTGCGGATCGTAGCGGCAAAAGCCTTGCCGTCGATGAGTGTTGCGCTCATGTTTCTCTTCCTTCTCGAAGGTTCTTCAAATCTCGCCCGGCCTCAACAAAAGAGGACAAAGCCACGGTCGGACGACGTCTGATCGTTGACACCTGCAAACGCTCCGCGCGAGGCTTCCAAGCCTCAGCCGATCTGTACACAAGTACTATCCGCTTGGGAGCGACGTCCGATCCTGGCAATTACACATCCGTTTGCGCATAGGACTCACGATACTGATCCATCTGCATCCGCGTCGCCAAAACCGCATTCTGCATCAGCGTCGCAACCGTCACTGGCCCTACGCCGCCGGGCACTGGCGTGATCCAGCCCGCCACCTCGGCACAGCTGTCAAAATCGGCGTCACCTACGGTTAGCCCATCGACCCGATTGATACCGATATCGATCAAGGCCGCTCCGGGCTTCAGCATGTCACCCTTCACGAGTCCAGGCTTTCCCACAGCGACAAAGACCGCATCCGCCGCGCGGCTGTGCATCGCAACCGAGCGCGTCATGTGGTGACAGACCGTCACTGTCGCACCCAGCCCCATCATGAGAAAGGCGATGGGTTTGCCAACGATCTCGGAATGGCCAATCACTGTCACGTTCAAACCCTCGATCGGCAGTGGCAGTGTTTTCAGGATCTCTACCGCGGCAACAGCCGTACAGGGTGCCAGCGCCAAATCGTTATAGACAATATTGCCAATCGAAGCCGGGTGCATTCCCTCGACGTCCTTCAACGGATGCACGAGCTTCTGCAGCACCTTGACCGGGATATGCGGTGGCAAGGGGCGCTGAATTATAATCCCGTTCACTCTTGGGTCAGCATTCAACCCCTGCAGAATGCCAGTCAGTTGCTCCAGCGATGTCTCGCCGGGATAAGCACGCGCTTCAAATTGCACGCCCGCACTCTCGGCTTGTTTCTTCTGGTTGCGCACGTACAGGTCAGCAGCGGCTGTATCACCGACGCTGATCGAGACAAGCTTGGGTTGCCAGCCCGCTTCAGCAAGCTCCGCAGCTTCAGCCGCAATCCTTGCCCGCATGTCCGACGCGATGGCCTTTCCATCGATTAAGGCTGCCCGCATGGGGACCTCCGGTTTAATGCCGTGTCCCGGAAGTCCAGCCCGCCCGGGTTTCGGGAATGCGGGTGCGCCTGATCGCACCCGCTGCTTGTCAGTCGCCTTAAAACAGTCCTTCTATGAGGCCGCTTTCGTTCAGACAGATCGTCTCGGCCGCAGGTTTCTTGGGCAGACCCGGCATCGTCATGATCTCGCCGCAGACGACCACGACGAACCCAGCGCCAGCCGACAGGCGCACTTCGCGCACAGGAATATCAAAACCAGTCGGCGCGCCGCGCTGTGACGGGTCAGTCGAGAACGAATACTGCGTCTTTGCCATGCAGACTGGCAGGCTGCCATAGCCCTGGTCTTCCCAATCCTTTAGCTGCGCGCGGATCTTGCTATCCATCACCACATTATCGGCACGATAGATTTCCTTGCAGACCGTCTCGACTTTCTCTGCGAGGCTTAACTCGTCGCCGTAAAGTGGATGGTAGTCCGCCTCGCCGGACTCGCAGATCTCGACCACTTTCTTCGCGGTTGCTTCAATGCCCGCACCGCCTTCCGCCCAATGCTTGTTCACGATGGCCTCAACGCCCTGCTCCGAACAGTAGTCGATCACCGCTTGAACTTCCGCGTCCGTATCGGCATGGAAATGGTTGATGCCCACAATCGCAGGCACACCGAACTTCTTCATGTTCTCAATGTGACGGCCAAGGTTCGGGCAGCCTTTCTTGACCGCGTCGACGTTTTCGACGTTCAGATCGGCCTTGGCCACACCACCATTCATCTTCATAGCGCGCACGGTGGCGACAATCACAACCGCGTCCGGGCGCAAACCGGCCTTGCGGCACTTGATGTCCATGAACTTTTCGGCACCGAGATCGGCCCCGAAGCCAGCCTCAGTCACAACGTAATCCGCCAGCTTGAGCGCAGTGGTCGTCGCGATCACCGAGTTACAGCCGTGGGCAATATTGGCGAACGGGCCGCCATGCACAAAGGCCGGATTGTTCTCGAGCGTCTGCACGAGGTTCGGCTGCATCGCATCCTTAAGCAGCACCGTCATTGCGCCTTCGGCCTTGATGTCACGGCAGAAAACCGGGGTTTTGTCTCGACGATAGGCCACGATCATGTCGCCCAGACGCTTTTCGAGGTCCTGGAGGTCCTTGGCCAGACAAAGGATCGCCATGACTTCCGACGCCACGGTGATGTCAAATCCCGCCTCGCGCGGGAAGCCGTTGGCCACGCCGCCCAAACTTGCGGTGATCTGGCGCAGCGCGCGGTCATTCATATCCACGACCCGGCGCCAAACGACACGACGCACGTCGATTTCCTGCTCATTGCCCCAGTAAATGTGGTTGTCTATCATCGCTGACAGCAGTGAATGAGCCGAGGTGATCGCGTGGAAGTCACCTGTAAAATGAAGGTTCATCTCTTCCATCGGCACGACCTGCGCCATGCCACCACCTGCAGCGCCGCCCTTCATGCCGAAGTTCGGCCCGAGCGAGGCTTCGCGAATACAGATCATGGCTTTCTTGCCGATCTTGTTGAGGCCGTCACCCAGACCCACAGTTGTCGTGGTCTTGCCCTCGCCCGCCGGGGTTGGGTTGATCGCGGTTACGAGGATAAGCTTGCCGTTCGGACGGTCCTGGACCTCGTCGATGAAGGCCTGACTGATCTTCGCCTTGTCATGCCCGTAGGGCTGCAGATGCTCATAAGCGATGCCAAGCTTTTCCCCAATCTCACGGATCGGCTGCTTTGACGCTTCGCGAGCAATTTCAATGTCAGATTTGAACGACATACGCGTTTTCCTTCCTGAAGACGTATCTTGCGCGGATTATTCCGCTGCGATTTTGTTGACTTTTTCGACCCTGACTGCGGAGTATTTGAACTCGGGGATCTTGCCGAAAGGATCGAGCGCTGCATTGGTCAGGATGTTTGCCGCCGCTTCGACGTAGGCAAAGGGCAGGAACACCATGTCGGGCGAGACCGCTCTGTCGGCGCGGGCCATGATTTCGATCTCGCCGCGACGTGTTATCAACCGAACCATGCCTCCCGGTTCGACATCCAACTGCCGCAGGGTCGAGGGATGCATGGAACAGTTGGCCTCGGGTTCGACCGCGTCCAGCACTGTGGCGCGTCGGGTCATGGAGCCTGTGTGCCAATGCTCAAGCTGGCGCCCCGTGGTCAGGACCATCGGGAAACGCTCGTCCGGCACTTCGGCAGGTGGTGTGACACGGGCCGGAGCAAAGCGCGCCCGCCCGGCGCGGCGTGGGAAACCGTCGGCGAAGACGACTGCTTGGCCCGGATCCTCGGGGCTGTGGCACGGGTAAGTGATGGCGCTTTCGCGTTCCAGACGTTTCCACGTGATGTGATGCAATGATCGCATAGACATCTTCATCTCGTCGAAAATCTCACGCGGGTCGTCGTAATCCCAATCAAGACCGACGCGACGGGCCATCTCGACAATGACTTCCCAATCTTCTCGCGCTTCTCCGGGTGCCTGCGCGGCTTTGCGGGTGATCTGCACCTGTCGGTTTGTGTTGGTCACAGTACCGGACTTCTCGGGCAGCGCAGCGGCGGGCAGGATCACGTCCGCGTAATTTGCGGTTTCGGTCAGGAAGATGTCCTGAACCACAAGGTGATCGAGCGCCGCCAAGGCCTTGCGGGCGTGTTCTACGTCGGGGTCGGACATGGCGGGGTTTTCACCAAGAATGTACATGCCCTTGATCTCGCCGCGATATACGCGGTCCATGATCTCGACCACGGTCAGGCCTTTCTCAGCCTCGATCTCGGTGCCGCGCCAGATATGCTTGAAGAGCGAACGCACCTCGCCATCGGTCACGCTTTGGTAATCGGGCAAGAACATCGGGATCAGGCCGGCATCCGACGCACCCTGCACGTTGTTCTGGCCCCGCAAGGGGTGCAGTCCGGTGCCGGGCTTTCCGACATTGCCAGTGAGCAGCGCCAGAGCGATCAGGCAGCGGGCATTGTCGGTGCCGTGGATGTGCTGAGACACCCCCATACCCCAAAAGATCATCCCCGCTTCGGCCTCCGCGAACATACGCGCCACGCGACGGATCTGCTCGGCTTCGATGCCGCAAAGCTCGGCCATGCGCTCCGGCGTGAACGCCCGGATATGTTCGCGGAATTCAAAGAAGCCCTCGGTGAAGCCTTCGATATAGGTGCGATCGTAGAGCTTTTCTTCGACGATCACGTTCATGATGGCGTTCAGAAGAGCGACGTCCGTGCCGGGGCGGAACTGCATCATCTCGGCGGCGTGCCGCTTCATCGCCGTGCCGCGCGGGTCCATGATAACAAGTTTGCCGCCGCGCTTGGCGAATTGCTTAAAGAAGGTCGCGGCAACCGGGTGGTTCTCTGTCGGGTTGGCACCGATGACGATCGCCACATCGGCATTCTCGATCTCGTTAAAGGTAGCGGTCACCGCACCCGATCCGACGTTCTCCATCAAAGCTGCCACCGACGAGGCGTGACACAGGCGCGTGCAGTGATCGACGTTGTTGTGACCAAAGCCCTGCCGGATGAATTTCTGGAAAAGATACGCCTCTTCGTTGGTGCATTTGGCAGAACCGAAGCCGGCTACAGACTGTCCGCCAAAGTAGCTGCGCAGATCAGCCAAGCCATGCGCGGCCTTGTCCAGCGCCTCTTCCCAAGTCGCCTCGCGAAAGTGGGTCCAGGGGTTGGACGGGTCCACGTTCAGGCCTTTTTCCGGCGCATCCTCGCGTCGCACCAGTGGCTTGGTTAGGCGGTGCGGGTGATGGATGTAGTCAAAGCCGAAGCGGCCTTTCACGCAGAGCCGCCCTTCGTTCGCGGGGCCATTGATGCCGTCGACGTGCTTGATCTTGCCGTCTTTCAGCTTGACCGAGACCTGACAGCCGACACCGCAGAACGGGCAGACACTTTTGACCTCCTCATCGAAGTCGCGGCTGTCGCCGCGCTGCTGGGCATCAACCGCCGTCGCGGGCATAAGAGCGCCCGTCGGGCAGGCCTGTACACATTCGCCACACCCAACGCAGGTGGACTCACCCATCGGGTCATCGAAGTCAAAGGACGGGAAGGCATCGTGTCCGCGCCCGGCCATACCGATCACATCGTTGACCTGCACCTCACGGCAGGCGCGCACACACAGACCGCACTGGATGCAGGCATCCAGATTCACGCGCATCGCGACGTGGGAATCGTCCAGAAGCGGAATGCGCTCGGCCTCCAACGTCGGAAAGCGGCTTTCCGACACGCCCTGCGCATCGGCCATGTCCCAAAGATGAGAACCCGCATCGTGCGCAGACTCGCGCTCGGGCTGATCCGCCAAGAGAAGTTCCATGACCATCGCGCGGGCCTTCGTGGCACGCGCGCTATCAGTCTTGACCACCATGCCATTTTGGGGATTTCGACAGCACGAAGCTGCCAGAGTGCGCTCACCGTCGATCTCCACCACACAAGCGCGGCAGTTACCGTCAGGCTGGTAGCCACTCTGGTCCTTGTGGCACAGATGCGGAATCGTCTTGCCATGCCGCTTGGCCACCGACCAGATGGTTTCTCCGGGCTGCGCCACGACGGTTTCGTCATCGAGAGTAAAGATCGTCAGGTCGGGCAGATTTCCGTCAGCCATTGCTTAGACCTCTTCGCCAAAATGTTTCATCACGAGGCGGATCGGGTTCGGCGCCGCCTGTCCCAGTCCACAGATCGAAGCGTCGCCCATGACCTGGCACAGGTCTTCGAGCAATTCGCTATCCCAGATGTCTGCCTGCATCAGCTTGACCGCCTTTTCACAGCCAACCCGGCAAGGGGTACATTGGCCGCAACTTTCGGATTCGAAGAACCGCAGCATGTTCAGCGCTGCATCGCGTGCCTTGTCCTGATCTGACAAGACAACCACCGCTGCAGAACCAATGAAGGAGCCATGCGGTTGCAGCGTGTCGAAGTCCAACGGCACGTCTGCCATGCTGGCAGGCAGCAGACCCGAGGACGGTCCACCCGGCTGATACGCCTTGAAGACGTGGCCGTCAGCCATGCCGCCCGCAGCTTTGATAATGTCGGTGATCGTCGACCCAGCCGGCAAAAGGTAAACGCCCGGCTTAGCCACGCGTCCCGATACAGAGTACGAGCGCAACCCCTTACGTCCGTTCTTTTCGGTGCGGCTGAGAACCTCCGGACCTTCGCGGACAATGCGGGCAACCCAATGCAGCGTTTCGACATTATGCACCAGTGTGGGTCGGTCAAAAATGCCAACCTGCGCAACATATGGCGGGCGCAGGCGCGGGATGCCGCGCTTACCCTCGATTGACTCGATCATTGCGGATTCTTCGCCACAGATATAGGCCCCTGCCCCGCGCCGCAGATCGATAAATCCGGGTTCGACAATCCCGGCATCCTCGAGAGCCGCAATTTCCTTGGCCAAGAGCTTCAGAACCGCCGGATATTCATCGCGCATATAGAGAAAGCACTTTGCGGCCTCGACCGCCCAAGCCGCAATCAGCATGCCCTCCAACATCAGGTGCGGTGTCCGCTCCAGCCAGTAACGGTCTTTGAATGTGCCCGGCTCGCCCTCGTCTCCGTTCACCGCGAGGTAACGCGGTCCTGGGTGGGCCCGGACAAAGCCCCATTTCTTGCCGGAAGGAAAACCGGCGCCGCCAAGACCGCGCAATCCGGCCTCAAGCACAGCTTCCTGAATAGCTTCCCAGTCGCCGCTTTCTCGCAGATCCAAAAGCTTGGCATAGCCGCCAGTTGCGCGATATGCGTCAAAGTCCTGATAGTCGGGCATAACAGGATGCAGATCACCTGAGTCAATCACTGACTGGATCGACCCGACCGTTGCATTGTCCACATGCCGATGCCCGACCTCGGCCACCGGCGCTGTGTCACAGCGGCCCATGCAGGGTGCCCTCAAGACTCGAACTTTCGCAGGGTCATGACCGGCCTCAAGTGCCGCCAGCAATGCCTCCGACCCGGCCAATTCACAAGACAAGGATTCGCAAACCCGGATGGTCAATTCGGGTGGTGGGGTTTCCTCTTCCCGTACGGGGTCGAAATGCGCATAGAAGGTTGCAACTTCCCAGACTTCGGCCATGGACAGACGCATTTCCTCAGACAATGCACGTAAATGAGCCGCGCTGAGATGCCCATGTGCATCCTGAATGAGGTGCAGGAATTCGATCAGCAAATCGCGGGCGCGCGGGCGGTCCCCCAGAAGCCTGCGAACCTCTGCCAAGGCTGCATCATCGTACTGACGCCCCTTCGGATAGTGACGGCCTTTGCCACCGCTGCGACCAGCACTCCAAACACCTTTGCCGGACTTTTCCGAGTCCAATGCCATTGCGACTCTCCCAAAAAATTTTTCCTAATGGGCAACATATATTCCCTATGGTCAAACTCTTTTTTAAAAAAACAGGGGGATTTTCTGGGATTCTCAGCATTCAACACAAAAATCCGCGCATCCGGTTTCGGATGCGCGGCTTGTGTTTCCGATCGCTGATCAGCCGTCGATCAAGGCAAGTGCTGCGGCCAGAAACTTGCGACTGTCGTCGAAAACCGGAGGCTTTTCGCCACGCCAACGGGAAAAAAACGGGCGGTCTGATGGTGACTCCGCAGACAGCATTTTCAGTGCCTGCTCGGTCTCTTGCGCGATGCGGCGATAGCGGGTCCGCATGTTGGCCTGAAACTGGTCACGATGGAGCGCCTCCATCCGCAGATGGAATAGGGAACTGCGGCTGCGTGGACGAAATTCCAACGCGTCAATTGCAGATACCGCCCCCGCCCAAACAGACAAGGCCCGCTTCTGCAGGACTTCAGCCCGAACGTTGTCACCCCGTTTCCGAGCCAGCAAAGACCGGTTTGCCAAGGTGTTGGCGCGACGCAGATCACGTGCATCGAACCACAGACGCGCAACCCAGTGCGCCGCAAGCAGAAGATGCCCAGTTCGCCGCAGATCGCCCTGCGAAAAGGCCACGTGCGCTGCCTCGGTCAGGCGTTCCCAGACCAAGTCTGCCCGCGACCAGCCCGAGGCGCGCGCCATACGCATTTCCGCATCGTCCCGATCAAAGCCCCAGATACGCGGCGCGAACATGTTCATTTCCACGTAGCTCACTTGCAGGTCCCTCCATGGCACAGTTTCCGGTTTCCAGCACATAGGCGTGGTTGGCGAGTTCCAGCGCCAGTTCGGCATTCTGTTCGACCAACACAACAGACAGACCGTTCGCATTAATCTCCTCCACGATCTGAGCAATCTCCTCTACGATCACGGGGGCAAGGCCCATCGACGGTTCGTCCATCAGCAACAGGCGCGGTTTTGACATCAGCGCGCGACCGATGGCCAACATCTGCTGTTCGCCGCCGGACATGGTCTGCGCGCGCTGGCTGCGGCGTTCAAGCAAACGCGGGAAGCGCTTGAACACACCCTCCAGGTCTTCTTCAACCGCGTCCTTGTCGCGGCGCAAAAAGGCACCCGTGCGCAGGTTTTCCTCGACTGTCATCTCTTTGAAGATACGTCGGCCTTCGGGCACATGCGCAATCCCATGAGCGACGATCTTGTGCGCGGGCAGGTGATCAATCCGAACGCCCTCGAACAGGATTTCGCCGCTCGCGATGGGAATCATCCCCGACATCGCGCGCAGCGTGGTGGTCTTCCCAGCGCCATTGCCACCTATGATCGTGACGATCTTACCCTCGGGCACCGCGATCGAGATATTCCGGATCGCATTGATCTTGCCGTAATTGACGGCAATGCCCCGCATCTCAAGCAACATGACGCGCCCCCCCAAGATAGGCCTCGATTACGGCAGGATGGTTGCGGATCTCTGTCGGGCCGCCTTCGGCAAGGAACTTGCCAAAACTCATGCAGGTGATGGTGTCACAAAGGCCCATGATGGCCTGCATGTCATGTTCCACCAGAAGAATGGTGATGCCATCCTCCTTGAGCCTGCGCATCAGCCCCATCATGTGTTTTGTTTCCTCGGGGTTCATCCCAGTGAAGGGTTCGTCCAGCAGGATCACGTCAGGATGACTGGCATAGGCGACCGCCATGCCCAAAGCGCGCTGGTGTCCATGCGAAAGGTCCCCGGCCCGCTCTTCTGCCAGATGCAACAGGCCAAAGAAGTCCAGCGCCTCACGGGCTCGCGCCTCTGCACCGCGGCGATCCTCTTTGTCCCAACCGATGATCGCCGCAAAAATGTTCGGGCGGAACGGCATATGCGTGCCGACGAGTGCGTTTTCCAGAACGGTCAACTCCGCGAAAAGAGTCGAGTGCTGGAACGTCCGCACGACACCGCGCCGCGCGACCTCATGCATCTTGAGGCCCGATATATCCTCGCCGCGCAGCAGGATCTGACCCTCAGTTGGGGTGTAAAAGCCCGAGATCATGTTGAACGTCGTGGTTTTCCCCGCCCCGTTCGGCCCGATAAGACCGTGAATGGACCCATGTTCGACCTTGAAAGACAGGCTGTCGACGGCAGTGAGCCCGCCAAAGCGCATCGTGAGGTTCCGGACTTCTAGAAAATCAGTCATGTCGCAGCCTTCTCTTCGGGCTTGGGGGCCGACCTGCGGCGCGTCACTTTCTGGACAAGGCTTTCGAGACCATCCGGAAGGAACAGGATGGAAAGGATCATGATCGCGCCATAGATCAGCGGCCGAGCCTGCTCGAGCCCCATTTCCCGCAGCACGATTTCGTTCAAAACGGTCAAGACGATGCAGCCAAGGATTGGGCCGTAGAACGTAGCAGTCCCACCTACGATGGCCCAGGTCAGGACAAAGACCATCACTTCAATATCGAACGAGTTCGGATTGACGGTGCCCACGTAATGCGCCTGCAAGGCCCCCGCCAGCCCGGCAAACCCCGAGGCGATTGCGAAAGCCAGTGTCCGATAGGCGCGCAGGTTGACACCAGAGGCTTGCGCCAACTTGTCCTGCCAGTGCACGGCGTGAAAGGTCAGACCGACCGGCGATTTCTCGATCCGCCACAGAACCCAAAGGCTGGCGATCACGATCACCCCTGCGAAATAGTAGTACGAGACTGGTTCGAAGAAATCGAACTGGTAGATGCCGATGGAAAAGTCAGGCATCGGATCAATCCCGGAAATGCCCCGCACGCCGCCGAACGGCTCGCGGAAACGTTTCCAGATCAGACGGATGATCTCTCCGGCGGCAAAGGACCCGATGAGAAAGTAAAACCCCTTCATCCGAAACAGTGGGAAGGACAGCAGCACCGCCAGAAGCGCTGCCGTGACCCCACCTAGGATCATCGACACCGGGACGTAAATACCCAGTTCCTTTGTGTACAGCGCCGAGGCATAGGCCCCCACACCCATGATCACCACATGGCCCAGAGACCATTCACCTGTCAGGGTCATCAGCCGGTAGGACGTCACCAGCAGGATGTTGATCACAAGAAAAACAAGGATTTCCTGCTGCGAAAAACTGAGGCCGTAGGGCAGCGCGATCAGGGCAACACTGCCAAGGACAAAGATCAGAAGATTACGCACGATCCGCACTCCCGAACAGGCCGGTGGGCTTTACGATGAGCACGATCAGCATCAGCGACAACCCAACGATATCTGCCAGAACGCCATCCCAGAAGGTGGTGACGAAGGTGTGCACGAAAGCATAAGCGACAGAGGCGAGGATAGCCCCTTCAAGAGAACCCACCCCACCGACGATAATGACGATAAAGGCAGTCACGATCACCGAATGGCCCATATGCGGATTGACCGAGACCAGAGGCGCAGTCAGTGCGCCTGCCACACCTGCCAGAGCCGCGCCGATGAACATGGCAATGCGGGCTGTCTGGGTGATCGAAATACCTTGCAGCGCTGCAGCTTCCGGATCCTGAGCCGAGGCCCGCAGCGCCCAGCCAAAGCGTGTGCGCTTGAGAAAGTACCACAATGCGGTCAGGAAGACGACGGCAGCAACGATCACGTAGAGCCGCGCAACAGGTAAACCGACTTTGTCCGTGAAGCGGACGACCTCTTGGGTGACCGGTGGAATATGTTCCATCCGAACGCCAAACCCCATGACAGCCAAGGATTGCAGGATCATCAGGAAACCAATGGACGCGACAAGACCGCCAAGCGGGTTGTCCTTCAATGGTCGGAACAGCGCCCATTCCATCAACAAGCCCAGCAGACCGACAAACGCCATCCCGATGGCCACCGCCACGAAGAATGGCACGTGCATATCGGCGTAAAGCGCGACGACAGCGTAGGCGCCGGCCATGAACAATTCCCCATGGGCAAAGTTCACAACGCCCATGACCCCGAATATCAGCACCAAGCCGACGGCAACGAGGGATATGTAACTTGCAGCATACACGGCATTCAGCCCGGTCTGCGCCAGGAGTTCGACCATAGGTTCAGCTCGATGTTGTGTGATAGGAAATTCGGCGCCCAGAATATGGGCGCCGCTTGGGAACTCAGCCGCGCTGGTTCCACATCTGACCGTAGGCTTCCATGTGCTTGACCAGCAGATCACCATGACGGT
>QCWH01000012.1:6768-34687 GCA_003149565.1 Marivita sp. XM-24bin2 | reverse complement strand
GGAATTCCTTGATGACCGCCTTTCCGTTCTCGATGGCGACAACAGGCCAATCTCCGACCAGCGCGTTGTCGATGCCGAACAGGTCCTTACCCCACCAGTCCGCATCACCAAAGGCATGGGCACCGCGCCCGTCCTTCATCGCGGTCATCACCGCATCAGGCTCGGGCGAACCAGCCTTTTCCGCAGCGGCCTTCCACATATCCATGATTGAGGCATATTCCCAGCTCACCGCGCCCCACTGACCTGGGTGCCGCGCGTTATACTCGGCGTAAAACCCATTTGGGTCCTGAAAGTTGATCGCGTCGCCGTTCAGTGCTGGATCGTCGAAATCGGGGAACTGGAAAATGAACCCTTCCATAAATTCCTTCGACGTTTTTTCGATCATTTGATCATAGAAGTCGGCGGTGCAACTGATGATCTGCCCGCTGAAGCCCTGCTGGAACAACTGTTCGCAGATCGGGTGCACGTAGTCGGAATAGCAGGTATCGAGACAGATGATCTCAGGGTTCTTCGCCATCAACCGTGTTACCACAGGCGCAAAATCGGTGGTGGCCGGGTCGAACAGAAGCGGCTCGTCCAGCATCTCGATGCCGGCAGCTTCGAAGGCGGCGAGATAGGTCGCGACCGAGGGCAGCCCCAGAGCGTCATCTTGTGCGCACATGACAGCGGTCTTGAGCTCGGGCTTGTTCTGAGCGAGCCACTCCACGCCAGTGACGTTGTAAATCGGGTGTACCTCTGCGGGGGCGACCAGCGTCGTGGTCTCGGGCGACAAGTCGGATGGTAGCAGGGTCGAGAACAGCATGCCCGTGCGCTCGGCAACAGGCTGGACGCCCGGCCAGGTATCGCCACCCAGCATCATGATGAATTTCACGCCATCTTCACGGATCAGCTTGGTGGCGCCAGTGCGTGCCTTGGCCGGGTCGTATTCGTTGTCATAGGATACGAATTCAATCGGATGGGCGCCGTCGGCCAACTGGATGCCTCCAGCGGCGTTCACACGCTCAGCCCAGATGGCGCAACCATCCAGACCGGGCTTTCCCCAAGCGGCCACAGCGCCGGTGAGCGGGGCCAGAAAACCAATCTTGATCGGCTCACCTGCTGCCAAGGCCATGCGCGGTAGGCCAAGGCTGGCCGCGGCGGCACCTGCAGTTTTCAGAAAGGTACGGCGGCTTTGACCGGAGGTCAGAAATTTCGGGATCATGCGTTTCTCCTACTGTTGGGTCCGCGACTGTTCACGCGGAAGCGAAGCCAAAACCGGCTTGTTCGGCTTATTCCCAATCCGAGAGAGTACCAGTTTCCCAAATTGGTCTGACTTTCGAGAAAAGGCTAGCAACGCAAACCCAACCTCGCAAGAAAATTTGTTTCTTATAGTTATAATTTTTCCAGATGCGGTCCCGAAACAGATAAAAACCCGCTAGAATCAGGTGCTTTTGGGTACCAAAATTGGCAAGCCACTGAACCAATTACGAGCCAAAGCGGGCTAAACAGGTGTCAATTGGGTCACCCAACACGGGAACGCGCCTTGTCGGGCCGACGTGAAGCCCATATCGTATAAGCAAGATGTTTCCAGAGGATCGGCCCAGCATGGCTCCGCAAACCCAGCGTACCGCGTCTCAGATGGTTACCAATCATTCGGTTGGTGCGACTGTGCAAGTTGTGATCGACAGCCTGTTTGCGCGGATCAAATCCGAAGAATACCCCGAAGGCGCGCGTCTGCCGTCAGAACGCTCGCTGGCCTCGGAACTCGGCGTTGCCCGCAATACCGTTCGGGATGCGCTCGACGTTTTGGAGTCACGCAACATTATCCGGCGGCGCGCAGGCAGTGGCAGTTTTGTCACCTACAAATCAGAAGCCACCCGCCCCGATACACGCTCTGCCTTGGCCGAAAACACCAGTCCATTGGATCACCTGGTCGTACGCGGCATTCTCGAACCCGAGATGGTGCGCCTTGCGGTCGTCAATATGACTCCGCGCGATATCATGGAGCTGGATGACATCTTGACGCGGTTGGAGGCCGTGACCACCGACTCTGGTGAATTCATCAAGGCCGAAGAAGCGTTCTATCGAAAAATTGCGAATGGCACCGGCAATCCGCTTCTGGCGTCGTGTTACGAACTGGCGATCGAGGCTTGTCTCCAGACTTTCCGATCCAACTTGATGCGGCGGCACCTGACACCAAAGCGGATCGAAGCTTATCAGACGCAATATAACGCCCTGTTCAACGCGATCTCGTCGCGCGACGTGGAAACTGCCGTCGAATACATCAAACTGCACCTGATCGAAGAGCAAAAAATGCTGCTTCAGGAAGGGTGAACTGCCGCCAGCCGGGCCGCCAACCGTTTCGGCGGTGTGCCGTCGCCGTGGCGCTGGTGCCATAGCTGACCAAGTGCCGCCATTTCATCCTTCAGCAAAGTTTCATGCTGCGCCAGCCAGTCAGGGATCGACCCGAATTCGACGATCCGCGCTTTTCCCTGTTGGATTTGCACAACTGGCCAGTCCCCAATCAAAGTGTGGCTCAGGCCGAACATATCCTCGCCCCACCAGCGTGCCGGGCCAAAGGCGTGCATCACACTCCCCAGTTGCCGCATCGCTGCCAACACCGAGACGGGCCGAGGGTTTCCTGCCCGCTCGACTGCAGATTGCCAGATGTCGAGAATCGCCGCGTATTCCCAACTGACCGCTGTCCAGCTGTTTGGAAACCGTGCGTTGTACTCGTCGAAGAACGTCTGCGGTTGGCTGAAGAAAAATGCCTTTTCCGCCAAGGCCGGATCGTCGAAATCCGGGAACTGGAACAGGAACCCTTCCATAAACTCAGGCGACGTCCGTGCGATCAACTGGTCATAGCTGTCCGCCGTACAAGACAAAAGCTGGCCTTCGAACCCATGCTCAAAGGCGTATTCCGTCATCGCGTGTACCATTGGGGTGTAACTGGCGCACCAGCACAGCAAATCCGGTTGTGCCGCCATCATGGGCGCTACCACTGACGCGGCATCGGTCATCTCGGCGTCATAACGCACTTCCTCGACGATGCGGATACCTGCCGCCTTGAAAGCCGCACGATAGGCCGCCAGCGCGGGAAGTCCCAAGGCGTCGCTCTGGGCGCAGAGCGCGACAGTCTTGATTTCGGGCCGATTGCGCATGATCCAATCCACCGCCGTGACCGTGTAGATTGGCAGCGATTCGCTGGGGGCGATCAGATAAGGCGTGTCGGGCGACAGGTCGCTTGTCAGCAATGTCGACGTCAGCACCTTGCTTGTCATCAGGTAGTCCCGCACCGCAAGAAACGACTCGCCCCCCAGCATCATCATTAGGGACACGTCATGAGTCTGTACCAGATGACGGGCACCCTCTAATGCGCGGCTGGCATCATAGCCACAGTCTACCGCATGAATGCGCACCGGGAATCGTCGTCCACCCAGCAGAAGTCCCCCTGCCCTGTTCAACCAGTCCTCCCACAGACGGCAGCCATTCAAGCCTGGCAACCCCCAGGATTTCGCCGGCCCGCTCAGCGGTGCGAGGAATCCGATATTGATCGCCTCGGTCATGCCGACGGACAGACGGGGAAGCGAGCTTGCGATTGCAAGGCGTTGGGCGAAACTCGAATTGGACATGCTCAGAACTTACCACCTTCGGGGCAGCATACCAGTGGCGCAGAGTGAAATAATATTCTTTGAAAGAAAATTCATTGACAACGCAAGGAGCAGTTGACCAGTCTGGCATGGACCAAAAGCACCAATACGCAAATATTGGTCCATACCAGCATGGAGACACATATGACCAAGACCAGAGTTGCCATCATCGGCGCAGGCCCCTCCGGCCTTGCGCAACTGCGCGCATTTCAGTCCGCCGCCGCAAAAGGCGAAGAGATCCCCGAAGTCGTCTGCTTCGAAAAGCAGGACAACTGGGGCGGGCTTTGGAACTACACTTGGCGCACCGGTCTCGATGAGAACGGCGAGCCCGTACATTGCTCAATGTACCGTTACCTCTGGTCGAACGGTCCAAAGGAAGGTCTCGAATTCGCGGACTATTCCTTTGAGGAACATTTCGGCAAGCAGATTGCATCCTACCCCCCGCGCGCTGTCCTGTTCGATTATATTGAAGGCCGCGTCCTGAAAGCCAACGTCCGTGACTGGATCCGCTTCAACACCGCGGTCCGTTGGGTCAACTACAGCGCCGAGACCGGCAAATTTACCGTCACTGTCCATGACCACACCAAGGACAGCAGCTATTCCGAGGAATTCGACTACGTTATCTGTGCCTCGGGGCATTTCTCGACACCGAACGTGCCGTATTACGAAGGATTTGAATCGTTCAACGGTCGACTGGTCCATGCGCACGACTTCCGCGATGCGCGAGAGTTTAGCGGCAAGGATATTCTTGTCGTCGGGTCCTCCTACTCGGCAGAAGATATCGGATCACAATGCTGGAAGTACGGCGCAAAGACGGTCACCTCGTGCTACCGGTCGGCACCGATGGGCTTCAACTGGCCTGAGAACTGGGAAGAAAAACCCGCAATGGTCAAGGTAGACGGCAACACTGTCCACTTCTCTGACGGCAGCAGCAAAGAGGTCGATGCGATCATCCTGTGCACTGGCTACAAGCACTACTTCAGCTTCCTGCCAGACGACCTGCGTTTGAAAACCGCGAACCGGCTGGCGACTGCTGACCTCTACAAGGGTGTGGTCTACGTCCACAACCCCAAGATGTTCTACCTTGGCATGCAGGACCAATGGTTCACCTTCAACATGTTCGACGCCCAAGCCTGGTGGGTCCGCGATGCAATCATGGGCAAGATTGATCTGTCCAAGGTCTCCAAAGATGAAATGCTTGCCGATGTTAAAGAACGCGAGGAGCGCGAGGAAGCCGACGACGACACAAAGTACGCCATTCGATATCAGGCCGACTACGTCAAGGAATTGGTGGCCGAGACGGACTATCCCAGCTTTGACATCGACGGCGCCTGCGAAGCATTTTTTGAGTGGAAGAAGCACAAGTCCAAAGACATCATGGGCTTCCGCAACAACAGCTACAAGTCGGTCATCACCGGCACAATGGCCCCTGTGCATCACACACCGTGGAAAGAGGCGCTGGATGACAGCCTAGAAGTCTACCTTCAGAACTGATGGTTGAAACCGGAGCGGTCCTACGCTCCGGTCACGGCAGGGGTCGGTGCGAAACAATCGCACCGGCCTTTTTTGTGCCTGATCCGCGTCACGTCATGAATCCCACATAAAAAGGCGTCCGGATATATCCGGACGCCTTTCCTTGTTCATTGGTGACAAGAGCAGCGGACGCCATGGCCCCCTGCCTCCGTTCATTACGGCTTTTGCTTCGTCGCCTTGTAGGCGTGCTCCTCGTGCCGCCAGCCAAAAATAATCGCGGTGACAATCAACCCAAGACACAAGAGCAGCCAGAAGCCTTCAACGGACCCGTGACCGACATAAATTGCCCCGGTGATACCGTCCCAGCTTGTCGCTTCAAATGGAGCTTCCATGAGTTCTTCCTTTCCTGATTGGTGTTATTCCGCCGGACTGACCGACGGATGAATGGCTTCCGGATACGCAGAGGCCGGCACTTTGACAGCGTCGAGCCCAAGGATCTCAGCCTCTTCCGGAACACGCAGCTGGCCTGTCACCTTGAGGATCAGCGACACCACATAGCCTGGAACAAAGCCTAAAAGCCCCATGACAATCGCGCCCACCAGTTGGCCTGTGAAGGAGGTGGTGACCACGTCCTCGCCGAAAAGTGCTGGATAGCCTTGGGCGGCGATACCGACGGCCAGCACGCCCCAAAGGCCAAGGAATCCATGCACCGCAAAGGCTCCAACCGCGTCGTCGATCCGCATCTTGGCGACAAAGGTGGCCACGAACGGCATGGCGCTGGCTCCGATAAAGCCAATCGCAAAGGCCATCGGCGGATACCAGAGATCAAGACCGGCCGCACAGGATATGATTCCGCCCAACGCACCCGACATCATCCAGAACGGGTCACGCGTCACCATCCAGGCTCCGATAATGCCTCCGGCAAAGCCCATCAGCGTGTTGAAGGTCATTCCTGCCAGGGTCATCGGCGTTCCATAAATGGTCGCTTCGATGTTCGCACTCCAGGACCAAGCCTCACCCGGCACGATCACGCATGCCATCAAAAAGCCCCAGAAGCCCGCAATAATCAGCATTAGGCCGATCAGCGTCATCGGCATCGAGTGGCCTGCAATGTGGTTGGCTGTCCCATCCGGATTGAACTTGCCAATGCGCGGTCCAAGATTGATCAACACACCCAGAGTGAAGAACCCCGCGATCATGTGTACGACACCCGCGGCACCGAAATCGTGATAGCCGAATTTGGTCACCAACCAGCCGTCCGCATGCCAGCCCCACGCAGCGGCGAGGATCCACACAAACGAGCCCAGCACAATTGCAAGCACAACAAAGCCGGTAAGTTTGATCCGCTCGATCACACCGCCCGACATGATCGACGCCGTGGTTGCCGCGAACAGAACAAACGCTCCCCAGAACACACCAGACGCGCGATCATCGAGGTTCGGCCCCATGAATTCGCTCCATGGCAGCGCGACCTCGTTAGCATAGGCCAGACCCGAGATGCCCATCGCACCTTCGGACAGGCTGAAACCTGTGGGAAATGCCCAGTAGATCCACCAGCCAACGAAATAGAAGAACGGCACGATCATTGCGAAGGCGAGAATGTTCTTGATCCCTGAGGCCAATGCATTTTTTGACCGCGATGCCCCCATTTCATATGCAAGAAAACCCGCATGGATGAGCACCATGAGGGGAATGGTTATATAGTAGAATGTTTCGGCGAAAGTGCCGTTGGTTGCGGCCACGTTCGCCTTGAGCTCAGCGACCGAAGCCGCCAATGCTGTCAGGTCTTGTTCCAAATCGATCTCCCGTTCCTGTTGTCCACACACAAAGAAGTCCGGGTCCACGCGGATAATCCACGCGCTAGTCCCGTCACCGCTTTTATGGCGAGCCAACATGCACTGTGGGTCAAATGTTTTTCGTGTGGGGAAAATTCCAAAACTTGAATTTGACGCGACACGGGACAGGATTCTGCGCCTTCGCTGAAAATTTGAGCACAACTCAATCCGACTACCCGGGCGCGGACAGGCTTTAAGATCAAGCGATGGTTGTAGCGTTCCTGCGGCACAGGCTCTTGCCGCTGGACGACTGCCCCTTTTGTTTTGCAGCCCTCAATCCCACATCTTACGCGTTTGTAAATGCATCGCTGCCCTAATTGGCACAATATCTCGCCTGCCCGCGATGGATGACGACAAGCCTCAGCGCCAGAAATTCAAAGGCCACCTGAGGGGCTATTTCGACATCGATATCGTCAAGGTCGGAGCCGAAGAGAGCAAACTCTGCGTGTCTGTAGCGATTGAGCGGATCACCGAATTAAGCGTGGCGCAGCTGGTCGAAAAAGCCAGTCGCAGGACTGGTCTGCGAGCTCCTAGAGCATCTACTGGAGGCGGTGCCCTACAAGATGCGCACGATCCTGAACGACACCCACATCCAGTCGGCCGAGCACTAGCGCAATCGTAGCAACGTGATATTCCGCAAGAAGCAACATGAGCGTGTTTGTGAAAGCTGTGGGTTCTCTACACTCACATGCCTACACATGTCTTATGCTTCCAGCTCTGCGTCCCAGTAGAGAAAATCCATCCAGCTGTCGTGCAAGTGATTGGGCGGGAACTTGCGGCCCATGTTGAGCAACTCTTGCGCCCCTGGTTGGCGCGGCGGTTTGCGCAATGACAATCCCGCGCGGCGCAGGCTTTTGGAGCCTTTTCGCAGGTTGCAGGGTGCGCAGGCAGCCACCACGTTTTCCCAAGATGTGATGCCACCCGAAGCGCGCGGCACAACGTGATCGAAGGTCAGCTCGCCCTTGGCACCGCAGTATTGGCAGCGGAATTCATCCCTTAAAAAAAGATTAAAGCGCGTGAAGGCCACGCGCTTTTGCGGTTTTACATAATCCTTGAGCACCACGACGCTCGGTATTCGGAGCGTCATCGAGGGGCTTCGGACCACCTCGTCATATTCGGCGACGATGTCCACCCTGTCGAGAAAGGCCGCCTTGACCGCATCCTGCCACGGCCAGAGCGACAGCGGATAGTAGGACAATGGCCTGTAATCCGCATTCAGCACCAAGGCCGGGTGGTGTCGCAGCGCACCCGGTTCACGTACAAAAGCCGTTCTGAAGTTACCATCCATCGCGGGACTCGTCTCCTGCCCTGTCTGCCTGTACCAGCCTCAGGACGGGAGCCCCGTCCCGATATATAATGAACACTATATATCGCGGAACCCATCCGGCAAGCCCCGCAATATGCTGTGTGTGTCACAGGGCTAGCGCAGGAAAATCTCAGCTGTGTGACAGTCCGCTCACTCAGGGATCGAGAAGACCTGTCCAGGGTAGATCAGGTCAGGGTCGCGGATGCGGTCCCGGTTGGCTTCGAAGACTTTGACATAGGCAAGCCCTTCGCCATAGCGATCACGTGCAATGGCCCAAAGCGTGTTGCCCGGCTGGACCGTGACCACCTTGATAACGGATGGGCCCGCCGCCCGGCCGGCGGCTTCGGCCAAGGCAACGGGGTCTTCGCGACGGAACGGGCTTTCGACGCGCGAGGTGACGTCACCTGCTTCGTCAACGGCATCGACGCGGAGCGTATAGGTCCCGGTTTCAACCTCGGGCAGTTCCGCACGCCATTGCCCATCGGTTCCAATCTCCGTCGTCAGAATCGGCCGGTTATCCAGATATATCCGTACAAATTCGTCAGCCACGCCGCGGCCTGTCAACGCAACCGACCCTGCATCTTCATAGGTGATGGCATCCAATGCGATCTGATCGAGCAACTCCGGCTTATCGCCACCAGTCTGAATGACATTCAAGCCCGCTTCCGTCGAGAGGATCACGGCAGGCGCTTGCGGTGCCTCAGGCGCGGACGAATCCTGCGACGCCTCCGGCTCTGGTGCAGCAGCGGGTGCAGTCGTGGCCGCGGCCGTCTCAGTAGGAAGTGTGGTTTCAACGGGCTCGTCCTTCGCGTCTGCGAAGGCGGAAGCGGTGCCTGTCTCGGATTGCTCAATTGATGGCGCAGAAGGCGCGTCTGGTGCGGTGACCGCAACTTCCGGTTCGCTCGGGGGCGCGCTTTGCTCGATCTGAGGCTCTGCTTCCGTGGGTCTGGACACCTCTTCAGCTGCCACAACTTCGGTTTCCACTGTCGCAACTTCGGTTTCCACTGTCGCAACTTCGGTTTCCACTGTCGCAACTTCGGCTGTTTGCGCTTCGCCATTTTCAGGCGCGGTATCTGTGTCTTGATCGTCCAAACGCGCGGTTTCGGCTGAGGTGTCCTCGGCTGAAACCTCGCTTTGGGCTCCGGTGTCTTGCTGGGCGGTTTCGCTGCTTGAAGAAATCGCATTTTCCGCCAAAACGTCTTGCGTGTCTGGCTCCGGCTGTGAGTTGGCTGTGGTTTCGACCGGCGATGCCTCTGTTTGTGGCTCGGCCGATTGCGTATCCTCAGGGGCTTCTGCAACACGAACCACCGGTGCAAGGATCACCTGATCCACACTTTCAATGGCGCCAAGCGGCCCTTCCGACAAAAGGGTTACCACGCGGGGCAAATCGCTGGCGGGCAGGTCGAGGAAGGTGACGAATTTTCCGCTCCCGTCGACATCAGTTCGTGCGGCTTCGACGCCATCCACCAGGATCGCGACCACGCGCGCATCAGGCGCGCTGCCTGCCACAAGAGTTTGGCCATCCGAAGCGACGCGGACGACATCAAAAGCCGGAGCAACCGGAGCCGGTGTGTCCGGCACCACAGGCGCACCCTCAGCGACGTCTTTGGGGTCATCGTTGAGTGCGGCAGGCTCCTCTGGCGCGGGCTCTTCCGGCATGTCATCGGATACCGTTGATGCATCCGCCGCCTCCGAAGAAGGTTCGGACTCCGGCTCGACAGAGGCAACGTCGGTTTCAGGCTCGCGCACCGGTGTCGTTGCGCTGTCGGTCACCGGCGCTATGACTTCCTCGGTGGCTTGCGCCACAGGCTTGCCAGACGGAAAGAGTGAGCCACTGGCGTAAAGCGCGATCAACACGGCCCCTACGGCCGCAATGCCACCCAAGAGCAGACCGGACGTGCCGTTTGCCAAAGCGAATTTGCTCATTTTACCCCAAGTGTCCAAACCAGAACGGTGACAGACCATTCCCGCAGTTGAGCGTGTCTAGCAACACAGGTATCACGAGGCAACTTTCCGCCTAGTGTCAAGGACGTGCACCCATGATCTCGAAATCCATCTGTGTCTATTGCGGCTCACGTCCGGGTCAAAACCCGGCTTACACCGATGCTGCCGAAGCATTAGGGCGCGCGATTGCCGGCGAAGGGTGGCGTTTGGTCTATGGCGCGGGGGATGTGGGTCTGATGGGCACCGTCGCGCGCGCGGCTCAGGACGCGGGCGGCGACACATTTGGTGTGATCCCAACACATTTGATGGACCTGGAAGTTGGCAAGACCGACCTGACACATTTCATCATCACAGAAACAATGCACGAGCGCAAAAAGGTCATGGTTATGAACGCCGATGCCATCGTCGTTTTGCCAGGCGGCGCTGGATCCTTGGACGAGTTCTTTGAAGTACTCACTTGGCGGCAATTGGGTCTGCATGGCAAACCGATCATTCTGCTGAGCGTGGATGACTACTGGGCACCACTCACAGCGCTGCTTGATCATGTGGTAGATCAGGGCTTTGCCGATGCCTCGCTGCTTGGCTTTGTGGAAACCACCACCTCGGCCTCGGACACCATCACTGCCCTGCGTCGCGCCTTGTCCTGAGTGTAGGCGCTGCCCGAATAGATCGAAAGTGCGGACCAGATCAGGGCGAAGGCGATCAGATGCACCACGCCGAAAGGTTCGGCAAAAATCAATACCGCGACAAGGAATTGTATCGTTGGATTGATGTATTGCACGATGCCCACGGTCGACATGGACAACCGCCGCGCCCCGTAGGAAAACAAGATCAGCGGCATAGCCGTCAACGGACCGGATGTGATCAGCAGCAGCGATTGCCCGAGATCCTGCCCGAAGGCCCCGCCCTGCCCAAGGTGAAGATAGGCGAGCCACCCAAGCGCCAGTGGGCACAGCATCAGAACTTCCGCCGAGACCGACACCACAGGTCCCAAATCCAGTCGCTTTTTGATCAGCCCGTAGAGGCCGAAAGTCCCGGCCAGAACAATCGAAATCCATGGCACGATGTGCAAGCCAATGGTCAACGACAGCACGCCGATTGTCGCGAGTGAAATCGCGACCCATTGCATCCGGCTTAAGCGTTCTCCCAGCACGAGGCGCCCGAGCAAAACCGCGACAAGCGGGAAGATATAGTACCCCATTGACGCTTCGGTCGCGCGGCCTGTGTGGACTGACCAGATAAACAGAAACCAGTTGACCGAAATCAGCAAGGCCGCAGTGGTGATCACCCGCCGCGATGCGTGGTTCGCCACCGCTCTCCCAAGCAGGCTTAAGCGACCCTGCAGACCGAGAATGACCCCAAAGAATACCAGGGACCAGACCGTGCGATGTGCCAGCACTTCATGCGCAGCAACGCCGACCAACAACTTGTAGAATAGGCCGGACAGGCCCCAGATGGTGCACGCCGCGACAAGCGCAAAAACACCTTTGGTCGTTTCGGTCATGATGGCTCCTTCGCTCTTGCCCTACTTGGCGGGCGTGCCTTCGGCAAGAGCCTCCGGGAGCAAAGATGTCGACGCTATTGTGGCAATCTTCCTTGAGAGGCCCGACGCTGATCAGAGCGCGCCTTTCTCGCGCATGTAGAGCAGCATTTCCGGGCGGTAGGCGTGCATCTCTTCAGCAACGGCGGGATGCTCCTGCATCTGCGCGCGATAGGTTGTGACCTCTTTGGGCCAGTCCAGCGCAGGAATGACTGGGCCTTCGAACAGGGCGATCCATTCCAGCGTTACAATGGTGCCGCAATCCCCCATCCAAAGCCGATCGCGTGGCAAGGGTGACCGCTCGAGCATCAGACTCAAAGCATTCAAGCGCTTGGTGATCATCGCGTGCGCCCCTGCAATCGCCTGCACGTCACGGGTTGCGGGTGCAACATGCGGAAAGGTCAGGCGCAGCGCGGGTTCCAATCGCGTATCGGAAAATCGCGACCGTTCCCGTGACAGCGCCCGACCCTCCAGCGTCTCGGGCAACATGGGCCGGTCCGGATATTTTTCTTCGAGGTATTCGGCAATCGCTTCGCTGTCCGTCAGAATCAACGCGCCATCGACCAGCGCAGGTATATTACCTGAAGGCACGATGGACAGATATTCCGCTGATCCACCACCACCGGGGGGTAGCGACTCTTGAAAAGGGATTTGCTTGTGACGCATCAGAATGCGCAGCTTTGCACAGTAGAGCGAGTGGTCCGAGGTATAGACACGCAGCATGGCTTAGCCCTCTCACAAAAAAAGCCCTGCCAAATATGACAGGGCTTTCTCTTACAAATGGAAAAGCGCTTACGCCTTGGACAGACGTTCGGCCACGTTTTCCCAATTGACGAGATTGTCGAGGAAGTTGGCGAGATACGCCGGCCGCTTGTTGCGGAAGTCGATGTAATAGGAGTGTTCCCAGACATCGCAACCAAGCAGCGCTGTCTGATCAAAGCAGACCGGGTTTACGCCGTTTTCGGTCTTGGTGACCTTCAGCGTTCCGTCCGTGTCGACAACAAGCCACGCCCAGCCAGAACCAAACTGGCCTGCGCCCGCAGCAGAGAACTCTTCCTTGAACTTTTCGACCGAACCGAACGCGTCGGTGATACGGGACTCAAGCTCACCCGGCATCTTGTTGTCGCCCGGGCCCATCATTTCCCAGAACTGGTTGTGGTTCCAGAGCTGGCTGATGTTGTTGAAGATGCCGTTCTGCGCCACGGCGTTGGCATCGTAGGTGCCCTTGATGATCTCTTCCATCGACTTGCCGTCCCATTCGGTCCCGGCGATCAGCTTGTTGCCGTTGTCGACATAGGCCTTGTGGTGCAGGTCGTGATGGTACTCGAGTGTCTCTTTGGACATGCCTTTGCTGGCCAGCGCGTCATGGGCGTAGGGCAGATCAGGAAGTTCAAAAGCCATTGTGGTGTCCCCTCGTTGGTGCGTCAAATTACACAGGCATACGTGATGCGGCGCACCGCCAAGGTCAAGCCCGGCGGGACGCCAAACCGATATTAATCGCGCCTGTCAGCCAGATAACGCGTCAGCGGGTGAAATGGTTCACGGCTGATGAGTCGTCTGCAGCGGTGCTCAGAAGATTGAACATGTATTCGGCAACCGAGCGGAAACACACAACACGCGCGGTGCTGGCGTCATCCATCCAAAAGGCCGCTGCGACCTGCGCCATGCGGGTCCGACGGACCGCTCCGGGCTTGAACACGTCCGGACTCATATCCACCGGGGCCAACTTGGCGATCACTTCGCGCAGCATGCTGCCCTTGAGCTGGAACACTGCGCGGGCGTCCGACACGTTGACCACCAGCGCGTGGCTACCAGCCAGCTTGGCTGCAAGGTCATCCGCCTTGGCCTGTGCGGCGTCGTAGGCGCAGAGCAACAGCGCTTCGTCCGGCGACATCCAGAGCGCGCCAGTGTCTCCCTCAAACGCGGTTTCGCGGGTACCTGGGAGGGACACTCCAAACACGTCTTTGACCGCTTTGACGATGGCCTTGTCCGTAAGGTTACCCCGCAGGGTCACCATGCCCTGCCCGGCCAGTTCCTCGATCTTCACAAGACCTTCGAAAGATGCGCCATCCAGCGCCAGAGCCACATCAGACATTCTGCTTCTCCCCGTCCGGATCAAAGAACACAGGGCTTACGATCCGGGCTTTCTTGGCCGGGTTGTCCCCGTTGGTAAAGCTGATGACCTCGCCCATGCGATCGGGGCCGTTCAGCACCAGACCCATGGCGATGCCTTTGTTCAGCGTCGGGCTATGATAGGTCGAAGTCACACGGCCCTGCGTGTTGGTCTGGCCGTTCTCGTTGGTGCCCTCGGCGATAGCGTAAGCTCCGTCCTTGAGCACCGAGCCATCCAGGGTTTCGAGCCCCACCAGCTTCCAGCGCTTTGGATCGGTCATATGCGACCGAGCCTGCGCGCGTTTGCCGATGTAATCCTCTTTCTTTTTCGAGATTGCCCAATTCAGGCCCAGGTCATGCGGGATCACCGTGCCGTCGGTCTCATCGCCGATCATGATGAAGCCCTTTTCGGCCCGCATGATGTGCAGCGCTTCAGTGCCGTAGGGGGTAATATCCCACTCCTTACCTGCTTCAATCAGCTTGTCCCAGAAGGCGCGACCCAGATTGGCAGGCACTGCGATTTCGTAGCTGAGTTCACCCGAGAACGAGATGCGATATGCCCTCACCGGGAAGCCGCCCAGTTCGCCGTCCTTCCACTCCATGAACGCCAGCGCCTCTTTGCTGACATCCATTCCGCCCAGCTTTTCCAAAAGCTTGCGCGCGTTGGGGCCGACCACGGCAACTTGTGCGAACTGCTCGGTCGCGTTGACGGTCCAGACTTTCCAGTCCCACCATTCGGTTTGCAGCCACTCTTCCATATGAGCATGGATTCGGTCCGCGCCGCCGGTGGTGGTGTGGCAGAGGAACGTATCCTCGTCGATCCGCGCCACCACGCCGTCATCGGTGAGAAAGCCGTTTTCCGTACACATCAGGCCATAGCGGCATTTGCCCGGTTTCAGAGTGCTCATCATGTTCGTGTAGAGCATGTCGAGGAACTTGCCCGCATCCGGACCTTTGACAATGATCTTGCCAAGGGTGGACGCATCGAGCAGGCCAAGGCTGTTGCGGGTCGCAAGCACTTCTCGGTTCACCGCGTCATGCACGCTTTCGCCCTCGCGCAGGAAGGCATACGGACGGCGCCAATGGCCAACGGGCTCCCAATGCGCGCCATTGGCTTCGTGCCATGCGTGCATCGGCGTCTTGCGGATCGGCTGGAAAATCTCGCCCCGCGCCTCGCCCGCAATCGCACCCATCGAAATGGGGGTATAAGGCGGACGGAAAGTCGTTGTGCCGACCTGCGGAATTTCTGCATCCAACGCATGAGCAAGGGTCGCAAGGCCGTTGATATTGCTCAACTTACCCTGGTCGGTCGCCATCCCCAAAGTGGTGTAGCGCTTGGTGTGCTCGACAGACTCGAAACCTTCCTGCGCGGCGAGTTGCACGTCGGAGACTTTCACATCGTTCTGGTAGTCGAGCCACGCCTTCATGCGTAGTTTCTTCTGCGCGCCCTGCGGCATCATCCAGACCGGAACAAGCGGCGCTTCATCAGGGGCTGTTGCGGACGGTGCCGCAGCGTCGCCCGCTTCTGCGTCAACGCGCGTCGCGGCGGTTTGGCCGGCAGTGGCTGCACTCTGAAGCACGTCGCTTAGATGGAACGCGCCATCGGCGGCCCCGGACGGGATGACAAAGGGCTGTCCATCATGGCTGGTCGGGGCGCGGGTGTGATCGGGACGGAACGCCGCCTGATCGGCATCCCATGTCAGCTTGCCGCCGCAATGGGACCAGAGATGCACCACCGGGGACCAGCCGCCGGACATGGCGACGGCATCGCAGAAGATCTCTTCCAGCACTTCGCCTTCGCCCGCCTGCACGCCACGGCACACCGAATGCACCCGTTTCGCGCCTTTGACCTTGACTGCAGCGGCTCCGGTTTCGACCCGGATGCCAAGCGCCTTGGCCTCGTCCATCAGTGCGCCACCACCTTCGGGACGTGCGTCGAGGATCGCGGGCACCTTAAGACCCGCCTGCACCAGCGCAATCGCGGTGCGGTAGGCGTCGTCATTGTTGGTGACGACAACCGTGCGGTCACCGGGGCTGACGCCATAGTTGACAAGGTAATCGCGCACGGCGGACGCCAGCATCACACCAGGGATGTCGTTGCCTGCAAAAGAAAGCGGACGCTCGATGGCACCTGTTGCCGTGATGATCTGCTGCGCACGGATGCGCCACAGACGGTGGCGCGGACCCGCAACTTCGGGCGCGTGGTCGGTAAGGCGTTCATAACCCAGAACGTAGCCATGATCGTAGACGCCAGCCCCCATCGTGCGGGTTCGGATCTGAGCGTTAGGCAGTGTCGCAAGCTCGGCACGAGCTTTTTCGACCCAGGCCTCAGGCTCCATACCGTCGATGGTGCCACCATCGACCGGCGCGCGACCGCCCAGATGGGCTGTCTGTTCCAGCAGCAGCACTTTCGCACCCGCGCGGGCAGCGGTCAGCGCAGATTGCAGCCCCGCAACACCGCCACCGATGACCAATACGTCGGTGAAGGCGTAGAAATGCTCGTAGCGATCCGCGTCGCGCGCCTCCGCATCCGGCGCTTTGCCGAGGCCAGCGGAATGACGGATGAACGGCTCGTAGATGTGTTTCCAGAACGGGCGCGGATGGATAAACATCTTGTAGTAGAAACCAGCGCTCAGGAAGCGGGCCAGCACGTTGTTCACGACGCCCACATCGTAGTTGAGCGTCGGCCAGTGGTTCTGGCTTGTGGCGGTCAGACCGTGGAAGATCTCGGTTGTGGTGGCGCGCTGGTTCGGTTCGAACCGGTTGCCCTCGCCCAGGTTGACGAGCGCATTTGGTTCTTCGGACCCGGAGGCCACAACGCCACGCGGGCGGTGGTATTTAAAGCTGCGCCCCATCAGCATCTGGTCATTGGCCAGAAGGGCCGAGGCAAGCGTGTCGCCCTGGTAGCCCTTCATAAGGGTACCGTTGAACTTGAAGGACACAGGCCGGTCACGGTTGATCAGGCGGCCCTGGGTTTGAACGCGGGTGCTCATAAGTCAGACCTTGGCGCTGGCGGAAGCGTAAAAGCCTCCGGCGGGAGTTTTCTGGGCAAGATGAAGGGTCATGCGATGTCCCTCCATTTGAATCCGGGGCGTTTCGCGCGGATGGTGTCGAGGATGTCTTTTGGCGGCTCGGTCGTCTGGGCGCTGTAGGTGCCGAACACTTCGAGCGTGTTCGTACAGCGCGCCGCGTGGAACCACTTGCCGCAGCCGTTTACATGCCGCCAGCGTTCGAAATGCACGCCTTTGGGGTTTTCGCGGTGGAACAAGTAGCCGGTGAAATCGTCGTCGCTGGACTCAGGGCCAAAGCGTTTCAGATGCGCTTCTCCACCGCCATGCAGTTCGGTTTCTTCAGCGGCCACGCCGCAATAGGGGCAGGTGATTAGGAGCATTGTGCGACTTCCGATCTGTCCAAATAGCGCCACAGTGTTTGGCTATTGCTTGTCGAACCCACTACTTTACAGGTCATATGGCGTATTTTTTCGAACACTTGCTTCGTGAGGCTGTTTTCTTCGGCCTCTTCTTTGTGATTTTCGTCCTTTGGAAACGCAAAGAACGCGGTCCCCGCCGCGATGGCGGAGGCATCAGAAATGTCGATTACCTGAGCAACCGTTTCGACGATGACGGTCGTTGAATAAGCGTACGCGTTCATCAGTGTGCAACCCCAGCAGCCACGCTCTCGTCAATGAACCGGCCTTCGCGGAAGCGGTTGAGGCCAAATTCGGCGGTGAGCGGCGAATAGCCCTTGGCGATCAGTTCTGCCATGCCCCAGCCGGAGCCGGGGATCGCCTTGAACCCGCCGGTGCCCCAGCCGCAGTTGATGAAGCAGCCGTCGAGCGGCGTTTTCGAGAGGATGGGCGAGCGGTCGCCGGTCATGTCGACGATGCCGCCCCACCAGCGCAGCATCTTGAGGCGCGAGATCATCGGAAAGGTCTCGACCAAGGCGCGGACGGTTTCCTCGACATGGTGGAAGGAGCCGCGCTGGGTGTAGTTGTTGTAGCCGTCGGCACCACCGCCGATGACCATTTCGCCCTTGTCGGATTGCGACATGTAGCCGTGCACGGTGTTGGCCATCACGACCACGTCCATGCAAGGCTTGATCGGTTCTGACACGAGCGCCTGAAGCGCGACGGATTCGATCGGCAGGCGGAAGCCCGCCATCTCGGCCAGCACGCCCGAGTGACCGGCAACGACAATGCCAAGCTTGTCGCAGTCGATGTCACCTTTGGTGGTGGTGACACCTTTGACCTTGCCGCCCTCTTGGCGAACGGCGGTGACTTCGCATTGCTGGATGATGTCCATGCCCATGTCCGAGCACGCGCGAGCATAGCCCCAGGCCACAGCATCGTGGCGCGCGGTTCCGGCGCGGGCCTGCCAGAGCGCACCGAGGACCGGGTAGCGCGGGCCTTTAAGCTCGATGATCGGGCAAAGCTCTTTCACGCGGGCGGGACTGATGAACTGCGTCTCGACACCTTGCAGGGAGTTCGCGTGCGCGGTGCGGCGGTAGCCCCGGACCTCATGTTCAGTCTGGGCCAGCATCATTACGCCGCGCGGGCTGAACATGATGTTGTAGTTCAGATCCTGCGACAATGTCTCATAGAGAGACCGCGCCTTTTCGTAGATCGCCGCCGACGGATCCTGCAGGTAGTTCGACCGGATGATCGTGGTGTTGCGCCCCGTGTTACCACCGCCGAGCCAGCCTTTTTCGATCACGGCGACATTGGTGATGCCGAAATTCTTGCCGAGGTAGTAGGCAGTGGCAAGGCCGTGGCCGCCTGCACCTACAATGATGACATCATACTTCTTTTTCGGCTCGGGCTTACGCCAGGCCCGTTCCCATCCGGTGTGGTAGCGGAGGGCTTCACGGGCAACAGCAAAGGCGGAATAGCGTTTCATAGGGCGCGACTCGGGCTATAGGTGATTTGAGGGATATGTGGACCGAACAGACCGTTGGGCGGATACTCACAGCGCCCTTTTACTGTGTTTTTGCGACATGGCGCTTTGTCACGGGGTTTTGCCCTTTTTTCAAGAGCTCTGCGGCTATACATGACATCAAGACAACGTATGGATTTTGCAGAACATGACGCTTTTCTGGATCGCGACAATCCTTTTGGCTTTGGCCCTTGCGGCGCTACTGGCCTTTGCCCTGGTGCGCGGGCAGCGACATACAGGACCGGCCGAGGCGTTCGATCTGCAAGTCTACCGCGACCAATTGACCGAAGTGGATCGCGATCTGGCGCGCGGTGTAATTTCGGAGGAGGACGCCGAACGTCTTCGGACCGAGATTTCGCGTCGTATTCTGGCGGCAGATGCCAAAACACAGTCCACAAATGCCGCCGGGTCGCAACCCCGCATGTTGGGCCTCACGGTGGCGGCGCTGATCGGGGCCTTTCTGGTGGGCGGAAGCTACTGGCTCTATGCGCAGATCGGAGCACCGGGTTACGGTGACCTTGGCTTGGCCACGCGTTTGGAAATGGCCGAAGACGCCCGCGCGAACCGACCGACTCAACAAGAGGCCGAGGCGGACCTGCCACAAACCGACGTGACGGAGATCCAGCCGGAATATGCCGCTTTGGTGGAGCGGCTGCGCGCAGCTGTTGCGGAGCGTCCCAGAGACCTGCAGGGGCATGTGCTTTTGGCGCGCTCAGAAGCCGCCATGGGCAATTATGCGGCGGCCTATGCGGCTCAGCAGCGGGTCTTGTCGATCAAGGGCGACACTGCCACAGGCAGGGATTACGCCGATCTCGCGGACATGATGGTGCTTGCTGCCGGCGGCTATGTTTCTCCCGAAGCCGAGCGCGTGCTGGAAGCGGCTCTGACCCGTGATCCCCAAAATGGCGTCGCGCTTTATTACATGGGGTTGATGATGGCCCAGACCGGGCGGCCAGACGTGGCCTTCCGGCTTTGGGACCGGTTGCTGCGGCAAAGTCCGGCGGATGCGGTCTGGATGCCCCCCATCCTGTCACAGATCGAAGAAATGGCCTTCCGCGCCGGAGTGTCGGACTATCAGGTGCCGCAGACGGCTACCCTGCCCGGCCCAAGCACCGACGATATGGAAGCGGCGGGCGAAATGAGTGCAGAGGATCGTCAGGAGATGATCCGGGGCATGGTCGCACGGCTGTCGGATCGTTTGGCGACAGAAGGCGGCACACCCGAAGAGTGGGCGCGCCTGATTTCTTCGCTTGGCGTTCTTGGCGACGAGGCGCAGGCGATTGCCATCTGGAACAATGCGCAAGAGGTGTTTGCCGACAATCCCGATGCGCTGGACATTGTGCGCGAAGGCGCTCGCGCAGCCGGACTGGTGTTGTAGGCCGTTGATCTACGAAGACATCTCTGAATTTGGCTCTGCGCTGCCGCCGATGCGGGCGATTGCCGGACTGGACCTAGGCACAAAGACCATCGGCGTCGCGGTGTCCGATGGCTTGCGCAGCGTCGCAACCCCGCTCGAGACGATCAAACGTAAGAAGTTCGGGTTGGATGCAGAGGCGCTTATTGTGATTCTGACCAAACGCGACATCGCCGGTCTGGTCCTTGGTTTGCCACGCAACATGGACGGTACCGAAGGTCCTCGATGCCAGTCTACCCGGGCCTTTGCGCGCAATTTTGCGGCACTCTGGGACCGCCCCATCACCTTTTGGGACGAACGCCTGTCGACTGTTGCGGCAGAAAGAGCACTGCTTGAGGCGGATACGACCCGAAAGCGTCGCGCAGAGGTGATCGACCACGTGGCCGCGAGTTATATCCTGCAAGGAGCGCTGGATCGACTGCGCCACATTCAAGCTGACGCATAAAGGACACAGCGCCGATGAAAGATGATGTCTGGGCCCGTGACGAGATCGAAAGCCCCTGCGTAAAGATCTGCGTCGTGCATCCCGAAAGCCGCCTCTGCACCGGATGTCTGCGTTCCATCGACGAAATTGGCGCGTGGTCAAAGATGACGCCCGAGGCCCGTCGTGCTGTGATGGCGGAACTTCCCGCGCGTGCCGGTCAATTGACGAAGCGCCGTGGCGGCAGGGCCGCACGTTTGGCGCGATAAAGCGCCAAGCTTACTCACCAAACACAGAGTCCAAAAAGAACCGGAGCGTTTTGGCTCCGGTTCTTTTGGATTTCAAAAACGAGGTCGGGTCAGTCCAACTCCAGCACACAGATGCAGAATTCCTTGGCTTTCCTATGCGCCTTCTCGCTGACCTTGACGTTGTAGAGGATCTGATAGGTGTCATCCGGCTTGGCGAGACAGCAGGCTGTCACCTCGATATCTTTCGGTGCAGTCGCACAGAAATTGCGGCCCAGATAGTACATGTCCGGCTGGACGTCCGCCGTGAACATTGCGCGGCGGTGGCCATTTTCGTCGGTCACACATTTGACTTTCGGACAGGACACGGGTGCTGGCTTGGGTGTGGATTTCACCTCACGGTGCTTATTGTCGTCATCGTCATCACGCGGTCGCTGCGGCGTGCGCGGCGTTTCTGGCGGCGTTTCAGGCGGCTCAAATGTTGGCTTCTCATAAGTCGGCTGCGACGGAGGTGTCGGTTTCTCCGGCTCGTCGCATGTGTCACAGGCAAAGGCCGGAGCTGCCATGAAGGCGAAAATCAACAGGGCAAGTCTCATGTCTCTTCCCTCTACGTACCGCTTACTCTGCGGATATTGTTATCATGGTACTGCGCCATTGCGAAATCACAGTTTAACGCGCAGCGAACATCACGGTCCCATTACACAGCGGATGCACCGATACTCGCACTTTCCACCACCAGGACTTGATCCAGCGAAACCGGGCCGCCGCCCGCCGAAACGACTGCAACTGTCTGCCCATTGAACTGAACCAAACTGTCGCCTGAAACGCTGTCGGTCTCGATGCTGATCGAACTGCCGGCAGAGGCTCCGACTGGAACTGAGACGATCACAACTTCATCTTCTTCGAGTTCAACGATTTCAGGGGCATTATCTGGATCAACCCATGTACCGGTGAAGAAGGTATCGCTCCCACTCTCACCAAAAACGGTATCGCCAGAGCCCATCTGGATCTCGTCATTTCCTTCGCCACCCAAAAGCACATCCGGGTCGTCCAGATCGCGTGCATTGATGATTTCGTCGTTGTTGCCATCCCAGACACCAAAGACACGATCGTCACCAGGGCCTCCGTCCAGCGTATCAGCGCCTGACTGACCAATCAGGACGTCATCGCCCTCACCATCGAGAATGCTGTCATTCCCGTCGCCCCCGAACAGCGTGTCGGAGCCAGTGCCACCAAACATGGTGTCATTGCCCGCACCCCCGTCGAGTTCGTCAGCGTCTTCCTGACCATCAAGCCGGTCGTCGCCATCATCACCAAACATCGTATCGTTGCCAAATCCGCCAGCCAGCGCATCCGCGCCTGTACCGCCCGCAATCAGGTCATCACCTGAGTTCCCGCCAAGTGAGTCGTCACCTTCGCTGCCAAAGACCTGATCATTTCCGCCGCCGCCAAAGACACTGTCATTGCCGGTTTGACCATCAAGAATGTTGTCTGCAGAACTGCCAGTGATCTGGTCGTCTCCCCCGCCGCCAACGACAGTATCCGCACTGTTCGCGGACGTGATGACATCGCCACCCTCGGTACCGAACGTCACACCCTCGGACGTGATCAGACCATCTGCGTCGGTTGTTCCACCGGTATCGGTTCCGCCGCCCGTGTCTGTGTCACCACCAGTGCCGGTGTCCCCACCGGTTTCTGTGCCACCGCTGTCGGACGTATCGTCAGAGTCGTCGTCATCCGAGGAATCCACAAAGAAGCCTGCGGTCAGGCCCAGTAGCGTGAGTGCCAAGAGTGCTGCATATTCCATATCACGTTAATCCCAAGATTACCGATCGACGTAGACCCTACGCCTGGGTTCAATCACCCCATAATAAATTCGGTAATTTGAGCGAAATTGTGAGGAAAACCGGGACAATATTTTGACGATGACATGATTGTCGCTCGATTCATCAAAGAATGTGGCAAGGCCTTATTTCTGGCGCAACCATGCGCCCTCGCCGATCAATGATTCCGGTCTGAGGTATGCCACCATCCGACCATCCTTCGATGCCGCTGCGCCGTTTTCCCACGGCGCCACGCCATGCAAGAGAAACGGATTGAGCAGAACTGCCTCCCCGGGTCGTGTAAAAAGCGGACGTCTCGGGCAGTTCGCAAACACCTTTTTGCGGGCAGCTTGGTAGATATCGGTGATGTCGACATCCGGCCATTCAGCGCCCGGGCAATCACCCAGCGCCTTTTGCAAAGCCTCCTGTAAAATGCGATGACTGCCATCCCAGACAACGAGCGGACTGGCACCGGCTGTGGTTTCAGACAACGGCAGGCCAAGGATCCAGTCGTGCCTCTCGCGCAGGAAGCGGCGCTTTGGCGTGCCTTCTCCGATCAAACCATCCATATGGGCCGCGTCGCGGTTCCGCCGATAGCGAAAGCCAGAGTCTGACTCGCCCTGCCGAGGCCGCGGGTATCCCGGATAGGTGATTGACAGCTGCGCCGGGTGCAAGTCATCGCGTGGACCGATCCGATCGGCTGCGGGACCTGCAAGCGGCACCCCATTGATTGACCCATCTGCTTCGGATGGTAACGCGTCCACACCGACAAACCATGTGCCTTCGCATTGCAACCATGTTGCGATCATCGCCGGATCGCGCGCCACATTGCGCGCAACATGTCGTGCTGCCCGCGCCCAGCGAAACGTATCGTGATGCCACGCAAAGCGGAAATACCCACAGTCAGGCCAGTCTTGCACCATGACCTGACCTCTCAGCCCGCAAGACGGTCGGGATGTGACATCCCTTCGAGCGCTTCATCGAGCACCTCCAACCCAGCGCCAGGGCGGTTTGCCTTTTCAGACAGCACACGTCGCCAAACCCGCGCACCCGGTTGACCTGCAAAAAGCCCAAGCATGTGACGGGTGATCTGATGCAGACGGCCGCCCTTGCCGATATGAGAGGAGATATAGGGGCGCATCGCGTCAATGACCTCCTCGCGTGCAGAGACCGGCGACGCAGCTTCAAAAATCACGCGATCCGCCTCGGCCAGAATATCCCATGGTCGATGATACGCCGCCCGCCCGATCATCGCGCCATTCAGCCCTCCAGCGATCAACGCATTTGCCTGCTCCAGCGTCTCGATCCCGCCATTGATCGACATGGGCAAATCGGGAAAGGCAGCAGCCATACGCAGGACCAAGTCATAGTCCAACGGCGGGATATCGCGGTTTTCCTTTGGTGACAGACCTTGCAACCACGCTTTGCGTGCATGGACGATCAGGTAGGTGCATCCAGCCGCGTGCACCTGTTCGATGAAATCAGGCAAGATTGCTTCGGCGTCTTGATCGTCGACACCGATCCGGCATTTGACTGTCACAGGCACATCCACGGCGGCTGCCATCGCGGCCACACACTCGGCCACAAGACCAGGTGTTTTCATCAACACGGCACCAAACGTGCCCGACTGAACCCGATCCGACGGACATCCCACATTCAGATTGATCTCGTCATAGCCCGCGTCCGCCCCCAGCCTAGCGGCGTGGGCAAGCTCTTTCGGATCGGATCCACCCAACTGCAGAGCAACGGGGTGCTCCTCGACGCTATAGTCCAACAAATGCACCGCACCGCCCCGCACCAGAGCAGGTGCCGTGACCATCTCGGTATACAGCAACGCCTGTCGACTGATCTGACGATGAAAGTACCGACAGTGCCGGTCGGTCCAATCCATCATCGGAGCAATAGATAGTCTCGCGGCCGCGGTGGCTACGTTAAAGGACATGCATGTGTCTCCTCAGATACGCTATTACGCAAGACGAGCCGTCGATGAGCAGCATACGCGCAGGTGGGGAGCGTAGCCACCCTGAACCATGAATTGACAGGCCCGCGGCGGTGTTTAGGCGGGGCTGGCCTTGAAGTGGGCATTGGCCGAGCTGAAGTCTTCCGTCAATATGGGATTGGTCAACCGGGCTGGAATACCGGTAGCTCCTGTTTGTTTCTTGATCCACCTCTCTGCGGAAGAACACCAGAAGTTCGTAGCCATCGCCGCTCTGAAGTGGCAAGAGCCATCTTCTGTGCCGGCTCCCTGATGATGCCCTAGCCCTCGAATTCATTTCCGAAAAAGATGCTATCAAGGTGTCGGCGAACTTCCTGGGATCGAGGGTCGATCAAGCTAGGCACAACCAGATTTGCAGCGCGTACTTTGAGAGTATTAGGTACGGAGAATGGAAGCGCGCAGCGGGTCAAGCCAGTCAACGCCCGGCTATAAAATCACTCTGACCGCAGCGGCGAGTATCTTGGACATCTGGCGCGCGGAACTCATTTTCGGAGCCCCGAAAAAGCAAATAGGTATCTCGAGCGAATCCATTTCTGCTTAACGCAAACGGTGATGGTCGGGCGCACCCAAGATCATCCGAGAGGCTTTTTTTGTCGGACATTTGCTCAGATCGCGCGTTCGCGGTCCAATGAAAAGAAGTCTGCATCATGGAAAGTGCTTTACCATACCACCCGTGCAAAGCATTTTGCGCCCATGAAAAAGCCATCATCACATTCGTTCATCTCGCGCGTGCGTTCCAGCATGGCGGATCTGCACCCCACTGAACGGCGCCTTGCAGAAACCTTGCTGAGCTTTCCGGGCGACATGGCAGGCTACACGGCGACGGAAGTCGCCAAGGTCGCGGGCGTGTCAAACGCCACCGTTTCGCGTTTCGTGCGCAAGATCGGGTATGCGTCTTATGAGGAGGCGCGGCGCGAAGTCCGCGATGCTGGCAAAACAGGTGCGGCGGTCTTGCGGTTCGGGACGGCGGATGTCGATGCAAAGAAAGCAATCAGCGCCCATCTCGATCAATCCCGCAGGACCCTGGAAAAGACCTATGAAGAGCTGGACATATCGATTGTTGATGACATGGTCGGAGCGCTCCACACCGCGCCCAGGGTTTGGCTGGCGGGCTATCGTGCAGGTTACCCATTGGCCAGTTATCTGGCTTGGCAGATCGGTCAGGTCCTGCCGTCGGTCAGGGTGATCCCGAAACCGGGTGAGACACTGGCCGAAACGGCGGCGAGTTTCTCCGAGCGGGATGTTTTAATCCTACTGGGACTACGGCGCAGCACAAAATCGGCGGAAGCGCTTGTCGATGCCGCGTTAAGCACCGGCATGCAGATGGCGGTGATCGGGGATGTGGCGACCTTGCTAGCTGCCCCTGTGCGATGGAGCCTTGCTTGCTCGACAGCATCAACAGGTCCGCTTCTCAACCACACCGGCGTGATCGCCGTGTGTAACCTGATTGCCGCCAGAACGCTCGAATTGTCAGGCGTGGACGGACGGCAACGGATGGAACGAATCGAGGAGTTCCACGATCAGATCGGCGAGCTCTGAATGACATTACCGCGCCGTGGCCGCGTGGCTGTCGCGTAAGATTGGAGCGGAGCCAACGGAATGCCGCCTGTTTCTTGGGCAGGCTAAGAAATTTCGACTTTTTTCAGGCTGGAAGTATTTTTCCTGGACGACCAGTTATGAAATTATCATTTCATCGCTCTAATCACCAGAAAATTGCTTCCGAAAGGGGACACCATCCATGACCCGGCATCTCATTCTCGCAACTGTTGCTTCAATCCTGCCTGCCATCGCGTCTGCCCAAACCGTGCTTCAAATCAATTCTTCGCTTCCCGAAGGATCGTTCGCCCATGTGTTCCTACAAGAATACGAACAAAGGCTCGAAGCCGCAGCACCGGGCGAAATTGACGTGCAGGTCTTCATGTCGAACACGCTGGGCAAGGAAGAGGACGTGCTGCAGGGGCTTTCGTTGGGTACGCACCATGCATCGCTGTCTGCATCGGCGGTCAGCCAGATCAACACGCGCACTGCGATTTTCGACCTTCCCTACCTTTTTGAGGATCGCGCGGCGGTGCAGACCTTTGCCGACAGCCCGGCAGGCGAGATGCTGGCAGACGGGTTCGAAGGATCAGGCATGGTCCTGGCAGCGATGTGGGACAACGGCTTTCGCCAGATCACCAACGCGGTGCGCCCCATCGTAGTGCCAGCCGATCTCGAAGGACTGAAAATCCGCACACCCACCAACAAGCAGCGGGTCGAGATGTTCAACACGCTGGGTGCCAACGCGACACCACTGAGCTTTGGCGAGGTCTACTCGGCGCTGGACCAGGGCACCATCGACGGTCAGGAAAATCCGGCAAACGTGGTCGACACCGCCAAGCTTTTCGAAGTGCAGGACTACATGTCGCTGTCGAACCACGTCTATCTGCCGACCTTCCTTGTCTTTGGCGAGCCCTATCTCGCGTCGCTCGACGAAGATCTACGGGAGACGGTGATGACGGTCGCCAAGGACATGGCCCCGTGGACCTTCGAATGGGGTGAGACCACGGATACCGAGACAATCGCCGCCCTCGCCGACAAGCTTGAGATCAACGAGATCGACTTTGCCGCTTTCCAGGCCGCTGCGGCACCGCTTTATGAAAGCCCGACCTTTGTCGACGTGATAGGCGCGGACATGATCGAGGCCACCAAAACCGCGCTCGGGATCGAGTGAGGCTTTGGCGATGGAAAGGCTCGCAACGCTGATTGAAACGCTTGACCGATGGATCACCGCGGTCCTCGACACGCTCGTGATCGCCATGGCGGGCCTTCTTCTGGTGCTTCTGAACTGGGCGGTTTTCGCCCGGTTCATCCTCAATGACAGTGTATCCTGGGGAGAAGAATTGCCAGCCTACATACTGGCGGCGCTGACCTTTATCGGCGCGGCCTATCTGACAAGAACGAACGAGCATCTGGGCTTCGATGCGGTGCTGCGCATCCTTCCAACCGGCGCGAAGCGCGTGGTAACCTGCCTGAACATGGTCCTGATGGGCGGGTTCGGCGCGCTTATGGCATGGTATGGCGGCATTGCCGCAGCCAGTTTCTGGGGCCGGATGCTGATTTCGGTCGATCTGCCGGTCACGCTTTTCCGTGGAACCATGGCAGCGGGCGGGTTCCTGATCACCGCGTTCTGCGTGGTGCGGCTCGCGGGCATTCTCAGCGGTCGGGTCGATCCGGACGCTCTCATTCCGGAAAGCGACGCCTGATGCCGTTC
>QCWH01000012.1:0-6207 GCA_003149565.1 Marivita sp. XM-24bin2 | reverse complement strand
TGGACCATCCTGATCCTTCTCGTGGTGCTGCTCATCGCGGGCCTTCCGATTGCCTTCGTGCTGGGCGTCACCGCGGCGACGATGATCCTTCTGGATCCGGCCGTCGTTCCGCAGATCATAGGGTTGATACCGTTCGGGGGCGCGAACAACTACCTTCTGGTCGCGGCGCTGTTGTTCATGATCGCGGGTGAGGTCATGAACCAGGGCAAGATCGCGGAAAAGCTGATCGCCTTCGCCTCATCGCTTGTCGGACATATCCGCGGCGGGCTGGCGCATGTCAACATCCTGACATCGCTGTTCTTTTCCGAGATTTCCGGCACTGCGACATCCGACGCCGCAGCCATCGGGTCGGTGATGATCCCGCAGATGCGCAAGCGCGGCTACCCAGCGGCCTTTGCTGCTGCCGTGACCTCGACCTCGGCGACGATGGCGATCATCATACCGCCTTCGCTCAATCTGATCCTTTATGCCTATGTCGCCAATGCCTCGATCGCCGAACTCTTTGCCGCTGGCATCATTCCCGGCATTCTTGTTTGTGCGCTGCTGATGGGCACGGCCTATTTCATCTCGGTCCGCCGTGGCTATCCGACCGAGGGTGACTTCTCTTTGCGCCGCGTTGCCGAAACGGGCAAGGACGCGGCAATCCCGCTGACCCTTCCGATCCTCGTTCTGGTGGGCATTCTAGGCGGCATCTTCACCGCGACCGAAGCGGGCGCCATCGCGGCATTCTGGTCCATCATTCTCGCCGCCCTCGTCTACCGGACCGTTCGGCTGGGCACGCTTATCGACACGCTGCGCGTGGCGGGTAAACGATCCGCGATGCTCATGTTCATCGTCGCAACGTCGACGCTTCTGGGCTGGTATCTGACCAATCAGCGTATCCCGCAGGACATCGCGCAGGCGATCCTGGGCATTTCGGACAATTACTGGGTCGTGCTGCTGGCCATCAATGTCTTCTTCCTACTTGCCGGCACAATCATCCACGGCACGCCCGCGATCCTGATGCTGGTACCGATCTTCTTGCCGCTGGCCGATCAGCTTGGCATCGACCGGGTTCATTTCGGCCTGATCCTGACGATCAACCTTGGCATCGGGCAGCAGACCCCGCCGGTTGCGTCGGTGGTGCTGATCACCTGCGCGATAGCGAAAATCTCGATCGCCAAGATCATCCCGTCGATGCTGATGTTCATCGCCGCGATGCTGGTGGCGCTTTTGTTCATCAACCTCTTTCCGGCCATCTCGCTCTGGCTGCCTTCGGTGATCCTGTGATGCGTCTGCTTATCGTCAATCCCAACACGTCGCTCAGCACCACACGGCGCATCGCCGATGCCGCCAACACTGTCGCACTTCCGGACGATGACTTCGTCACCTGCCGTGCAGCCTTCGGGCCAGAACTGATCGTCACCGCCGAACATGGCCTTGAGGCTGCGCGCGGGGTCGTCGAAGCGATACGACGATATCCCGATAAGCCGGACGGCATCGTTCTGGCCTCTTTCGGAGACACCGGAGCACAAGAGGTTCGTGGCCTCTGGCCAGATATTCCGGTAGTTGGGATCGCAGAGGCCGCTTTCGCTGCGGCGCTTCGGATCGGAGGCCCCTATTCCATCGTGACCTTCGCGGACGCGGTGGCGCAACCGCTGAAGGACAAGGCGGTCGAGCTCGGCGCGGGCGAAACGTTGATGCAGGTGGCCACGCTGCAAACGCCTCTGACGGGCGATCCCGCAGAATTGGCCGAAGACCTTGCAGAGCCGCTAGCCGACCTTTGCCGTGGTTGTGCAAAAGACGGCGCCCAAAGCATCGTTATTGGGGGCGGCCCGCTGGCCGGTCTGGCCACGCGCATTGCGCAGCATTGCCCGGTGCCTGTCATCGACGGCACACAAGAAGCCATTGCACAAATGCGCGCGCGGCTCGCTTTGCAATCAAATGCGGATTTCGCGAAGTGACCGTTCAAATCATCACCGCCCGGTGGATCGTCATCGGAACCGATGCAGACGGAACACCCCAAACGGTCGATGATGCGGCGCTTGCCCATGAAGACGGCGTGATCCTCGCGGTTGGTCCCGCCGAGACCATTCGGGACACCTATCCGGACGCGCCGGTTTCGTCTTACCCGCGCCACCTGATCATTCCCGGCCTGATCAATGCGCATCATCACGTCGGCCTGACACCGCTGCAGATGGGCGCGCCGGATTCCCCGCTGGAGCTTTGGTTCGCCGCGCGCCTCGCCATGCGGAAGATCGACCCCTATCTGGACACGCTGTATTCGGCGTTCGAGATGATTTCGACCGGCGTCACGACCGTTCAGCATATCCAGGGATGGGCCGTGGGCGATGTCGATGCCGTGGTCGGATCCGCCGGTCGGGTGCTTGATGCCTACCGGGACATCGGAATGCGGGTATCCTATTGCTACTCGGTGCGCGAACAGAACCGGTTCGTCTACGAGGCCGACGCTGATTTCTGCAAACAGCTGCCGCCCGAGATCGGGAAACGCATGGCCGCGCACCTGGCCCGGCTCACGATGCCTTTCGATGATTTCATGACGATGTTCGACAGGCTGATCGAAACGCGCCTGACACCGCGGACACGCGTGCAATTGGCGCCCGCGAACCTGCACTGGATGACCGATGACGGGTTGCTGGCAATGCAGGAAAAATCCGTCGCCGCCGGCGCGCCGATGCACATGCATTTGCTCGAAACCGCGTACCAAAAGGAATACGCCGCGCGCCGCACTGGCACCACGGCTGTCAAGCACCTGGAAAAGCTGGGGCTTCTAGGCCCTCATATGACCTTGGGACACGGCGTATGGATGACCGAGGAAGACATCGAGATCTGCGCCGGAACCGGCACCTGCATCTGCCACAATTGTTCGTCCAACCTGCGCTTGCGATCCGGGGTCCTGCCCCTGATGGAGCTGCACAAATGCGGCATGACCGTGGGCATCGGCATTGATGAGGCCGGGATCAATGATGACCGGGACATGCTGCAGGAAATGCGCATGGCTTTGAACGTGCACCGCGTGCCGGGGATGGAGCGCGAAGACGTGCCCTCCCCAGGCCAGATCTTCCGCATGGCGACAGAACATGGCGCGCATACAACGGCTTTCGGCGCGCAGATCGGCAGGCTGGAGCCGGGGCGGCGGATGGATGCGGTGATCTTCGATTATGACAGCGCGACATATCCGTTCCAGGACCCGGGCATCGCGCCTTTGGATGCACTGATCCACCGGGCGAAATCGAAGGATATCCACCAGGTGATGGTCGAGGGAAAAGTGATCTACGAAGACGGTCGCTTTGTCCGTATCGACCGGGACGCTATCCTGGCCCAGATTGCAGACGCTCTGTCAAAGCCGCGCGACGAAGAGGAAATGAACCGTCTTCAGCTTCGCGAAGACGTGTTTCCCGCCGTGAAGGCATTCTACGAAAACTACCTTCAGACGACCGTCGAACGCGTCCCGTTTTATCAGGCGTCCTCGCGCCGCTGAGCGTTTATCGAATTCACATCTATTCCGTGTTATCTTCGTGTAATACGTGATGCGCGAACGGGCCAGCGCGCCGGTATTGCGCGCGTCGCGAGAGCCCTTGCCGCCACGGCACCCCATGGAATTCCTCCGCATCGCGTCGCTGACTGGATCGGCCTTTGTGGTCGCACCGACGACGACACTGCAAACCGCGGATTCACAGCGGCTGAGTTTTTGGCCCCGCCCCGGCAAAAGCGCAAATTTTTAAAGCAATCTCGTATTTTTCTCAACATTGCCATCAAGAAAAAATCGTTTCACACGCGAGCACATGTCACCGTCAGGCCATGACCATACCTGCCACAGGGAGAGTGAACATGACACGTAATGGACAAGGGCGCCTGTCGCGCCGCGCATTGCTGAAAAGCACCGGATACGCCGCATTTGGCACCTTGGCCACCCCGGCCATTTTGCGGGCGCAAAGCAACGAAATCGTCATTGGCTGCGCCGGGTCGCATACGGCCTGGATGGAGGAAATCGTCATTCCTCACATGAAAGAGGCGATTGGCGCGGATATCCTGTTCGAAGGCACGAAATCCTCCGTCAATCTCGAAAAAATGGCCTCGAACAAGGACGCACCCTACCTGTCGGTCGTCCAGATGGACGATCCCGTGATGATCCAGGCGGTCGAGGCCGATCTGCTGACACCCATCACCGCCGATGCTGTGCCAAACATGACCGATCTGCGCCCCGATGCGGTGCATATGGACGGGATGTGGTGCAATTACGTGCAACCCTGGGCTGGTGTTGCCTACAACACCGAATTCCGCCCCGACGGCGTTGCCTCCTGGACCGATCTTTGGGCACCGGAGGCCAGCGGGCAGTTGATCATCCCGTCGCTCCAGAACACCGAAGGCATGTGGACGCTGTTCAGCGCCGCGATGCTGGGCTCCGGCAAGCCGTTCTCGGAAGCGCAGTACGAAATTGACGCGGCGTTTGACAAGCTGGAAGAACTGAAGCCAAACCTGCTGTCGGTCTACACGACCATGAGCCAGGCGTTCAATCTGCTGGAACAGGGCGAAATCACGCTTCTGTCTGGCAATTTCTCATCCTACGCGCTGCCGCGAAAAGCCACTGGCGTACCGGTCGATCTTGCGGCGCCGAAGGAGGGGATTTTCGCCATGCCATCAGGCATCTGCCTTGTAAAAGGCGGGCCGAACCCCGAACTTGCACAGGCCTATGTCAACGAAATGCTGGGCGCGGAAATGCAATCGGCCATCGCAGAGTTTTCGTCATCTGTTCCCGCAAATACAACCGTGACCGCAGGCGCGATCATCCCCGAAGGTGTGCCGATCTATTCGCCGGATTGGGCGTTCGTCTCGGCCAACCGCCGGGCATGGATCGAACGCTTCGACAAGCTCATGGCAGTCTGACCTGTGGCTGGCTCCGCTGCGCCGGAGCCGGATCAACGCAAGTATCTCGACGTCGTCGGCGTCGGGAAGGCGTTCAAGGGCACCACCGTCATGTCCGGAATGGACTTTCGCGTGGCGAAGGGAGAGCTTGTCTCCCTTCTTGGCCCGTCCGGCTGCGGCAAGACCACATTACTACGTATCATTGCCGGGCTGACGCTGGCAGACAAAGGCGATGTCGTTCTGGATGGCCGGGCGATTACGACTGTGCCGGCCCACAAGCGCAATATTTCCGTGGTGTTCCAAAGCTATGCGCTGTTTCCACATCTGACCGTCTCTGAAAACGTGGCCTTCGGTCTGCGCGCACGCGGCATGGCCAAAAGCGACACCCCCGGCAAGGTTGCGGAAGCGCTCGAGCTTGTCCGGATGAGCGATTTCGCCGACCGCCCTGTCGCCGCCCTCTCCGGCGGCCAGCAACAACGCGTCGCGGTGGCGCGCGCTCTGATCGTCGATCCTGTCCTGCTTCTGCTGGACGAGCCTTTTTCAGCCCTCGACCGCAAGCTGCGCGAGACGATGCAGGTAGAGCTTAAATCGCTTTTGCGCGACCGCGGCATGACCGCGATCTTCGTCACCCACGACCAGGAAGAGGCGATGGGCGTTTCGGACCGCATCGCGGTGATGAATGCCGGACGCATCGAACAATTCGCCAGCCCGTCGGAGCTTTACGCCCGGCCACAATCGCCCTTCGTGATGGATTTCGTCGGCCTCTCCACGCATTTGACTGGCACGGTGGCCGAGGCCAACGGAGAGCGGCTGAGCATCGACACGGATTACGGCCGGCTTCACGCCAATGGACAGTTCAAACAAGGGTCCAAAGTCATGGTCGGCGTGCGCCCCGAGCTCATCCGGAATGCGCCGGGTGAGAATACCATCACGCTCCCGCTGGCCGAGCTGATGCTGCTTGGCTCCAAGACCCACCTCTACGGCGCGACAAAAACCACAGACCGGCTGTTATGCGAATTACCCGGCATTCACACGGAGACCGAGCGCGGACAGGATGTGACCTTTGGCTGGTCTGTGGCTAATACACTGGTCTACGAGGCCCCGAAATGATGGGACGGTCGGAAAAGATCGGCCTGCTGGCCTTGCCAGGACTGGCCTTTTTGGCAGTGGTCTTTGCACTGCCCCTGCTCCTTCTGCTTCTGAAATCCTTCCAGATCGACGGGCAATTCTCGATCGAGGAATACCGCCTTTTCTTTGGCGACGAATTCAACAGGACCGCACTTGCCCGGACGCTTCGGGTGGCCGCGCTGACGACGTTGCTGGCGCTTTTGATCGCCTACC
>QCWH01000011.1 GCA_003149565.1 Marivita sp. XM-24bin2 | reverse complement strand
CCTTGATGCGGGGGCTGATTGGGTGCCCTATCTTGCCGGAGCTGCCGACCGAAGCGGCTATGCCGACGTGATTTCCCCGGCCACAGAGACGCCGCTGATGTTGGGCGATGTGCTGATGCTCGACACTGGGTTGGTCTGGGATGGATATTTCTGTGATTTCGACCGCAATTACAGTGTTGGCCTTCCTTCAGACGCAGTGAAAAGCGGTCATGCCACCTTGATTGACGCAACGCAGGCTGGCTTCGAGGCTGCCAAACCCGGCGCGACCATTGCCGAACTTTTTCATGCGATGAACGGCGTGGTGAACCCCTCTGGACATGTGATGGACGCAGGACGGTTGGGGCACGGACTGGGGATGCAGCTGACGGAATGGCCGTCGATCATCCCACAGGATCACACGGTTCTCGTTCCGGGAATGGTTCTGACGCTTGAGCCGTCTGTCAGCATCAGGGATGACAAGATATTGGTGCACGAAGAAAACATCGTGATCCGGGACGGCTGTGCAGAATTTCTGTCGCGACCTCAAACTCAGGACATAAGGGTGATCTGATGGCGCTTCCCTATTCCCTTGAAGCGGAACGGCCCATTCAGGTTGGACTTGTGGCCCTTCAAAGCGACGAAACCATTGAGCGGGATTTCCGCTGGTTGCTGCCACCTGACGTCGAATTGCTCGTGTCGCGGGTGCCATCCGCAGCAACCGTATCGCTGAACAGCCTGCAGGCGATGGAAGCAAGCCTGACGCGAGCGGCCGGTTTGCTGCCTCACGGGGCAGAGCTGTCGGCTGTCGGCTATGGATGCACGTCGGCCAGTGCAGCGATCGGGGCGGCCCGTGTTGCCGAGATGATCAAGGCCGGTATCGCCACGCCACACGTCACGGACCCGCTGACTGCCCTTATCGCTGCGTGCCAGGCAGGGGGCATTCGTCAGATCGGTATGGTGAGCCCGTATGTGGCGACCGTGAGTGAACGCCTCATTGCAGGTTTGCAGGCCGCCGGCATCAATGTTGTGTCGTTCGGCAGTTTCGATGAACCTCTCGAAGAGCGCGTGGTCCGGATTTCACGTCGTTCCGTGCACAATGCCGCTGTTCATGTTGGACGGGGCGGAGATTGCGAGGCCGTCTTCATGTCATGCACCAACCTGCGGGCTTTGGAGATCATTGAGGATATTGAGCGCGATCTGGGGATCCCGGCTTTGTCGAGCAATCAGGTTCTTGGCTGGCATCTTGGCGTTTTGTCCGGCTACGCGGATCGGTGCAACAAGATCGGGCGCTTGTTCGACTTTGTGTGAGATGGGTCCCGGCTGAGCGCGCGTGCTTTGCTTGGGGAAATCCCCTGATTTGTGTCAAGGCGGCGTGTTTGCCTGTCGCGATATGTTGTCCGACAGGAGGCAGTCTCGGCAGTGGGCCAGTTCTGTCTGACACCAACGTTTTGTGTCTCATTGTCAGTCGTTTGAATATCATTGCAGAAATTCAGATGTGTGGCGCTGATATCTTGGGGTGAAAAAGATGGACAAGCGGATAGAGGATATTCTCGCGCGGATCGATGATCTGACCGATGAGCTTGAAACCGAGATCGCCAAGCGGCGCAAGGCGTTTGCGTATGAGCTTATCGGTCGTCGTGCCCGGTTCGAAGCTACGGTCAAACGGCGTCACAAAGAGTTGCGCGTCGACCTCAAGGCATTTTTCGCAGGGGCGCGGCTGAGCCACATTGTGACGGCACCCGTTATTTACAGCCTGATTGTTCCTTTTGTAATCCTCGACCTCTTCGTATCCGTCTATCAGCTTGTCTGCTTTCCCGCCTATGGGATTCCAAAGGTCAGACGTTCAGATCATATCCGCATTGATCGGCATCATCTGGCATATCTCAACGGTCTGCAAAAACTGAATTGCGTCTATTGCGGCTACTGCAATGGCGTTATTTCCTGGGTGGGCGAAATTGCCTCGCGGACCGAGGCCTTTTGGTGCCCGGTGAAGCATGCAGGTCCTGTGCGACATCCACATGGTCGCTATGCCACGTTTCTCGATTTTGGAGATGCTGAAGGGTTTCAGGATGGGCTGACCCGGTCGCGTGATGCGGTGACACGCAAAGACGGCTGAGGTGATAGGCGGTTTTCGGTCCCCTCGTTGCACTGTGGCGCAGAATATTCGCGATACAACAATATGCGGGTGCTTGACCTTGGTGCATGCATGTCATACCTCAGCACGTGTCTTGCGGGCGTTGTGTAATGGTAAGACCTCAGCCTTCCAAGCTGATGATACGGGTTCGATTCCCGTCGCCCGCTCCACCTTTTCTTTGAAGCTATGGCCGACTTACACGCACCCATCAGGTGGCGCGGCAAATCGGCTTTTGCGGCGCGTTCGGCTTGACCAGCGCCGGCAGGCCATTGTTAAAGCGTTTTTAACTAAAAAACGGGAACCTGATGGCGGACGCGACACCCACACTGGCGAAAAACGAAGAACGCGAGAAATCCAAGAAACTGGGATCACTGGCAGCCTTGTGGCCTTTCATCTTGCCGTACAGGTCATTGATGCTGGCGGCGCTGCTTGCTTTGACCGCCACTGCTTGCGTGTCTTTGATCTTGCCAATGGCCGTTCGACGTGTGGTCGACAATTTCAATACTGCAGATGGCGCACTTCTTGACCTGTATTTCGCGGCCGCCTTAGGCATTGCCGGTTTGCTCGCGATTGGTACGGCGCTGCGCTATGCGCTGGTGACGCGTCTTGGCGAACGGGTGGTCGCAGACATTCGTAAAGCGGTATTTGGGCGCGTGATCGGGCTGAGCCCGTCGTTTTTCGAACGGGTGATGACGGGAGAAGTGCTCAGCCGCATCACGACGGACACGACTCTGATCTTGAGCGTCATTGGCTCGTCGATTTCGATCGCACTGCGCAACGTGCTGATCTTCTTTGGCGGCATGGTCCTGATGCTGATCACCTCTGCCAAGCTCACTGGCATGGTTCTCTTGATCGTGCCAGCGGTTGTGGTTCCGATCCTCTTTTTGGGCCGCAAAATGCGCAAGCTGAGTCGGGAAAACCAGGATTGGATCGCGGTATCGTCCGGCAATGCGTCCGAGGCGCTTCTGTCCGTGCAAACGGTGCAGGCGTTCACGCATGAAGCTATCTCGCGCAATGCATTTGGAGATGTGACCGAGAAAAGCTTTGATGCGGCGCGTCGACGGATCTGGACGCGGGCGCAGATGACGGCGATTGTGATCTTCCTCGTTTTCACCGGGATCGTCGGCGTTTTGTGGATCGGAGCTACGGACGTGCGCAACGGGTCAATGAGCCCGGGCGAACTGGTACAGTTTGTGATCTATTCGGTGATGGTTGCTGGGTCGGTTGCTGCGCTTTCCGAGATTTTCGGTGAATTGCAGCGCGCGGCTGGAGCAACCGAACGCTTGGTCGAACTTCTGCAGGCCGAAGATACGGTCAACGATCCAGAAACGCCGCTGTCATTGGCAGAGCCCGTGCGTGGTGAGATCACTTTTGAGGACGTGCAATTTACCTATCCCAGCCGCCCCGATGTTGCCGCGCTTGATGGCGTGAACCTTCGGATTGTTCCGGGCGAAACCGTCGCTGTGGTTGGTCCGAGCGGCGCAGGAAAAACGACGATCATCCAACTGATCCAGCGCTTCTACGATCCCGATTCCGGCTCAATTTGTCTTGATGGGACGCGGATCGACGCGGTGAACCGGGAAGAGTTCCGAAAGCATATCGCGCTGGTGCCTCAGGATCCTGTTATCTTTGCGGCGTCGGCGCGTGAAAATATCCGCTTTGGTCGACCGGATGCGACGGATGCAGAGATCGAAAACGCAGCCAAGGCGGCGGCCGCGCACGAATTCATCGCAGCTTTGCCGAACGGGTATGACAGCTATCTTGGCGAACGGGGGGTGATGCTCTCGGGCGGGCAAAAGCAAAGGATCGCAATCGCCCGTGCAATTTTGCGCGATGCCCCGGTCCTGCTGCTTGACGAGGCAACCAGCGCGCTGGATGCGGAAAGTGAACGTGCCGTTCAGCGGGCTGTTGATGAGCTTTCCGAGGGGCGAACCACCATCATCGTCGCGCACCGCCTTGCGACCGTAAAGAAGGCGGATCGGATCATTGTTATGGAACAGGGGCGGATCGTGGCGTCCGGCGCGCATGACACACTAGTGTCCGAGGACGGTCTTTATGCGCGTTTGGCGCGTTTGCAGTTCACCGATGGTATGGCTGCCGAATAAAAATCTGCCAGTTCTCCCGCATGTGTCGGTTTTGACCATGACAGGTGTGGCTTGACGCGGTCACGCTGGGTGCAAAACGCATAACAGGGAAATGTCTATGAAGGTCGGATTTGTGGGACTGGGGGCCGTCGGTGCCAAACTGGCGGGCACCCTTGCGCGCAACGGAGTTGATCTGACGGTCTTTGACCTTGATCCAGCGCGGATGCAGGTCCTTCTCGACAAGGGGGCGCAGGCCGGTAGTGGGGCTGCCGAGGTGATGCGGGATTGCGACGTTGTCATCACCAGCCTGCCCAGCCCTGCGGCATCGCAAGCGGTGCTGGAACAGATGTTGCCAGAAATTGGTCCCGGCAAAATTTGGCTGGAGATGTCGACCACTGATGCCGAAGCAATCCGATCTCAAGCCGCAGCAGTCGAGGCGAAAGGCGGTCAGGCGGTGGATTGCCCGGTTTCTGGTGGTTGCCACCGCGCGGCGACGGGCAACATCTCGATTTTTGCCGGATGTGACCGCGCGACATTTGAAACGGTTCTCCCTCTCTTGACCTACATGGGGCGCCGCGTTCTGCATACCGGTGAGGTTGGCAGCGCGTCCGTGCTCAAGGTGATGACCAACTATCTAGCAACCGTGCACCTTGCGAGCCTCTGCGAAGCGATGACCACGATGGCCGCGCATGGGATTGACCTGGGCATCACCTACGAGGCGATCAAGGCTTCTTCTGGAACGTCCTTTGTACATGAGACCGAAAGCCAGTTGATCCTGTCTGGCAACCGGGATGTGGATTTCACACTGGATCTGGTTTTCAAGGATATCGGTTTGTTTCAGGCATTGGCGGACGCGAAAAGCGTTCCGTTGGAGCTGTCCCCGAAGCTGATCGAAATCGTAAAAGACGGTCAGGCGCGCTACGGAGACCGTGCGCAATCGGATCGTTTGATCGAACGTCTCGAAGAGGCAACCGGCCTGTCGATCACGGCTCCCGGTTTTCCAACAGTTCTGATCGACGACGAACCTGAGGAGCGGGGGCAGGAGATCTACCGCGCAGTCTCGCATTGACCTGACGAATGCGCTATCGGCGTCCTAAGTTACAGGAGGGACGCCATGTCAGACGAGATCCTTGCCGAGGTTGATCCGCGCGGTCCCCGACGTGTTGTGGGCATTTTCATGTTGCTGATGCTCGGTGGCTTGGTTCTGTACCTCGCTTTTGTGGCGCCGCCGGCACATGTGCTTTGGCAGGTCTTCTTGATTGGTATGGGTCTTGTGTCGCTCTGGTTTGCGCACAGGCTACAGGTCGCCACGCGCAGGAAGCTGTGGTTGACCGAGACGGCGCTGACCGACAGCGAGGGAACAGTTCTGGCGCGCGTCGAGGATATTGTCGCCGTCAATCGTGGGGCCTTTGCGATCAAGCCGTCGAACGGATTTACGCTGACGTTGAAAAACCCGGCGCCACGCGCGTGGCAGCCGGGTTTGTGGTGGCGTCTTGGTCGCCGTGTCGCCGTGGGCGGGGTGACCCCAGGGTCTCAGGCCCGCCCAATGGCTGATATCATCGCCGTGATCGTTGCGCGGCGTGAGGCATAGGCATCAGGTATTCTTCTTTTTCCCCTGACCGTTGGTTGGCTCCGTTGTGGTCGAGGTGCAGTCGGCACTCGCAGCGCCTTCATCCGCGTTTTCTGCGTCGTTGTTACAGAGCGATCCGCCCGGTGCATCCTGGTCACCATTGCCCCAGCCGTTGTTACCCCAGGTCTTACCGGACCCATCATTGATCCCTTCAAAGATGACCTGTGAGGCAAAGCGCGGCCGTGTGAATGAATAGGTTTTGATATCAAATCCATCATTCGCCAAATGGACCAAAGGCTGATACCAGTCACGAGTTTCGACGAGGATTGTCTGATCGCCTACTGCCAAGATCGGCAGATGGGGTTTGTAGGTGGTCATGTCATCTTGATCCAGTGCAGACCAATCGCCCCGTGCCACGGACCATACAAGTTCGTAGTCTGCGTTCCCAACGCTCTCGCCTGTACCGTTCTTGTCATACTGGACGACCGAGACGCGCAAGTCGATATCATCGCCCTGTGCCTGTGCCAGATGGAACAAGAGGTTCCGGGCATTGTCGATGTATTCATGGTTCACCACTTCGGTTTCACGAGAGATAATGTCACCGATCGTGTAGTTGGCCTTTTGGTTGATGGCCTGCTGGCGCATCACGTCAAAATACAGCCAAGATATCGCAAAGATGACGATAAGGGCGGGAAGGATGATGATTGCCTCAAGCGAAGCATCGCCCTTGGTGTCGCGGAAGAACCGCGACACGCTTTTCTGGATACGAGCAGTCATTAGTAAGGCTCCTGTACGAAGGCCGAGAAGGACACGATTGCAGCGTAACCGTCGGCGTCTTTGGGCATTGCTGCGGCAACGCTACCGGCCGGAGTGATTGGCTGGTACTTGTAGCAGGCGCGCAGCAGCATCAGCTCATTGGGCTGACCCGGCTCGAACTGGCGTAGCGGGCGCACGGGCTCTGCAGAGTCGTAGCAGTCCGCATCACGTGCCGGTTCTGTCCAATCACGAAGGCTCAGCGGGATCATTTCGAGGCGCAGCATGTCCTCGCAATCGGTAAGCAGGGTCGTGTTGTCGCAGATCATGGTCTTCAGCGTATCGTGTTCGATGTTTTCGCCGGTTCCCAAGCGCACTTCACGAACCGCAAGATCAAGCCCTCGTTCGAGCTGGGTATGGCGGATCGAAAGTGCGCCGATTTCCATTCCAGCGACGATGACAGCGAGGAACACCGGCGCCCAGATGACGAAGGGGATCGTAACGACAGAGCCGCTTTCGTCCCGCAGAAATCTGCGGATAATTTTGGGAGTAAACCGCATCATTGTGTCAACCTCAGCTGGTTAATGGTCCGGGCAATGGCCTGAAACGCTTCGGAAATTTCGAGGCCCTCAACCGGGAAGTAGTGAGCCGGAGACGAGGCGCAGTCACGCATGGCGGCCTGTCCTTCGTCGGGGGCTTCGAAGCCAATGGCGAACACAGTGATGTCAGCATCGCGCGCCGAGGCGCAGATCGTCGACAGACGTTCATCCGCTTCGGTGCCTGTGACGATCGGCGTATAAGCGTAGTAGGCATTGTAGTACTGGTTGTAGGAAACCCAGCCGTCATAATACGGCGTACGGAAGAACTTCTGACCAAAGGCCCGAGTGCCCCAGCGCGCAAAGACTTCGGCATTGCTCATCTGGCGAGCAGATGTGTCTCCGTCCGGGATGGACTGGTACCGTTCTTCCATTGTTCCGGCCTCGAAACGCGACCAGTAGTAGACGTCATTCTCGGTGCCGCTCTCGTCACGTACGCGATGCGAGAACCGATCATTTGTGGCGTCTGTATCGCCAAGATCGTCGATCCAGATGTTGGACATCCCGCTTGCGTATTCAGGTGCTAGGTCGAACTGCGTCGTGTTCATGCCGTCCGTCATGACCACCGCAATCTTTAGCGCGTCCGGCGCGTCATATGCGGCGGGACGTCCTGCGGCTTCTGCAACCACATGCCCATCGGCAATCAGACCATTCACAACAGGGCGCGCAGACGGGTCGAGTAGAGCGACGCCCCACTTCATTCCGAGGTCGATTGCGGTATTGCCGCCGGCGCTGAGGGACGCGATGTGAGCAAGCAGTTCGGTCTTGTTAGAGCTGTGCGCAATGATCGAGCCGTATTCATCGTCCGGGCACCACGAATCCGGTGTGACAACGGTGTTCTGATCCAGTGTATATGGATCGAAATGGGCCAGACGCTGCAATGCGTCGGTTGGCGAAATCGCACGAGACGTGAACGCGCTGTCGGGGAAGATCGCACAATGTGACACGGTATGTTCGTCGGTCAGCGTGTAGTGCTGCGATACTGTAGAGCCGAGACTGACGGTTGCGTTGTAGGGAATGATGCTGATCGTCGTCAGTCCGGCGTCATCGTTCTCTATCACGGTCTCGACAAATTCGGTGGCCGCGCTCCGCAAGTTCTCGATCTTGCTGTTCGAGCCCATAGACCCTGAGATGTCGAGAATCAGAGAAATCTCGACGTTCGAGATTCGCTCCTCCGCTTCGGCAAGGCCAGTTGTCTGCAGCTTGTCGAACCCGAGGAGATACAGAAAGTTCGAATTGAACGTTCGCTCGGCCTCCGCGGACACAGTGCGGAAATTCAGACCCGAATCCACCGTGATACTCACGTTGGCGAGCGCGTCCTCAAGGTTCATCTTTGTCAGGTAATCCTGAACCAACGTATCCGGGTCGATTTGCTGTTCCAGGTCAGCAGCGGCAAGAACGGCGCGGTCGAGCGTGTTTTGCAGGCGTGTCCGTTCAACCTCGGAATAGATCATGTCAATGCCGATACCGCCGTAGACGAGCATGACAAAGACACCCATTATCCCGAATATGGTCATGTTGCCGTCGGTCTCGCGAGAATAGCGGGTCAGGATTGAGGACACGCTGGACCTCAACTTCGACTTGCTCCGCGTCTCGGTCCGCACCCTTGGCAGAAGGTTGCTTAATCCGATCATTTGTTACCTCTTTCCCGCCCATTAAGGACGGTCTGACACCCCACTTAGATATTTGGAGATCTGAAGGCGAAAGACGGCGGGATTGCGGCTCCAAATATGAAGAAAATATGGAGTGCATTGTTTTTTATGGATAATTCAGTCTGTGGGAGCCTTATTGATGCCCAAGGTGAAACAGTCCCTGAGATTTGAGCACTTCGTCCGCTAACCGGTGTTTCAGATAAAGCGTTATCAAATTAACCAAGCTGTCATAGGCTGGTGGAATAACAGAACGAAATGACTACAGCCTTGGGAGGGACAGATGAGCACAATACCAGCCGATGAACCGACATTTCGTGAGTCAGTGGATCTGATGTTCAATCGCGCTGTTGCGCTGATGGATCTTCCACCTGGCCTGGAGGAAAAGATTCGCGTTTGCAATGCGACCTATACCGTTCGGTTTGGGGTGCGCCTCCGAGGGCAGATCAAGACGTTCACAGGCTATCGTTCCGTTCATTCCGAGCATATGGAACCGGTCAAGGGTGGCATCCGCTTTGCGCTTTCGGTCAATCAGGACGAGGTGGAAGCGCTGGCCGCACTCATGACCTATAAGTGTGCCCTTGTAGAGGCGCCTTTCGGCGGGTCAAAGGGTGGTCTTTGTATCGACCCGCGTGACTACGACGAGTACGAGATGGAACAGATCACCCGCCGGTTTGCCTATGAACTGGCTAAGCGCGACCTCATCCATCCCGCACAAAATGTGCCAGCCCCGGATATGGGTACAGGCGAACGTGAAATGTCATGGATCGCAGATCAATACGCGCGGATGAACACCACTGACATCAATGCGCGCGCCTGTGTGACGGGCAAGCCGATCAATAATGGTGGTATTGCTGGCCGTGTGGAGGCAACCGGTCGGGGCGTGCAATATGCGCTGCGCGAGTTTTTTCGTCATCCTGAAGATGTCAAAGCTGCGGGACTGTCAGGTAGTTTGGATGGCAAGAAAGTTGTCGTCCAGGGTTTGGGGAATGTGGGTTATCACGCGGCGAAATTCCTTGGTTCTGAAGATGGTTGCAAGATCGTCGGGATTATCGAACGCGACGGCGCGCTGTTCAGCGAGAGTGGCCTTGACGTGGACGCGGTGCGCGAATGGATTATTAAGCATGGTGGTGTCACCGGATATCCGGATGCGCGGCATACAGCCGAGGGCCCTGAGGTTCTTGAATCGGACTGTGACATCCTTATCCCAGCAGCACTGGAAGGTGTGATCAACCTCCGCAACGCGAACCGCATCAAGGCGCCATTGATTATCGAGGCTGCGAATGGGCCTATCACTGCCGGAGCCGATGATATCCTCCGGGCGAAAGGCACCGTCATTATTCCCGACATGTATGCCAATGCCGGTGGTGTGACAGTGTCGTATTTCGAATGGGTCAAGAACCTCAGTCATATCCGCTTCGGTCGGATGCAGCGCCGTCAGGAAGAGGCGCGGCACCAACTGGTCATTGATGAGTTGCAACGGCTTGATGATATGCTGGGAGACCGTTGGTCCATGTCTCCGGATTTCAAATACCGCTATCTGCGTGGTGCCGATGAACTCGAACTGGTGCGTTCGGGCCTCGATGACACTATGCGGATCGCCTATCAGTCCATGCGCGAGGTTTGGCACGCCCGTGAAGATGTTCACGATCTCCGGACAGCAGCGTATATCGTGTCGATTGAAAAGGTCGCGTCCAGCTACCGGGCGAAAGGCCTCTGACGGGTGACTTTATGGTTTGGCTGGGCTAGGTGTTCCGCATCTGACCCGGCCAAACCGAGAGGACGCCATGATCCGTAGAATGCTTGCCTCTGCTGCCTTGATGTTCAGTCTGTCTGTGCCAGCAGTGGCGCAGGACAAAGAAGCCGAGTGTCGCAAGTTCGGCCAAGTCGCCACAAATATCATGACGGAACGCAAAAACGGCTCCAACGCACGGCGCGCCGAACGGAGGGTCCTGCGCACCATCCCAGATATGTCGAAGACCGACGAAGTTCTTGCCGTGCAACTGGTCGACTGGATCTATTCATTACCGGAAGAGCAACTTAGTCCAGAAGTCAGTAACATGGTCTATCAAACATGTCTGTCGCAATAGCACGCGAGCCCTCTTGGGGGTAGTTAAATCGCCCGCCCACTGGACTCTTGGTCGTCTACACCCGATATTTTGAGCATGAGCCTGCCACCCAATTTTTTGGACGAACTGCGCACGCGAACGAGCCTGTCTCAGGTGGTCGGGCGCAAGGTGCTTTGGGACACGCGCAAGTCCAACCAGGCCAAGGGGGACATGTGGGCGCCGTGCCCGTTCCATCAGGAAAAGTCGGCCAGTTTCCACGTCGATGACCGCAAAGGCTATTATTATTGTTTCGGCTGTCACGCCAAAGGCGATGCGATTTCCTTTGTCCGCGAAACCGAAAATGTGGGCTTTATGGAAGCGGTCGAAATACTTGCCGGTGAGGCAGGGATGCAGATGCCCGCACGCGATCCCAAGGCGCAGGAGAAGGCAGATCACCGTACTGAGCTGATAAAGGTCATGGAGACTGCGGTTCGGTTCTTCCGACTGCAATTGCGCGGCGGCGCTGGCGCGGAAGCGCGGGATTATCTGGTACGCCGCGGATTGGACGAGGCAACGCAGGACAGTTTCGATATCGGTTTTGCGCCGCCCGGTTGGCAAACGCTCTGGGACTATCTGACGGGACAGGGCATTGCCCCTGACAAGATCATTGAGGTCGGACTTGCCAAGCCGTCGCAAAAAGGTGGAAAACCGTATGACACGTTTCGAAACCGGATCATGTTCCCGATCCGGGATGCGCGCGGGCGTGCGATTGCCTTTGGTGGGCGGGCAATGGATCCCAATGATAACGCGAAATATCTCAATAGCCCGGAAACACCTCTTTTTGACAAAAGTCGCACTCTTTACAATCAGGCCCCAGCCCGGGAGGCGGCTGGCAAAGGTCAGCCACTGATCGTTGCCGAAGGCTATATGGACGTGATCGCCTTGGCTTCGGGCGGTTTTGAGGCTGCGGTTGCACCGCTTGGAACGGCTGTGACCGAAACGCAGTTGCAGATGCTGTGGCGTATCACGGACGAGCCAATCATGGCTTTGGATGGCGACAAGGCGGGATTGAATGCTGCCTACCGTGTGATCGACACGGCGTTGCCGCTTTTGGAGGCGGGCAAGTCTTTGCGATTTGTCTTGTTGCCCGAAGGGCAGGACCCGGATGACTTGATCCGGTCCGAAGGCCGCGAAGCGATGCGCGCGTTGTTGGATACGGCGCAGCCGATGGTGCACCTTTTGTGGCGCCGGGAAACTGAAGGGCGTGTGTTCGACAGTCCGGAGCGCAAAGCAGCCCTCGACAAGACGCTGCGTGATCGGATCAAGCAAATTCAGGATCCGTCTCTGCGCAGCCATTATGGAGAAGAAATCAAACGCCTCCGATGGGACCTTTTCCGTGCGCCTGCCAAATCCAACCGCGCTCCGTCGCGACGGTTCATGTCATCGCAGATGGCCAAGCCGGCAGAAGGCACACGGGCTTCCTTGCTGGTCGCGGGGGGCAGAGATGTTGAGGTCCGTTTGCGTGAGGCTGTGATCCTGGCCGCATTGATCACAACTCCAGACCTTATCTCCGAGTTTGAATCGCAGATCGAGGAGATGTCGTGCGGTGACCCAGATCATGCGGTCATCCGGCAATGTCTTCTTCAGCATGCTACAGAAGCAGTCGAAACGGTTCAGGGCGCTGTAGACGATGCTTTGGGTGAGCCAGCCCTTGAAAAGCTGTGTCGCGCACGCCATGTCGCGATTACGCCATGTGTGCGCAAGCCCGGGGATCGGGAGTTGGCCCGTCTGACCATTGCGGAAGAGCTTGCGAAGCTGGAGGCAGTTGTTGGATTGAACGCAGAAATCGCTGAAGCCGCCGAAGACCTGAACGGCCCTGCAGACGAAACGCTGACTTGGCGCTTGGGTCAGGCCGCGGCGGCGCGGCAATTGGCGCAACGCGCACAGTCCGAAGACAAGGCTGAATATGATCTTGGCCCGAACGGGGCCCCTATAAATCGAGAAGAACGCAGCGCATTTGCTGCTTTGATGGAAACCATTCGCTTCGAGAAACCCCGGAGTTAACGGTGTTTTGCTAAGGAAAGCGTAAACGAAACAGGGTAAACGGGTGTGCGAATCACCAATTCGCGCTATTGATTCGGGTCAATCGAATCGCCCCGCCTCGACAGGAGCATCTATGGCCGCCAAAGATAACGACGACGCCAAGACCGAAGATCGCGAGGAAGACGTCAGCCTCGACATGAGCCAAGCAGCGGTCAAGAAGATGATCGCAGAAGCCCGTGAACGCGGCTACATCACCTACGATCAGTTGAACGAAGTCTTGCCGCCCGATCAGGTCAGTTCTGACCAGATCGAGGACGTGATGTCGATGCTGTCTGAAATGGGAATCCAAGTCACTGAACATGACGAGGAAGCCGAGGAAGAAGACGACAAGGGCACCACCGACCTCGTTCAGACGGCCAAGCCGGGCGAAGTGACGCTGTCCTCGGGCACGTCTGAAAAGCTGGACCGGACCGATGATCCGGTGCGCATGTATCTGCGCGAAATGGGCAGTGTCGAACTGCTGAGTCGCGAAGGTGAAATTGCAATCGCCAAGCGGATCGAAGCCGGTCGAAACACGATGATCGCCGGCCTCTGCGAAAGCCCGCTGACGTTTCAGGCCATCACGATCTGGCGCGAGGAACTTCTGAACGAAGACATTCTTCTGCGTGATGTGATCGACCTTGAAACCACCTTTGGCAACCAGATGGACGACGAGGAAGAAGTCGAACCCAATGTGGTGGCCGGGAGTGAAGCGTCTTCCGAGAAAGAGTCGAGCGGTGGCGGTCAAGAACTGGATGCTGACGGCAACCCGATCAACAATGACGACGAGGATGACGAGGACGAACAGGCAAATATGTCGCTTGCGGCTATGGAAGCCGCACTCAAGCCGCGTGTTCTCGAAACGCTTGACCGGATCGCTCAGGATTACGAAGAACTGGCGAGCATGCAGGACAACCGCATCTCGGCCACGCTGAACGAGGATGGTTCTTTCAGCGCAGGTGACGAGGAACGCTATCAGAAGCTGCGCTCTGAAATCGTCGTTCTGGTAAACGAACTGCACCTGCACAACAACCGGATCGAAGCGCTGATCGACCAGCTGTACGGCATCAACAAGCGCATCATGTCCATTGATTCTGCGATGGTTAAGTTGGCCGATCAGGCCCGCATCAACCGTCGCGAATTCATCGACGCCTATCGTGGTCGTGAACTTGACCCCAACTGGCTGGACGAGATGGCCGAGAAGTCGGGTCGCGGATGGCAGATGTTCATCGAACGCTCGCTCGATAAGGCAGAAGAACTGCGCGCCGATATGGCGCAGGTTGGTCAGTATGTGGGCCTCGACATCAGCGAATTCCGCCGCATCGTGGCACAGGTCCAAAAGGGCGAAAAAGAAGCCCGTCAGGCCAAAAAGGAAATGGTCGAAGCGAACCTGCGTCTCGTGATCTCGATCGCCAAGAAATACACCAATCGCGGTCTGCAGTTCCTCGACCTCATTCAGGAAGGCAATATCGGCCTGATGAAGGCGGTGGATAAGTTCGAATACCGCCGTGGTTACAAGTTCTCAACCTATGCCACATGGTGGATCCGTCAGGCGATCACCCGGTCCATCGCGGATCAGGCGCGCACCATCCGAATTCCGGTGCACATGATCGAGACGATCAACAAGCTTGTCCGCACGGGTCGGCAGATGCTGCATGAAATCGGCCGCGAACCGACGCCGGAAGAGCTGGCGGAAAAGCTGCAGATGCCGCTTGAGAAGGTTCGCAAGGTGATGAAGATCGCCAAGGAGCCGATCAGCCTTGAGACGCCCATCGGCGACGAGGAAGACAGCCAGCTCGGCGATTTCATTGAGGACAAGAATGCCGTGCTGCCGCTCGACAGCGCCATTCAGGAGAACCTCAAGGAAACCACCACGCGGGTTCTGTCATCGCTCACGCCGCGCGAGGAACGTGTTCTGCGGATGCGTTTCGGCATCGGCATGAACACCGACCATACGCTTGAAGAGGTCGGTCAGCAGTTCAGCGTGACCCGCGAACGGATCCGTCAGATCGAAGCCAAGGCTCTGCGCAAGCTCAAGCACCCAAGCAGGTCGCGGAAACTGCGGTCGTTCCTGGATCAATAAGCGATGTCATTTCTCAAAAAACTCTTTGGCGGCGGTGGTGGTGACACCGCGTCGCCATCCACCCCGGCAGAAACCCATAATGGGTACACCATTTTCGCCGAGCCGGTGAAAGATGGCGGCACTTGGCGCATAGGGGCCCGGATTGAGAAAGAGATCAATGGCGAGCTCAAATCGCATTTCATGATGCGGGCCGACACGTTGCAAAGCTTTGATGACGCTTGCAAAGCGTCACTCGACAAAGCCAGGATGCTTGTCGATCAGCAGGGTGACAGCATCTTCAGCTAGGCTGCCCTGTCTCACGCTGAAGTCACGCGGTTTTGCGTGCACACTGTTTCTGCGCTTTTGTGCATTTTTCTGCAACGCGCCAATGCACATGTGTGCGTCATGAAAGGACGCTCACATGAAACACACAGTTATTGCCCTTCTTGTACTCTTGCCAGTTGCCGCTGTGGCCTATCCCGACCCGAACGTTTCGCAGCCTTTAGCGGCCGGAGACCTCGTGAACTCAATCCTGTCGCAGCCTGAGAGCGGCACGATAGTCGTCACCAGTTTGGCTGGGTCGTAAGAAGAAGACGCGCCATTCTTGGCGCGTCTTTCTTTTCTTCACGTACGATCCGCCTGATTGGGATCATTCGTTGTGCCGGGACCGGCATTTGGGTCCGGATTGGTTTGTTTGGGTCCATCGGACTGTTCAGGAACATCCTTGAATTTGTCTTTCCAAGGAAATCCCGTGCGATCGGCCTGATTGGGATCTGACGTTGTACCGGGACCGGTGTTTGGATCGTCGTTGTTGCTAGGCATGCTTGTCTCCCTCAGTTCGTTGGCATCAGGAATACTTCCTGAATGGTGGCGCGGTGGTCCGCGTTCAGGGCAAATGCGACTGCGCCGGCGACGTCTTCAGGCTTTAACTTGTCCGGCTTCGCCTCATCGAAGAACGGCGTGTCGACCATGCCCGGCGCAATGACCGTGCAGCGTCCGCCCCATTCGCGCATCTCCTCTGCAATGTTGCCGCCATAGCCGTGCACGAACCATTTTGATGCTCCGTAAACCGAGCCTTTGATATGGCGGCGGCCAGCGGCAGAACCTGTCATCAGCAGATGTCCCTGCGATTTCTTGAGATGGGGCATGGCAGCTTTGGTTGTCCAAAGAAGACCCATAATGTTCAATTGGATCATCATCTGCCATTCGTCCGGATCTCCGGCTTCCGTGCCTGAGGCGCTCAATCCCGTGCCCGCGTTTGCAAAGGCCGCATCAACCGAGCCGAAGTGGTCGGCAAGTTTGGCAAGCGCATCGGTCTGAGAAGACAGATCGGTCGCATCGCCCGGAAGCGCCAGGGCATAGTCTCCCAGTTCGTCCGCCAAGGAGGCGAGTTTGTCTTCGGAGCGTGCGAAAAGACCAACATTCCAGCCATCTTCCACAGCGGTCCGTGCGGTTGCTTCGCCGATGCCAGTGGACGCACCGGTGATGAATAAAGTTTTTCTTGTCATAAATGCCCTCTGAATTGGTGTGATGTGTCAGATCACCAACGCGGAAGGGGACGGTCATGGTTCCTTCGACCGCATCAGATCAGTCCGCATGCGCCGGTAGGCTTTCGAAACGCGGTTGCAAAAAGCGCCAAGTCTGAGACCTGTGCAGGTTCAGCGCACACATGATTTTTTCGGAATGTCAGTTCCAATCGGAGAAAAGAATAGGCCTTAAAGGCTGCATGCGTATTGTGTCACCATGCAAACAGTCTTTCAAATTCATACCGACGGCCCGGGCCTCTACGACTTCACAAGCACGGTCGCCGATTGGGTTCACGGAAATGGTCTTGTGACCCTCTTCATTCAGCACACATCGGCAAGCCTGTTGATCCAGGAAAATGCCGATCCAGAGGTTAAGACGGACCTGTCTGCGTTCTTCCATCGTTTGGTGCCGCCGACAACCGATCCGTCCATGTCATACCTTACTCACACCTATGAGGGGCCAGATGACATGCCCGGACATATCAAAGCGGCCTTGCTTCCGGTAAGCCTGTCTATTCCGGTCTCGAATGGCCGCATGGCTTTGGGGACATGGCAGGGTATTTACCTGTTCGAACACCGAAACGCGCCGCATGTCCGTCGTGTTGTTGCGCATTTGGCATGATGATCCCACCACAGCTTGCGGCTTGAATTCCCCTCTACCCAAAACTTCGCGGCTGACCTATAGTGGCTGTGGATAAGTGGGGCAAACCCACAGTCAGAGGCAGAGACGGAAGAGAAGGGGGACGGCCAATGCGCTGCCCGTTTTGTGGAAATATCGACACGCAGGTCAAAGACAGCCGTCCGGCTGAAGATCACGTGGCCATTCGGCGCAGGCGCTTTTGCCCGGCCTGTGGCGGCCGTTTCACAACCTATGAGCGGGTGCAGTTGCGTGATCTTGTAGTGATCAAGTCCAACGGACGACGTGAAGATTTTGATCGAGACAAGTTGGAACGTTCTATCCGCATGGCGATGCAGAAACGTCCGATCGAACCCGAGCGGATCGACCAGATGATCTCGGGCATCGTGCGCCGTCTGGAAAGCATGGGCGAAACCGACATCGCGTCGAAACAGATCGGCGAGATCGTTATGGAGACGTTGGCCCGGATCGACACCGTCGCCTATGTACGCTTTGCCAGCGTCTACAAGAACTTCCAGGAAGCTGACGATTTCGACAAATTTGTCAGTGAGTTGCGCCCGTCCGAAAAAGACAAACCAAAATCCGAAGAGTGATAGGCTGCCATGCGCTCCGATGATGTGCGTCATATGCACAGGGCGTTGGAACTGGGCCAACACGGGATGGGCAACACTTGGCCCAACCCGGCGGTTGGGTGCGTCATTGCCCAGGGCGATACGGTCATCGGTGAAGGCTGGACACAGCCGGGCGGTCGCCCGCATGCCGAAACCGTGGCCTTGTTGCAGGCGGGTCAGGCCGCGAAGGGCGCTACGGCTTATGTAACACTGGAACCCTGCGCGCATCACGGTCAGACTCCTCCCTGCGCGGAGGCACTTGTCGCGGCCGGAGTTGCGCGTGTCGTTGCGCCTTTTGCTGACAGTGATCCGCGCGTGTCAGGTCAGGGTTTCGAGCGTCTGCGCAGCGCCGGGATCGAGGTCATTACTGGCGTCTGTGCTGAGGAAGCTGCCGAAGATCATGCTGGTTTCTTCCTTCGAATCGAGACCGGAAGACCATTGCTCACTCTCAAACTCGCGACCAGTCTCGATGGACGGATCGCCACTGCGAGCGGTGACAGCCAGTGGATCACAGGGCCGGAAACCCGCGCCTATGTTCATCATCTGAGAGCGCGCCATGACGCGGTCATGGTTGGTGCTGGCACCGTACGTGCGGATGATCCGCTGTTGACCGTGCGAGGGATCGACATACCAAAACAACCCGTTCGGGTCATTGTGTCCAGGCGGTTGGACCTGCCTATAGATGGCAATCTGGCCCGCACGCTTGACCGGGTTCCTGTCTGGTTGTGCCATGCCGAAGATGCGCCGGAGGATATTCGTCTGGCGTGGCAGGAATTGGGCGCGAAATTGCTCTGCATTCCGCTTCATGGGCGTCAGGTTGATATTCCTGCTTTGATGCAAGTGCTTGGTGCTCAGGGCCTGACCAGTGTTTTCTGCGAAGGCGGAGGAGAGTTGGCTGCAAGTCTGCTTTCATCCGACTGCGTGGATCGGCTTGATCTACATATGGGCGGCGTCGTGATTGGTGCGGAAGGTCGTCCCGCACTTGGCGCACTGGGGTTGGACCGCTTGTCCGAAGCGCCTCGCTTTTCATTGAAGTCAGTGCGTCAGAGCGGTGACGATGTTGTTCAAAGCTGGGTACGTCAGCGGCGCCAAAGCCAAGCGTAGCTGGCCATGATCCCCTGTGCCTTTGCCAGCAGACGTAGGCGATGTGGCGTTGGAATGTCTCCGGCGCTGAGACGGTCCAGTGCAACTTCGATGGGGCACGCTTGCTGTGTTACAGGATCGAAATAGCGCGGATAGTCAATCAGGGCTGCATATGCGAGCCTTTCAACAGTCACAATCTGACCGCGGCGCGTCGGGGTGGGGCACAGATCTGTTGTTAGCCCCCATCCGGCATAGAACGGCAATCCAAGAGTTGTAACAGGGACGTCCCTCAGGAGCGCCTCGAAACCAGCAAGGGAGGTCATGGTCCAAACCGCGTCCACCTGTAACAAGAGGCTGGCCATCGGTATGTCCGTGACAACCTGATCCGCCCATTGCTCTGCATTGGGGACGTTTCCGGGGCGGAGGCCGGCCACCACGTCAGGATGTGGCTTGTAGACCATGCGGGCCTCTGCATTGGCGTCCCGCACGCGCTGCAGCAGAGCCGTGTTGGTCTTGATTTCAGGGCTGCCTAGAACGATTGATGCGTCGTCTTCGACCTGTCCGGGCACCAAGATAACGGGCCGGGCATGGTCTCGCTCCAGGGAAATCTCTGGTGCGCCTGTAGCGTACTTTGTCACCTTTTCGCGCAGCAGACGCTGGATGATCCGAGAGGCACGCGCCAGCGCCTCGTCGGGCAGGGTGATGCTCTGCGCGATCAAATGCTCCAACCTGGAGGGGCGCGTCGGATCGAAATAGATACCGACGTCGTCAAGCACCAGCGACAGTGGCGGCACAAGCTCTGCTCCCAGTCCCTGTGAGCGGATGAATCCATCCTCGACATTTACCTCGCCGGGTTCCGCCGTCGCGCCCCACACCATTCGTCTTGCGGTGTCAGCCGGTCTAGCTGCGCCAAAGCGCATCGGTTTCTGACCGCCGAACATGGCCTGCATGTGCCGCCGTTTCCAGAGGCGAATGTTCCGTCCGGCCCATCCCTGCCTGTCCTCAATGGCCGCGCGCTGGGTTGCTTCAAGCGTAGCCATGACACGCTCAAGATCGCATAGGCGGTCGTGGTAAGGATCGTACCAGACCGGATAGCGCATCATCGCGCCAGCGAAGAGCTGCGCGCGTGTCAACTTGCGTTGCCGTCGGACCAGTTGATGTTCATCGTCGGTCAAGCCCCAACCCGCGTAGAACGGCGTGCCGAATACGCGCGGTTTATGACCCGCTAAGATGGCTTCGAACCCCATCTGCGACGATAAAGTGTAGACCGCGATGGCACCCTCAAGCAGGTCCACCGGCGCAAACGCCCCGTCAACAAACGAGATGCGTCCCTGCGCTTGTTCCTTGTTGAAGTGGCCCGTTCTTTTACCTGCCACAGTCTCGGGGTGGCTGCGGATCAGGATGCGTGCAGCCGGATGCTCGGTTTGTGCGTAGTACAGCATCTCGGCAAACCGTGCGCGGGCCATGTCCGGACCGGGCACGGAGGCAAGTACCGATGCGTCGGCTTCAGCCTGATCGATGACTAAAACGTATCCCGGCTCTGGAAGTGCCAGATCAGGATCATAGGCACTGTATTTTGACAGGCGAGACCTGCAATACCGCGTCATCAAATCCCGCGCGGCGTTCAACAGCGCTGTGTCGTCGAGCGGATCATTGATGAGCAGCGTTTCAAGGTCAGACGGTTGTGACGCATCAAAATGCAGTCCCGTCCGATCCAGGACAAGGCCCAAGGGTGGTTCTTTGCGAACACGACCTGGGAAAAGGGATCGAAGAAAAGCATCCTCGACGCGCAGGACATGGGCGTCCTGGCCTTGAGCGACAGTCAATCCGCGCTCGGCACTGGGAGCAGCACCCCAGACGCCAACCCATTCATCTTCGGATGGTCGCCCAAGCGAGACGGACCAACCGGCCAGGTGAAGAATCCGCTTGATGCGGCTTTGCGTCAAAAAACCTGAATTGTAGACATATAAACGCCGGAGAGTGTCCTCTCCGGCGTCCAAACGTGAAGCTGCGGGCTGCATGGCCTGCTTATTCCCCAAGCGCTCCGCCAGTCGCTGCCGCTGTCAGGTTTTGTGCCCCGCCAAGCGTACCGGTGATTGAGGCAATCGTACGGTTCCATTGTACGATCGGCGCTTCGGTCACGTAGATTGTATCGCCGTCGCGGATAAGGAAGTCCCGCGCCATGAAGAGGCCATTGGGCTCAGTGAGGTCCATCACGTAGATCAATCTTTGTGCTCCGACGAGGTCGCTCCGACCCAGAACCGCGTTTGCGATTGCAGCGGGTTCATTGCGCAACACAAATACACCGGTCGGGTCTGCCGAAGTCGCGCTTAGCCCGCCAAGCTGTGCAAGCGCTTCGACCAAGGACAGTGTTTGCGTCTCGAAGGTCATACGAGTTTGAGCCCCGGCCGCCCCCAGCGCCGTGAACGAGCGTTGATCTGCTTCGATCAGAATTCGGTCACCGTCGCGCAACGCGATATCAAGTTCCGGGTGGTCGTAGAGGTCCTCGAACCAGATTGTTTCGCTCTTGCCGCCGCGTGTCAGAGTGATCTGAGCGATTTCGGGTGCAGGACCAACGCCACCGGCACTTGCAAGCATGGACGCAAGTGTGCGTGTCGGTCGTGTGATTGGAAACACGCCCTGTGTCCCGGCTGAGCCGAGGATCGAGACAGTCGCGCCGTCACCCGCTGTCCGCCGAACTTCGACCTGAGGATCAGGCGTCTGGTCTTCGAGTTTTTCGGTGATGATCCGACGGATCGCTTCGGGCGTGTTGCCTGCGGCTTTTATCCTGCCTGCATATGGCACGAAGATGAAGCCCGATCCGTCCACCTGCACGCTTTCCAGGGACGTGAAATTGGATGCAACACCCGCCAACAGGCCATCATCCACGTTTTCCCAGATGGTCAGCCCCAGAATGTCTCCGGGTCTGATAATATCAGCGCTTTGAACGCCTGCACGCTTGAGCTCGTCCGAGAAACCCAAGGCCGGTACCACGGCTGTGGTTCGAGTTACACGATCATTGATGGCAACGACAAACGCGTCGCCTTGGCGCTGAACGGACCCCGCAAAGATCTGGTTCTTGGTCGGGCCAACCCCCGGCAGACCGCAAGACGCAAGGAATGATGCTGCCAACATCACCGCGATGGGCCGCGCCCATCGGAATTTTGAACTGAACACTGCTCGGTCTCCTCGACCAGAAATGACTGCCTCGGTTTTTTATTTTGTGGTAAGTTACCGGAATACAGGCAGTTTGGCCAGTACTAGGGCTTGTAGAGTTCAGCGAACAACACGCAACTGTTGCGCCCCGGTCTCGCGCTCCTTTAGCCGCAAATCGTACGGGTCCTGTGCAGTCAGCATGCGATCTACCACTTGGCGAAGCAATTGAGACCGCCCCTTGGCCGAATAAAATCCGCCTGGAATTTGGCTCGTCTCCAAAAGGAATTGACGATAAGCGGCGTAGGCGTCTGCATCAGGAGGCTGCGGGTCTGCAAAAAAGTCAGGCAATGTCTGATGCGAGACAAGGTCTGGCTTGTCATACACGCTGACCCCGAAACTCCGGACCGGAAGCCCCCGCCAGAGCGCCTGGTGCGCAGATGTCGAATTCACGGTCACGGCAGAGCGCGCCGATTGAAGCAGGTAGGCGAGCTTGCCGCCGCGCACAAAATGAACGCGGCTCATTATGTTGTGGCGCTTTGCTGCCTCGAGGATGGTCTGTTCAAGCGGCACCCGCCCGTCTTCAAGAGGATGCGCCTTGAACACCAGTCTATGATGCGGTGGCGCGCCCTTGGCAAAGCCATCAATGACCAGATCCACAAACTCGGTCTGCGACCCAAACTCGGAAAACGCACGAAAGCTTGCGTCGTGCTCCAGTTGCAGCAACACGACATGATACGGCCGCCCACCAATTCGGATCCGCCGCGTTGTAATCCAGCGCTCAATCATGTGTCGCGGCCGGCGCAGCAGTCGCAGAACATGCAGTCGGAACTCTTCTGCAACCGTTTGGTCTCGATGCGGGCGATAGTGCGGGAACCGTTGGTTTCGAAACAAGACATGCCAGTGATAAAGCGCGCCGTGCACCATGTGCATTCGCAAATCTCCCCAGCGATCCGGCGGCAGGGCAGGGACATTCGCCGTGCGGCTCAAGGCATTTCTCATTTGCTCAATCGAGATTTGCATCAGCTTGGAATTGCCGTTTGAACCGCCGCGTTCATAGGTGGCCCAATAGGGGCGCAGATATCCTTCCTCAAATACATGAATGGTCAGACCAGCATCTTTGGCGATCTGCACCGCTTGGGCATGATGCTGGCGCACATCCCCGTAAAGCGCCACATCTGTTGTGCCGGTCTGCGCCATCCACCGCGACATCTGTTGCGGCCAGTCTGAAATCTGGTCCTTGAACTCCAACAATGTGGACCTGTCGCGCCACCGCGTGCCATCGCCAGCATTGAAGGCCACGCGCCAACACTTTGCGCCTGTTTCGGTCAAACGCTGAGCCAATTCACTAAAGAATGGGCCATGCGGGCCTTGCAAAAACAAAAACACCCGTTTCGTGGATGTCGTCCGCTTGCCCGTTGTCTTTGTCATGGTCGCGCAGTATCCCTCGGTCTGATCCGCAATTATCACACACAGCGGCATTCTGAGAACCAATATTCCGCAGGAGCTAGCGCGGATGATGACGGTGAGGGCTACATCATGTTTACCGGTATCGTGACAGACATTGGGGAAATCCGCAGCCTCGAACACCGGGGCGACCTGCGCGCGCGCATCGGTACGGCCTATGACACACAAAACATTGATATCGGCGCGTCGATTGCCTGCAGTGGTGTTTGTCTGACCGTTGTCGAGCTTGGCCCCGATTGGTTCGATGTCGAGATCAGCGCTGAAACGCTGGACAAGACCAATATCGGCCAATGGGTCGAAGGCCAGAAAATCAATCTCGAACGTGCGCTCAAGGTCGGAGATGAGCTGGGGGGGCATATCGTTTCCGGGCATGTCGACGGACTGGCCGAGATCGTCGAGATGCGTCCCGAAGGCGATAGTGTCCGCTATACCTTCGAGGCGCCGCGCGCCCTCGCAAGGTTCATCGCACCGAAAGGGTCGGTGGCGCTCGATGGCACATCCCTAACGGTCAATGAGGTCGATGAGACCCGTTTCGGCGTGAATATCATTCCGCACACCCAAGAGGTCACGACTTGGGGGGCATCCAAGGTGGGTGATAGGGTCAACCTCGAAATCGACACTCTGGCCCGTTACGTGGCGCGCCTGGCCGAGATGCAGGGGTAACGAACGCGGCGACGCGTTCGCTGTTTCAGTCGACTGAAACAGGCCCGGCATCCATTGCCGCCACGGCCCTGCGTCCGAGCACCCAGCTGATCGCAACACCACTGCCATAAGCAATGACCAGAAACAGGAACGGGCCGAGAACCGGAGCGCCCTGATAAAGCGCGATAAGCAGTGGCGTTCCAGTCAAATTTCCAAGGTTGCCCATCTGAGCCAACGCCCCATTGGCCAAGGCCCGTGATGCCGCATCCGGATTGATCTGGGGCACAATGGCAAAACCCGCGCTTTGAACAAAGGCCATGCAGGCAAAGAGCAGAATCACTGTGACCGCGGTGAACCCTGCGAGCAGAATGCCGACGGCCACAGCCACACAAAGCGCAAACCCCAGCGTCACCACCGGTCGCGCCGGGTGGCGGGACAGAAGGGCAACGCCCACGGTTAGTGCAACGCCGATCGAGACCAAGGGCGCAATGGCGACGAGCCACGTGGGTGCGGTGCCTTGGGTCAGGAGCGGCAAAGCCGTAAGGACAGACACGAAAGTGAGCGTATAGCACAACCACGCCAAGGCTGGCGTGGCAATTCCGGGTGTTGCATAAGCCGTCACATGGCGGCGCAGCAGCGAAACCCTTGAAGGCGGTGATGGGGCCATCACCGGGCGTGGCAAGACCAGAAGGACCGCCAGACCTGCCACCGCCATCCAGACACCGTGCCCTCCGATCAGCAAAGCCAGTCCACCATGCGCGATCACGCCGGGCGCAATGACAGCGGTCAGCGCGAAGGCCACGCCGAAAAACGTGCTCCAGAGCGTCAGCGCTGCTGGGCGATATCGGTCTGGTGTGGTCTCGGCAATCAGCGTTGGCGCCGCGACGACGATCAGCAGATGAGACGCGCCTTCCAGCACACGGCTCACCATCAGCACCGGCAATGAAGGCAGCGTGGCTTGCCAGAGCGACATCACAGCCCCCAGTGCCAAAGCTGCAAGCAGCGCCCGTCGTGCCCCGATGCGCGTGACGACGATGCCAGCAACCAGCCCAAGGATCAGGCCGACAAGGCTGATCAGCGACACCGCCAGCCCGAGTATGGCTTCGCCATGTCCGGCGTAGACCTCGGTCAGCGTGACGAAACTCACCGCCAGTTTTGAAAACTGTCCTGCCGCGCCTAGGCCTGCGAGATACAGTGTGAGGGTCAACAACAGCGGGGGAGGGGTGCGCATGCCTAGGCCTTTCGGAAGTGTGTGCACCATCCGTCATGCCGATCCGGCCTGCAATGTGCGTTCTGCGTTTTTCTTTGCCCAAGGGCGGCATATGTAGAGGGCATGACCGCTTTGCCCGCTTCCCTTCAATCCTGGTTCGACACCCGAGGATGGTCGATCCATCCGCATCAGGAGGACATGCTGAACCGGGCGTCCGATCCTTGCTTGCTGCTCATCGCGCCCACCGGGGGCGGCAAGACACTGGCGGGGTTCCTGCCGACGCTGGTGGAGTTGGCAAACGATCCGCGCGACGGGCTGCACACGCTTTATGTCAGCCCGCTCAAGGCGCTGGCCGCCGACATCAAGCGCAACCTGCGCACGCCCATTGACGAGGCCGGACTGCCGATCCGGGTCGAGGATCGCACCGGTGACACCTCGGCCCATATCAAGAAGCGACAGCGCGCAGATCCGCCGCATATTCTGCTGACCACACCTGAATCGCTGGCTTTGCTGACGAGCTATGAAGATGCGCCGCGCATGTTCAAAGGCGTACAGCGGGTGGTGGTGGATGAGATCCACGCGCTGGCGGAATCCAAACGCGGCGATCAACTGATGCTGGCGCTTGCCCGCTTGCAGGCCATGTGCCCCGACCTGCGCCGTGTCGGCCTCTCTGCCACCGTCGATGACCCTGACGCCATCGCGCGGCTTTTGGCACGCCATCCGGACACCTGCGAAATCGTCATCGCCGATCCGGGGCCGGAGCCGGACATCTCGATGCTGGTCACGGATGAGCCACCTCCTTGGTCCGGTGGTGGTGCGAAATACAGTATTCGGGCGGTGCTGGAGCAGGTCAAACAGCACAAGACGACGCTGATCTTCCACAACACCCGCGCACAGGCCGAGATCTTCTTTCACAATCTCTGGCTCGCCAATGAAGACGCCTTGCCCATCGGCATCCATCACGGGTCACTCGACCGGCAACAACGTGAAAAGGTCGAAGCGGCGATGGTGCGGGGCGACCTGCGGGCGATTGTCTGCACCGGCAGCCTTGATCTTGGGATCGACTGGGGCGATGTGGATTTGGTGATCCAGATCGGCGCGCCGAAGAACGTCAAACGTCTGGTGCAGCGCATTGGTCGCGCAAACCACCGCTACAACGCGCCGTCGAAAGCACTGCTGGTTCCTGCCAACCGGTTTGAAGTTGTGGAATGCGTGGCGGCGCTGGAAGCGGTCAAAGCGCATGATCTCGACGGAGACAGCCGCGGGCGCGGGCCACGCGATGTGCTCTGCCAGCACATTCTGATTGCCGCTTGCTCCGGTCCGTTCGACGCTGGCGCGCTTTATGCCGAGATGACAAGCGCCGGGGCCTATGCAGACCTCACTCGCGACGAGTTTGACGACTGTCTGAATTTCTGCGCTACGGGTGGTTACGCCTTGCGCGCGTACGATCAGTGGCAGCGACTGAAGCAATTGCCCGATGGCCGCTGGCAGCTGCGGGATCCGCGATCTGCCGCGCGCATCCGGCAGAATATCGGCACCATTCAGGACACCGACACGCTCAAGGTGAAATGGCGGGGCCGGGGTGGCGCGCCGCTGGGTGAAATCGAAGAAGGCTTTGCAGCAACACTGACCAAGGGAGATACTTTCCTGATCGGGGGTCAGCTCGTCCGGTATGAAGGCCTGCGCGAACTCACCGTCGAAGTGACCCGCGACCCTGGCCGCAAGCCCAAGATCGCTACCTTCATGGGCACAAAGTTCGCGACCTCCACTCAGCTGTCGAACCGCATTCTGCACATGTTCCAGCGGGACAATTGGCCGGAACTGCCGGCCCACACGCGCGACTGGCTCGACATCCAGCGCCGCGTCAGCCGCTTGCCCGAACCGGGGCGACTTTTGATCGAAAGCTTTCCGCATGACGGGCGCGAGCAATTGGTCGCCTATGGTTTTGCCGGGCGCAACGCGATGCAGACGCTTGGCCTACTACTGACCAAGCGGATGGAAGAGGAAGGTTTGGCACCCATGGGCTTCGTCGCCACAGATTATGCAGTATTGATCTGGGGCCTGGACGCGGTGATCGACCCCGCGCCACTCTTTGATCTGGCCGCGTTGGAGGCAGGCTTGGATGGCTGGCTGGCGGGGAATGCCGTGATGAAACGCACCTTCCGCGCGTCAGCGACCATTGCGGGCCTGATCGAACGCAACCTCGGAGGTCAGCGCAAGACCGGGCGGCAGGCCACCATGTCGTCGGACATCCTTTATGACACGCTGCTGAAATACGATCCCGACCACCTGCTCATGCAGATCACCCGCGAAGAGGCGATGCGCGGATTGGTCGATTTCGCCCGCATCCGCGAGATGGCGGAGCGCGTGGGCGACCGGGTTGATCTGCTGCGGTTGGATCGGGTCACGCCGCTGGCAGCGCCTTTGTTCCTGGAACCGGGCCGCGTGCCGGTGCGGGGGCAAGCGGATGAACGGCTTCTGGAGGAAGAGATCACGCGACTGATGGAGGCCAGCGGTCTGGCGCAGGTCGAAGCACAACCAAGCAAGCCGAAATGGCGCGTGCCGTATTGAACCTGGTGCGTGCAAGCACGGCACCCTACGTAGGGTGTGTGCTTGCACGCACCGGGTCTCAGGTCACATCCCGGTACGAGATTTCCTTGACGTCCTTACCCGTCTTGCCGCGTCGCACGATCAAACGGTTGAGTGCATGGATATAGGCCTTGGCCGACGCCACTACCGTGTCGGTATCCGCTGACTGCCCCGTGGCGATCATGCCATCTTCCTCAAGGCGCACGCTGACCGTCGCCTGCGCATCGGTCCCTTCGGTGACCGCGTTCACCTGATAAAGCTGCAACCGCGCCTTGTTTGGATGCAGCATGCGGATCGCCTTGAAGGTCGCATCTACCGGCCCGTCTCCCTCACTGACTGCCGACATGTCCTCGCCGTTGATCTCCATCTCAAGCGTGGCTTCTGCCGGGCCGCCAGTGCCGCAGACCACCTTGAGGTTCACGAGCTGCAGCGCGTCGTCGCCTTCGGTTGTTGCGGTGACAAGGGCGAGGATGTCGTCGTCGAAGACCTCTTTCTTGCGATCGGCCAGATCCTTGAAGCGCACGAAGATGTCCTTGAGCTGGTTGTCTCCGACATCAACTCCCAATTCCTTGAGCTTGGCCCGAAGCGCGGCGCGGCCCGAGTGTTTGCCCAAGGGCAGGGAGGTTCCCGCGAGGCCCACGTCCTCGGGACGCATGATCTCGAACGTCTCGGCGTTTTTGAGCATCCCATCCTGGTGAATGCCCGACTCGTGCGCAAAGGCGTTCTTGCCAACGATGGCCTTGTTGAACTGCACTGGGAAGCCCGACACAGTCGCCACGCGGCGCGAGATGTGCATGATCTTCTTGGTATCGATGCCTGTCGTGAAGGGCATGATGTCGTTGCGCACTTTCATGGCCATGACGACCTCTTCCAGCGCGGTGTTGCCCGCGCGTTCGCCAAGGCCGTTGATCGTGCATTCGATCTGCCGTGCGCCCGCTTCTACCGCGGCAAGGCTGTTCGCGGTCGCCATGCCCAGATCGTTATGACAATGCGTGGCGAAAACCACCTCGTCGGCACCCGGCACGGTCTCGATCAGGCGGCGGATCAGGTCGGCGGATTCGCGTGGCGCGGTGTAGCCCACGGTGTCGGGGATGTTGATCGTCGTGGCACCCGCCTTGATCGCGATCTCGATCACGCGGCAGAGGTAGTCCCACTCGGTCCGCGTCGCGTCCATCGGCGACCACTGCACGTTGTCACAGAGGTTGCGCGCATGGCTCACGGTCTGTTCGATCCGCTCGGCCATCTCATCCTGCGACAGGTTCGGGATCGCCCGGTGCAGCGGCGAGGTGCCTATGAACGTGTGGATGCGTGGTTTCGCAGCGTTGCGCACCGCTTCCCAGCAGCGGTCGATATCCGGCAATTGCGCCCGCGCGAGGCCGCAGATCACCGCGTTCCTGGAGCGCTGCGCGATCTCGCTCACCGCGCGGAAATCGCCCTCGGACGCGATGGGAAACCCGGCTTCGATGATGTCGACACCCATGTCGTCCAGAAGCTCGGCAATCTCGAGCTTCTCGGCATGGGTCATGGTTGCGCCGGGGGATTGTTCGCCGTCGCGCAAAGTGGTGTCGAAGATGACAACTCTGTTCTTGTCGTCCGTCATGTGCTTTGTCCTTAGATCGCAGGCTTGGCGGCCGGTGGTACACCGCTGTCGCCGGTATTCGGCTCGCCCGCAGGTTCGATTAACAACACGTGTGCCTCAGCCGTGGCGCGTGGGCGATGGAGCGTACCTTTCGGCACGATCACCATTTCGCCGGGTCCGAATGTCACCGAGGGCGCATCCTCGTAGTCCATGGTTACTTCGCCTGAAATAACGAGAAAGAAATCGTCCGTGTCGTCATGCTTGTGGAAGGGAAATTCGCCCGACAGTTTCACCACCATCACATCGTTGCCATTGTAGTTTGCAATGACATGCGGATCCCAATGGCTTGCAAATTGGGCCAGCTTTTCGGCGAGGTTGATTTTGTTCATCGGTCTTTCCTATCCGGGTGCGTCGGCGCGTCACGGGCATCCTCTGAGCGGTCGCGCCGATAGGCCGCGCTCAGAGGCGGATTAGGAGAAGACGGGTGGCCAGCGCAAGAGGCGCGCAGGAGCGCGGGCGAGTTGCGATATGGGCCAAACGTGTCATGGCCGCGACTATACGTCGGAAAATTGAAATGAAAAGTACGGGTGGCAAAAAAAGACGCCCGGTGTTTTCGGGCGTCTTCGCTGTTCACTTATGGCGATGCGTTTCCGTCGACGGAAACGTTACGATGCGTCGACGCATCGTGCGCCCCGCTCAAAGATCAGGATAGATCGGGAAGCGGGCGCACAGCTCGGCCACTTCGGCGCGAACTTTGTCTTCGACCGCGCTGTTGCCGTCCTCACCATTGGCGGCCAGCCCATCGACCACTTCGATGATCCAGTCGGCAATCTGGCGGAACTCGGATTCCATGAACCCGCGTGTCGTGCCCGCAGGCGAACCCAGACGAATACCCGAGGTGATCGTCGGTTTTTCCGGATCGAACGGCACGCCGTTCTTGTTGCAGGTGATATGGGCGCGGCCCAGTGCCTTTTCGGTTGCGTTGCCCTTCACGCCTTTCGGGCGCAGATCGACCAGCACCACATGGGTGTCGGTGCCGTGGGTCACCGTGTCCAGACCGCCCTTGATCAGCTGGTCCGACAGCGCCTGCGCGTTGCGGATCACGTTCTGCTGGTAGGTCTTGAACTCGGGTCGCAGCGCTTCGCCAAAGGCCACGGCCTTGGCCGCGATTACATGCATCAGGGGACCCCCCTGAATGCCCGGGAAGATCGCCGAGTTGAACTTCTTGGCCAGCGCCTCGTCATTGGTCAGGATCATCCCGCCGCGCGGACCACGCAGGGTTTTGTGTGTTGTTGTTGTCGCCACATGGGCGTGCGGGAACGGGCTGGGGTGTTCGCCCGCCGCAACGAGTCCGGCAAAGTGTGCCATGTCGACATGCAGGTAAGCACCTACTGAATCCGCGATCTCGCGCATCTTGGCAAAGTCGATCTGGCGCGGGATGGCCGAGCCACCAGCGATGATGAGCTTCGGCTTGTGTTCGTTTGCCAATTCCTGAACCTGATCGTAGTCCAGCATGTTGTCCTGCTGACGCACTCCGTACTGGATCGCGTTGAACCACTTGCCCGACTGGTTCGGGGCCGCACCGTGGGTCAGGTGACCACCGGCATCAAGGCTCATGCCAAGGATCGTGTCGCCCGGCTGCAAGAGCGCGGTGAACACACCCTGGTTTGCCTGAGAGCCGGAGTTCGGCTGAACGTTGGCGAAACCGCAATTGAAGAGCTGGCACGCCCGCTCGATGGCAAGGTTTTCGGCCACATCGACGAACTGGCACCCGCCGTAGTAGCGACGGCCGGGATAGCCTTCGGCATATTTGTTGGTCATCACCGAGCCCTGCGCTTCCATCACGGCGCGGCTGACGATGTTCTCAGAGGCGATCAGCTCGATCTCGTCGCGCTGGCGGCCCAGTTCGTCGGTGATCGACTGGAACAGGTCCGGGTCGCTGTCGGCCAGCGATTTGGTGAAGAAACCGGTTTCGCGGTGCGGGGCGTTCATGGGCAGGGCCTCCTTGAAGCGGGTCAAACTTTGGCGGTTACGTATAGGAGTTGCGCCAAAAGGCAAAGGTTGGAAAGCGACCACACGACACAAAGCTGCGCCATGTCTGGCGCAGAGCGGATGTTTGTGCTTGTTTCGGAACCGTAAGACCCCGATAGGAACCCACCCGTATGTCCCTGCGCATTGCGTTTGCTGCCAGCCCGGCGCCGATTGCTCAAGCCGCCAAAGCCGGGCTGACCCGGCGCTATGGCGATCACAACGAGGATGGCGCGGATGTGATTGTGGCTCTGGGTGGTGACGGTTTCATGCTGTCCACCCTGCACCGGACACAGGATCTGGCCGCGCCTGTCTACGGCATGAACCGGGGAACCGTTGGCTTCCTGATGAACGAATACTCCGAGCACGGGCTCGAAGAGCGTCTGCAGCAGGCGCAAGAAGAGGTCATCAATCCGCTGTCGATGCTCGCCACAAGCGATGATGGACAGACACATAGAGCCTTGGCAATCAACGAGGTCTCACTGCTGCGCGCCGGTCCGCAGGCGGCCAGACTTCGGATCAGCGTAGATGGCAAGGTGCGCATGTCCGAACTGGTCTGCGATGGTGCGCTGGTCGCCACGCCCGCCGGATCGACCGCGTACAACTATTCCGCCCACGGTCCGATCCTGCCCATCGGGTCCGACGTGCTGGCCCTCACCGCGATGTCCGCCTTCCGGCCTCGCCGCTGGCGCGGGGCGCTCTTGCCGAAGACGGCCGAGGTCACCTTTGATGTGCTCAATCCGGAAAAGCGCCCGGTGATGGCCGAAGCCGATGCCCGTGCCGTGCGCGACGTCGTGCGGGTCGACATCCGGTCCGAGCCGTCAATCGCTCACCGCGTGCTGTTCGATCCGGGCCACGGGCTTGAGGAACGACTGATCCGCGAGCAGTTTGTGTAATCCGCGTCTCGTCGCAAAACTGCCCATCTTGTGCCATGTCGCGCCACTACCTTGAGCAGAGTGCTCGGCAAAAGGCGGCGTATGATGCGATCAATCTGTGGACTTGCCCTGGCAGTTTTGCTCTCGATCCCTGCGGTGGTTTCAGCGCAAGAGCGCGACCGGCTGGATCATCGCGGTGAAGTGCTTGGCTGGGAAGGTGTCGGGCGCCTTGATACCGAGCTCGGCACCTGCACCGGTACTCTGATCGCAAAGGACATGGTCCTGACCGCCGCGCATTGTGTGGTCGATCTGGACACGCGGCGCATCTTGACCATAGAGCGCATGCGGTTCTCTGCAGGTTTGACACATGAGTTTACAGCCGCGTCCCGACGTGTCGCGCGGATCGTTCTGGCCCCAGGATATCTTGACGCGATCGGCGGCAAATTGACCGATCAGGTCCGCACCGATCTGGCGCTGCTGCGCTTGGATCGCCCGATCTTCGGAACCGAAGCCGAGCCGTTTCGCATTCACGACAGGCAGATGTCCTTAGGTCCGGTGACGCTTGTTTCTTATGGGCGCGGTCGCAACACGTCGCTTCAGCGCGAATCCGGGTGCCGTCACAAACAGACGTATCGTGGCGGTCTGATGACCTTTGATTGCGATGTGACCTTTGGGTCATCCGGAGCGCCGGTTTTTGTCAACGATCAGGGGCGCCTGCGCATCCTGTCCGTGATCTCGATGATGTCGACAACTCCCAATTCTGAAAAAGAGGCGATTGGTATGTCGCTTCCCGAGACCGTCGCGGCCATGATGCAGGACATGCGAAACGATGCCGCCCGCACGCCGGTGACGGCTGGTGCACGGCGAGTCACGGTCGGGGAGCGCGCAGGCGGCGCGCGCTTTGTGAAGGTGGATTGATCAGCGTGGCAGGGGCAGCGTCGTGTCGTCCTTGACCTGGTCCATCACGATCTGGCTGTGCACCCGCCCGATGGACTCGTGCGGCAAGATCACGTCCTGCACCAACCGATTGAGCGCCGCGAGGTCTGTGCAATAGACACGGAAAATGTAGTCAGCCTCTCCGGTCAGCGTCCACGCAGCCACAATCTCGGGTGTGGTTGCAACGAGCCGTTTGATGGCCTGATGGGTGCCGTTGCTCTGTGCGCGGGTTTCGACCTGAATAAACGCCTGCACCGTCAACCCCAGTCGCTCCGGGTTCAGCCGACACGGAGTGCCGAGGATGTAGCCTTCTGCCTCGAGACGTTGCCGGCGACGGCTGATCTGTGATGCCGACATGCCAAGATCTTCGGCCAAGTCCTGCGCGGGGATTTGGCAATTCTTCTGCAGGCGTGCCAGCAACCTGATATCCTTGGGGTCGAGCGAAGACATGCGCGAACCGTGCAGGTTTTTCGGAAATGATGCAAGAATAACGCATGAATTTCTCAAAATACATCCAACTATGAGCACACAGCGCAGCGAGCTGGACCTATTCTCTCCACAAATAAGGAGGATGCCATGGGTCCGTTCCCTCACGATGCACCAAAAGCGAAGATCACCAACGACAACCCTGCCGGGACCGACGGGTTCGAATTCGTCGAATTCGCCCATCCCGAGCCTGATGCGCTGCGCGAGCTGTTCACCAAGATGGGCTACACCCATACCGCAACGCACAAGACCAAACAGATTGAACTGTGGCAGCAGGGCGACATCACTTATATCTTGAACAATGAACCCGGCAGCCACGCCATGCGGTTTGTCGAAGAGCACGGCCCGTGTGCCCCGTCGATGGGCTGGCGCGTCGTGGATGCGAAACACGCCTATGACCGCGCGGTCATGCTCGGCGCGACGCCTTACGACGGCGATGGCAAGGCGATGGATGTGCCAGCGATTGTCGGCATCGGTGGGTCGTTGATCTATTTCATCGATAAATATTACGGCCAGAACCCCTATAACGACGAGTTCAACTGGGTCTCCACTGCCAATCCGGAAGGTGTTGGGTTCCACTACCTCGATCACCTGACCCACAACGTTCACAAGGGCAACATGGACACGTGGTTCAATTTCTACGGCAAGATTTTCAACTTCAAGGAAATCCGCTTCTTCGACATCGAAGGCAAGTATACCGGTCTGCTGAGCCGCGCGCTGACCTCGCCTTGCGGGCGCATCCGTATCCCGATCAACGAGGATCGGGGAGAGACCGGGCAGATCGTCGAATACCTCAAGCGCTATAAGGGCGAAGGCATCCAGCACATCGCGGTCGGTGCGCGCGACATCTACGACGCGGTGGATGAGATCGCGTCACGTGGTCTGAAGTTCATGCCCGCGCCGCCCGATAAATATTACGACCTCAGCAAAGAGCGTGTGGTCGGTCATGAAGAGCCGATCGACCGGATGAAGAAACACGGCATCCTGATCGACGGCGAAGGTGTGGTTGGCGGCGGTGAGACCCGCATTCTGTTGCAGATCTTCTCGAAAACCGTGATCGGCCCGATCTTTTTCGAATTCATCCAGCGCAAGGGTGATGACGGCTTTGGCGAAGGAAATTTCAAAGCCCTGTTCGAGAGCATCGAAGCCGACCAGATCGAACGCGGTGTGCTTAAGGCGAGCTGACCGATACGGCGCGGCCCCTAGCTTGGGTCGCGCCAGCGGTTCACGATGGGGTAGCGTCGGTCCAGCCAGAAGGCACGTTTCGACAGGCGCGCGCCCGGGGCCGATTGAAAGCGTTTGTATTCGCTGATGTAGAGCAGGTGCTCGATCCGTTTTGCATCGTCGCGGTCGTATCCTGCGGCGACGCAGTCCGCGATGGAACCGTCTTCGTCCACCAGAATCTGTAAGATACCGTCCAGCACGGGATAATCGGGCAGGGAGTCGCTGTCCTTCTGATCTTCGCGCAGTTCGGCCGAAGGTGGCTTGGTGATGATCGCCTCGGGGATCACGGCACCTTCCGGCCCCATCATCCACTCGCGGTGATGCACATTGCGCCAGCGGCAGCAGTCGAACACACGGGTTTTATACATGTCCTTGATCGGATTGTAGCCACCCGCCATGTCGCCGTAGATTGTGGCGTAACCCACCGCGACCTCGGACTTGTTGCCCGTGGTCAAAAGCATCTCACCGAACTTGTTGCTGAGTGCCATCAGCAGAAGCCCGCGGATGCGGGACTGGATGTTTTCTTCGGTCAGGTCCGGCTGCGTACCTTCGAACAGCGGAGCCAGAGTTTCGGTTACTGCATCGCGGGTTTTACCAATTGGTAAAAAATCGTATCGGCAGCCCAGGTTCTCGGCCACTGCTTTGGCATCGTCCAGCGAACCCTGCGAGGTGTATTCGGAGGGCAGCATCACGCAGCGGACATTCTCGGCTCCCAACGCGTCTACCGCGATGGTCGCCACGATGGCACTGTCGATCCCGCCGGACAGGCCGAGCAGGACTTTCTTGAAACCGGTCTTCGCCATGTAGTCCCGCAGCGCGGTGACCATGACGCGGTAATCCTGTTCCATAGCGTCGGGATGCTGAGTGAAATCGCCGTCGAGCGCGCGCCAGCCGTCGTTGGTTCGCTCCATGTCGACATGGCTGATCACCTCGTCGAAGGCGGGCAGTTGTACCGCTGGCATGCCACCGGGGTTGAGAACAAACGACCCACCGTCAAAAACCTGATCATCCTGACCGCCCACCATGTTGAGGTAGATGACCGGCAATCCGCTTTCGACCACGCGGGCGACCATGTGGTTCAAACGGGTTTCGAACTTGTCGCGGAAATAGGGGGAGCCATTGGGCACGAGGATGAATTCCGCGCCGCTTTCTTCGTGCGCTTCGACCACGTCGGGATACCAGGCGTCTTCGCAGATCGGCATGCCGATGCGCACGCCATTTACCGAAACCGGCCCTTGCATCATGTCGCGTGAGAAGAGTCGCACTTCGTCAAAAACGTTGAAGTTCGGCAGAAAGTACTTGTGCACAACCGAGGCGATCTTGCCGCCTTGTAACACGAAGTAGCTGTTGTGCAGTTTAAGGTCTTCACCGACGCTTGGTGCGCCAATCGCCAGTGCGGGACCGTCGGCACAGTCTGTAGCCAGCGCGGCAAGCTCCTCTTGCACATGGGCCACGAAAGCGGGTTTCACGATCAGGTCTTGCGCCTGATACCCAGTCAGGAACATCTCGGGCAGCGCCACGAGGTCGGCCCCGGCCGCCTTGCCCTGTTCCCACGCGTCCCGGGCCTTGGCGGCATTGCCTGAAAGGTCACCCACCGTGGGGTTCAACTGAGCCAGAGTGATGCGAAACCGGTCCGACATGGGGCGGTCCTTCCTTTCCCGATATCGCGGGTGACATAGCAGAACCCCGCGCGAGGGAAAGCACCTTGTGGGATAAGACATTGTCTGACCCCGCCCGGTCGCTTAGGTTTCGGGCACAGGGTCATGGCAACGGACATGAGTGGGATACCGAATAAATGAAACCGGGCAGCAAAGTCATTCTGGGTGCGTCTTTCGCACTATTGATCGCACAAGGCGTTGGCGCGCAGGACGGCGAGGTGCAGACAAAGCAATATGATGATGGGGGCGTATACGAGGGAACGTTCCTGAACGGATTGCAGCACGGCACCGGCACGTACCGGCTTCCCAACGGCTACGAATACACCGGCGACTGGGTTGACGGCGAAATTCGCGGCGACGGCGTTGCGCGTTTCCCGAACGGGTCGGTCTATGAAGGCCAGTTCGCCAAGGGCAAGCCAGAGGGAATCGGCAAGATCACGTTTGCAGACGGGTCGACCTATGAAGGGTCATGGCTGGACGGCAAGATCACTGGGCAGGGTGTTGCGCTCTATGCCAATGGTGTGCGGTATGAAGGGTCGTTCCGCAACGCGCTGCACCACGGACGCGGCACGATGCAGAGCCCCGGCGGATATGTCTACGAAGGCGACTGGGTGAATGGGGTCAAGGAAGGCAACGGAACGATCACCTATCCCGACGGCTCCATCTACGAGGGTCGCGTGGCAGATGGCGACCGCGAGGGTCAGGGTAAGCTGACCATGCCGGATGGGTTGGTCTATGACGGCATGTGGAAAGACGGTCAGATCGACGGGATCGGCACGCTGACCCAATCCAATGGCGATGTTTACGAGGGCCAGCTTGTCGCCGGGCGCCGCGACGGTCAGGGCAAAGTCCTGTATGCAAATGGCGATGTTTACGAGGGCGAGTTCGAGGACGATCTGCGCCACGGGCAAGGCACGTTCATCGGCACGGACGGCTACAGGTATGACGGCGCTTGGGTTGCCGGACAGATCGAAGGGTTGGGCAAGGTCACCTATCCCGACGGATCGGTTTACGAGGGTCAGTTCCGGGGCGATCTGGCCAATGGAGAGGGTAAGATCACCTATCCCGATGGCTCGACCTATGAAGGCGCTTGGGTCGATGGGGTGATCGACGGCAAAGGTCGGGCGGTCTACGCCAATGGTCTTGTCTATGAGGGCGAGTTCCGCAACGCGCGCAATCATGGCTATGGCGTGATGACCTATCCGGATGGCTACAAGTACGAAGGCGAATGGCAAGATGGTCAGCGCCACGGTCAGGGCACTGCGACCTATACAGATGGTACGGTGTATGTCGGCCAGTTCGAAGACGGGCAGCGTCACGGGCAGGGGGAAATCACCATGACCGACGGGTTCAAATATGTCGGCGAATGGCAAAATGGTGAAATCAGTGGTCAGGGTACTGCAACCTATGCCAACGGAGATGTCTACGAGGGCACGTTCCTTGATGGCAAGCGTCAGGGCACCGGCACAATGCGCTATGCGTCAGGCGAAACAGCGACCGGTGAATGGATTAACGGTGCTTTAACGGATGGGTGATGGGGGCTTTGCAAACCATGTTCGCGGGTTTGCAAACTTCTGTCGCGCTATTCCCACCAGCGGTCCACCTCGGCGATTTCGTCATCGGTCCAGCCGAAGTGATGCGCAATTTCGTGAATGACGATATGAGCCACCAGATCCTTTAGCGTGACGGATTTCCTCTCGCGCCATTCCGCAAGGATGGGTTCTGCATAGAGCCAGATCTGATCGGGAAACGGATACGGGTCGCCAGCGGATTTCTCGGTGAGTGGAATGCCGTCGTAAAGACCGGTCAGTTCAAGCGGATCGTCAATATCCAATTCAGTCAGAATGCTCTGTGGTGGCCAGTCGGTGACCTGGAGCAAAACGTCCCGGCACAGATCGCGAAACGGCAAAGGCAGCCCTGTCAGGGCTGCCTCGGCATAGCGTGTGATGTCATCAATATCGTCTTGCGCGGTCATGCGCGTATCAGCACCGCGCAAGGTGACGGCGTCAAGCCAAGATCAGAGCAGGAGCTGGTAGCTGTGCGGCACGTAGTGGAAGCCGTCACCGCGGGTTTCGACATAACCCACACCCGGGAAGGGCATGTGGTAGCCAATGAACGGCATGCCGTCTGACGCCAGCATGCCCAGTACCTTGCGACGAGACGCGGCCGCAGCGGCCTTGTCCATATCGAAACGGACCTCCCAATCGGGATGCGCCAGCGACCAGACATAATGGTTGGCGAGGTCAGCGAAAATCAGCAACTGCTGGTCATTGCTGTCCAGCATGTAGGTCATGTGGCCCGGTGTGTGTCCGAATGCGGCCATTGCGCTGATGCCTGAGGTCACGTCGTCGCCGTCGCCGAGAAAAGTCATCTTTTCAGCGAGCGGTTTGACGTTGTTTGCAAAGCCTTCATTGTCGGTGCCAGACCAGTGGTCGAACTCTGCCTGACCGGTGATATAGGCTGCGTTGCCGAAAGTTTCTGCACCGTCGGTCATCAGGCCGCCGATATGGTCGCCGTGCATGTGGGTCAGGACGACATGGGTGACCGCGTCGGCAGAGTAACCAGCCATTTCTACGGCTTGCGCAGTCGCAGCGCCGTTGAGACCGGTGTCGAAGAGAATCAATTCGGAGCCGGTGTTGACCAGAGTCGGTGTGAAGAAAAACTGTGCCTTGTCGACAGGGATGTGGGCTTCCTGTGATACGGCAGCAAATTCGTCGGCATCGACATTCATGCCGAAGATGCCCTGCGGTTCCTCAACAGTACGGCTGCCCACGAGGAGGGTGGTCACTTCGAAATCACCGACACCAAAGCGGCTCACTCGGGGGATTTGAGCGCCCTGCATATGGCCTCCGGCGCTGGCGCGGGTTGCTCCGAGACCGGCTGCCATTGGAAGGGCGGCTGCCCCGGCAAGCAGGCTGCGGCGTGACATGGAATGTTCAGACATAATGATCGCTCCCTTGATTGGAATGATTGAGAGTTTAGCAACACCGTCGACGAAGGCTTGTGCGTTCACGCCTTCGTGACTGTGCAATGACGCAGGGCATTGGTGCGGGGCTTTCTGGACAAAAGCGTCCCTTTGTGTGAAAGCGCGGGCAACAGGAGACACAGTCCATGACAACCACCCGTTTCGCGCCGTCGCCCACCGGATATATCCATGTCGGCAACCTGCGCACCGCCTTGTTCAACTATTTGATCGCCCGCAAATCCGGCGGCACGTTCATTCTGCGGATCGACGACACCGACCCGGAGCGGTCAAAGGAAGAATATGTCGATGCGCTCAAGCAGGATCTGGAATGGCTGGGGCTCACATGGGACCGTGTGGAGCGTCAATCGGAGCGTCTTGATCGCTATCATGCAGCGGCGGACTCGCTGCGCGAGATGGGGCGGTTCTATGAGGCGTTCGAGACGCCAACCGAACTGGACCTGAAGCGCAAGAAGCAGCTGAACATGGGCAAGCCGCCGGTCTATGACCGCGCCGCGCTTGCGTTGTCCGAGGAGGAAAAGGCCGAATTGCGCGCCGAGCGGGGCGATGGTGTCTGGCGCTTCAAACTCGATCAGGAGCGGATCGAATGGACCGATGGCATCTTGGGCGACATCTCAATCGATGCGGCAAGCGTGAGCGATCCTGTATTGATCCGCGCTGACGGGCAGATCCTGTACACTTTGGCGTCAGTTGTGGACGACACCGAGATGGGCGTGACCCATGTCGTGCGGGGGTCGGATCACGTGACGAACACGGCCACGCAGATCCAGATCATCCGCGCGCTGGGCGGAACGGTGCCGTCCTTTGCACACCACTCGCTGCTCACCGGACCGCAGGGGGAGTCGCTGTCCAAGCGTCTGGGTACGCTGGCGTTGCGGGACCTGCGTGAGCAGGGTGTGGAGCCTGAGGCGCTTTTGAGCCTGATGGCGCGTCTCGGATCGTCGCAGCCGGTGGAATTGCGGATGTCGCTGGACGAGATTGCCGACGGGTTCGATCTGAACCAGTTCGGTTCGGCGCCTACCAAGTTCGATTTCCAGGACCTGTTTCCGCTGACCGCGCGCAAGCTGCATGCGCTCGAGTATAGCGTGATGAAAGAGGATCTGGCTGCGCTGGGAGTGCCCGAGGACAAGGCCGAGGCGTTCTGGAGCGTCGCGCGTGAGAACATCACCACGCGCCGCGATATCGCCAAGTGGTGGGACCTCTGCGTGAACGGGGCCGAACCGATGGTGGCCGATGAGGATGCAGAGTTCGTGGCTCAGGCAATGGCGTTGCTGCCTGAGGGACCGCTCGGTCCAGATGCCTGGAGTACGTGGACCAATGCCGTGAAAGAAGCGACCGGTCGCAAGGGAAAAAGTCTTTTCATGCCGCTGCGCAAGGCTGTGACAGGGCAGGAGCGGGGGCCGGAAATGGCTGATCTGTTGCCGATTTTGCAGACCATTCCTGCGCGCAAGCTCGCAAAGGCCTAAGTCCTTTTCGCCTTTTTGCGTAGCGTTTTGATGGCGTCAGGATCGTCGATGCGTCGGTCAATGATGCCAAGCGCTGCGTCGCAGGTCGCGTCGGCGGCCTTTGCAAGGTCTGACCAATCACTCTTGCTCAGGCGGTTGGCGGCCTTGAGCATCTGCGCCATGACATCGAACCTGTCGCCGCCATCCTGCATGAGGCTGGCAAAACCGTCGTGCATCAGGTTTTCGGCAGAAACGGTGCCGATGATCACACGACCAAACTGGGGTTCTGTCTCCCGGTCTTCCCGGCTCATGCCTTGACCAAGATCCCACAGGATGCGTTCGATCCTGTGGATGACGTCAATCGCGGTGCCGGGATCGTTGACACCCGGAGACAAAGCGCGCGACGCCACTTCCGACAGAACCACCAGGCCAAAGCGGGCATCCTGCTCTACGGTACGTTCGTCACCTATCGTGAAGTTTTCCAGCAGCGTGTCGAGGTCGCATTCACCATCGACATAGGCGAGCGGCGTGTCTTTCAGAACCCAGCTTCCGGGCGGGGTGTTGACCCACAAAGTGGCATCGTTCTTCTCCAGCTGCTCGTTTAGCTCGGCAAGACTAATGAATTGCACGTAACCGGACCGGGGCGATTGCAGAGCTTTGGATGTTTCTGGTGCGCGCGGTGCGTCACTGGCCGCACATGCGCCAAGGTTTGGTTGCTTTGCGAGGTGGATTAGCGGCTGTTTGGCCGCGGTTTCCACCAGTGTCAGGGTGTGATGCAGGCTGCCCAATTGGCTGAGATGTGCAATCCATCTCAGGATCGCCACGACGATGAGGAAGATGCAAAGGATCGTCATCGCAAACACAATAACGGTGGCAGACTCGCCATAGTATCCCGCACGGAACATGACGATCGCGGCAAGGGAGAACAGGAACGCGCCGACAAAGACTGACATGACGTTGAGTGTGGTCATATCCTGCATCAGCAATCTGTAGACACGAGGTGTGGCTTGCGCGGCGGCAGAGCGGAACGCCTGCACCATGATACCGAGTGAAAAGGTGGTCACCGCCAGCATCGACGAGGCGAGGATGTTCAAGATTGGCAGCACAGCGTCCCGCGAAAAGCGGTCGGCGAGTGAATCCGGCAGGAAACGGTCAAGGAGTGGTGCGATAAACGCAATGAGCAGTGCGGCAGCGCCGAATCCCGAAATACGAATGCCCGGGCGGTGCCAAAGTCTCTTGAGCCAAAGCCAGATCCGTTCCCGCATCAGGCAAACACTTTGGCACGTGCTGTAAGCAACATGTCATCCACGAAGTCTTGCTCCTCTTTAGAGAGACGCTGCGCTCGAGGGTAGACCGGGTCCTCCCGGTCGTTTCGGACGGGCGTGTTCCACCCTTCGGTGGATGCAACAAAGCGTTCGGCGCCAGCGTGACCGTATTCCCGCATATAGCCTTGAAGGACAGCGTCAACATAACTGAGCAAAATGGGGTGATCCGCGTCTGGTGGCGCTGCGCTGTCTGGTGGTATCGCGTAGATTGAGATGTCTCTCACATTGTCTGCTGCGTGGCTCACCGCGTCGGTCACCGCAAGCCGCGCGTAGGAATGCTCCCTGGCATCAAGCGCCAGCCAGTCGTCATTCGGAACAGGAGCGATCACGCCTTCAATGTCTGAGGCCGCATCCGCAATCACTGACAGAAACGCAGCAGGTCGGTTCGGAGCGCGCTGCCAGCTGCGCCGCCAACCAGTGATCCGGGCCGCGTGGAGCGGAGTGAAGTCATGCGTTTTGCGGTTGACCAGCGATCCGTAACCAAAAAAGTGGGGGTGCTTCACGGGGCTATCTGCTCTGGGGTGGTTGATGTATATCAAAGACAACTTTGCATGAACCGCTAGGGTTGGCCAACTGATCTGATAAGGATAACTGCCGTGCGTGTCACAAAACGTACCAATATCGCGATGCGTGTTCTCATGTTCTGCGCGGCAAACACAGGGCGTCTCGTGACCAAGACGGAAATCGCTGAGCGCTGTAACGCGTCCGAAAACCACCTGGCTCAAGTGATCAATCAGCTCGCACAGCTTGGATTCCTGCACACGCAGCGTGGTCGGAATGGCGGGTTGTCTTTGGGGCGACCTGCCGATCAGATCAATATTGGCGACGTCTTTCGAGTGTTAGAGGCCCCTGTGCCATTGGCCGAATGCTTTGCCGACGTCGACAATACCTGTCCTTTGACCGAAGCCTGCCGTTTGCGGACGGCTCTGACCGATGCGGTCGAAGCCTTTTACCGGTCGCTCGATCCAATCACCTTGGAGGCGCTGGTCTGTACCAATGCCGATCTGCTGGATATTTTGAACCCCGAGCGGGGGTGCGCGGCACGTGAGGCGGCTCTGGCAGATTGACACTTGAGACCGAGAAAGATTCGGTCTACCACTGCATACATCCACGATGGGAGAACCGGTTCGCCGGTGCCGAAGGAGCAACCGCCCCCGGAAACTCTCAGGCCGAAGGACCGTCGCGGACATAGACTCTGGAGAGATTCCGGGCCCGCCCCGGAGCGCCGAAGGGATAACGATCTCAGGCGAAAGGACAGAGGGGGCATAGGACAGACGCGCAGTTGCGTGGCTTGGAATATGCCGGTTGTCGTACACAAGCATCCGGTCGAAACTGAAGGGATGCCGCGTGAGCGATTTGAAACGCACACCGCTTTACGATCTGCACGTCGCGCTGGGCGCGAAGATGGTGCCGTTTGCGGGTTACGAAATGCCCGTTCAATACAGCCTTGGTGTGATGAAAGAGCACCTGCACTGCCGGGCAGCTGCGGGGCTGTTCGATGTCAGCCACATGGGCCAGGTTGTCCTGCGGTCTGAAGACCCGGAAGTCGCAAAAGCCGCGCTGGAGCGGTTGATCCCGCAGGACGTGTTGGGACTTGACGAAGGTCGGCAACGCTACGGGTTCTTCACCAACGCCGCAGGCGGGATCGAGGACGATCTGATGTTTGCCAACCGGGACGATCACCTCTTTGTCGTGGTGAACGCGGCCTGCAAGGAGGCGGATGTTGCCCGCATGCGCGCAGAGCTGGAACCGGACGTGACGGTCAAGCTGCTTGAAAACCGGGCGTTGCTGGCTTTGCAGGGGCCAAAAGCAGAGGCTGTGCTGGCCGAGCATCATCCGATGGTATCCGAGATGCGATTCATGGATGTTGCCACCGTGCCGATTGCTGGTGCCGAATGCTGGGTGTCCCGATCTGGCTACACCGGGGAAGACGGATATGAGATATCCGTTCCTGTGGCCGCTGCCACAGATTTGGCCAAAGCGTTGCTGGAGCATGACGATGTTGAAGCAATTGGGCTCGGAGCGCGGGATTCCCTGCGGCTTGAGGCGGGGCTGTGCCTTTACGGGCATGACATCGATGACACGACATCGCCGGTTGAGGCTGGTCTGACATGGGGTATTCAGAAGGCCCGGCGTGCGGCCGGGGATCGCGAAGGCGGTTTCCCTGGGGCAGATCGTATCCTTGGCGAGCTTGCCGAGGGCGTTGCCCGTCAGCGCGTCGGCTTGAAACCCGACGGGCGCGCGCCGATGCGGGAGGGCACGGCGCTGTTCGCCTCGGTAGGTGCACATGATCCTGTTGGCACAGTCACCTCCGGTGGGTTTGGGCCAAGCGTCAATGGACCGGTCGCGATGGGGTATATCGAGACCGCCTATTCCGAGGAAGGAACCGCGCTTTTCGGCGAGGTTCGTGGAAAGCGGTTGCCGGTAACAGTTGCATCGCTGCCCTTTGTCGCGGCAGGTTTTAAAAGATAATCACTCCAAGAGGGACATCATGAAGTACACCGAAGAACATGAATGGCTGCGCGTCGAGGGCGACGAGGTGGTCGTTGGCATCACCGCACATGCTGCCGAGCAGCTGGGCGATGTGGTGTTCATCGAATTGCCGGACGAAGGTTCTACCGTAAGCAAGGATGACGAGGTGGTCGTGATCGAGTCGGTGAAGGCCGCCTCGGATATTCTTGCGCCGCTGGACGGTGAGATCACCGAAGTGAACGAAGCACTCGTGGACGAGCCGGGCAAGGTCAACGAGGACCCGGAAGGGGATTCCTGGTTCTTCAAGATGAAGATCGAGGACCTGTCGGCGTTGGACGATATGATGGATGAGGCCGCGTACAAGAAGTACATCGGCTGATCCTGCCAGGGCGGTGTGTCCGCCCTTGGCTTTGCCCCGACCGGGCAGCCCGTGGCTGCTGTCGCAGATGCATATTTGAAAAAAGAAGAAGCAGGGGACGGTGTGCCGTTCCGGACCGCAAGGAGCACGATATGGGTTATGATGCCATAGACTATCTTCCGTATGATTTTGCCAATAGGCGCCACATCGGTCCGTCCCCTGCAGAGATGGCAGAGATGCTGGCAACGGTCGGTGTGTCCGAGCTTGAAGAGCTGATCTCGCAGACAGTTCCAGAAGCAATCCGGCAGGAGACTGCGCTGGATTTCGGCAAAGCGCTGTCCGAGCGGGAATTGCTGTATCACATGCGGCAGGTGGCGTCTCAGAACACTGTCATGACATCGCTGATTGGTATGGGATATTACGACACGGTCACCCCGCCGGCCATTCAGCGCAACATTTTCGAGAACCCGGCTTGGTACACGGCCTACACGCCCTATCAGCCGGAGATCAGCCAGGGCCGTCTTGAGGCGCTGTTGAATTACCAGACCATGATCAGCGACCTGACCGGTCTGGAGATTGCCAACGCGTCCCTACTGGATGAGGCGACCGCCTGTGCTGAAGCGATGACGATGGCGCAGCGGGTCGCGAAATCGAAAGCAACGGCGTTTTTTGTCGACGAAAACTGTCACCCGCAGAACATCGCGGTGATGAAGACACGTGCTGCGCCGCTTGGGATCGAGGTGGTTGTGGGTGATGTCGCCGACATGGATCCCGAGGCGGTGTTCGGCGCGATATTCCAGTATCCCGGCACGTACGGCCATTTGCGGGATTTTACTGACGATATCGCACGGCTGCATGACGCCAAAGCCATTGCTGTCATGTCAGCGGATCCGATGGCGCTGTGCCTTTTGAAAGAGCCAGGTGCGATGGACGCAGATATCGCGATCGGTTCGACCCAGCGCTTTGGTATCCCTCTGGGTTACGGAGGTCCGCACGCAGCCTATATGGCCACAAAAGATGCGTATAAGCGCGCGATGCCGGGACGTATTGTTGGCATTTCGATCGACAGCCACGGCAACAAGGCCTACCGGCTCGCGTTGCAGACCCGTGAACAGCATATCCGCCGCGAAAAGGCGACGTCGAATGTGTGTACAGCGCAGGCGCTTCTGGCGGTGATGGCCGGGTTCTACGCGGTATTCCATGGCCCAAAAGGCCTGCGGGCCATTGCGCAGCGCATCCATCGCAAAACGGTACGCCTGACGAAAGGGCTTGAAGCGGCCGGCTTCAAGGTGGAGCCCAAGGCGTTTTTTGACACGATCACTGTGGATGTGGGCCTCTTGCAGCGCGGCGTTTTGCAGGCGGCTGAGCGCGAAGGTCTGAACCTCCGCCCGGTCGGAAAGACCAAGATCGGTATCTCGATGGACGAGAAGTCCCGGCCTGCAACGATTGAGGCAGTTTGGCGTGCTTTTGGTCTTGTGCAGAAAGATGATGATCTCACGCCGGAGTATCGCCTTCCGGAGGCACTTTTGCGGACGTCGGAGTATCTGCAGCACGACGTGTTCCACATGAACCGTGCTGAGACCGAGATGATGCGCTACATGCGCCGTCTGGCGGACCGGGATCTGGCGCTTGACCGGGCGATGATCCCGCTTGGGTCTTGTACCATGAAGCTCAATTCAGCGGCGGAGATGATGCCGGTAAGCTGGCGTGAGTTTGCGGATATTCATCCGTATGTGCCAGACGATCAGGTGCGCGGTTATCATAATCTGATCGCTGATCTGAACGCGAAACTATGCACGATCACGGGCTATGATGCGATTTCGATGCAGCCCAACTCGGGTGCACAGGGGGAGTATGCGGGGCTTTTGGCCATTGCGGGCTATCACCGGGCGAACGGGCAAGGGCATCGCAACATCTGCCTGATCCCGGTGAATGCGCATGGGACCAACCCTGCCTCGGCCCAGATGGTCGGCTGGAAAGTGGTGCCGGTGAAATGTGACGAGAACGGTTCCATCGACCTTGATGATTTTCGCACCAAGGCGGAGCAGCATTCCGAAAATCTTGCTGGAACGATGATCACCTATCCATCGACCCACGGCGTGTTCGAGGGCACTGTAAAGGATGTCTGCGCGATCACCCATGAGCACGGTGGGCAGGTCTACATCGACGGGGCCAACATGAATGCGATGGTCGGTCTGTCACGGCCTGGTGATCTGGGAGGTGATGTCAGCCACCTTAATCTGCACAAGACCTTCTGCATTCCGCATGGTGGTGGCGGACCCGGTATGGGCCCGATTGGGGTGAAAGCGCATCTGGTCCCGCATCTGCCCGGTCACCCGGTGTCGGGCGAAGGCGCTGTGAGTGCGGCACCCTATGGGTCTCCTTCGCTGTTGCCGATTTCCTGGGCGTACTGCCTGATGATGGGCGGGGAAGGGCTGACCCAGGCGACCCGGGTCGCGATCCTGAACGCCAATTACATCGCGACGCGCCTTGAAGGGGCATATGACGTTCTTTACCGCGGCGAGAAGGGGCGTGTCGCACATGAATGTATTCTTGACGTGCGGCCTTTCGAGAAATCAGCGGGTGTGACGGTTGAGGATATTGCCAAACGCTTGATGGATGCGGGTTTCCATGCGCCAACGATGAGCTGGCCTGTTGCAGGGACGCTGATGGTGGAGCCGACCGAGTCTGAGACCAAAGCGGAACTGGATCGGTTTTGCGATGCCATGCTCGCGATACGGCAGGAAATCCGCGACATCGAAGACGGTCATATTGACCGTGATGTAAACCCGCTCAAACTCGCTCCGCATACAATGGAGGACTTGGTGCGTGAGTGGGATCGGCCTTACAGCCGTGAACAGGGCTGTTTTCCACCTGGCGCTTTCCGCGTGGACAAATACTGGCCGCCCGTCAACCGGGTTGATAACGCGTATGGGGACCGGCATCTGATCTGCACTTGCCCTCCGATGGAGGATTACGCCGAGGCGGCGGAATGAACTCCTGAGATTTTCGAATTTGCAACCGGCCGGGTTTTTACCCGGCCGACTATGTTTGCACCGGCTGTTGTCGAAAATTGGGTTGTAGCGGTTGCAACCAATACAGCTGCGCTATGTTTCGAGAGTATGAAATATATACTGCGGAATTTACGACAACGGATGCGTGGCATGAGCAGCAGGACCTTGGCGGATGAGCAACGAGCCATTCCTGTTGTGACAGTGTCGCCCTATCGCGGGAACCTCGCGCTCAAGCATGACCGGTCGCAACATCGGCGCTACACCGCACATTTTGAGGATCTGCAGAATTGACTCGACCTATTCTGATCATGGGGGCGACGTCCGGGATCGGGCGCTGCGCCTTGGACGAGGCCGTAGGTCGCGGGCTGTCCGTCCGCGCCTTCGCGCGTAGTGCAGACACGCTTGAAAGGACCGATCTGGTCGAGCCGTTCAAAGGGGACGCCACCTCCGAATCGGATGTGGCTCTCGCTCTGGACGGCGTGTCTGCCGTGATCTATGCGCTTGGCATCACGGAACGGCTGGCGATGCTGTGGGAGGACGAGACGCTCTTTTCCGAAACCACTCGTGTGTTGATCGACGCCATGTCTCGGACGGGTCAGACGCGGCTTGTCGCGGTGACCGGGTTTGGTGCGGGCCGCAGCAAGGCTGCAATGAGCTGGGTCGAGCGCACCGGTCATCGCGCTGTTCTGGGGAAACCGTATGCGGATAAGGATCGTCAAGAGGCCGCGATCGAGGCGTCTTCACTGGAGTGGACAATTGTTCGGCCGGTGATCCTGACGAAGGGCGCCAGAACCGAGGACTACAAGATCCTGCGCGATCCGAATACATGGCGCAACGGGCTGATTTCTCGGACCAGCGTGGCGCATTACCTGATTGATGCAGTCGAGCAGGGCCTTGATGTCGGCGCTGATGTTGTCCTGACGCGTTAGGCGGTTCAGCCGTTGGGCTGATCTTCCAGCAGGAATGACATTGTGTCCCGAACGCGCCCCCAAGTTGCTGCATCTGACGCGCAGAGCAGATAGCCTTCTCGCATCTGAGCCCGGTATTCCGAGCCGTCGAGGCAGGCGACATGGCCACCAGCGCGCTGCACGATCAGCGCTCCGGCTGCATGATCCCAAGGTGTGAGGTTTGGACACAGGATAAAATCGACGTGCCCTTGCGCGACCATGCGAAATTCATGCGCGGCACAGCGCAGTGAATAAAGCCGCTGGAAGCGGGTCATCAGACCGATCAACTCGGCGCGTTTGTTTTCCGGAATGTTGTAGGCCGAAGCAAACCCGCTGAGGCTTTCCACCGGACCGCCGTTGGAAACGGTAACGTTGCGGGCGGGACGTCGTGGTGCCATTACTTGCGCCGGCCCGGTTTCGTCGGCGATCAACACTTCGTCTGTGATCGGATCGTAGATCAGTCCGAACACCGGAACGCCAAAGCGGGTCATCGACAAGATCACGCCAAATGTGGCCAAACCGTGGGCAAAGTTCCAGGTGCCGTCCACGGGATCAATGGTGAAGCCCATTTCAGCGTCGGCGAGGCCAGCTACTTTCTCATCCGTCACGCTTTCTTCGCCAACGATATGGGCATTGGGGAACATTGCCAGCAATCCCCGCGCAATCATTTTTTCCGCCTCTTTGTCGGCGGCGGTCACCACATCCATGGGACCGGATTTCTGGTCGATGTCGTGAGCGCTTAATGTTCGGAAACGCGGCAGGATTTCAGCGCGCGCGGCACGGCGGACGAGATTGATGATCTGCGTACGTTGCGCCGGCGTCAGCGGGGCCGGGATCGTCATCGGGAGGCTATCGGACATCGGGCGACTCGGTTCTGGAAAGTGGGTTGCCCGGGGCATGCCAAGGGAATGGCGTCAGGGCAAGGTGGTTTATTGCCCTTGCCTGCGCCTGAGGCCCCTCATTCCCGCGCCCGGAGCACTTGGGCGGGACGCGCAGCCAAAGGACGCCAGGCAAAGATCAGCCCGGCAACTAGCGTTGCCAGGACGCCGCCGACAACAATGCCCAAGGCAGACGGCCAGACCACGGCAAAGCTGCTGTCCATGATGAAGGTCATCACGGCCCAGCTGCCCAGGATGCCCGCAGCCAAGGCAACAACTCCCGCACCGCCGCCCAGAAGCGCCGATCGAAGTGCAAAGCTTTGCAGGATACGGGCGCGGCTGGCACCCAGCGTTTTCAGCACAGCTGCCTCGTAGGTGCGCGCCCCTTCGCCCGCAGCGGCTGCACCGATCAAAACAAGGAAGCCAGTGAGCAGGGTGGCAGCAGCGCCCCAGCGGACGGCTGCACCGATCCCTTCAAGCAGGACGCTCACGCGGTCGATGGCATCGCGGACACTGATCGCTGTGATATTCGGGAAGGCTGTGGCGAGTTCGCGCAGGATGCGCGCCTCATCTTCGGCAGGGGCGTATACGGTCGAGATGAAGGTGTGCGGTGCGCCCTGCAGTGCATTCGGTGTGAGGGTCATCACAAAGCCCATGCCGGCGGTCGAGAAGTCCACGTCGCGGAAGCTGGTGATCGTGGCTGTGATATCCCGGCCCAGCACATTAACGGTGAGTGTGTCGCCCAGCGACAGGCCCATTTCTTCGGCTTCTTCGATCGCAAAGCTCACTTCCGCAGGGCCGTCATGGTCGGCGTCCCACCATTCGCCAGCTACGATGCGGGTGTTTGCATCAGGCTGCGCCGCATATGTTATCCCCCGGTCGCCGGTGACGACCCAATGGTCGCCAGCCACCTCGCGTGCAGGACGGCCGTTGATTTCGCTCAGAACGCCCCTCAACATCGGTGCGGTGTCGATGCGGTCCACGGCAGGATCGTTTTCAAGGATATCGATGTAGTTCTGGATCTGATTCGGTTGGATATCGACGAAGAAGTATGCAGGCGCAACGTCGGGCAGGTCGCGGGCGATGGCGGTGCGCAGGTTTCCGTCGATCTGACCAACGGCGGCGAGAACAGACAGGCCGAGGCCCAGCGACAGCACGACGGGGGCTGCGGCGTCGCGTGGGCCGCCGATCGAGGCCAGCGCCCACCGCCACGTTGGATGGCCACGTGTGGCCTTGGTGGAGCGTTTCGCGATCCAGCGGATGGCGATGGCTGCGACCACAAGCACAACCAGCGCGCCGATCAGACCTCCTGCTGTCCAGAGCGTCAGAAACGGGCTGCCTGAAAAGAGCGAGGCGACACCGACCAACAGACCCAGCAAGACAAGTGTCGCAATCACGTAACGCCACGCAGGTAGCGCTTTGCCGCCATCAAGTGCATCGCGAAAGAGCATCGCTGGTCGGATGTCTTCGGTCCGCGCCAGTGGCCAAAGGGTGAATACCAGAGCGGTCAGGATACCGTAAAGCGCGGCTTCGATCAGCGGGGCCGGGTGAATGGTGAAAATCGCGGGCACCGGAAGCGAGGCGCTGATAAGAGGGCCAAACAGAATTGGAACAAGTGCGCCCAGCACAAGGCCAATAGCGATGCCCAAGAGGCTCAGAGCGCCGATCTGGAGGAAGTAGGTCTGAAAGATCGTCGCGCGGGTGGCTCCAAGGGTGCGAAGTGTGGCGATCACGCTGGTCTTGCGAGCCAGATAGGCGCGGACGGCGGCAGACACACCTATGCCGCCTACAGCCAGGCCCGACAGACCTACAAGGATCAGGAAAGCGCCCAGTCGTTCAACGAAACGCGCGACGCCGGGTGCGCCGTTTCTTGAGTCCCGCCAGCGCAGACCGCTGCTGGGAAACGCCTCTTCCGTTGCGGTTTCGAGCGAGTCGAGATCGCTGTTTGGGGGCAGCACCAAACGGTATTCGGTCTCGTATAGTGTGCCGGGTTGCAAAAGACCCGCATCGCGCAGGGCGTCAGTTGTCACCAAAGTGCGCGGACCCAGTGAGAAGCCAGAGGCCGAACTGTCAGGTTCGTTGATAAGGATTGCAGACAGGGTGAAATCCTGTGTGCCGAGGCGAAAGCTGTCACCGGGCTGAAGGCCCAATCGGTCCGCAAGAAGAGGTGCCATAACCGCACCGGGCTGGTCCCGCGTTCCGGCAAGCGCCTCTGCCAGCGTCATAGCGGGCTCAAGTATAACCTCGCCGGTCAGCGGGTAGGCGTCATCGACTGATTTTACCTGTGTGAGCGCTCGTTCAGCGACCCCGTCAGGGTCTTTCACAACCATCGAGCGGAAATCGGTAATCTCGGAAATGCCGGTGGAGATGCTTTCAAGATAGGCGCGTTCTTCAGGCTCAGCAAAGCGATAGGTGAACTCCACCGATGCATCTCCGCCCAGCAGGATCGAACCTTGCGCTTCGAGCCCTGACTGGATCGCGGACCGAACTGATCCGACCCCCGCAATTGCCGCCACGCCCAAGGCGAGACAGGCGAGAAAGATGCGAAAGCCTTTCAGACCGCCGCGCAGTTCTCGACGGGCGAAGCGCGCCGCTGTGCCCAGCGCCATTATTCTGCAGCCTTCAGTTCGCTATCTGCGATATGTCCGTCGGTCAGACGGATCACGCGGTCGCATTTTGCGGCGAGTTCACGGCTGTGCGTCACCAGAACAAGCGTTGCCCCGTGGCGGTCTCGCAGGCCAAACAGCAGGTCGATGATCGCTTGCCCGTTCACGCCATCAAGGTTGCCAGTCGGCTCATCTGCAAGGAGGATCTCGGGGCGCGTGACCGACGCGCGGGCCAGCGCGACACGCTGTTGTTCCCCGCCGGACATCTGCGCCGGGTAGTGATCGGCACGATGGGCGAGCCCGACTGACTCTAATTCGGCTTCGGCACGGGAATATGCATCCTTCTCGCCCGCCAACTCCAGCGGAGTGGCGACATTTTCCAGCGCGGTCATGGTCGGGATCAGGTGAAACGACTGAAACACCACCCCCATGTGATCGCGGCGGAAGCGGGCCATTTTGTCCTCGTCCATGGCGGTCAAGTCCTGGCCCAAAGCGAACACACTGCCGGATGTGGCATTCTCCAGGCCGCCCATCACCATAAGCAACGAGGACTTGCCCGACCCTGAAGGACCGATCAGGCCCAAGGTCTCGCCCTTGTGAACGGAAAGGCTGATCCCATGTAGGATTTCAACCATTCCGGCATTGCCCTTAAGGCTGAGCGTGACATCTTTGAGGTCGAGGACTGGTTGGGTCATTGGGTACGGAGCTTTTTAATGTTTCACTCATTCACATATGGGGCGTCGTGGGTTCTGAGCAAGGCGGGCGTCGCGGTTGTGTGCCTTTGCACAGTCACAGCTGCCCAAGCGGAACCGGTTGAGGTTATTGCGTTGGGCGACAGCCTTACAGCGGGATATGGATTAATCGACCAGAACGGCTTTGTCCCGAAGATGCGCAGCTATCTTGCGGAGCAGGACCTCGACGTGAGGCTGGTGAATGCTGGTGTCTCCGGAGACACCACAGCGGGCGGCCTGTCACGTGTGGAGTGGTCGCTGTCACCCTCGACAGATGCGCTTATCGTGGCGCTTGGAGGGAATGACCTTTTGCGTGGTTTAGACCCGTCCGTGTCGCGTGCAAATCTCGAAGGCATTTTACAGATTGCCGAGGATAAGGAGCTCGAGGTGTTGATTGTCGGGATGGAAGCGCCGGGCAACTATGGACCAGAATACAAAGCTGAATTCGACGCGATGTATCCGGAATTGGCGGAAGCTTACGGCGCGATGTACTTTCCTCGTTTTTTCGAAGGGCTGTACAGCGTCGGGAGCACTCCAGCCGAGCTGCGCGATGTGATGCAAATGGACGGGATCCATCCCAATGCAGAAGGTGTGGATTTGATTGTTGAGGCAATGGGTCCGGCTGTAGCCGAGTTGGTCAAACGCGCGGCGGAGTGATACGGGAGCGGTTATACGTGACTCGGCCTGTTGCGGAATTGGCTGGCAGCGCAGGTGTGGATGTCCCGGAGCCGGGAGCGCCAAGGTTCAGCATCAAGCCTGGACAGGAGGCGCTGGCACTTTGGCTGACGGGCGACGAAACGGCCGCCCGTGCCTTGTTCCGACCTTGGCCTGATGGTCGGCTGACAATCTCAGAAGCCAAGAATGTGGATTGGGCGCAGCCCTGAATCCACGTTATGCGAGCGTGAGGTTCACCGCAGCTTCGCGACCATCACGACCAGCTTCAAGGTCGTAGGTGACCTTCTGATTGTCCGCGAGTCCAGTCAGGCCAGACCGCTCGACTGCAGAGATGTGCACGAACACGTCTTTTCCGCCGCTTTCCGGTGCAATAAAGCCGTAACCTTTTGTGGTGTTGAACCATTTGACGGTGCCAGTGGCCATCCGTTCTACTCCTGTCTGTCTTATCTTCCGCCGGGCAAGACGGCACGACGGGCTCGGTCAGTCAAAATCGCGTAACTGAGCCAAGATTGGAGCAGTGGTCGATATTGCTAACTTAGCAAGTCACGTTCTCATGTGATTCCAGAAATGACGCAAGAAAAAAGCCAGGTGCTGAATTTCATTTGAAAGTGCCTTGTCCTGCGAGCGTCGCGCACCACCTTTAGGCGGTCTCAGACTGCAGGGAGAGGGATAATGTCAGGCATGGAAGCACGGGTTGCCGCTAAAACAGAGCAAAGCATGCTGGATAAGCGGTATGCCGAAGCCCGCGCCGAAATCGAGCGTAACCGCTTGATTGAGAACGGACAATCTGGCGCGCTGTTCTTCGCCGCGCTGGCCTATGGCGATGCCATGGAAGAGAATAAGCTTTTTCAGACGGCGTCGCACTTGGCCAAGCTGTTCTGTATCGCTGCGGCGTTCATCATACCGAACCTGCTTGTCATACACGTCCTGCTGTAAGATCCGCAGGCTCGGCAGTATTCTGCGCCAGTGCTTAAATGTTGTGCGATCGAGGTCAGATTTTCGGCTGCGGTCTGATTGAGGCTGCGAGCAGAGCTATACCGGAAAACCCGATACTCGTGACGCAAAAGACAATCAGCGCTGTCGATGCGAGTGCTCCAGCGATCAGCGCAGCGGCAGCCGCAAGCCAACCCAGAATACTTCCGGCGATCAATGTTATGGCTGCCAATTTTCTGCCTCTTCACTCAATAAACACGTCCGTAAACGATGGGCCTAGGATGGCCCAGCATCGCGCTCGAATTTAAGGCAGCTGAATGGCAATCCCGAGGCGCGCGCAGATCGCGCCCCGGCACCTCACCAGTTTACAAGACCGTGACGACCGTGCCGATCGGCACGCGTTCATAAAGGTCTTTCACATGGGCGTTTAACATACGGATACAGCCGTTTGACACCGACTGGCCGATCGACCGTGGGGCTGTTGTTCCGTGAATACGGAAAAACGTATCGCGCCCGTTCTGGAACAAATACAGCGCTCGCGCTCCAAGTGGATTTCCTGGCCCACCTGGCTGAACGTAATCGTTGTCGACAAACTTGGCGTATGTCTTTGGCTCACGCTCGATCATTTCGTCTGTTGGACGCCATGTCGGCCATTCTTTCTTGACCGCGATTTCCGCAGTGCCGGTGAATTCAAGCCCGGCGCGGCCGACACCAACACCATACCGGCGCGCAACACCGGGTTGGGTCACGTGATACAGGAAATGCGCACGTGGCAGGATCAGGATTTGCCCGGCAGCTACATCACTTTTGATGCGAACATCTTGGGGCATATAGATTGGATCAATTTGGAAACCTTGCGCCGTAGCAAGGCTAGGGGCAGCCAGACCGGCGGCAGTGGCAGCCAAAAAGTGACGTCTGGAGAACATGGGCAGCGTTGTTCCTCGTTGTTTGTAAATCGCATAAAAAGGCAAGCGACATGATGCCGAGGCTTTAGGCGAAAACAAGCGCTATCGCATGACGGACACACATTGCAAAATAACCATTGCGGCACATTGGCCACAACAGCCTCAAAGCCTTTCCAAGACGGACATGCGGTCTGTGACAAAGAAAAACCGCCCGCCGCAAGGCGCGACGGACGGTTCTTTACGTGTCAGGACTTGGCTTACGCCAGTGCGAGATTGACCGCGCTTTCGCGACCATCGCGGCCCGCTTCGATGTCAAAGGTCACCTTCTGGTCGTCGCTCAGACCGGTCAGGCCCGAACGCTCAACTGCAGAGATGTGAACAAATACGTCTTTGCTGCCGCCATCGGGTGCGATGAAGCCGTAGCCTTTTGTGGTGTTGAACCATTTCACTGTGCCAGTGGCCATGTGAAGTATCCTTTTGTTTTCCGTTGCCCGCAACATGCGGCAACCCGGCGAAGTCACGTCTGGATCGATGACTGTGTGCCGGTGTCGGAAAACAGAGGGTCGAATAGAAGATCGTTAGCATCATCAATATCGCAGAATCAGCCCGAATTTGCAAGTGACTGCATGAGCAGTACTTCGCAATTGCTTGGAACTTTCGTGGCGTCACCTGCCTTTCCTTTCAACAGAAAAGGAAGGTGAGACATGTCGTCATCCAAATCCAGAAGCCAAGTCTGGGACGAATGGCAAGACCTCGTCAACATGAGTAAATCCGAGATGGAGGCGTGGCTCGATACGGCGGACTCGCGGTCTGTCGGTGACGCCGACGAAGGTGAGAGCACCGGCCACAAATCCGGGCGCCGTATCGTGCAGATCAAAGACACCCGAAAGGATGATCTGTCCCAAGATCAGTGGGATCACATGGCGAAGGTTGTCGGGTATGTGAAACGTCATCTGTCGCAAGGTGGGCCTGACAGTGGTGTGAAATGTTCGGACTGGCGTTATTCCCTGATGAACTGGGGCCACGACCCGCTGAAGGAGACGTCCGCATGAGTTCGGCCAAGAAATCGGATCCCGAACTTTGGGAGACCGTGAAGGAAGAAATCACGCAATCTGACAAGGGTGGGGATCCCGGGCAGTGGTCGGCGCGAAAAGCGCAGCTGGCTGTTCAGGAATATCAAAAACGGGGCGGGGGTTACGAGGATGACGGCCCTGATCAGGAGGAAACCGATCTGCATCACTGGACCGAAGAAGACTGGGGCACCAAGTCGGGCGAGGCTTCGGATGCATCGGGAGAGCGGTACCTGCCAAGGAAGGTAAGGATGTTGCTGACCGAAAACGAATACGCCCGCTCTACCCAGAAAAAGAAATATGGAGATCAGCAATTTGTCGATCAACCCGCCGACGTAAGAGACAAGGTTGCGGACATCAAAGAGGACGGCCCAACCAAGGATATGCTTCTGGCCCGGGCGGCTGATCTGGATATCGAAGGCCGATCTTCGATGAACAAGGGTGAGTTGCTTTCGGCAATTGAAGACACCACCGATGAAAACGGCAGGGGCAAAGGGTCTGTGTCGGCTTTAGAGCAGAAAACGAGGGATGAACTTTACGACATGGCACAAGAGCGCGAGATCGAAGGCCGCTCTGAAATGTCAAAGGCCGATCTGGTGCACAGTCTTGCACAGGAGTGATCTCAGCGGTGGGGCTTGAAGCGTCCGACGTCAGAACACATATCATTCAACGAATGTGTTTTGGAGTATTATCATGGCTGGAAAAAAACTGACCTGCCTTGAGTGTGGGCAGACGAACCGTGTTCCCGAAGATCGGCTGGACGCAAATCCCAAATGCGGCACTTGTGGCGCAGGTCTGATGCCGGGCAAGGCCGTTGAGGTCGATTGGACGACTCTGCAAAAAGCTGCGCGCACGGACGATGTGCCCTTGGTTGTCGATTTCTGGGCGCCGTGGTGCGGCCCCTGTAAAATGATGGGGCCGGAGTTTTCCAAAGCCGCCGGCACGCTCAAATCGCGTGCACGCTTGGTGAAACTCAACACCGAGGACTTCCCGCAATCTGGTCAAACCTACGGTATCCGAGGCATCCCGACGATGATCCGCTTTGACAAAGGCCGCGAAGGCGCGCGCCAATCCGGTGCGATGCGGGCAGATCAGATTGTCGGTTGGGTTGGGTAAACGCTCGCGTTCCAACATTGGCATTTACGTCCAAGTCTATAGTCTGTTTCAACATTTGAGCGGGAGCAGACTATGAACTGGGTGATCATTGGCGTTTTGATGGGTGTCGCAGGGACGTTGGCAATGGACCTCTGGGCATTGCTTCTGCATCGCCTTCTTGGCCAGCCTTTGCCGAATTGGGGCAATGTTGGGAGGTGGGCAGCGGAAGTCCCGAAGGGCCGTTTATTCCATTCTGACATCGGTGAGGTGCCCCGAGTTTCTGGGGAAACGGCCATCGGTTGGGCTGTGCACTACGGCGTGGGCATTCTCTACGGCATTCTGTTTCTCATGATCGTAGGTCCCCAATGGCTTATAGGGGCACCGTTCGTACCGCTCTGGATATTCGCGCTGATCACCATCGCCGCAGGATGGTTTCTTCTGTTGCCTGGAATGGGATTGGGGTGGGCGGCCAGCCGTACTGACAACCCTTGGCGCGTGCGCGGCATGGGCCTTGTCGCGCATACAGTATTTGCACTCGGGATGTGGGGGGCAGCGCTGGTTTTCACAACGTAACGCCAAACCCACCATCACCTGCGTAAGCGTTGGAGGGTGGGCCGGAGCCCACCCGAAGCTTGAATTTACCTCGCAAACTTCTTGAACTTTACCCGCTTCGGTTCAAGCGCATCTGCACCCAAACGCCGCTTCTTGTCCTCTTCGTAATCCTCGAAGTTGCCCTCGAACCATTCGACATGGGCATCGCCCTCGAAGGCGAGGATATGCGTACACAGACGGTCAAGGAAGAAACGGTCGTGGCTGATCACCACAGCGCAACCGGCGAAATCCTCGATTGCGTCTTCCAAAGCGCGGAGTGTTTCGACGTCCAGATCGTTGGTCGGCTCGTCGAGCAGCAGAACGTTTCCGCCCTCCTTAAGCAGACGCGCCATGTGCACGCGGTTGCGTTCACCACCCGAGAGCAGGCCAACTTTCTTCTGTTGGTCTCCGCCCTTGAAGTTGAACGACCCGCAATAGGCGCGGGAATTGATCTCGGCATCCCCCAGCTTGATGATCTCGGCACCGCCTGAAATCGCCTCCCAGACCGTGTCGTCCGGGTTCAGGTCGTCGCGAGATTGGTCAACATAGGCCAGCTGGACGGTATCGCCGTAGGACACGTCACCCGCGTCCGGCTTTTCCTGACCGGTGAGCATTTTAAAGAGCGTCGACTTACCAGCCCCGTTCGGGCCGATCACGCCGACAATGCCGCCGGGCGGCAGGCTGAAGGTTAGATCCTCGATCAAAAGCTTGTCGCCCATGGCCTTTTTCAAGCCATTGACCTCAATGACCTTTCCGCCAAGGCGTGGACCGTTCGGGATAATGATCTGCGCCCGACCAACGCGTTCGCGTTCGGACTGACCGGCCATTTCCTCGTAGGCCTGAATACGCGCTTTGGATTTAGCCTGACGGGCTTTCTGGCCCTGCCGCATCCACGCAAGTTCACGCTCAAGCGTCTTTTGCTTGGCCTTATCCTCGCGCGCTTCCTGCTCAAGCCGTTTGGCTTTCTGCTCCAGCCAGCTGGAATAATTGCCCTCGTAGGGAATGCCACGGCCTCGGTCGAGTTCGAGGATCCAGCCGGTGATGTCATCGAGGAAATAACGGTCGTGGGTCACGATCAGAATCGTGCCCTTGTATTCAACCAGGTGGTTCTGCAGCCACGCGATGGTCTCGGCATCAAGGTGGTTGGTCGGTTCGTCCAAAAGCAGCATGTCGGGCGCTTCCAGCAGCAACTTGCACAGCGCGACGCGGCGCTTTTCGCCGCCTGAAAGCGTTGTCACATCGGCGTCGTCCGGTGGGCAGCGCAGCGCTTCCATCGCGACGTCGATCTGGCTGTCCAGATCCCACAGGTTGTTGGCGTCGATCTCGTCTTGCAGCGCGGCCATTTCGTCAGCGGTTTCATCGCTGTAGTTCATCGCCAGTTCGTTGAAGCGGTCGAGCTTGCCCTTCTTTTCCGCCACGCCCAGCATCACGTTTTCGCGCACGCTGAGCGCCGGATCGAGCTGCGGCTCCTGCGGAAGATAGCCGACCTTGGCACCTTCGGCTGCCCAGGCCTCACCCGAGAAATCCTTGTCGAGCCCGGCCATGATCTTGAGCAGCGTGGACTTACCCGCGCCGTTGACGCCGACAACACCGATCTTCACGCCGGGCAGGAAGTTCAGATGGATGTTTTCGAACGTCTTTTTGCCGCCGGGATAGGTCTTGGAGACCCCGCTCATGTGGTAGACAAACTGGTAGGAGGCCATGATCGCGTTCCTTTGAAAATCGATTTTGCCGAGGGATACACGCGCAGGCAGGTCCGTGCAATCGCGCGTCTTCAGGCTTTGTTTGGAATTGGGGTCTAGCGTGTCAGGATCATTCATCCGAAGGATGATTCACGCCGTCATGCCAGCCGATTGGTTCATAATCCTTAGGGTTCACGCCTTCGATACATCCCATGTTCACGCCATATTCGTCTGGATCGGATCGGCGTTGGTGATGCGTATAGATTCCGCAGGTTTTGCAGAAATAGTGCTGCGCCGTGTGGGTTCCAAAGGAATAAAGGTTCAGGTTCTCCGCTCCTTTGAGGATCTCCAGATTGTTGCGCGCCACGCTCGCGGTCGGGGTCCCCCGCCGTTTGCAATAGCTGCAATCACACCGCCGCGCGGTCTCCAGGCCATTTTTGAGGCTGACTGCTAACTCGACCGCGCCGCAATGGCAGGCGAGCTTGATCTTGTTCGTCATTTCCGGCGCACCGACGGCACACGTGATCGCGAAAGCCTGTATTTGGCTTCGGGATGCGGCGGGTGGCCTTCGGTACGTGTCCAGAATTGCGGTCCACCAAGCCGCAACCAAAGCGGTGTCGTGAGCACTAGCCCGATGACAAATCCGCCCACATGCGCCCAGTAAGCCACGCCACCTTCGTCGGCGGCCGTACCGAACCCGCCAAAAATCTGCATGGCGAACCACAGTCCCAGCATGATCCAGGCCGGGATCGGGATAATACGGAAAATGATTACAATGATGATAAGAATATCGACCTTTGCCTTGGGAAAAAGCAGGAGATACCCGCCCATCACCCCCGCAATGGCACCGGAGGCACCGACGGTTGGAACGGGGGACCCCGGTGCACTGATATAGTGGATGAAGCCCGCGCCCAGCCCGGCGGCAAGGTAGAACAGAATAAAGCCGATATGGCCCATCTCGTCTTCGATATTGTCGCCGAAGATAAACAGGAAAAGCATATTTCCGATCAGATGCATCCAGCCGCCATGCAGAAACATGGAGGTGAAGAATCCGCTGAAGCCCTGACCCTCGCTGACCAATGCCGGGATCAAAGCGTAGTCAAAGTAAAAGCGCATGATCTGTTGATCGCTTTGCATCAGCGGCCAATAGCTCAGAAAGATACCAACATTCGCGATAATCAGCGCGTATGTGACAAAGGGCGTGCGGCCCGACGGATTGTGGTCGCGGATTGGAAACATGCGGCGACAGTTGTGCCAAAGCGGCGGCGCGTCAAGCCGCGCCGCTCAGAAGCTGTGCGTTTCCGCCCGAGGCAGTGGTGTCGACGCAGACATGGCGTTCGTGACAGACATGACCTTTATCGGGCATGCCGGTGATCAAGGGCAGGATCGGCCCCGAGCGTTGAGCCAAGACAGTGCGCAATGCCCGCGCAGTCTGGTTATCTCCCCACCAGATCACCCCATCCGTTGGCAAATCGACCAGCCACTCCGCCTCTATACGGCCTTCCGCGACGACAGCGGTTCCACCCAAAGCTTCGACGGCCTTCGCTTGCTTTGATGCAGTGGTCGCGCCGGGCCCCAGACACAGGATTGGACCACGCGCCATCGCCGTCAGCACGTTGGACTCACCGGTCGGCCCGGGCAGGGTGGTCTTTGTCACGTTGTGTTTGCCTGACGTGGCCATCAGCGCTTTGGCCAGACGGTCCTTTTTGTCTTGCGTTGCCCAGTTTTCGGTGACGTCAGGTGCAGGATGCGTGCGGAATCGGGTCAGATAATTTGGCCCGCCCGCTTTCGGACCTGTGCCCGAAAGTCCCTCACCACCGAAAGGCTGACTGCCGACAATCGCACCGATTTGATTCCGGTTCACGTAGATATTGCCCGCCTTGATCCGTTCCGAGACATGCTGCACGCGGTCATCGATCCGAGTTTGCAGCCCAAAGGTCAGTCCGTACCCAGTGTCGATGATGGCGTCGATCACGGTGTCGATGTCTTTGGATTTGAACGTCGCAATGTGAAGGACAGGACCGAACACCTCACGTTCCAGATCAGTGATGCCGGACACGCGGATCAGGGTCGGCGGCACGAAAGTACCACCGCCGGGCAGGGAGAGGCGATGCAGAACACGGCCTTCCACCTCTGCCGCATCGACGTAAGAGATGATCCCATCGCGCGCTTCGGCATCAATGGCGGGTCCAACATCGGTGCCGTAGATCCACGGATCGCCAATCACCAGCGCGTCCATGGCGCCGGTCAGCATGTCAATAAAACTGTCTGCAATATCTTCCTGCACATAAAGGCAGCGCAGGGCAGAGCAGCGCTGGCCTGCGGATTGGAATGCGGATTCCACAATCGCCTGCACCGCTTGTTCCGGCAGCGCCGTGCTGTCGACAATCATTGCATTGAGCCCGCCGGTCTCGGCGATCAGAGGTGCGCCTGGGTCAAGATGTTCGGCCATGCTGCGATGAATGATCTGCGCAGTTTCGGTCGAGCCGGTGAAAGCAACGCCTTTGATCGCAGGATGTGAGGTCAGTGCAGCGCCGACATCCCCCGCGCCGGGCAACAGTTGAAGAGCGGTTTTCGGGACGCCCGCCTCGTGCAGCAACTGAGCCGCCCGATGGGCAATCAAAGGTGTTTGCTCCGCCGGTTTGGCCAGAACAGCATTGCCGGTCGCCAAAGCTGCAGCAATCTGCCCGGTAAAAATTGCCAATGGGAAATTCCAGGGACTGATGCAGGCGAAGACCCCTTGCGGGTCAGGGCCTTCGGCCCGGGCAGCGTAATAGCGCAGAAAATCCACCGCCTCGCGCAGTTCGGCAACGGCGTCGAGCAGCGACTTACCCGCCTCCCGGGCGAGCAAGGCAAAAAGCTCGCCATAGTTGGCTTCGTAAAGATCCGCGGCCTTATTCAAAACCTTTGCACGCTCTTGTGCGTTTGCGGTCCAGGGGGATGCCGAACCACAGGCCGACGTCACAGTTTCGGCGTCGGCCCAGGTGATAGAACCGACAGTATCGCCCGGACGGGCCGGGTTGATGACCGGCTCCGTTGCTCCGTTGTCGGCTTCTGTTGCCACCAGTGGTGTTGCAGACCATTGCACCGTTGCGAACGGCATGCGCGCCTCTTCGATCGTTGAACGGGTTGGCCGATGCGTAAGGTCCCACCCCATCGAATTTGGTCGTTCGGGCGCGAACAATTCGGGTCCAGTTGGAAGGTGCGGAACGTCCTGCGCGTCAAACGGGTCGGAGGCCACCTCGGAAGCAGGTACATCCGTATCCACGATCTGGTTCACAAAGGAACTGTTCGCGCCATTCTCCAAAAGACGACGCACGAGGTAAGCCAGCAGATCGCGATGCGCGCCGACCGGAGCATAGATTCGACAGCGTGTGCCCTCGGCGTCTTTGACGATATCGTGCAGCGCTTCACCCATGCCATGCAGTCGCTGGAACTCGAAGGCATTGCGGTCCGTGGCCATGTGCAGGATCGCGGCCACTGTGTGTGCATTATGCGTTGCGAATTGTGGATAAATCCGATCTGTCATGCTCAGCAACTTGCGCGCATTGGCGATGTAGCTGATGTCGGTATGGTGCTTGGCGGTGAAGACGGGAAATGCCGCAAGGCCCGCGACCTGGGCGCGCTTTATTTCCGTGTCCCAGTAAGCGCCTTTCACCAGTCGAACCATGATCTTGCGATCCAGCCGCTCGGCCAGATTGTAGAGCCAGTCAATCACATGTCCTGCGCGCTGACCGTAGGCCTGAACCACAACGCCGAACCCGTCCCAGCCCTTGAGGGATGGCTCGGAAAGCACGGTTTCAATGACGTCGAGCGAGATTGACAGGCGATCTGCTTCCTCGGCGTCGATGTTCAGCCCAATCCCCGCAGATCGGGCCAGTTGCGCCAGTGTCCGCAGCCGTGGCACCACCTCGTTCATGACAGTATCCTGCTGCGCCTCTTCGTAGCGCGGATGCAGTGCGGATAGTTTGACGGAGATGCCCGGATTCTCGCGGATGTCCTTCGACTTGGCGGCTTCGGCAATTGCGCTGATGGCCCGGGAATAGGACAGATGATAGCGGCGCGCGTCGGTTTCCGTCCGTGCCGCCTCACCCAGCATGTCGTATGAATAGGTGTAACCCTTCGCCTCCATCTTGGCGGCGCGCTTCATCGCGGATTGGATCGTCTCGCCCAAAACGAACTGGGCGCCCATTTCCTTCATCGCGCGCCCCACAGCCGTGCGAATCACAGGTTCGCCAAGACGTTTGATGGCACCGCGCAAATGGCCCACGGGACCGGGGTTCTCATCCTTCAGGACCTTACCCGTCAGCATCAATGCCCATGTTGATGCGTTCACCAATGGTGACGTGCTTTCGCCGAGATGGCTGGCCCAGTTCGAGGGGGCGATTTTGTCTTCGATCAAGGCATCAATGGTGTCCGCATCAGGCACCCGTAACAGGGCCTCGGCAAGACACATCAGAGCAATGCCTTCTTCGGTGGAGAGGCCATACTCGCTGAGGAACACTTCCATCAGACCAGGACGGGAATCCTCGCGGATCGCAGTTACCAGCTTGGTCGCATCGTTTTTGATCGCATCGCGGTCGGATTGGCTCAGCGCCGCGGAAAAGCGCAGGTGATCGAGCACCTGCTTTTCGTTGGCATAGGTGTTTTCGTCGATCCGGGGACGCAGATTTGGCATATCATCACGAGGCATGGCGAACTCCAGTCATTTGGTGTAGGATATCGCGTATGGGGGAGAGAAAGTGCCGGAGTTCTGGTCCTATCTCCGGAAAATGACCTGATTTTAATAGAAAGGACAGTCGATTTGATCATTTCTGATTTAGACAGATTCGACCAAGCGATATTGCAAGAGATGGCGCGCGACGGTCGAGTCTCAATTACCGAGCTGTCGCGTCGCATCGGATTGTCGAAATCTCCCACGCAAGCGCGGTTGAGACGGTTGGAGGAGATGGGTGCGATCCAAGGGTATCGCGCGCTTCTTGATCCCATTCGGCTTGGTTTGGACCATATCGCGTTTGTCGAGGTCAAAATGACCCATACGCGCGAGGCGGCGCTTGCGGCGTTCAACGAAGCTGTTGCGAAGATTCCCGAGATTGAGCAAGCTCACCTCATTGCAGGAAACTTTGACTACCTTCTAAAGGTGCGTACGGCGAACATGCGCAGCTATCGTCAGGTTCTGGCGGAAAAAATCTCGACCCTTCCACATGTCGCGGCAACGTCGACCTATGTCGCGATGCAGGCGGTGAAAGAAGAGGCTTTCGGGAACGTGACTTGACCGATTGCGGCCGGTCCTAGCTAATAATCCCATGAAACAGTTCGTCTCTGCACTCGCGTTCATTTTTGTGGGCCAAACCGCATTCGCCGATGGGTGTCCTGTCGCGCCCGATCACTCGGCTGCGATGGACCGCCTCTATTCCGAAATTCAACGCGCGCCGAATGGGTTTGCTGCCGGTGCCTACTCTGACCAGCTGTGGGAGTTGTGGCTCGAAGCGCCTGATGAGCCGTCACAGATGATGCTGAACGAGGCCTTGCGGGCGATGCGAGTGGGTGATTACCTCCGCGCTGTGGACCGTTTGAATAAGCTGGTCTCATACTGCCCGTTTTATGCGGAAGGCTATAACCAGCGGGCTTTCGTGAATTACCTGCGTGGGGATTATCCTGCTGTTTTGCCGGACCTCGATCAGGCCATTGCCTTGAACCCCCGGCACACGGGCGCGTTGACCGGCAAGGCGCTGACCCTGATAGCGATGGGGCGCGAAGATGAAGCTCAGCCACTCCTGAAGGCTGCGGTCGCGTTGAACCCTTGGTTGAGCGAGCGTGCGTTGATCAAGGACCCAGAGGGCGACGAACTATGATGCGATGAGGCCGTCTTGGCCCTGATAGGAATTAGACCAACCAACCCATTGTTTTCGCCCGATGCCCCCGCTAGGGATAAGGCAACGCGGGCGTGATGGAATGGTAGACATATCGGACTTAAAATCCGAAGGCCTTAGTGCCGTGTGGGTTCGAGTCCCACCGCCCGCACCAATTTCCGGATGGCCCAACCCCAGCGCAGTCCAAAAGGGCGCAATCCGGAGGCACCATGTCAGACTTCACCACCCGACCTGAAATCCGCGGGACTTTCGGCGTTGTCACCTCGACGCATTGGATTGCCTCTGCTGTTGGTATGAGCATCCTTGAAAAAGGCGGAAATGCCTTTGATGCGGCGGTTGCGACGGCTTTGACGCTTCAGGTGGTCGAGCCGCATCTGAATGGCCCCGCTGGCGATATGCCGGCGATCTTCTATTCTGCAGACACCGGACGGGTGGACGTGCTGTGCGCACAAGGTGTCGCGCCGGAGGCCGCCACGCTGGCGCATTACAAGGCAGAAGGTCTCACGCTCGTGCCGGGATCCGGTCTGTTGTCTACGGTGGTGCCCGGTGCGTTTGACGGCTGGATGATCATGTTGCGCGACCACGGCACACTGTCGCTGCGTGAGGTCATGCAACCTGCGATCGACTATGCGCGCGACGGGCATCCCGTTTTGCCCCGGGTCGCACAGACAATTGCCAGCTTGGCAGAATTCTTTGAAACAGAATGGCCAAGCTCTGCCAAGGTGTGGCTGCAGGACGGCAAAGCGCCAGAGCCGCATGATTTGTTGAAGAACCCCGATCTTGCGGCGACGTATGAGCGCTTGGCCAACAGCGCAGGCGAGACCCGCGAGGACCAGATCGAGACCGCCCGGGGGGAGTGGCGTGAAGGTTTCGTCGCTGAAGCTATCTTCGACTACCTGTCTGATGCGCATGTGATGGATGTGTCGGACGAAAAACACTCTGCTGTCCTGTCCGCTTCCGACATGGCAGACTGGCGCGCCACCTATGAGAGCCCGCTCAGCTATGAGTACCACGGCTGGACGGTCCACAAGACCCAAGCGTGGTCTCAAGGGCCGGTGCTCCTGCAGGCGCTCGCCATCCTGAAGGGATGTGATCTCGGCGCGATGGACCCGAACGGGGCCGAATTTGTGCATACCGTGATCGAAGCAATCAAGCTCGCCTATGCAGATCGGGAGGCATATTACGGCGATCCGGATTTCAGCGAAATACCGATGGATGTGCTGCTTGATGACGCCTACAATGCCGAACGCCGCGCCCTGATCGGCGACACTGCGTCGGTCGAGCAGCGCCCCGGTCGGGTTCCGGGATTTGAGCATCTAGCGGATGCATATGTCGAACGGGCGCAGCGTGATTTTAATGTGGGTCCGGTTGCCGCGCAGGAACCCACCATGTCTCATCTCACTGAAAAGCGTGGCGACACGGTTCATCTCGATATCATCGACCGTTGGGGCAATATGGTGTCAGCCACACCTTCGGGCGGCTGGCTGCAAAGCAATCCAGTCATCCCCGGACTTGGGTTCCCGCTCAATTCACGCGCCCAGATGTTCTGGCTCGAAGAGGGCCTGCCCAGCACGCTCGCTCCAAAACACCGGCCGCGGACAACCTTGACGCCGAGCCTTGCTGAAAAGGATGGGCGCCAGTTGGTCTTTGGTACACCGGGAGGTGATCAGCAGGATCAATGGCAGTTGATCTGGTTCCTGCGGTTTGTGCATTTTGGCATGGGGTTGCAGGAATGCATGGACCAGCCGCTGTTCCATTCGATGCATTTTCAGGGGTCATTCTTTCCGCGTGAAGTGCGCCCAGGCGAAATGATGATCGAACCCAATGTGGGCGAGGATGTGATCGCCGAGCTGCGCGCGCGCGGGCATGTCTTGACCGTGGCCGAACCTTGGACAGTGGGCCGGCTGACCGCCGCGCTGCGCGAGCCGGACGGTCTGCTGCGCGCGGCTGCCACGCCGCGTTTGATGCAGGCTTACGCGGTCGGACGCTAGGCGGTTTTCCCGTTTGCCACTCACTCGGTTATCGGGTCTGATACGGACATCCACCCACATGAGGCACGGGAGCCATTATGCCCATCCGCAATCGTTTTGCCGAATTGCACTCAGACATAACCGCATGGAGACGGGATCTGCACGAGCACCCGGAGCTGCAATATGACCTCCCGCGCACTGCGGGGATCGTGGCAGAAAAGCTGCGCGCGTTCGGCTGTGACAACGTGGTCGAAGGGATCGGGCGGACCGGTATCGTCGCGCTGATCCACGGCAAGACGAACACATCTGGCAAGACCATTGCCTTTCGTGCTGACATGGACGCGCTGCCGATCTTTGAGGCGACGGGCGCAGCGCATGCGTCAAAAACGCCGGGCAAGATGCACGCCTGCGGACATGACGGCCACACCGCGATGTTACTGGGCGCGGCGCAATATCTTGCAGAGACCCGCAATTTCGATGGCACGGTCGCCGTCGTGTTCCAGCCTGCCGAAGAAGCGGATGCCGGGGCCAAAGCGATGGTACAGGACGGCCTGATTGAAAAGTTCGGCATCTCTGAAATTTACGGGTTGCACAATTCGCCGCTTCTGCCGCTGGGCGCTTTCGCGATCCGACCCGGAGCGTTCTATGCCGCCGTCGACAGTTTCCACATCAATGTTCGCGGAAAGGGCGGCCATGCCGCGCGCCCGAACAATACGGTGGACACGACCCTAGCGGGCTCCGCCATCGTGATGGCGCTGCAGTCGGTCGTCTCGCGGAACACCGATCCGCAACAGGCGGTGGTGGTGTCGATCACGTCGTTCCGAACCGAGTCTGAAGCCTTCAACGTGATTCCGGAGCATGCAGTCCTGCGCGGCACGGTGCGCAGCTTCGACATGGAGGTGCGCGCGAAAACGCTGGAGCGCATCCGGGCCATCGCGGACCTCACCGCGCAAAGCTATGGTGCCACGGCCGAACTGGGCTTTGACGAAGAACCCTATCCGGTCCTGGTCAATCATGACGTAGAAACCGAACACTGCATTGGGGCTGCCAGAGACGTTGCCGGAGATTGCATCACCGATGCGCCGCGCACCACGGGTGGTGAGGATTTTGCCTATATGCTGCAAGCCTGTCCCGGAGCATATATCCAATTGGGGATTGGGGCGGGGCCAGGGCTTCACCACCCCGAATACGATTTCAACGACGAGGTTATCCCGACCGGCTGTTCCTATTGGGTGACCCTCGCGGAACAAAGGCTTCCCGCATGATCATCGAAGCAGGACTGAAAACATGCCACTGGGGGTATTTCGACGCCACCATCGCGCCGGTCGCACATGTTGAAAGCGGTGCCGAAGTCACCATGAATTCCGTCTCTGGTGGCAAGGCCATGCTTCCCGGCGCCGGATATCATGTGCCACCCGAGCTTTTGGAGTTGCAGGCCGCAGGTGAACCGACGGCACCCGGGCATATCCTGACCGGACCTGTCGCAGTGGACGGCGCGATGCCCGGAGACGTGTTGCAGGTCGATATCCTCGATGTGCAGCTGCGGCAGGATTGGGGCTACAATTTCATCCGTCCTCTTGCGGGTACCTTGCCTCTGGATTTCGACGACACCCATAAAGTCATTGTCCCTCTCGATAAGGACCGGAACGAGGCAACCATGCCTTGGGGGCTCAAACTGCCGCTTGCACCGTTCTTCGGTGTGATGGCCGTTGCTCCATCCCCAGCTTGGGGACGCATCTCGACCATCGAACCTCGGGCGCATGGCGGCAATCTCGACAACAAGGAACTGGTGGCAGGCACGACGCTTTATCTGCCGGTCTTCAATGAAGCCGCACTGTTTTCCTGCGGTGATGGTCATGCAGCGCAAGGCGACGGCGAAGTTTGTGTCACCGCAATTGAAACTGCGCTGCAAGGCCGCTTCCGTCTGACGGTGCGACAAGACCTCGATGTGATTTATCCCGAGGCAGAGACACCAACACATTACATCACGATGGGGATGCACGCCGATCTGGATGTCTGTGTCGAGATTGCGCTCCGCCGAATGATTGAGTTTGTCTCTCAACGCGTCGGCATTACCCGCGCGGAAGCCTATATGCTGTGCTCTCTCGCTGGTGATCTTCGGATCACCCAGACCGTCAACCGCGAAAAGGGTGTCCATATGATGATGCCGAAATCCTGTCTCGCATAGACGGCCTCAAGGGGATCTGAATGTCTGAAATAATGTCTGCGCGCATTCATTTGACTGGCCATGTCGAAAGCCCCGACTTCCCACGTTGGATAGCCCGTCATGCGCACAAACTGGGTCTTGACCATGTGACGACAGAGCAGGTGCCCTCCGGTCTGCAAGTGACTGCGGTCGGGGCCGAGGAAATGCTGCAGGCTTTGGCTCTTGGGATGAGTCTCGGGCCGGAAAGCGTGCTCGTCGAGACAATGACCATCACAACCGCCGCGTGCGCCCGACAGGGCCGGTGATCACATTTTCATCGCTTAGTGCAATAAATAAGCAAAAACCACCGGTTCCCGACGGTGTTGAGGGGTGGGCTTGTTGATTGCACAAGTTCGTTCCGTCTAACCTTCCCCGACTTTGACGGAGAATCTATGAACTGGATTGCTGTTGGCTTGGCGAAAGATGTGCCTCCGGGTGTTGTGATCCCAAGCCGCATTGAAGACACGGAAATGGCAATCTGGTGTACGCCCTCGGGGCGCTACCATGCGTGGTCCGATCGCTGTCCGCATCGGGGCATGCGCCTGTCACATGGGTTTGTCCGAGGCGAGACGCTCGCCTGCATCTATCACGGCTGGCAGTATAACCAGACAGGGTCTTGTGATTATATCCCGGCGCACCCCAAGCTGACACCGCCGGATACGATCTGCGTCCCGACCTATACCTGTGTTGAAGAAGGCGGTGTGATTTGGGTGTCACTCAACTCAGTCGACGATCCGCTGCCAGTGCTCGGCGCGCGGGTTCCGGTCCGGTCGGTTCCGGTTTCTCTGTCCGCAAAGGATGTTGCTGCTCATTTCGGAGCTGCCGGATTTACGACAATCGCCGTCGTTTCGGACTATGACACGCTGCTAGCCGTACAGCCGTGTACGGATACCATGTGCGTTCTCCACGTCCTCGCCGCGCCGGATGCGGATCGCAAGGAAGTATCGCGCTGGGTCGAGGATTTGCGCACAACGCTTGAGGGGGTGCCAGCATGAGCGCGGCCATCGACAATCATTGGTATCCTGTTGCGATGATCTCGGGGATCGACGCTCCGAGGGAAACTTTACTGCTTGGTAAAAAAATTAAACTGGGCCGCGAAGATGGGATTTGTTGGGTCAAGGACGCCTCCGGCACCCCGCTGCCTACCGTGGAACGGTTCGGCCACCTTTGGACCAGCCCTGGTCAGCCCAACCGTGATCTTTTTACCATTCCCGAAGCGGACAGCCCCGGTCGCCGCCTGGTGGATGTCGGATCGGTCAAAGTCAAATGCTCGCCGCTGCGCGCTGTCGAGAACTTCCTCGACATCGCGCATTTTCCTTTCGTGCATACCGATATCCTCGGGGCCGAGCCCCACACCGAAGTGGACCGCTACGACGTGAAAATCCGCGAGGAAGTAGACGAAGTCTGGGCCACAAAGGTCAAATTCTTCCAGCCGCAGGCGGCCAAATCTGCTGCAGGTGGGATCACCACCGAATACATGTACCGCGTTCCCGCACCGACCTGCTCGGTACTTTACAAGACATGCCCTCCGCGCCCCGGTGAATGGGACATCATCACGCTTTTCGTGCAGCCCCTGACCGACGAATGGTGCGAGGTTTGGCCTTGGATGGCGCTTTATGATGACGATTCCACCATGTCCGAGATGGTTTCGTTTCAGCAGCTGATCTTCATGCAGGACCGGTCGATCCTTGAAAACCAGTTGCCGCGCAAACTGCCGCTCGATCCGGGGATGGAGGTGCCGACACAGGCTGATATGACCTCGGTCGCCTATCGTCGCTGGCTCAAGAAGATCGGCTACACCTACGGCGCGCAACTGGTGGCGGCATGATCCTGTACGACTACGTCCTGAGCGCCAGATGTTACAAGGTCCGCCTGATGGCAGCTTTGCTTGGCGCGCCTTTGACCTTGCAGGCGGTGAACTTCCACCCCGGTCGCGAACACAAGTCGCCCGAGATGCTGGTGCTGAACCCGAATGGCACACTGCCAATCCTGAAAGATGGCGACACGGTACTTACCGACAGTGCCGACATCCTGCGGCACCTGACGTCGGATCATCCCGAGTGGCGGAGCGCAGATGATGACACGTGGCTGGCCTTCGCATCGAACCTGAATGACAGTCTTGGCCTTGCTCGCCTGCATGATGTGATCGGTTATGCAGCGGACATCGACACAGCCCGCACGGCAGGTGTGACAGCACTCCGCAAGCTAGAGGCCCATCTGACGGAACAACGGTTTGATGACCTGATCTTTTTGACTGGGAAAGCTCCAACCATCGCGGACATTGCCTGCTTCCCGAATACTGCGCTGGCCCCGGATGGAGGGGTCAGTCTTGATCCGTATCCATCTGTTCGCCTTTGGATGCGCGCAATCAGATCACTCCCAGGTTTCATTGAAATGCCCGGCATCCACCGTTTGCATGAACTGGCGCATCCGGCATGACCGCGATCCTGCTCGAGAATTGCGAGGCGATCGTTATCTCCGCCAGCGAACCGGTGCTGTGGCACCACGATATCCTTTGCGAAAACGGCGTTATCACGGCGATTGAACCCGGCCTGTCTCGTCGCGCGCCACACGGGACCGAGGTGATCAACGCCGCAGGTCACTTCGTCTATCCCGGCCTTGTCAATACACATCACCACTTCTTCCAGTGCTTTGTCCGTAATCGGGCAGAACTCGATTGGACACGCTATTCAGTGATCGAATGGCTGGACCGGATTTACCCCATTTTCTCGCGCCTGACCGAGGACTGTTTCTATCACAGCTCGGTTGTGGCGATGGCAGAGTTGATCAAGCACGGCTGCACTACGGCGTTTGACCACCAATACTGCTTCCCGCGCCATGCCGGGTCGCACATCATCGACCGGCAATTCGAGGCGGCGGAGCTTCTGGGTATGCGCTTTCATGCGGGTCGCGGCGGTAACACGCTGCCGAAATCCGAGGGCAGCACGATCCCGGACGAGATGCTGGAAACCACAGATGAATTTATCGCGGCTTGCGAATACGCCATCGACACGTTCCATGATCCCGCGCCGCTCTCCATGCGGCAGGTGGCGGTTGCGCCTTGCCAGCCGGTCAACTGCTACCGCGAGACATTCGAACAATCCGTGGCGCTGGCGCGCGACAAGGGCGTGATCCTGCACAGCCATGTGGGCGAAGGCGAAAGCCCGGTGATCGAACAGGTCCACGGAATGCGGACTGTCGATTACTGTGAAGAGATCGGCTTCGCCGGGCCGGACGTGTTTTATGCCCATGGCTGGGAACTGACGCGCGACGAACTGACAAAGCTGGCAGCGTCGGGCACGGGTGTGTCGCATTGCCCGGAGCCGGTCTATCTGGTCGGGGCCGAGGTGACCGACATCCCGGCGATGGATGCGCTGGGCGTACGCGTTGGGCTGGGTTGCGACGGGGCGGCGTCGAACGACAATTCCAACCTGATGCACTGCATCCATTCCGGCTACATGCTGCAATGCCTTGTCGCCTCGACCCGTCAAGACGGCGTCCCCGTACCCGGACGGTTCCTGCATTACGCGACCGAAGGTGGCGCGTCGCTTCTGGGTCGCAATGACATCGGGGCGCTGCGCCCCGGCATGGCGGCAGACCTGTTCGCCATTGACACCCGCAAGCTTGATTTCGTGGGCACACGCCACGATCCCATCAGCCTTCTGGCCAAGGTCGGCGTCGGCGCGCCCACGGACATGACCATGATCAACGGCCGCATCGTCTGGCACAAAGGCGAGTTTCCGGGGATCGACGAAGGCGCGCTGTTCGCAGCCGCCGAAGAGACACTTCACACCATTCTGCCAAACACAACCAACAGGGATAATCATGTCTGACACACTCAAGAGAAGAAGTTTTCTCAAAGGCACTCTGGCCGCCACAACCGCACTTGCGCTGCCGATGCGCGCACAGGCGCAGGACGTTCTGAAGATGGGCGTCGTGCTGCCGTCCCCTATCGCCGATGTGGGTTGGTCGCATACGCTGATGGAAGGTGTGAACACTGTGAAAGAAGCCTATGGTGACAAGCTTGAAGTCACTGTTCTTGAAAACATTATGGAAGGCCCCGATGCGGACCGTATCGCCAATGGACTTGTTTCCGAAGGCAATGAGGTTTTGTTGCTCGGGTCCTTCGGGTATCAGAATGGCGGCATCCAGATTGCCAAGCGCAACCGCGATGTGTCGATCATCCACGCCTCGGGCTTCATGGTGGAGCCGAACTTCGCGCCCTTCACGGCGAAGTACTGGCAAGGCACGTATCTGATGGGCATGGCCGCCGCGTCGCTTACCAAGACCAAGAAGATCGGCTGCGTCGGCGCGTTTGCGATCCCGGAACTGATCACCTCGATCAACGCCTTCATGCTGGGCGCGCTGTCGGTCGATCCCGAAATCACCATGAGCGTCGTCTGGGTGAACAGCTGGTTCGACCCTGCGTCAGAACAGGAAGCGGCCAAGGCGTTGATTTCGCAGGATGTCGACGTGCTCTTCTCGAACGCGCAGGACACGCCATCGGTGATCGCGGTTGCAGAAGAGGCGGGGGTCTATGCCTACAATCTCAATTCTTCGATGAAGAGCTACGCGCCGAGCAAATATCTTGGCGTCGTCGGCACCGATTGGGGCCCGCATTTCAAGCGCTTGGTCGATGGCCATGTCGCAGGCGAATTCCCCGGTGCGAATTACTGGCTGGGCATGGAAGACGATGTGGTCTTCACCGCCGATTGGAACCCGGACATTCCCGCCGATATGATTGCGCAGATCGAAGCCAAGCAGGCTGAAATCGCCACCGGAGACTTTGTCGTCTTCAAAGGCCCGCTCACCGATCAAGCCGGTGCGGAGCGTGTTGCGGACGGCGTTGCCATGACGGATGACGAGATCATAAGCATGGACTGGCATGTGGCTGGCGTGACCACGCCGCTGCCGTCGTGAGCCAGCCTGCGCTGCTGAGGCTTTCAAAGGTCTCCAAGCGCTACGGCACCGTTCAGGCCAATCATGACATCGACCTCGAGGTTCATTCGGGGTCGATCCATGCCGTGCTAGGTGAAAACGGGGCTGGCAAGTCCACCCTGATGAAGCTCATCTACGGCGTCGAGCAGCCGGATTCGGGCCATATTTACTGGAACGGGCAAGAGGTTCATCTTGCCCGACCATCGGACGCGCAGGCGCTGGGCATCGGGATGGTGTTCCAGCATTTCTCGCTCTTCGAGACCCTAAGCGTCGTGCAGAACGTGTCGCTGATGATCCCCGGCAAGCCGGCGGAGCTGGCGCAACAGATCGCTGATCTGGGGGATCAGTTCGGGCTGTCCGTCGATCCGCATGCGATGGTGCATCGGCTCTCGGTGGGCGAACGCCAGCGGGTCGAGATCATCCGCTGCCTGCTGCTCAATCCTAAACTGCTGATCCTTGACGAGCCCACCTCGGTCTTGCCGCCACAAAGCGTGCGCCGCTTGTTCGAGACGCTGCGGAAATTGCAGGCCGAGGGCATGGCGATCCTGTTCATCTCGCACAAGCTGGATGAGATCCGCGAACTGTGTGACACCGCCAGCGTGTTGCGCGGTGGAGAGGTGACCGGCCGCGTCGATCCGCGCGAGCACGATGCGCGGTCGCTGGCGCAGTTGATGATCGGGCGCGAGATGCCAAATGTTGCGCATGCGGCACCACGCCCACCGGGGGAAGAACGGCTGCGCCTCAATGCGCTGAGCCACCCGCGCGCCAGCCGATTTGGGACCACGCTGGAGGGCATCGACCTCAAACTGCGCAGCGGTGAGATTGTCGGTATTGCTGGGATATCGGGCAACGGGCAGCAGGAACTGGCGGCGCTTATTTCCGGTGAGACCCGCGCGCAGGAACCCGGAATGATCGAGATCATGGGCAAGAAGGTCGGGCACCTTGGCCCGATGGCGCGGCGCAAGCTGGGCTTTGCTTTTGTTCCCGAGGAACGGCTGGGGCGTGGGGCGGTACCGGAGATGTCGCTTGCCGACAACAGCCTTCTGACTGCCCACAGCCGGAACATGCTGTCTCGCGGGTTCATCCGCCGCAGCGTGGAGCGCGCCTTTACCCGCGAGTGTATCGAGGCGTTCGACGTGCGCACCCCCGGACCGGATGCTGAGGCAGGCGCGATGTCAGGAGGCAATTTGCAAAAATTTATCCTGGGCCGGGAGATCATGCTGAACCCCGATGTGATGCTCGTGTCCCAGCCCACATGGGGTGTCGATATCGGGGCAGCGACGGCGATCCGGCGAAGGTTGCTCGAAATGCGCGATCAGGGCTGTGCGATCCTCGTGATTTCGGAGGAAATGGACGAATTGTTCGAGATGTGCAGCAAATTGCATGTTCTGCACAAAGGGCATCTGTCGCCCGCGTTGGATGCGGCAGACACAACTCCGCAGGAAATCGGGCGCTACATGATTGGGGCTGCGACGTGAAACTCCGACTGATCCGCCGCGACTCCGCCTCGCGCATTGCGATGTTCACAGCACCTGTGCTGGCGCTGGTCCTGACTTGCCTTGCAAGCCTCATCCTCTTTGCCGCGCTGGGCAAAGATGCGGGCGCGGCGCTACATGCGCTGCTGCTCAAGCCGTTCCTGAGTTGGTACAGCTTTTCCGAAGTCCTGCTGAAAATGGCGCCGCTGCTCCTGATCGCGCAGGGGCTGGCCATCGGGTTCCGCGCCAACGTGTTCAATATCGGAGCCGAGGGGCAGTTCATCGTCGGTGCGCTTTGCGCTTCGGCGCTGCCGGTCTATTACCCGGACGGGGATTTCCCGATGATGCTGCCGGCGATGATCGCGTTCGGTGCGTTGGGTGGCACTGTTTATGCGCTGATCGCCGCTGCGTTGCGCACCCGGTTCGGAGCGTCGGAGATCCTTGTCACGCTCATGTTGGCGCTGATCGCCGTGCAGATCCTGAACTATTTGCTTCTGGGGCCATGGAAAGACCCGCGCGGGTTCAATTTTCCTCAAACGGTCATGTTCCCCGACAATGCGATGCTGCCGATCCTGTTTGACGGGACGCGGACCAACATCTCATTGCTATTCGCTCTTCTGGCGAGCGTCTTTGCCTACCTGATGATGCAGCACCATTTCCGGGGCTATCAACTGCGCACCGCGGGGTTGGCCCCACGCGCAGCGCTTTATGCCGGGTTCTCTGCCCCTCGCATGGTGTGGCTGGGTCTTGGTCTTGGTGGCTTGGCTGCAGGCATAGCCGGGGCGAGCGAGGTCGCCGGGCCGTTGGGGCAACTTCAGCGCTCGGTCACGTCGGGCTACGGCTACGCCGCAATCATCGTGGCCTATGTGGGCGGGTTGAACCCGCTGGGGATCATCGCATCGAGCTTCCTGATCTCTGTCATCTATATCGGCGGCGACAGCGCCACCGTGTCCGCAGGGCTTCCGGTCGCGGCGGTCGAGGTGTTCCAGGGATTGCTTCTGTTCTTCTACCTGCTGACCTTCACTCTCATCCGCTTCCGCATCGAGTTTGACCGCAAGGTGCCGGCATGAGCGGGCTGGAGTTTCTTCTGGCGGGCACGTTGGCCGCGTCTCTCCCGCTGCTTCTGGCCGCACTGGGCGAGATGGTCGTCGAAAAGACCGGACTTCTGAATCTCGGACTGGAAGGCATGATGGCCATCGGGGCCGCGATTGCGTTCATCTGCGTGTTCCATACAGGTTCGCATGTGCTGGGTTTTGCTGCCGCAGCGCTTATCAGCACGGTGATCGCTATGTTGTTTGCAATTCTCGTGATCGGTGTGAAGGCCAACGAGGTTGCCGCCGGTCTTGCGATTGGCGTTCTGGGGCTTGGACTGTCAGCCCTCTTTGGCAAATCCTACGAAAGCCGGACCATCAGCGGATTGCCCAAGATCGACATTCCCATTCTATCCGACGTCCCACTGATCGGGCCGACACTGCTAACACAGGACATCGTCGTCTGGCTGGCAGTCCTCGGAACCATGGCGCTCTGGTGGGTACTGAACCGGACCAAGCTGGGGCTCATCATAGCCGCGGTGGGCGAAAACGCAGATGCCGCGCGGTCGATCGGTTATCCAGTCGTTCTGATCCGAATGTGTGCCGTGGCTTTCGGGGGCGCTATGTGCGGGTTGGCCGGGGCCTATGCCTCCACCGTCTACACGCCGCTTTGGGCCGACGGCATGATTGCCGGGCGAGGCTGGATCGCGCTTGCGCTGGTTGTGTTCGGCACGTGGCAGACCGGGCGGGTGGCCTTTGGCGCGCTGCTTTTCGGTATCCTGTCTTTGGGCGAGCTGACAGCCCAGGCGATGGGCGTGGGTCTGCCCTCGCAAGTGCTGTCGAGCCTGCCGTATCTTGTCACCATTCTGATGCTGGTCGTCATCTCGCGGCGTCGATCCTGTCCAACTCTTCCGCCTTGAGAAGCCGGGTCTCGCGCCAGGCATCTTCGCTGCCTTTAAACGGTTTGTAGGTCGTACGGTCGACCCCTTCCAGGTCGATAAACGCGCGGCCGCCTCTGGATCGGTGGTGATGAGTGTGCGAGGCACGGTCAGTCCAACCGAGCGCGCCACGTCAAGCTGCCACGCCTTGCGGCTGGCGTTTTCTTCCCGATGCGGCACGTTGATCCATTCAGCGTCCAGCATAAGCCAGAGGCCCTGGATGGCCTCGTCGACCTCGCGAATGGCGAAATGGTCGAGCACGGGATCGGTAACGTCGGGATGCATGCGGTATGGCTGCGGACGGCGCCACCAGACCGGAGACAGTTCGGATAAGTCAATCGTCTGGCCTCGGTAGCTTATTGACGGCTCCAGCCGCCACCAGTCTGGTCAAAGCAATGACCCGCCGTCAGGAAGAGATTGTTTGAGATCAGCGTACCGGTGCACTAGCGCTGGCCCGCGACGTTACCGGGGTTGGTGTAGATGCTGGCCAGATTGGTGTGCCAGCGCTGTACCTCGACCGCTGTCTGATGCGCGTCGACGAATGCGCGGGTGACGCCAAGACTGTCTTCGTATTGTTGCACCGGCTGACTGTCGTCGCTGGTGCCGCATGGCGTTTCGCATATGTCGCCATCCTCTGCTGCCATCTGCCGGGCGACTAGACCACTTATGGAACGGCAGACCAGTGATACGACGGTGAGGCCGGGATGGTGTATGCGGTCGCTAAGCATCTTTCCGGTCACGGCTGGGGCTTGTCGCCAGTCGAAGGGCATGATCTCTGCATCGTATCCGGCCAGCGTCAGGCGTTTTTTCATCACAAGATAGGGGGCCAGAACTGTGCCCGTTGCGGCAATGGCCGCGCCCCATTTAATCTTGGCAATGCCGCCGGTTGTCAGTTCGGACGGGTGCATCCAGACCAGATCGGCTTGCCCATTTCGGATCACGCTCAACCGCAACCCCATGTTGACGGGCAAGATGAACACTTTGCGGCGCCTGGCTTTGAAGACGGCCGCGTCTCGTGCTGTCTCCTGCGCAAATGGGTCAATTCTTCGTAAAGTGCATCTCAGAACTCTGCGCGCAGGGGCGCCTCGTGTTCGCCCGTGTGCAGAAAGGTCTCAACCTGAAAGCCGTTAAAGGGCTTGACCGGTCGGCAGGCTCAGGCTCTTGCCGCGCCGCAGGTTGCGGCGCGCAAGGTTGCGGAAGAGCTTGCGCAATCCTGCCCCATCTGGGGTCGGGCGTCAAAATCATCACCCTCGTTCGCCATGTCGCCCAACGGTGGTGCGATTATGGTGTCCACCGCATGCGCCATGTGCTGCGGGCCACGACAGTCGGGTCGCAGATCTCCTTGAGATAGCAGTGCACGACCAGCTACTGGTAATGCAGCTTGGTTGTGGATTTGGCCGCGTCGAAATCGGCGATCCAGCCGGTGCCGCAGACGGGTGGCACCCTGTAAGGCCCTGTTCTGGCGAGGGTCCGGGCGTCTGGTGTGATGCCGGGATAAAGCTCAGTAAAGCCCTGTCGCGCGGGCTGGCCCGCGACGAAGTTCAGCGCGATTAAACGCGCCGCAGTCGCTGCCGCAGCACTCGTGCCGATGATCCGCGCGCCTGAACCCGACAGTACTCCGATGGACGGCAAGCCGGGCCGGAACCACCCTTGGTCGGCCGTGGCTGTCGCAGCGGGCAGGTTCTCATCGACAATAGCACCGCCCTGTGCGTCCAACTTGATCGACGCGCTGCCGCTGTAGTTTGACGGTTTGTGCGTGGACTGCATATAGCCGGCGATGCGGAACACCGCGGGTGCTGTGCCGATCCCGTTGAGGCAGCCAAACCCGCGTACCGGGGTCAGGGCTGGGGGTTCGAAGACGCGGGGTGGTGTCGGGTGGGACAGATCGATCAGATAGCTTTGCTGGCCGCCGGTGCCTAACTGCGTTGGGTCATCATCGCGCTGTACCCAGACGTCGATATGTTCGCCGTCGCAAAGCGGGTCGGAGGCGGTGTCGATGGTGATTGTCCACAGCCCAACTGGCGTGCGCCGTCTAACGCCAAGATTGCCGGCGGTCGGAATCATCGCCAGCATCACGCGCCAACGGGTGCCCAGATGTTTGTCCGCCGAAAGCTGGCCGATGTTTTTGCCATCGGTTTCTAGTTCGGCAAAGCGACGCGGATCGCCATCCTTGAGCAGGGGATCAGCCTTGACCGAGATGATTTGCTGCAACTCGGGCTGATGGCCTGCAGGGGGGGTCACGGTGACTGTCCAGCCCTGCGGGTCGCGCTCCGGTGGGAGCCAGATTTCCAAATAGCTCGAGGTCCGGTCATCCGGTTTGAGCTGCCAGCCAAAGCTGACCGCGCCGCCTTCCAGATCGCCTGGCGCAAACCTTGCGTGCATGTCGTTGGCAAAGTTGTTACCCGTCGGCATGACCAGTTCCGTGCAGGGCTGCTCCTTGCGCCGGTCGGTGATCAGAGCTTCCACAGCACGTTCAAAGCTCGACTGGCCATCATGGCGATTGGCGCTCCAGCCGTAGCTAAAATTGATCACCAGCGGAATTTCCGGGCAATTATAGGCCTGCGCAATCATGCGGGCGCGGTTGAAGATGTATTCAACCGCGCTGAGCATCATCATTTCCTTGCCAAAGCCCGACGTGTCCCAAGCGATGGTGTTCGGCAGCTGTACGGCGATCACTGCCGCGTCGTCGGGCAGGTCTGTGGCACCGACATATGGATCATTCCCGGCGGCAATCCCCGCGATATGCGCGCCGTGCGTGGCGTGGTGCATGAGCACCATGTCCACTTCGGGCAGATCGGCGTCGATGGCATGGGCCGCCTTGTAGGCGCGGATTTCCTGATCGCCGTATTGTGCGCGCAGCTGGTCGATCCGTGTGCCCGTAATCTCGCATCCGAACGGCACTGTGGCGGATGTGTCCGCGCGAGCGGCCTGCAGCCAGCACAGGTTGATCCGCGTGTCGCCCGCCGCATCGCGGAAAGCGCGGTGCAGGAATGGGATTCCGTCGTCGATCACGCCGATGATCACACGGGGTTTGACCTTGGGCTTTTGCCAGCCCGCGGGTGTGGCGGTCGCATCGTAGGTTTCAGGCCATGTGAGAGGATCAATCGGCATGTTGAGCCGATAGCGCGTTCCATTCAATTTATGCAGGCAACGGGCCAGGTTGGCGTCATCCTGAGCCGGATCGGTTTCCGCAGTGACCGATTTGTTCCACATAGCAAAGGGCGTGACCTTTGGGTTGTCCTTCCAGAGGGGCGGTATGCGGATTTCCAACTCGTCACTGCCTTCCAGCATGCCTTCGCCCTCCATAAGGGCAGTGATGTGGCTGGACGGGCCTTTGCGAATGGCGGGAAAGGCAAAGGGACGGCCCAAATCTTCGGAAAAGATCCAGCGTTCATACGGACCGGTATATTTGTCGATCCGTTCTTCGTCGTGGCGGTGCGGGAACATGGCTCAGGCCTTCTGCGCTTCTGCCACGGTCTCGGACCAGAGCCACGAGAAGGCGGGCTTGGCCGAGAGCGATGCGCTGGTACCCGTTGTCGTCAGCCCTTTGGTCGCAGCTATGGTTGGGTCGCGTTGATCCTCGTCGAAGAAGTCATGATCTCCCGCGCTGTAGGCCAGCTCTTCGATTGCGCTGCCCGCACCCGCACGATTCAACACCACCTGACCGACAATCCGGCCAAGCGCCGCGCCCGCCCAGCTGTCGATGGGGTAGTGCACACCCGCTACTGTCCGATTGACAGCAATCCGTTCCGCCAGACCGCGCAGCGCTTTGATACGCTGTTCGCCATCGGACAGGCTGTCCCATGCGGCCACAACTGCTTCGAGCACGGTCAGAACGGCATAGGCCTCGGTCGCGTGGGCCGAAGGAAAGCTGCCGTGGCCCGGGGTCGGGATCATCGGCATCAAGCGCGCGTCCAACTGATCGGGGCGACGGATGGCAAGGTAGTTCTTTACGATCATCGCGGTGTGCGCTGCAGCCACCTGCGTGGCAGTGATCAATTCGAATGTCTTTTTGTTCTGCGCGCCATGGAGACCAAGCATCATTGCAAAATAGGCTGTGGGAAAGCCAAGCTGCGATATGATCTCGGCACTGCGTTCTGCGCGCAGGGTCGCGTAATTCGACACCAGACGGCATTGCGAGCGGAGGAGGTCATTGGCAGGGCGGTCCAGGGTGAGGCAGGTGGTGCCATCAAAGGATAATGCCACGCGGTCGGGTGCGCCGCCTGTGCCGACAATCGCGTCAGAGCCAATGCCCGCGAGATACTCGCTCACATAAAGCGATCCGCGCACCCATGTGGCTAGTCCGCTCAGATTGGCGGGGTCAGAAAAGCCGAGAACTTTGTCCGTCGGCGTAGCCCCATCTTCGGTCAGGTGGCGTAAACCTTCGGCTGTGGTCTGCAGGCCATGCGTGGTAATGGGGTCGTACCCACCGGGGTCCTCTGCGCCCAGAAATCCACCGAGCCCAGCAAAGTTTGCCCCACCGCCAAGACCGCCAAGACCACCCAGCCCGCCAAGTCCGCCCAAACCACCAAGGCCTCCGAGGCCCCCTAATCCGCCAAGTCCGCCATATTGTGCCATACCAAAGTATCCTTCTCTAAAAGCACTAAGTTATCCCTGCTGCCGACAATGCGTTAATCATGAGTTTCCCTATTTTTCTGTCAGCCGATGGGTGCGTTGAACGGTAATCTTCGAGGTTGAATGAAGGAAAACGCCGCATGAGGTCTTGCGCCGCGGCACGCGACTCGTCGCCGCGATCAAGCGCGTGTAACGCGGCAATTCGTGTTCTTAATGTAGAGATGTGCCTGTCGTTGGATTCAAGCGAGCGATCTGCAAGTTCGAGCGCTTTTTCATAGTCACCTCCTGCCAAATGCGCAGAGCTCGCAAGGCTGTCGAAGTAATACCCAAACGGATCGATTGGAGATAGATTTCTGGCCATGGTCGTAGAACGGATGGCCGAGCGACCTTCATCGGAAAACGTCATCAACGCTCCTCGAAGTAACCAAGCGAGGCTTTCGCTTGGATTGATTTCTTGCGCCGCTGAATACCGTCGCTCGGCCAAATCCATATTCTTGAGTATATTCGCGTTGACGAACCCGTCGATTGTCAGAGCAAAGCTGGATTGGGGATCGAGATCCAGCGCTCGAGCCGTACAATCCAAGGCCTTTTGCGTATCGCGCTGGCGATCAGTGCTATAATATTTGAAGATGCTGAGAATATACCATTTTCCCAGCCATGCGTGGACATGCGGGTCCGCTGGCGCGCGGGCAGCGGCTTCGTCGAGGAACTGACGTGCCCGCAGGAAATCGCCAAGCTTTGGGTGGTGCATCGCGGTTGCGCCGGCAATCAGAAGCTTGTGATCCGGCAACTCTGGCAGAGGGGTCTGGCGACCGGTGTGAAGGGTGGTTTCGGCAATAGCCCGGCCAACCGATTGCACCACGTTGACCAGCCAGCCCGATGCCTCTTGCGAGAAATGCGCCATTGGACAGCTCAGATGCCGGTTCCACAAAAGCGTCCCGCTTTGCACATCCGTAAAATCAAGATCAGCGATCAATGTGTCGCCCTGATGCCGCATACTGCCGGTCAGAACATAATCCACATCCAGCGTATCTCGCACATTCACGATGTCGATGAAGCGTTGCGACATCGCGCGACCAGACAGGTGCGAAATCACCGACAACAGACTGGAGCGCGACATCATGCGGCTGGTTTCTTCGGCAATCCAGTCGCCAGCAATGGCCAGTTCTGCGTTTCCGGGTGGAACTGAAAGCGGCAGCGCACAAACTCTTGGTCGGATGCGCGTCGGCCCTCGCTTGTTCGACATGAAGCAAAGGGCTTTGACCGAACTTGGATCGGAACGAATGCTGTCGCGCCATTCCAGGAATGTCGGTTCACGGACATTCAGATCGTCCAGGAATCGTCCATCAGATGGATGCCCGATGACCTTGACCCGAGACATGTCGATCTCGATTTCTTTATTGGTCACGGTCAGGATCTCATCGAAGGCCGAGCCAAGGATCTTGCGCAGATCAGACAAAGCGCGGCGCAGATTCTGGTGCCCGCTTTCGTAGTCGGCGAATCCCCAAAGTGTTTCCTGCAAAAAACTACGCGACCGCCGGTTAAGAGGTGCGGTTACCAGCAATGCGAAAAATGCGCGATGCTTGGCACCGGTGATCTCTTGCGCGGGCGCATCGGCGCGCCGCAGCACGCATGATCCAAACAAGGAAATTTCAAGCCCTGCGGCCACGTTAGCCTCTTTGATTGCTTGCCGGGATGCTAACCACGCACAGCGCCGGAACCAAGCTGTTCACACTTATTTCACAGTAAGTCGGTTTTTGCATTTGCTAACCTCCGAGAACGGCAACAGAAAAGGACCACTTCATGTCCGAAAAGCACGCTCCGCTGGAAATCTCCGATGCGGTGGATTTTTACAGACGATGGCCACAGTTGCGGCAGAACGCTGAACACTTGTTGGAGGCGAGGACCATGACTGAGGAAGACGCGGAAGTGCTGCGCTGGATGATCAAGGTCGTCGACATGGTCGGCCCGCACGATATCGGGCGAGAACAGGAGATATAGACGCAAAAAAACC
>QCWH01000010.1:50912-89485 GCA_003149565.1 Marivita sp. XM-24bin2 | reverse complement strand
GCAGGTCTGCTGCTTCGCAGGCGTCGAGCAGGCGATCAGTGGCGCCGGGAGACACGCCGAACCGTGCGCCGGCATCCACCGCGTTCTGCACGTCCTCGGGCGTGAGCAAGGTACCAGCGCCGACGACCCCGCCCTCGACTTGCGCCATTTCACGGATCACATCGAGCGCCGCGTCAGTACGAAGGGTCACCTCGAGGACCGGCAAACCACCCGCAACCAGTGCCTCGGCCAAGGGTCTGGCAACGCTGGCATCGTCCACCACAAGCACTGGAATGATCGGTGCAAGACGGCAGATTTTTTCGCTTTCAACGCTGGCTTGAAGAGGAGTGATCATATTGTATTCCTGATGGTTGTGATGCGTTCTTAATGTGGTGTGTTAAACCACAACACCGGCACCGTATTCGGCAAGGCCAACCGTGTCCCGGAAGGCTTGAAACAGTTCGCGACCGACACCGTGACCGTTCCCGCTGAGGTCGGCAGTAACAGGCTCGCGTTGCTCAAAGTCCTGGGCGAGACAGTCGATTTTGCCGCTTACCGCGTCGACGCGCAGAACATCGCCGTCACGAACGCGTGCGAGTGGGCCGCCCTTGGCTGCCTCGGGTGACACGTGGATCGCGGATGGCACTTTGCCCGAGGCTCCCGACATCCGACCATCTGTCACCAGCGCCACCTTCAGACCGCGATCCTGCAATACCGCCAGCGTCGGGGTCAGGCTGTGAAGTTCCGGCATTCCGTTGGAACTCGGGCCCTGGAAGCGGACAACTACAACGGTGTCCTCGGTGAATTCACCGTTCTTGAACGCGGTTTTCACGTCTTCCTGATCGTGGAAAACGCGCGCTTTCGCTTCGATGACATGGCGTTCAGGGGCGACGGCAGAGGTCTTCATCATGCCCTTGCCCAGATTGCCCGCGAGCTGCTTGAGGCCTCCGGTCGGCTGGAACGGGTCACTGGCAGGGCGGAGGATTTTGTCATTCTGCGTCTCACCTGCGCCGGGACCATAAACGACACGACCCTCAGTGACCTTGGGCTCGTGAGTATAGAGGCCAAGGCCATCGCCAGCGACAGTTTTGACCTCTTCGTGCAGTAGGCCGTTTTTCAGCAATTCGCCGATCATAAAGCCGAGGCCACCTGCCGCGTGGAAGTGATTCACATCGGCTAGACCGTTTGGATAGACTTTCGCCATCAGTGGCGTGACCGAAGAGATGTCTTCGAAATCCTCAAGCCGCAGTTCGACACCGGCCGCGCGTGCCATTGCAGGCAGGTGCAACACAAGGTTGGTGGACCCGCCTGTTGCCATCAGGCCGACGATGCCGTTCACAAATGCCTTTTCGTCCAGGACATCACAAACCGGGCGATAGTCGTTGCCCAACTGTGTGATCTCCAGAGCGCGTTCCGTACCAGCAACTGTCAGCGCCTCGCGCAGAGGTGTGCCCGGATTGACAAAACTGCTGCCGGGCAGGTGAAGGCCCATGAATTCCATCAGCATCTGGTTCGAATTGGCAGTGCCGTAGAACGTACATGTTCCCGGTGAATGATAAGATGCCATTTCGGCCTTCATCAATTCTTCGCGCCCGATCTCGCCAGAGGCGAATTTCTGCCGAACCTTGGCTTTTTCGTCATTTGGCAGGCCAGACGGCATCGGCCCTGCGGGGATGAAGATGCCTGGCAGGTAGCCAAAAGTCCCTGCCGCGATGATGAGTCCGGGGACGATTTTATCGCAGACCCCAAGATAGAGCGCGGAATCAAACGTGTTGTGGCTGAGTGCCACCCCGGCGGCCAGAGCGATCACGTCACGGGAAAAGAGCGACAGTTCCATGCCAACCTGGCCTTGGGTTACACCATCGCACATGGCGGGCACGCCACCTGCCACCTGCGCCGTTCCGCCTGCGGCGCGTGCAGCATTCCGAATGATATCGGGATATTTCTCAAAGGGTTGGTGCGCAGACAGCATGTCATTATAGGCGGTCACTATGCCGATATTCGGGCTGCGCTCGGTCGCAAGTTTGTCCTGATCCTGACCCATGGCGGCATAGGCGTGAGCTTGGTTTCCACAGCTCAGATGGGCGCGACGGGGCCCTTCGGCTGCCGCTTGCCGCATGCGCTCCATATAGCGGCCGCGAGAGCCTTCGGATCGTTCCTGAACCCGCTCCGTCACCCGTTTGATCGTATCGTTCATCGCGTGTGCCATGATGCCTCCGCGTAAAAAGCGTTCTTGTATGATGGGTCATGTAGTGAAGTTAGCGCTAACAGTAAAGGTCTAACAAAAGAGGCGCAAGGGGCCATCCGCCGGATAGTTTGCCTCAAATTGTACTGTTTCTGCCCTGTTCCGGTCCATTTGTCGCGTCAAACCCATCTCCACGACGAAAACCAATACAAGCCTGAAAAGAGCGACATGATGCACAGATTGTTTAGAATCCTGATTGTCCCGATTCTGTTGGTGTCATTGACCGCCTGTGCGTCGGTGCCCACAGCGACACGCTGGGCGATGCCGGACGATACCATGCTGGGTTCTGACATACCGCAGGGCACGGCGACAGTCCCGAACGTCCGTATTGACAGCTTTACAGTAAACGTGCCGAAATCCCTGAAGGTCAACGAACGCAATTTGTATTATCCGATTGGCGATATCGTTTGGCGTGGAGAGCCACGCGGCGACCGCTATGCGCAGATCAAGGCGATGTTCGATGCCGGTCTACGCACTGCAGCCACGCGGATCGACGGCGCGCGTCCGGTTCGGCTGGATGTACAGGTGACACGTTTCCATGCCTTGTCAGAAAAAGCCCGCTACACGGTGGGAGGCATACACGATATCGACTTCCGCTACCGCCTTGTCGATGTTGAGACCGGACTGCCAATCGGACCAACAAAAGAGATCAATGCCGACCTGAAGGCTTTGGGCGGACAGGCTGCGATGGCCGCCGAAGGTCGGGGTGAAACCCAGAAAGCGCGGATCATCGCGCATCTGGCGCGCGTCTTCTACGAGGAACTCATGGTGCCCGGTGGGCATGTCACGGCAAACCTTGGTCTCTTGCAGGCGATCAACGATCTTTGAGCCGAAAATCACTGCTTTCCCCTTTGGAGCGAGGGGCGTAAAGGGGACGGTATGACATCGTCCCCTTTGCCTGTGCTCCGCCTTCTTCCCAAAACCAAACCGCAAGCCATCCGGCGCGGCTATCCTTGGGTTTATGCCAACGAGGTCGTGACCGACCGCCGGACGCGTGGACTTGCGCCCGGTACGATCGCGGTGCTGGAGGACGCCGAGCGCAAGCCGATGGCGTTGGTGGCGGTGAACCCGACCTCCAAGATCATTGGCCGTGTCTTGGATGGCCCTGACGCAGCGGCACCGGATCGGGCGTGGTTTGCAAAGCGTCTGCGCAAAGCATTGTCCCTTCGCGAGCGGCTTTTTTCGAAACCGTTCTACCGATTGGTGCATGCCGAAGCAGACGGATTGCCGGGTGTCATCATTGACCGTTTCGGAGACACTGCGGTGATCCAGCCGAACGCAGCCTGGGCGGATGTGTTGCTGACTGATCTGGCGGCCGCTCTCGCCGAGGTCACGGGAGTGACAACCATCCTGAAAAATGCAGGCGGTCGGGGACGCTCACTCGAAGGGCTTGACGATGTGGACGCAGTTCTCCTGGGCGAGGCGCCCACGTCTCCAGTGCCGGTCGAAATGAATGGTGCGACCTATATGGCCGATCTTATGGGGGGACAGAAGACCGGGCTGTTCTTCGATCAGCGCCCGAACCATGCCTTCGCGGCATCACTTGCCAAGGACGCGCGGGTTCTTGATGTGTTTTCACATGTGGGCGGATTTGGTCTTGCGGCGCTCGCGGGCGGGGCAGTTTCGGCGCGGTGTGTCGATGGGTCTGAGGCGGCGTTGAACCTTGCCATCCAAGGTGCAGAGCAGATGCAGGCGAATGATCGGCTGAGCACAACCAAAGGCGATGCGTTTGACGTTCTGACCGAACTTGGCGAAGCGTCAGAGCGGTTCGAACTTGTCGTCTGCGATCCTCCCGCCTTTGCACCGTCCCACAAAGCCCGCGAAGCCGGTTTGCGCGCCTATGAACGTGTTGCCCGCCTGTCAGCCCCGTTGGTGGCGGAAGACGGGTATCTTGTACTGTGTTCCTGTTCGCATGCTGCTGATCTGTCGGCCTTTACCGGCGCCTGTCTGCGCGGGATCGGCCGTGCCGGTCGGCGAGCGCAGTTGATCCATACGGGGCAGGCCGGGCCGGACCATCCCTTGATGCCGCAACTGGCGGAATCCGGGTATCTCAAAGTGTTGTTCTTTCGGCTGTGAAGGTCTGCCTCGACACCTGTGTTCTTTACCCGACGGTGATGCGCGAAGTGTTGTTGGGTGTGGCGGCGCAAGGGCTGTTCGAGCCGATCTGGTCAGAGCGCATCCTTGGCGAATGGTCCCGTGCGGCGGCCAAACTGGCGCCAGCAGGGCAGGTGCAGGCAGATACCGAGATCGCGATGGTCACCGCACAATGGCCAAAGGCCAAGGTCACGCCACCGTCTGGCCTGCTTGACCGGTTGTGGCTGCCGGATGCGAATGACGTCCATGTGCTGGCGGCTGCCATTGTGGGACATGCAGATGTCATCGTGACGGTCAACGCGAAGGATTTTCCCCGCAACATTCTCGCAGAAGAGGGGCTGTCACGCTCCGATCCCGATGGCTTTCTTGTCGGCTTCTATGCCAGTGCGCCAGACGCTGTCAGCCATGCCGTCTCCCAGGTGCATGCCGAGGCCAACAGGCTGTCCGGGCAGGAATGGGACATTCGCCGTCTCATGAAAAAAGCGCGCCTGCCGCGTCTGGGCAAGGCGCTGGACACCGATCTTGGGTGACTGATCGGCAACGTCAGCCTGATCAGCGCAAGTAATCCATCGGATCAACGCTTTCAAAGCCCTTGCGAACTTCGAAATGGACGCGTGAGGGGTCGAAATCGGCAACTTTGGCGATGGATTGCCCCCGGCTCACCGCGTCGCCCTTGACGACTGTGATGTTGTCCACATGGGTATAGACAGTCAGCAGATTGTCCGGATGTCGGATCACGAGAATATTGATCCCGTCGGTGTTCCGCGTAATCGCAGCGACCTGCCCGCTGGCGGCGGCCTTGACCGATGTGCCGACAGATGCACCGATGTCGATGCCGTCATTGCGGCCCTTTGCGTACTCGCGAATGATGCTCCCCTGCACCGGGAAGGACATCGCTGCATCTGGCTTGCTGGCTGCGGTTTGCGCGCCGACATCAGCCGCGGGCGCCGCTGCAGCGGCCGTGGCGGCTGTCGCGGCGGCGGCTGCAGTGGCGGGTTCCGGGGTTTCCTCTGGCAACGGTTGCGACGCCGACGGCGGCTCTGGGGTGGGCGACCCGGTGCCGGGTGGTGGTGGCGTGTCGTTTTCGGCAGGCGCTGCCGCAGTGACGACCGGGATCAGGAGGTATTGGCCCTCACGCAGGCTGAAGCTGCTGTCGAGCCCGTTCCAGTCGGCCAGCGACCGGACAGAGACATTGTAAAGCCGCGCAATGGTGAAGGCGGTTTCGCCGCGTTCGACCTGGTGGCGGATCGGTTCTGTTCCCGTTTGAGGTGCAGGACGCGCGGCAGAGGGCGTGGGATCAGACCGGTCAATGGCGTCGCTCGCCAACGTCGTGATGTCGATCTCGGATGCGGGGCGGATTGGCCCGGTGGTGGCCGCCCCAGTGGCAGGCGAGGGCTCTGGGACGCGCCGGGGAAGGGCCACGATTTCGCCTGCGCGCAGCGGATCTCCGGTCTGAATGCCGTTGTAGCGCGCGAGTTCGTCAGCAGGCAAACCGATGCGGTTTGCAAGCCGGGCCAGCGTGTCACCGCGCTGTGCCACGGCGACCTGATAGTTCGGATAGGAAATCACGCCTCGATTGTCCGGCTCAGGTCGCGGTGCCGTCGCTGCGCGCGCGGCGTCTGCCGTGTTGAACCCGCCATTGAGTTTGCCGCGCAGGTCCAGATCGAGCGGTTCGGAGCATGCTGCCAAGAGAGCCAAAAGCGAAAGGCTTGTGCCAACTCGGAAACCGGAACCGGGAAAAAACGTGCAAATGCCCATATCAATATCCTCAGATGCGCCGGTTGTGCCCCGGTCGTCATACATCACAGTATGCCCGGTTTAACCGTCGCGGGCCACCCCTTCGACCAGCGGAACAAAGCGCACGGGCCTCAATTCATCGTAATCAAGCCCGGTTTCGGTGCGGCGCACCCGGATCAGGTGTTGCACCGCATCGGATTGACCCACCGGGAGCACCATGATTCCGCCAACTTTGAGCTGCGCGAGGAGTGGCCCGGGGGGGTCCTCGGCGGCGGCGGTCACAAGGATGCGGTCGAACGGCGCCTGGTCGGGCAGGCCGAAGCTGCCATCAGCGGTGAAGGCGGTGATGTTGGGTAGAGCCAACTGGTCGAACACTTCCCGCGCTTCGCGGACCAGCCTGGAGTGACGATCCACCGTGTAAACACGCCGCGCAAGTTCGCTCAGAATGGCGGCCTGGTAGCCCGATCCGGTGCCCACTTCGAGCACCGTATCCCTTGGGCTGATCTCAAGTGCCTGCGTCATCAGACCCACCACTGAGGGCTGGCTGATGGTCTGGCCGCAGGCGATGGGAAGGGGCATGTCTTCATACGCCCGTTCTGCAAAATAACCGCGAATGAACGGGGCGCGGTCGATCCGTTCCATTGCGGTCAGAACGGCGGCATTTGTCACGCCGCGCGAGCGCAGCGCATAGAGGAACTGCATCTTGCGTTCCGCTTCATCCATCAGTCAAAGGCGTCCCGCATGGCGTCAAGCTGATCTGCGGCGGTCAGATCGGCCCGCATTGGAGTGACGCTGATGAACCCGGCGAGGTTCTCGTATGCATCGCTTCCCGCGTCAGTGGGGGCCCGCTGATCACCCCCCTTGATCCAGAGAAACCGGCGCCCCGAGGGTGAGTTGTGTGGCTCGACGGAGAAATGCGTGCCCTGCCGGATGCCTTGTGGAGTGATCCGGGTGCCTTTCACCGCGGTGGCGGGGACTGGTGGGAAGTTCACATTGTAAAACAGACGGTAGCCGGTCTGGTCTTTCGGGTCATGCGTCAGAATCCGCTCGATCGTTTCCCTGCCATGTACACGGGCCGCTTCGAACGGGTCATCTGCGTGTACGTTGTCGGGACCGTAATATTGCGACAGGGCAATGGCCGGGATGCCCTGAAGTGCCGCCTCCATCGCGCCGCCCAGAGTGCCGGAATAAAGCGCGTTTTCCGCCGAGTTATTGCCCCGATTTACGCCTGAGAGCACGAGGTCGGGTGGCGCGTCGCGCATCACATCGTGCAGACCGGCCAGCACACAATCCGCCGGGCTGCCCTCGGCGGCAAAGCGGCGAGGCCCCATTTCGCTGACCATCATGGGATGCGTGTAGCTGATGCAATGCCCGACACCGGATTGTTCAAAGGCCGGGGCCACGGTCCAGACCTCGCCATCGGAGCCTGCGAGGTCCTGGGCGATAGCGCTGAGCACCTTCAGGCCCGGTGCGTTGATCCCGTCGTCATTGGTGATGAGTATGCGCATCTGCTCTGCCTTGCTTTGGTTCTGAATAGGCCAAGCTCTGCCTTGCGGCAAGCGTCCGCCGGGTTTCGGGGTCGCGGAGATTTTGCGTTGACGCAAAATCATGGATGCGATGACGCATCCGGGCTCGGATCACGCTGAGAGGATCTCAGGCAAAAGCCGCGCCGCTTCGTCGGCGGGCAGTGCCAGGGCGCTGCGGTCCTCACCGGGGAAGAAGCGCGCGCGGACATGGGTTGCCATTGGTCTTGGCGACACGACCTTCACCTTCGGCCCAATCGACTCGGTTTCCGCTTGCCAGGACCGGGCAAGACTGATCTGCGCGGATTTTGTGGTTCCGTAGTGACCAAAGAACTTTTCACCACCATGCGGATCGTCAAAGAAGACGGCGGTGCCGTCCTGCTTCAGCAGCGGTGAGATATAAGGAACCAGATGCGACATCGCATCGAGATTTATTGCGACCGACTTTTTCCAGTCCTTGGCATCGAGGTGATCCACCGGTGACAGCGGTCCCGCATGCACCGCCGTGTGCACCCAGAGCGAAATCTGTCCCCAACGGTCATGCACCGACCGGCAAAGCTGTGCCATCGCGTCCGCTTTGGTGATGTCCATCGGCGCCAGCGTGGCGCTTCCGCCTTTCGACTGGATGCGGTCGTCCAGCTCTTCAAGTCCGCCCACCGTGCGCGCGACGGCGATGATATGATGGGTTTCGGCCAATGCCTCTGACAATGCAAAGCCAAGACCGCGGGAGGCGCCGGTGATCAGCGCGAGGGGGCGAGATGTGTCCGTCATGTCCTGTCACATGCCTTTTTGCCGCTCCGCCCGCAAGAGGGCAGTGCTTGACTCAATGCTGCAATTGCAGAATTAACAGGGCAACACAAAGCCAAATGAGGGACATTCGCCATGACATTGACGCAAGCCGCCTTGGGCAAAACCACATTATTCCGTCAGGTACTGCTCGCTCTGGGTGGGGCCGCGTTCATTGCGGCTGCAACTCAGGTGTCCGTGCCCTTCTTTCCGGTTCCGATGACGCTGCAGACGCTGGCGGTCCTGATCGTGGGCCTGAGCTTTGGCGCACGCCTCGGAACGGCGACGCTGATCACTTATCTGGGCTATGGCGCGATGGGCCTGCCGGTGTTTGCCAACGGCATGAACGCACTTGCCTTCGCCGGTCCGACCGCAGGGTTCCTTTTGGGCTTTGTCCTGATGGCCGGCCTTGCCGGTCTCGCAGCCGATCGCGGTATTGCCAAAGGCGTCGTTTCGACATCGCTGGTGACGCTGGTACTGGCGGCCCTGCTTTATATTCCGGGTATCGCATGGCCGATGGCTGTTGCTTCGGCAACCGGTGTTGAAGCGGGCTGGGTCGGACAGGAGATCGGGTACTACTGGACCTACTTCATCGCGCCTTTCCTGATCGGCGATGCGGTCAAGGCCGTGATCGCGGCTTTGATTGTAACCGGTGCGTGGAAAGCGCTGGCGGGTCGCCGCGCCTGATTGATTTTACCAAACGGTAAAAAAGCCCCCGTCGAGCGATCGACGGGGGCTTTTCTATGACGGGCTTTGGGGGCGCTGCCCCCGTCGCGCAAGCGCGACTCCCCCGAAGTATTTTTCAACCAGAGAAGATCAGGAGTTGGGCGCAGGCATCTCAAGCCAGTGAGTGGTGCCGTTACGTGCCAGCGCCATGCGACCTTTTTCGATGGCCACGACGGTCTGACCGTTCACTCGGTCGCCGCGCGATACGATGGATGTCTTGCCGCCACGCAGTTTGAGCAGTGCCTGCGGGGCAGTCTGGGGGCCAAACGTTCCCAGAAGCGTCACCGCGCCACCGAGATCATCTGTGGTTTCGGTCGCTTGCTGGGCGACCTGCGGAGGGGTGCTGTCTTGTGTCATGAGTCGGACCCTGTTTTTTGCTCATCCGCCACATGGGCGGGATTTCAGGCAAAGAACAGGGGGCGTTTGGGACCTGCGCGAAAGCTTGCCGAGCGTTACTCGGCAGCCTTCATCTGGAAGCCTTTCTCCAGCATGTCAGATGGCTCAACGGGGTATTCACCGGAGAAACAGGCGTCGCAATATTGTGGTGACTTTGGATCACGGCCCGACGCTTCGCCGACGGCACGGTAAAGACCGTCGAGTGAGATGAATTTCAGACTGTCCACGCCGAGATGGTCGCGCATCTCGTCTTCGGACATGGTCGCCGCCAGCAGCTTTTCGCGCTGCGGTGTGTCCACACCGTAGAAGCAGGGCCATGCTGTGGGGGGAGAGGCAATGCGGAAATGCACCTCGGCGGCACCTGCGTCGAGGATCATTTCCTTGATCTTGCGGCTGGTGGTACCGCGCACCACGCTGTCATCTACAAGGATCACCCGCTTGCCCTTGATGAGCGCGCGGTTGACGTTGAGCTTGAGGCGGACCCCCATGTTGCGGATCTGTTCGGTCGGCTCGATGAAGGTGCGACCCATATACTGATTGCGGATGATTCCCATGCCATAGGGAATGCCGCTCTCGTGGGCATAGCCGATAGCGGCCGGGGTGCCGCTGTCAGGCACGGGGCAGACGAGATCAGCATCGACGGGGGTTTCCCGCGCCAGCTCCACGCCGATTTGACGGCGGGTCTCGTAGACCGAGCGGTCGCCAATTATGCTGTCGGGGCGCGAAAAATAGACATGCTCAAAGATGCAGAAGCGCGAGCGCTGCGGCCGGAATGGGCGGATGGATTCGACGCCTTTTTCAGCGGTAATCACCACCATTTCACCCGGTTCGATTTCGCGGACGTAGTCGGCGCCAATGATGTCGAGCGCGCAGGTTTCCGAGCTGAGCGCCCAGCCATCGCCGATTTTGCCCAGCACCAGCGGACGCACACCCAGAGGATCGCGGACGCCGATCAGCTTGGTTCGGGTCATCGCCACAACCGAGAACGCGCCTTCAACGCGGCGCAGCGCGTCTTCCATGCGTTCAGGGATGTTGCGCTGGAGCGAGCGTGCCATAAGGTGGATGATGCATTCGCTGTCCGAGGAAGACTGGAAGATCGAGCCGCGGTCGATCAACTCGCGGCGCAGCGCTTCGGCATTGGTGATGTTGCCGTTATGGGCAATCGCCGCGCCGCCCATGGAAAATTCGCCGAAGAACGGCTGCACATCCCGGATCTGGGTCTGGCCTTTCGATCCGGCGGTAGAATAACGTACGTGGCCGATAGCCAGTTCGCCGGGCAGGGTCTCCATCAGCTTCTGGCTGGTGAAATTATCGCGCACATAGCCGAAGCGGCGAGCACTGTTGAAGCCGTGCTCGGGATGGTGGCTGACAATTCCACCCGCTTCTTGCCCGCGATGTTGCAGGGCATGCAAACCAAGGGCGACGAAGTTCGCCGCGTCGGTCACGCCGACAACGCCGAAAATTCCGCATTCTTCCTTGAGTTTGTCGTCGTCGAATGGATGGGCGGGGGGCATCTGGGTGTCGGACAAATCGGTACTCCGAATCCGTGGCAGCAGAGGATACCCCCTCATAGGGGGTTGCCACAGTCGTGTCACGTCAGGATGCTGAATTTGATTTTATTGTGATCAGCCTGTGTTCAGATCAGTGATACCCCGGCACTCTGTACCTCCTCGGAAGGTGGCGTGCCGAGGCAGGTGCCTGGCTCATCCGAACAACGGCACAGGGAGCAGTTTGGGTGCACGGCGGTTGTCTTTCGGTGTTCGACCCAGCAGTTCATGAACTTTGCCGCTGCGCAATGCGCGACCTTGCGCCATGTAAAACCCAGTATCGATCGAACCGTCTGGGCGGTAACGGATTTTGTCAGAGTCGGTCATCTTTGCCTCCTTGCTTACAGTGACGTCATTCTGCCTTGGTTGAGGTCAGTGCGCTTGAAGGAGGCCTTTAGAAGGGCTTGTGATCTGTCAAAGATCCCCGTGATATTTCCAAAATATCTTGAGAAACCAGACCGGGAGTCGCAGCATGAGGTCATGAGATATGCCTTTGCCTCATCTGTGATCAACGTCGATACGCATAGCTTGATGCGGGATTCAGAAGAGATCCATGTCGAGCCTCAAGTCTTTGCATTGTTGCATCTTCTTGCTGACTCTGGCGGAGACTTGGTGTCGTATGAACGCCTTGTCGAGTTTGTCTGGAAAGGCAGACATGTTTCGGATGCGACGATTGCAGCACGGATCAGCGCCGCGCGTTCGGCTGTAGGCGATACGGGCCAAAGGCAGGAGATCATTCAAACGGTACCACGCTGCGGCATTCGGCTCGCCGTTGCGGTGCGACGACTCGACGACGCGTCCAGCGGGGCGGAAACGTTGGACCGGGTTCCGCTGAAACAGACTGTAAGAATGATTTCGTCACATGATGGAGTGGTTCTTGCATGGTCCGATATCGGCGATGGCCCGCCTTTGGTTCGGGCCGGGCACTGGTTGACCCACCTGGAGAGAGATCTCACCAGCACGATCTGGGGACCATGGATTCGTCGGCTCAGCGCCAGGCACAGGCTCGTGCGCTATGATCCGCGGGGTACGGGATTGTCCGGACGCGATTGTGGCGAGATTTCGGTAGAGAACGGTGTCGCAGATATGAAGGCGGTGGTGGACGCGGCTGGTCTCGACCGGTTTTCGCTACTTGCATCCTCGCAAAGCGGTGCCGTCGCATTTCATTTTGCCGCGCGATACCCGGACCGTATTGATCGGATTGTGACAATCGGTGCGTTCATCCAGGGCACGCGTGTCCGCGATGTCGGAAGCGGTTCGACCCTGACTGAGGCGCTTGGTCTAATGATCCGCAACGGGTGGGGCCAGCCCGACAGCGGCTACCTCAGATCGCTTGGGACTTTGTTCATGCCAAGTGCGAGTGAGAGTGAATTGTCAGAAATCCTCGAACTACAAACCGCGTCGGCCACAGCTGAGCGCGCAATTGAAATCCGCGAGTGCTGCTCTCGTTATGATGAGCTTGACGTGCTGAAAGATGTGTCTGCGCCGACGCTAGTTGCGCATTCATTACGCGACAGCATCCATCCCTTCAGCCAGGGACAATTGATTGCAGCCACGTTACCGAACGCGCAGCTTTTGCAATTGGACACAGCCAATCATCTCATTTCACCACGAGATCCGGCTTTCGAAGTGCTGATGCAGGAAATTGATACGTTTTTGCCCTGATCAGGTTCCGCTTTCGTCGGGCGCATCACAAACGCTGACCAGTGCTTCGTATTGCGCGGTGATCCAGCCGAGCGCCTGTTCCGGGTTCTGTTCTTCGATCTGGCCGGTGAAGCGGCTGAAGACCACGGCAGAGCGGCTGTCGTCGATCATGGCGATGTCCTGCGAGGTGACCACGACCTGATACACAAAGAAAGCCACTGCAACGAGGAGAACACCGCGCGCCACACCAAAAAGAAACCCAAGCGCCTGATCCACGCCGCCGAGCGCCGAGCGTTGCACGATTGTCGAGAAGAGCGGGGTGAAGAACGACATGATCACCAGCGCAACGGTGAACACTGCAGCGAACCCGCCGATCACGCTCAATTCGCAACTGCCGCTCATGAATTCACCAATGACGGGGATCTCCGTCATCAAGGGGCGTAATTGCGGGCCGAACATGAAGCCAAGGATGGCTGCTGCAATCCAGCCAAGGATGGCCATCGCTTCGCGGACGATGCCGCGGGAATAGGCAAGAAGCGCAGACAGAACGATGACGACGGCCACAACGCCGTCAATAATGGTGAACCCTTCCATCGGTCCTTGCCCTTCTTTTTATACGGATGGCGCTAACCGGCGCCGAACACATCACCAACAAAACTCGCCAGAGCATCAATTTCGGTTGCTGCGATCCCTTCGCGGGGAACCGATGTTCCGCCCTTTGGCACTATCGCGGCGGTAAAACCAAGTTTTTGTGCTTCTTTCAACCGATTTTCGGTTTGACCTACGGGCCGCAGCGCGCCGGACAGGCTGATTTCCCCGAAAACCACGGTTTCTGGCGGCAGGGCCACATCTTCGCGGGCTGACAGGATGGCCGCCGCGACCGCCAGATCCGCTGCTGGTTCGCTGACCTTCATGCCACCGGCCACGTTGAGATAGACATCCAGCCCCGCAAAGGGGATGCCGCAGCGCGCTTCGAGTACGGCAAGGATCATGGCAAGGCGTCCGCCATCCCATCCCACAACCGAGCGGCGTGGCTGGCTGTGTGGCGTGGGGGCCACAAGCGCCTGGAATTCCACCAGAACCGGTCGGGTCCCCTCGATCCCGGCGAACACGGCCGAGCCGGGCGATGGATCACCGCGTTCGCTGAGAAACAGAGCCGAGGGATTCGCAACCTCGGCCAGACCGCCACCGGTCATTTCGAAGACGCCGATTTCATCCGCTGGACCAAAGCGGTTCTTGACTGCGCGCAGGATGCGGAATTGATGGCCGCGTTCGCCCTCGAAATAGAGCACCGTGTCGACCATGTGTTCGACCACGCGGGGGCCTGCGATCTGGCCGTCCTTGGTGACATGGCCCACCATGATCACCGAGGTGCCTCGCCGTTTGGCAAAGCTGGTCAGCTCGTGTGCCGAGGCGCGCACCTGAGCCACGCTGCCAGGGGCAGAGGCGACGTTGTCGGCCCACATGGTCTGGATCGAGTCGATGATCGCCAGATCGGGTTTTTCATTTTCCAGCGTCGTCAGGATGTCGCGCAGGTTGGTTTCGGTCGCGAGCTTTACTGGCGCGTTGCGCAGTCCCAGACGGGCGGCGCGCATCCGTACTTGGGCGCTGGCCTCTTCGCCCGAGATGTAGACCACCTTGAGGCCGGCTTGAGCGAAGGCGGCGGCGGCCTGCAGGAGAAGGGTCGATTTTCCGATGCCCGGATCGCCACCGACCAGAAGTGCGGAGGCGGGGACAAGCCCGCCGCCAAGCACGCGATCCAATTCGTCCAGTTTCGATGTGGTGCGGGGCGGGGGGGCCTCATGGCCCGAAAGATCGCTCAACGGCAGGGACCGCCCCTTTGACGCGCCGAGCGTCTTGGCTGCGGGTCCTGCGGCAAGAGGCACCTCCTCTACGATGGAGTTCCATTCGCCGCAGGCATCGCAACGGCCGGACCATTTGGTCGTGCTATTGCCGCAGGATTGGCAGACAAAGGATGCTGAGGATTTCGCCATGACGACGCTTGTGACCCAAGCAGCGCGGGCCTGCAAGCGGCGGCTGCGTCGTGCTGCTTATTCGCCAACGCGCCGCGCGAGAAGGGCCACGATCCGGTTGTCGTCGGTGTCGGGGAATGAGGGCGGCTCGTCCCACTGGTCGGAGGCTTCCTGCTTCTTGTTCACTTTGCGCTGCGGCATGGCCGTTGTGGGCGCTTTGCCGTAGATCTCGGGCAGCAGATCGAAGAGTTCTTCCTGCAAACGCTCCAGTTGCGTCTGGGCCACGCTTTCTTCCAGCTCGACCCGGCCGATCCACACACGCATTTCGGCGGTTGGATGTTTCAAGCGCCATGATTCTGGCATTGGCCGGCAAAACGCGCAAAAATCCGAGCGACCGCGCGGTGAGACCGATCTGCACCAGCGCTCCGGCCTTTAGGTAGCTGACGCCCCCAAATGTCCCGATCATTTCAAGCCAAGGCGCATACCCAAGCGCGCAGGCAGGCGTATATCCCAAAGCGCAGATGCCCAGCACCGCCACGCAGAACGCCATCGCACGCTGGATCACCCTGCCTGTCGCCCCGCCAAGCGACTGCACCGCACCAGTCATCGCGCACCAAGTAACCATGCAATTCCCGGCAATGCGGGGAAATTTTTGCTAAGTGGTCAGATCGACATACTGTTTTTCAACGATTTTTCCGAGGTCGGCTAACAATGCGAACAGTGTTTCGCACGCGTGACGATTGTTTCCGTTTTATGGTCAATCACGCCAGCGCCGTGCCTCTGCGATGCTGATCATAAGTGATGCCAGAATGCAGGCTGTGAAAAGGTACAGCCCCCATGCGGTTTCGATACGCCCGATTCCGATGCCTTTGACGATGGTGATATAGAGCGCGATCAGAAAGATGTCGGCCATTGCAACCTTTCCCATCACCGCAAGCATCGGCAGTCTGGCGCGTCCAACAATGTTGAATTGGACCAAGGCCAAGCCGATGGTTTTGACATACGGGGCGACCAAAGCGAATAACGCGACAATCGCTGCCAGAAGCAGGTCAGTTTCCCACAGCGCCCGAAGCCCGGTAAGAACGCTGATCTCGCTGAGGCCAAACAAGGGTAACAGGCCAGCGCGCATCAAGGGCGCGGACCACGCCACCGGGTAGAGCGCCAGCAGGGACAGATTGATCCACTTGAGCGCAGCCATCAGTCAGAGACGGGTTGCGATCCAGAGGCCGAGGAAGGCGATCACACCTAAAAGGTGCAGCATATCGATCCAGCGCCAACGCCGTTGCGGGATGAACAGGCTGGTTGCAAACACGCCGGACGCCATCAGCGGCATCGCCATCCCGCCGCCCAGAGCCTGCACGCGTGCGATGTCCGCATAAAGCGGCAGGGTTTGTAGGTTCAGAGCCGGAGCGAATGTGGCGAACACCGCAGCGGCGCAAATCATAAGGGTCAGGAGCGCCGGTAGACGGGCAATGCCCCGACCGACAAAAATGCGGAGCAGGGCGAGCGCTGCCAGTACCTCAAAGAACACGAACCGTTGTGCGAAAATGAAGGCCAGCAGGACGGGAGAGGGTTCAAAGAAGCTCATACCCTCCGTCGCCTCACGTGCTGATATAGGTGCGGGCGTAGCGTGTCCCCAAAGACGTCAGGATCTCGTATCCAATTGTGCCGGCCGCGTCGGCCAGGGTGTCGATGGATTGGTGACGTCCCATCAGTTCGACCCTGTCGGGCATATCTTTGACCGGGCCGACATCGACACCGATCAGGTCCATAGAGATGCGTCCAACGATTTTGCAGCGTGTTTCGCCAGCCCAGACATGGGCCTTGGGTCCCATCGCGCGGATGATGCCATCGGCATAGCCCGCCGAAATCGTGGCGATTCTGCTTTGCACGCGGGCCACCCAGCTGTTGCCATACCCCACAGACTCGCCGGGGTTCACATCGCGCACTTGAATTACGGGAATCGACAAAGAGACGACCGGGCGCGCTTCCACAAAGGGCAGACCGCCATAAAGGCCGATTCCGGGACGCGTCATGTCGAAATGATACGCCGCACCCATCACCACGCCACCTGTTGCTGCGAGCGACCGTGGGGCGTCGATCCCGTCGGTCATCTGGCGGAAGGTCTGAAGCTGGAATTCATTCATGCCGTGGCTGGCGTCGTCGGCACAGGCGAGATGGCTCATCACAAGCACCGGGTTCTGGCTGAGCGCAATTTCCCTCAGCGCGGACCATTCGGCGGGTTCCATTCCAAGCCGATTCATCCCGCTGTCGAGTTGAATGCCGAACGGATGTCCCGGCAAGGCTTCGACATGGCGCAGCATCTGGTCGATGGAATTGATCATCGGCACCAGATCGGCTTGCCGGATCAGGTCAGCGTCGCCGTCCATGTGCCCACCGAACACGTAAATCTTGGGGCCGGATCCAAGGGCGCCGCGAAGACTGACGCCTTCTTCCGCCTGAGCAACAAAGAACGTGCGCGCGCCTTCGTCGGCAAGCGCTTTTGCAACCTTGGCCGCACCAAGCCCATAGGCGTTGGCCTTGACGACTGCGGCGGTCTCGCCGTCGTTCATTGCCGCCAATGCCCGCCAGTTGGCGCAAATCGCACCCAGATCAATCGTTAGAACAGACTGTGCCATGCGCGGTGTTTGTGCGTGTCCGCGCGGTGGGTCAAGCGGGAAAAATCCAAGCGTTGGTTTTCGGCCGTGACTGCGTCGCATTTGCTGTTGCCGCGATCCTTGGGCGCAATTAGCAAACGGACATGGTGAGACAGCAAATAGGTCGGGTGCGTGACGTATCACACACCGGGGCCAAGACAGTGCTGGTGCGGTATCCGGGGGGCGTATGACAGAGGTTTCGGCAACGCGGTGGCAAGAGTTCTTGCTGGCTGTCCAATTCCTGACCCGCTTGCCGGTGCCGCGGGATCTGCCGTTCTCTGATGCGTTGCTGATCCGCGCGACACGGTTTTATCCGTTGGTGGGTATGCTGGTTGGCGCCATCGGCGCGGCTGTACTTTTCGTTGCGGTGCAGATTTGGCCAATGCCGGTTGCAGTGCTTTTGTCGATCGCCGCCACGGTCTATGCGACCGGGGCATTTCACGAAGACGGTTTGGCAGATGCGGCTGACGGTCTGGGCGGCGGACTGACGCGGGAACGTGCGTTAGAGATCATGCGGGACAGTCGGATCGGAACCTACGGGACCGTGACACTTGGTCTGGCTCTGGCGCTCAAAGCCGTTGCGCTGATGAGTATGGCTCCGCTTGACGCGGTGATCGCCCTGATCATAGGGCATGGCGCAAGCCGGATGGCCGCGGTGCAGGTTGTGCACATTGATGCCTACGCGCGCGACAAGGGGGCAAAATTCGTAGCCCCAACTGTTTTGCCAGACGGCTATCGCTTTGCATTGGCGGTAACCTGTTTGCTCGTGGCCGCGGCAGTGGCCTGGTTCGGCTCTCTTGCCACGCTGACAGGGATCGCGCTCGCTCTGCTGGTCGGATGGCAGTTCCGCGCCATGTTCCTGCGCAAGTTGGCAGGTTATACCGGCGATTGCCTGGGAGGCATGCAACAGGTGACGGAACTCGCTTTTTATCTGGGGGTCGCGGCATGGCTTTGACGCTTGTTCGGCACACAACGCCCGACGTGGCAAAAGGGACGTGCTACGGACGAACCGATCTGGCCTTGGCGGACAGCTTCGAGGTCGAACTGCGCGATGTGCTTGCCGCGATTCCCACGGCAGGCGGCGTCGTCACCTCGCCGTTGACGCGGTGCCATAGGCTGGCGGATCGTATCGCCACGCAGGCGGGTGTCGATGTTCGGCCTGAACAGGGATGGATCGAGATGGATTTCGGTGCCTGGGAAGGCCGGGCGTGGTCCGATATTCCGCGCGATGATCTTGATGGATGGGCGGCGGACTTTATGGGATATGCAGGGCACGGAGGCGAGAGTGTCGCCATGCTGGAAGAGCGCGTTCGAACGGCGTTGAACGCAACGCCGCCTGATTGCGTGATTGTCACCCACTCCGGATGTATCCGCGCAGTCTGCGCGATCCTTAATCTGCATGATGGCTGGGACACGGAAACGCCCTTCGGCGGGATCGTCCGGCTGCCCTGACGCGTGTCAGATATCGTCGGCGCCTTGCTGCCACGGTTTGATGAGGTTGCCGAAGCGCGTAAAGCGCCCTTCGAAGCTCAATTCAACGGTGCCGATTGGGCCGTGACGCTGCTTGCCGATGATCACTTCGGCCCGGCCATGCAGACGCTCCATTTCTTCCTGCCACGCCGCCATCTTTTCCAGATCGTGTTCGCCAGGCTTTTCGCGTTCTTTGTAATATTCCTCGCGGAACACGAACATCACGACGTCGGCGTCCTGCTCGATCGATCCTGATTCCCGCAGGTCGGACAATTGCGGGCGTTTGTCGTCGCGGCTTTCCACCTGGCGGGACAGCTGCGATAGCGCGATCACCGGGATATCGAGTTCCTTGGCGATGGCTTTCAGGCCTTGCGAGATCTCGGAGATCTCGTTCACGCGGTTGTCGCCTTTGCCGGTGCCTTTGACCAGCTGCAGGTAGTCGATGATCAGAACATCCAATCCATGTGTCCGCTTCAGACGGCGGGCACGGGCGGCCAGCTGGCTGATCGGCAGGGCGGGGGTGTCGTCAATATAAAGCGGGCAGGCCTCAAGGGATTTTGCGGCATCGACAAAGCGCCGGAACTCGGTTTCTGTCATGTCGCCGCGGCGGATCTGTTCTGACGGCACTTCGGCCGCTTCTGACAGGATCCGCGCGGCCAACTGCTCGGCGCTCATTTCAAGCGAATAGAAGCCCACAACACCACCTTCAACGGTGCCTTCGGTACCATCCGGGCGGATGCCCTTGCGATAGGCTTTGGCGATGTTGAACGCGATGTTGGTTGCAAGCGAGGTTTTGCCCATCGAAGGACGCCCGGCTAGGATCAGAAGGTCGGACTTGTGCAGGCCGCCCAGTTTGCGATCCATATCGACCAGTCCCGTCGACACACCGGCCAGACCGCCTTCGCGCTGATAGGCGGCGTTGGCCACGTTCACCGCATCGGTGACGGCCTTGAGAAAGCTTTGAAATCCGCTTTCGCTGCGGCCTTGTTCGGCAAGCTTGTAAAGCGCCTGTTCGGCCTCGACGATCTGTTCGCGCGGCTCGGAAGCGACATCCACCTTGGCCGCCTTGGAGCTGATGTCGCGACCCAGTGAAATGAGGTCCCGGCGCACAGCAAGGTCGTAGATCATCTGTGCGTAATCCCGCACCGCGAAAGAGCTGATGGCCGCCCCGGCGAGGCGCACGAGGTAAGCCGGGCCGCCAAGTTCCTTCAGACCTTCGTCGTCTTCCATAAATGCCTTGAGGGTCACGGGCGAGGCGAGGTTGTTCTTGGCAATACGGGCAGAGGCGATTTCGAAAATGCGCGCGTGTACCGGGTCGTAAAAGTGTTGCGGCCCGATGATCGACGCGACCCGATCAAACACATCATTGTTGGTCAGGATCGCACCCAGAAGCTGCTGCTCGGCTTCGATCGAATGCGGCATCGTTTCGGCGTTCTGGATCTCGGCACCGGTTGGATTGAATGTCGTGATCTCGTTCATGCCGGCCCCCAATGTGTTCCCGGGACCGAGGTAGCGATATGTCCGGCGAAGGGCAAAATGTATATCCTGTGGAAAAGCTGTGTGTCGACGGTTTCTGCTCTATCTTGCGCGACTTGAGTGGTCTGCGTCAACATCTGGTGTCACTGGCGAGTCTCTGTGACCGATGAAACACGCAGCAAGAGATGCCCGCGTGGTGCGACATATTGTTTACACAACGCAACTGGGCGTGCGACGCTCGGGTGACCCTAGGGAAAGGTGCCAAGGCTATGAATCCGATTCTGACCGCTTTGGTTGTATTGGCTTTTGGCGGGTCTCCTGCGCGGACGCAAGAGACCTGCACGCGCGACGCGATGGTGGTTTTTGACGGGTCGGGCTCAATGGCTGAGATGGGCTTCAATCTGATGGATGAGCCGCGCATTTTTGACGCGAGGCGCGCCGTGCGCCGCGTCATGCCTCAGGTCGCCCCTGCGCGTCGTCTCGGTCTGGTGACCTATGGCTTTGCACGGAGAGAGAGCTGCGCAAGTGTTGTCGTGCGGTTCCCGCCCGAGCCAGACGCGGCGGATCGGATCATTTCAGAAATCGACCGGTTGCACCCCGGGGGCGAAAGCCCGATGACCGAAGCCATTGCAGCGGCGGCGCAGGTGCTCGACTACGAAACCGAACCGGGTGAGATCGTTTTGGTAACAGATGGCAAGGAAAACTGCGGTGGGTCACCCTGCCAGTTGGCAGCAGACCTCGCTGCGGGTGCGGACATGACGGTGCATGTCATCGGTTTCCGTGTGCGCGGAGAGCATTTCTCTTGGCCAGACCAACCACAGGACACCTTTATCGAACCGGTTGCACGATGCCTCGCCGATCAGACAGGGGGTATGTATGTCCATGCAGAAACGCTGGACGATCTGATCGGAGCATTGCGTCAGACGTTGGGCTGCCAGATTTTGAGCGAAGCTACTGCCGGGCATCCTGCCACGCACGGGGCTCTTTGAGAAATGCTTCGACCTCGGACAAGGTTGCGTTGTCAAACGCGCCTTGTTCCCGCGCTTCGGCCAGCACGTCCCACCACGTGCAGAGGTGGTGCAGCTGAACGCCGTGATCGCCAAGTGTCTTTTTCGTTTCGGGAAAGATGTCGTAGTAGAAGATCACGGCCGTATGACCGCAGGTCGCGCCGGTCTCGCGAATGGCATCGACGAAGCTGAGCTTGGACCCGCCGTCGGTCGTCAGGTCTTCGACAAGCAGCACGCGCTGCCCTTCAGACATCGCACCTTCGATGCGGGCATTGCGGCCATAGCCTTTGGGCTTCTTGCGGACATAGGTCATAGGCAGGGCCATGCGCTCAGCCACAAGCGCCGCGAAGGGAATGCCAGCGGTTTCCCCGCCAGCAATGTTGTCGAATGCCTCAAGCCCGGCATTGCGCATCACCGTGGCTGTCAGGAAATCCATGAGCGTAGACCGGATGCGCGGGAACGAGATCAGTTTGCGGCAATCTATATAGGTTGCCGAGGGCAGGCCGGAGGCGAGGATATACGGGTCATCGGGGCGGAAGTTCACGGCACCGATTTCCAGAAGCATCCGCGCTGTCAGGCGGGCGATTTCTTCGGGAGACGGATAGGACGAGGGGATCATGGCGCAGCACTCCGGGACGATTTGCGCTGCTCTAACGGGTTTTGTGACAGAGGAAAAGGGCGGCACGGCTGTGTGGTCCGGACCGCCCTGTGTTGATGCGCCTCAGCGGCGTTTGATGGTTGGAAGACCCAGCATTTTCGAGAATGACCAACCGTGTCCGCCTTCCGCGTCGCGCCGAATGACGAGCGGAAGGATCATGTTGGCCATATGGGCATGCTTGCGGATGATGGAGCCTGTGAAGGGTTTGCGTCGACTGATCAGAGGAATCGGCCAGTTGGCCATGCGTGCATGGCGCGGGATAATCGAACCGTCATATGGCTTGCGATCACTCAGCAGCGGGATCGGGTAATCCGCTTGATGCGGTGCGCCCGGGATGATGGCGTTGGTCCCTTGTTCCCCGTCGATGAGCAACGGGAAAGGCCAGTTAGCCATCCGTGCATGACGTGGGAAGGCAAACTTGTCGTAGGGTTTGCGATGACTGATCAGAGGGATTGGCCAGTTTGCCATCCGTGCATGACGTGGGAAGGCAAACTTGTCGTAGGGTTTGCGATGACTGATCAAAGGGATTGGCCAGTTTGCCATCCGTGCATGGCGCGGGAAAGCAAACTTGTCATAGGGTTTGCGATGGCTGATCAATGGGATCGGCCAGTTGGCCATGCGCCCGTGGCGCTTGATGGCCATTGCATCGTAAGGTTTGCGGCGGCTGATCAGCGGAATGGGCCAATCGGCCATGTGATGCGTGGGTTTGAGAGGATCTTTCTGGCGCATCAGGATGTGGGGATGGTCGCCCAGAATACTTAATCCACGGCCCCGGTCATCCTTGACGAAGACATCCTGGTTCAGGTCGCCCATGTCCACCGCGCCCTTTTCGGCGGCAACGTTGCGGGTGATCTTGGCAACGCCCAGCGGTTTGTATTTCCCGCGCACCATGAGCACCGCACCGCCAGACGACATGCGATCTGCATAGGCTTTTGCTGTTTCCGGCAGGACGTCTGCTTGCTCCAGTGTCTCGGCCAACCCTTTGGGGGTGTCGTAGATGCGGATGATCGCGCGGGGCACACCGTGCGTATACATAAGTTCGCGTCGAGCGGACTTGGCCTTGTCTGCGCTATCAAAGTACCGTGTGATAATCGTGGTCATGGTGCCTCCACCGGGTTGGATTGCGAGGATGCTGCAGCGCGTGTGGCCTTAGTGAGGTCACCCCGACCCGCGAGCGGAAAAATGAGAATTACAGCAAGAACAAGAAAGCCCATCTCCATCGAGAAGGCTATATTGTAGGGCGTTTCGATTGCGAAACCATTGGCATCGCTTGGCAGTGCAGCGATCACGTCGCGCACCCAGCCAGCCAGCGCCATCCCGACGCCAGCAGCGGTCGCTTGCACACTGCCCCACGCCCCAAGAGCAAGCCCGATTTTGTCCTTTGGGGCGGCGCGCATCGTGGCCGTGAGCGTCGCATGTCCGAAGAGGCCGGCCCCAAGGCCAATCATAAGCGTACCTGCAAGAAATGCGGGCGTTCCGCCGCCATAGGCGGAAAAAATGATTGCGGCGAAGCCGGGGATTCCGATCAGAGCGCCGCTAAGCGATGTGGCCGACGGTGCACCGCCATTGCCCAAGACACGCGAGGCAATGCCGAAGCCGATCAGCGTCCCTCCGGCCAGCAGGGCGGTGAGTTTGGTCGTGTTGGCGACGGAGAGGCCGAGAGCCTCGCCGCCGTAGGGCTCCAGCAAGACATCCGCCATACCAAAGCCGAAGGTGCCCAGAGCGATGACGATCAACAGGCGGATCATTCCGGCGTTTTGCATAAGTTGCGCCCAGGCTGCGCGGAAGGCGATGTTTTCGGCTGCGGCCATGGCCTGCGCTCGGACGCGGTCCCGGGCCTCTTGTTTCCACATGGCAATGAAGTTCAACGCAACGGTCACAACGGCGGAGCCCTGGATCACCTGGATCAAGCGGCCCGGAGAATAGTTTTCGAGCAGCATGCCATAGACAATTGCGCTTAGAACCATGCCGAAGAGAAGCATCACATACATCAGACCGACCACTTTGGGCTGATCGGCCTCGTCGACGAGATCGGTTGCAAGAGCAAGCCCGACGGTTTGCACCATATGCACACCCGCGCCGACCAGGAGGAAGGACAGTCCGGCGGAACTGTAACCGATCCAGCGCGGGGCATCGTAGGCTTCGCCATAGCCGGACAGGACCAGCAATGCGAAGGGCATAATGGCAAAACCGCCGAACTGATACAATGTGCCCTTCCAGATGTAGGGCAGGCGGCGCAGTCCGAGAGCCGATTTGTTGGTGTCGGATTTGAAACCTATCAAGGCCCGGAACGGGGCAAAGACAATCGGCAGGGCTAGCATGGTTCCGACAAGGCTGGCCGGGACCGACAATTCAACAATCATGACGCGGTTCAACGTCCCGACCAAAAGCACCAACGCCATGCCGACCGTCACTTGGAACAGAGCGAGCCGGAGAAGTCGGGAAAGCGGAACGTCCTTGGAGGCCACGTCAGCAAAAGGCAGATAGCGTGGTCCGATAGACGCGAGTTTGGTCAAGACAATGCGACGGTAGTCGAACATCCGGTGCACCTTTTTCAAAGCCGCGACGCAACAATACGGTTTCGCGCGGCTGAAATCCGGTAAATGCGGACCCGGTTTCAAAAGGCCGGGTCCACATTGCTGAGATGCGGTTACAACTCGGGTTGTAACTGTGAAGGCTGGATCAATGCCTGGGTTGATGTGCCATCAGGTAGAACGATGGTCACAGCCAGGCTGCCATCCGATTGCGGCATCACATAGCTCGCTTTTGCCGTGTCGGCTTCGGGCGCGATCATTGTGGCGGCTGCCATATCACCAGCGCCCAGCTCCTGACCTGAAAGGTAGTCTGAAACCCACGATGTATTGCTGAGAACAGCCACATGCACGGCAAAGGACCCAACGGCAACCGCGCCAAGGAAGACGGGAACGCCCACCGCAGGGGGAACGACAAGCCACATTTTTGCGTTATTCATGCTGTGCCTCCCTTATCCCAGCCACGGTGTGGATGCGGCGACAAGAAAGTGCGCCAATAGGGAAATCGCACCAAATACGCGCGTTCCATCGATCAGATAGCTGTGGACTTCCTCAGCTTCCTTCAAGGTCAAGCCGGTCGGCCAGACCTTGTCTTCATCGTCTGTTAACATTTTGAACTCCTCCTTCGGGTTGGTTCAAGTTGGGTTGGGAGCGCACGGGACTTGGGCGGCTTGCCCTGGTCGATCGGCCTGCACCCCTTCGAGAGCCGATCTAAAACAACTTTCGCGACATTTACATGCAGTGTGTAATAAAAAACTGACACTAGCAATTGTAATCTTAAGTTTACACACTAGCCCTGTGACGCCAAGGCCGCATTCCAACTGCGTAATGAGCCGATTATCAGTGGGTTGCGGTGTTCTCGGGCAGGCGTCACCTGCCGCACAGCTCTGTGCAAAGCGTGTGCGAAAGATCAAATACAAGGCAGAATCACCGATTCTCAGCCATTCGCCGGGACGGAAGCCTCAGGTGGTGGGGCGCGCCACGCGTTCTGCATGAGAGGGTGTTATGACATGGCTCAATCAGTCGGCCGTAGAGTGTCGGCGCGCGGGATCAGCGCAGGATTTCCGAGTATAGCGACGTTTGACGCAGATTATCGAAGCTGCCGTATCAGACGATGCGTGGTGCAAGGTCCTCGGGCGGCACGCCGGGAAGATCCCAAAAATCCCGTGCCTCTTGCGGCAGCGATTTCATCACGCGCTCAAATTCCCGTACTGGAACGGCACGCCGCAGCGCGAATGCTGTGGCCTCTATCGCGTTGTCCGGTGTCAAATTGTGATGCGGACGTACCGCTTTGGCTTCCGCAACAAGGCTATTGCGGTCCAAAAACGGGCGAGGCTCCGATGTAACGTCCCAATCCGCCACAAAAATGGCGCGCGGCACGGTCGGAAGGATACTGGCAAACGCCAAGCCCTGGGCAGCAGTCAGCCGCACGCGAAACACTTGAAATACAGCGTCGATGGCGGTGTAGGCCATATTGTCTGACGACAGATGCATTTGATCCTTTGCATCGTCCAAAATCGCCCGCCACTCGCGGCTTGCATGACGATATGTCCACGGCATTGGCATGAGGCCAAGATCCCTAGCTCTCAACCCGCCAATGCAGTGGCATCATCGGATCAAACACGGTGACGGGACCGTCGCCTGTTTCGATCTGTGTCGGGTATTCAACCGGAGCGCCTTTGGTGAGTGTGAGCGTGCCTTCATTCGCCGGCAGACGATAGAATTTCGGGCCGTTCAGGCTGGCGAAGCTTTCCAACCGATCCAGCGCATCTTCCTGTTCAAACACCTCTGCAAGAATGGACAGCGTGTTGGTCGCCGTGAAGCAGCCTGCGCAGCCGCAGGGCAGGAGCTTGTTGGCATCCGTGTGCGGGGCGCTGTCCGTGCCAAGGAAGAACGTCGGGTCGCCACTGGTCGCCGCCCGGCGCAGAGCGAGGCGGTGTTCTTCGCGTTTGGCAACGGGCAAGCAGTAATAGTGCGGCTTGATCCCTCCAGCGAGAATGTGGTTGCGGTTGATCACCAGGTGATGCGTGGTGATCGTTGCGCCCAGCTCTGGACCGCCTTCGGACGCATACTCGACGCCTTGCATGGTCGTGATGTGCTCCATAACCACGCGCAGTCCCGGTGTTGCCCGGCGGATTGGATCAAGCACGCGCTCGATGAACACCGCCTCGCGGTCGAAAATGTCGATGTCACTGTCCACAACCTCGCCATGCACGCAGAGCGGGCAGCCGATCTCGGCCATTTTTTCGAGGACCGGTCGGACCTTGTCGAAATTGGTCACGCCAGATGCAGAGTTTGTGGTGGCGCCCGCCGGATACAGCTTGACCGCAGTGATCAGACCCTCGTCATGCGCCTGCGCCAGATCCTCGGGATCGGTGTCTTCCGTCAGGTAGAGCGTCATCAGTGGCGTAAACCTAGACCCCTCTGGCAGGGCAGCAAGAATCCGGTCCCGATAGGCCGCAGCTTCTTGTCCCGTCACTACCGGCGGCACGAGGTTCGGCATGATGATGGCGCGGCCGAAATGCCGGGCGGTTTCCGGAGCAACGGCGCGCAGCATAGCGCCATCGCGCAGATGCAGGTGCCAATCGTCAGGGGTCTTGATCGTGAGTGTCTCTGTCATGCCAGCCGCGTAGCACGCAGGCCGCTCTGATGCTAGCCCGCCGCTGTGCCAACAGGGCTGTTCCGGTTCTGGCGCATTGTCTTGAGCTTGCGGCGATACCGGGGTGCTCCGAAATTATCCACGATATAGGCGCAAACCGCTTCGGCAAAAGCCGCTCGTTGCTGTGCTTCAAGCACGCTGAAGAGTTTCTTGCTGTAAAGCGCATGTGAACGGCGTTTGCGGTAAAGCTTGGCAAAAGCGCGTGTGTCGAGACGTCCGGCTGACGCTTGGGTGACAAGGCTGTTGAGGACCTCCATCTGCGTCAGATGCGCTTGCATTCCACCGCCAAGGTGACGGGCCCTGAACCGGGTCACACCTGCGCGCGCGAACAGGGCGGCATGCATCGCGCCCAACCGGTCGCTTGGGTCATAGATGACATAGGCAGATTTGGCCGCTTCCAGCATGTCTGGCGCATACCCATATCGGTCCGTGAAATCGGTTCGGCGCATATGGACAAAGCGGTCGTCCCATTCGGTGACCCGTGGATCAAGAGTCGCCTGGGGCTCAAGGGCAATCACAGTCGCTCCAGGAGCGGCAACCGAAAAGGCGCAGGCGGCGTAACCACATGGTCCAGCTCCGTAAAACACCACATGATCGAAATCGTCAAAGAACCCGTCGTCGGTCAATTGGTCGAAAAAGCCGTAAATTAAAGGATCGCGAAACCAGGTGTCGCGATTGCAGATCACGCTCAGACAGGACCAGTTGTTGTCCCGGGCCAGATCAAATCCTATGGGGCGGGCGTCCTCGGATTGCGACTGAATGGCGGGCAACGATTCAAAGCTGACCAACAGCGTGTCGCCTTTTTCAACAAAAACGGCATTGTGGCGCTTGCCCAATGGCTCGAAGAATCCGCAGGTGGTGCCAATGTCCTGCATCTCCTCAAGCCAATCTGCCGAACTCAAGTCGCTCAGGCTAAGGCTATATGGCTCGAGTCCGTCCTGCATCTTTCAGTGATCCTCATTGTCTCGCGCCTGTGGACAGGTCTTGCTTTGGTTTGGGATTACTTACGAATTTGGGCAAAATTGAGCCAAAATACAGGGGAGTCTATGAAGTTTCCGCTTCGTCTTTTGCGACACTCTGGGCCTTGAGGGCGAGTTGTCGGGCAACCGGTTCGGGCAACGGTTGTGACGGCGGTGTCATGATGAGCCTGCCGAAGAGATCGCGGTAGGTGTCCAGCGTCAGCAGATGCTCAAAACGCGCCTTGCGCCATGCCACAGCCTGATTGTGGAGTTCCGAAAGTATGGGATCCTTGGCAAAATCGGCTCTGATCGGCGCGGCACGGTCCCACAAGGGTAGGGCAGAGCGATCTTCTTCGGTGTTCAGATTGCGCTCGACCCAGTAATCAAGCCCCAGACGGTCGGTGCTATGGACGGCGCGGCCCCGGTCGGCTTTCAAGACAAAGCTGTGCATGGCACCCAGTGGATAGTGGTTCAGCTGAACCAGGCCATGTTGCGGCTGTCGATAATCTGAAAAGATGCGCCCGGACGCCATATCGGGCGGCAGCGCGCGGCCTTCGCCGTCAAACCAACGCGCATCCGGCAACCGCGACTCGACCGGATTGCGCGGTCGGTGGACGCCGAGGTTCCGGTAGGTCCTGTCATTTCGGTAGAGCGTTTTGAACATTGCCGCGCGCCAGGGCCAGAGCATCGGGCGCGGTCCTGTGTAGGTAAATTGCAGAGGCACCGGCGCATCCTCATAGGCCACCACCCCCGCATTGCCGAAATTGCGCCAGGTGAGGGTGATCGCCGTCGCCTCGGGCAAGGCTTCGATCAGCGCCGGCACCGTGCGGTCGCCGACATGCACATTCACGAACTCGTCTATATCCAGCGCCAACAGCCAGTCCGCGCGGTGCACTGCTTCGGTCTTGCCGGCCAGCTTTAACCCGCTGAACTGGATACCACCTTTGCCATAGGGCGGTGCATTGCGGATATGGGTCAACCAGCCCATCGCCTCGAGCCGGTCCAGCATCGTGTCGGTGCCATCGTCACATTCGTTCGACACGACAACAAAATCCGTGACCCCGACACTGCAGTGCCAGGCCAGCCAATCCAGCAGAAAAGCCGCCTCGTTGCGGACACACAGGACGGCGGTGATGGGCACAGGGACACGGGCCTTGGCTGAGGAAAATCAACGAGGTAACTCTGTCAGGTCGCGCAGTGAGCGTCAATTCCGGCGCGTCACGTGCGACCTTGGCGCTATTGACCTCGGGGGTGGGCACGGGGCAGCAAGTCCCTAAAGAGGAGCATCCCATGCAGACACCCGACAGTATCGACGCCGTTCAAACCATGCTGGCCGAAACCGGCTATGTCTGCGGCCGGGCGCTGGCGACGGTGGTGTTCCTGTCCCTGCGTCTTGGGCGGCCGCTGTTTCTCGAAGGTGAAGCCGGGGTCGGCAAGACCGAGATCGCCAAGGCGCTGGCGGCCTCATTGGGTCGCAAACTGATCCGCCTGCAATGCTACGAAGGGCTGGATGCATCCAGTGCAGTCTACGAATGGAACTTCCCCGCCCAAATGATTGCGATCCGCACTGCCGAGGCGGCGGGCAATGCCGACCGCGAGATGCTGCAACGCGAACTCTTTGGCCCTGATTTCCTCGTCGAGCGCCCGCTGCTTGAGGCAATGCGCCCAGATGCCAATGGCGCGCCGGTGCTGCTGATCGACGAATTGGACCGCACCGACGAGCCGTTTGAGGCGTTCCTGCTCGAAGCGCTGTCGGATTTCCAGGTGACCATCCCCGAGATGGGCACAATCACGGCACCCGAGCCGCCCATTGTGATCCTGACATCGAACCGCACCCGCGAGGTGCATGACGCGCTCAAGCGTCGTTGTCTCTATCATTGGGTCGACTACCCGCAATTTGATCGCGAGGTGGAGATCCTGCGCAGCCGGGCACCAGAAGCGGCTGAAACCCTCAGCCGTGAGATTGTCGCCTTCGTCCAGCGCTTGCGCACCGAGGACATTTTCAAGAAACCCGGCGTCGCCGAAACCATCGACTGGGCCAAATGCCTGCTGGCGCTCGACGTGGTCGACCTCTCGCCGGAAGTCATATCGGACACGCTGGGCGCAATCCTGAAATACCAGGACGACATCCAGAAACTGCAGGGCTCCGAGGCCAAACGCCTGCTCGATGAGGCCAAGGCGTCGCTCGAACCGGCCTGATGTTTCTTCTTTTTCCAAATATGCCGGGGGACCGGGGGCAGCGCCCCCGGTCGGCCATGTAATGGCCGAATACATCCCGCTCGAACTGCCCGACAATCCACGACTGGCGCAGAACATCATCCATTTCGCCCGCGCTCTGCGCCGGGCCGGTCTGCCCATCGGGCCGGGCCGGGTGATCGATGCGATCCGCGCGGTCGAGGCGGCGGGTTTTACGGAGCGCATGGATTTTTACTGGACGCTGCATGCCTGTTTCGTGAACCGCCCGGAACATCGCGTGATCTTTGCGCAAGTGTTCCGGCTCTACTGGCGCGATCCGCGGTATCTGGAACACATGATGTCTTTCATGCTGCCCGCGATCCGGGGTGTGCAGGAAGAAAAATCCGCAGCCTCGGGTGAGAAACGCGCAGCGCAGGCGCTTCTGGACGATCTCCTGCCCGAGGTGCCGCAGAGCGAGGAGTCCGAAGAAGGCACCGAGATCGAGATCAACTCGACGCTGACCATGTCAGCCGAGGAAAAGCTTCGGACGCTCGATTTCGAACAGATGAGCACCGCCGAAGTGGCCGAGGCCAAGCGGATGCTGGCGCGGCTGACCCTGCCGGTCAAGCCGATCCCGTCACGGCGGGGCAAGGCGTCGGTCTTGGGCAAGCAGGCGGATTACAGGCGCACGTTGATGAAATCCATGCGGCAGGGCGGCGAGATCCGCGCCATCGCCCGCAAGACACCGCGCCCGCGCTGGCCGAATTTGGTGGTGCTCTGCGATATTTCCGGCTCCATGAGCCAATATTCCCGCATGGTGTTGCATTTCCTGCACGCTGTCGCCAACGAGAAGGGTGCGGGCTGGGCCAAGGTCCATGCGTTTACCTTCGGCACCCGCTTGACCAATATCTCGCGCCACCTGGCGACCCGAGATGTGGACGCCGCGCTCAAGGCAGCCGGCGCCGAGGCGCAGGATTGGGAAGGCGGCACGCGGATCGGACAATGCCTGCACGCCTTCAACCGAGACTGGTCGCGCCGGGTCATGGGGCAGGGCGCGGTGGTGTTGCTGATCACCGACGGGCTTGATCGCGACGATGCGGGGGCTCTTGAGAAAGAGATGGAGCGTCTGCACCTGTCTTCGCGTCGCCTGATCTGGCTCAACCCGCTTCTGCGCTGGGACGGGTTTGCGCCCAAGGCGACGGGCATCCGCGCCATGCTGCCACATGTGGACAGCTTCCGTGCCGGTCATTCGATCCAATCATTGGAAGAACTGGCGATTGCCATTTCGCGCCCCGACGATCCGGGCGAAAAGTCCCGGCTTATGGCGATGCTCTAGATGGCGGGCGGCTTTCCGTTGACGGAAAGCCCACTCGCGTCGACGCGAGTGCGTTCTACAGGTTGCAATATTCAATAAGTGGAATATTTTTGATCTGGATCAAACCGGCGCCTGCGGTTCTTTGATATTCTGAAAAAGGAATGTGAAGGAGCCAAACAGATGATACTAAATTGGAAGACCGGGGGGCTGCTGCTGGGGCTGGTGTTTTTCGCCGCCGTGTTGCTGGTCAAGCCCATCGGGGTGTCGACGCAGTTCGTGATCCTTGATGGGATCGTGGCCGATGCGGTGAACCCTGATTTCATCACCCAGACTGACGAGGGCTTTACGTCGACCAATGCCTATATGGCGAAATCGGGTGGCAAATACGCCAAGTCCGTAGCCGACCCGGTGAACTACAGCTTTATCTTCGTGCTGGCGATGGCGGCGGGTGCGTTCCTGTCGGCCCGGCAGCGCGGCGGGATCGACCGGCTCGAACGGGCGGTACCCGAGATTTGGCGCGCGAATTACGGCGACACGCCGATGATGCGCTACGCCGTGGCGTTCCTGGGAGGCTTCATCGTGCTTTACGGCGCACGGCTCGCGGGTGGATGTACCTCGGGGCACATGATGTCGGGCATGATGCAGACCGCGCTCTCGGGCTACATCTTCGCCGCCGGAGCCTTTGCCGCTGCCATTCCCACCGCCATGCTGATTTACAAAAGGGGCTGAGTTATGACTTCCATTCTTCTTGCGATTGTCATTGGTGCCGCGTTTGGTGCGGTGCTGGACCGGATTGGGGCCACAAACCCAAATTGGATCGGCGGGATGCTCACGCTGCGGCGGCTGCACCTGATGAAGACCATCCTGCTGGCCATCGGCACCGGGTCGATCCTGATGTTTGGCGGGCAGATGATCGGCCTCGTCGATGTGGGCCATATGTCGGTGAAAGCCGCCTATCTGGGCGTGTTCATCGGGGGTCTGATGCTGGGTGCGGGCTGGGCGGCGTCGGGATACTGCCCCGGGACGGGTGTCTGCGCGGCCGCTTCGGGGCGGAAGGACGCGCTCTTTTTCATCGCGGGCGGGCTCTTGGGCGCGGCGGCCTATATGGCGACTTATCCGGCCTGGAAAGCGTCTGGTCTGCTCGACGATCTGGCAGGCGGCAAGGTGACGCTCGGTTCAGTTCCCGGATCGTCCTATGACGGGATGATGTCCATTTCGGGTGACCTGTTGGGCATCGCAATCGGCGCCGTGTTCGTTCTGGTGGCCTTCGTCCTGCCCGACCGTCTTGTCGACGGTGGTCAGACTGCCGAAATGCCCGCCGAGTAGGCTTGTCCTCGGCCGAACGCGAAACGCCCCGGAATGCTCCGGGGCGTTTTTTCTACTTCGTTTTGCAGGTGCGAGATCAGGCGAAATGCCCGGCAAATGCACCGCTGTGCAGATCTTTCAGCTCGGCCAAAGGTGCCTCGGATCCACCAAGGCGGACACAGTCACCGGTGAAGCGGCCCACTGTCGCAATCGGGACACCCGCCTGACCTGCAGCCACCACCAGCGCCTCCGCCTGATCGAAGTTGCAGGCCACCAGATAGCGCCCCTGATCTTCGCCAAAGAGAACTGCCTGATCGGTCTCATCAATCACGACACCGATATCCGAGCCACTGGCCATCTCGAACGCTGCCAGCGCCAGTCCGCCGTCACTGAGGTCGGTGCAGGCCTTGATCAGTTCGCGGTTGGCGCGGACGAATTCCCCGTTGCGGCGCTCTGCGACCAAATCCACCGCGGGCGCGTCCCCGTCTTCGCGGTTGAACACTTCATAGAGCAGAGCGGATTGACCGAGATGGCCCTGGGTTTCACCCACCACCAAGGCAAGATGTCCATCGCGTGCGCGCCCAAGGATCGGCTCTTCCCCGGCGGCAATCAGCCCAACTGCACCAATGGTCGGAGTGGGCAGGATCGCCTGGCCATCGGTCTCGTTGTAAAGCGATACATTTCCCGACACGATGGGCATATCGAGCTCTTCGCAGGCACGGCCAATACCCTGCAACGCCCCGACGAACTGCCCCATGATTTCGGGCTTTTCCGGATTGCCGAAATTCAGGTTGTCGGTGGTTGCCAGCGGCTTGGCCCCAACGGCGCAAAGATTGCGGAAGGCCTCGGCCACGGCCTGTTTGCCGCCTTCGACCGGGTTCGCCTTGACGTAGCGCGGGGTCACATCCGAGGTGAAGGCCAGCATTTTCTCGGTGCCGTGCACGCGGATGACGCCTGCGCCCCAGCCTGGACCTTCGACCGTATCGGCCATGACCATTGTGTCATACTGTTCGAACACCCAATTGCGGGCGCAGTAGTTCGGGCTGCCCAGAAGCGCCTTGAGCGCGTCTATGGGATCGACCGCTGGTACATCATCCATCGCGGCAGGCGCCTCGGACGGCACCCAGGGGCGGTCATATTCAGGGGCAGAGGACGACAGGCGCGACAGCGGCAGGTCGGCTTTCACATCACAGTTGTGGACGATGAGAAAGCGGTCCTCGGCGATAGTCTCACCGACGATGGCAAAGTCGAGATCCCATTTTTCGAACACCGCGCGGGCTTCGGCTTCTTTGGTGGGGTCCAGCACCATCAGCATTCGCTCCTGGGATTCGGACAGCATCATTTCGTAGGCGGTCATGTTCGCCTCACGCTGCGGCACCTTTTCCAGATCGAGCCGGATGCCCAGCTTGCCCTTGTCGCCCATCTCGACCGCTGAACAGGTGAGACCAGCCGCGCCCATATCCTGAATCGAGATAACGGCACCGGTCTGCATCAGCTCAAGGCAGGCTTCCATCAAGCGTTTTTCGGTGAACGGGTCACCCACCTGAACGGTCGGACGTTTTTCCTCGATTGTATCGTCGAACTCGGCCGATGCCATCGTCGCTCCACCGACGCCGTCGCGGCCCGTCTTGGCGCCGAGATAGACCACCGGGCGGCCAACACCGCTTGCCGCCGAATAGAAAATCTTGTCCGCATCCGCGAGGCCGGCGGCAAACGCATTGACGAGACAGTTGCCGTTATAGGCCGGATGGAACCTCACCTCGCCGCCAACGGTGGGAACGCCGAAACAGTTACCATACCCGCCGACGCCTTCCACGACGCCATGCACAAGCTGGCGTGTCTTGGGGTGATCTTTTTCGCCGAAGCTGAGCGCGTTCATCGCCGCGATGGGCCGTGCGCCCATCGTGAAAACATCGCGCAGGATACCGCCTACACCGGTGGCAGCACCTTGGTAGGGCTCAATATACGACGGATGGTTGTGGCTCTCCATCTTGAAAACCACCGCCTGCCCATCGCCGATATCCACGACGCCGGCGTTTTCGCCGGGCCCGCAAATCACTTGCGGTCCGGTGGTGGGCAGGGTGCGCAGCCATTTCTTTGATGACTTATAGGAACAGTGTTCGTTCCACATGGCCGAGAAGATACCCAATTCCGTGAATGTCGGCTCGCGGTTCATGATCCGCAGGATCTCTGCATATTCGTCGGCATTGATGCCGTGAGCGGAAATCAGGTCTTCGGTGATGGCTGGGTCTTGCATCCGGATGTCCCCGTGGGTTGCGCAGATGGCGGCGGTTTAGGCGAAAGCTTGCGTGGTGAAAAGCCCTGGCGGGGATTTCGAATGACACTCGGGCCTCCGAGTGGTCAGGGGGCGTTGCCCCCTCTTGGCCTGCGGCCAATTCACCCCCAGGATATTTGAGAAACAAAGAAGATGGGCTTGGTCCGGCGAGGCTCGCAGATCATGACTTCTCTGGTTCGAAAATACTTCGGGGGAGTCGCGCTTTGCGCGACGGGGGCAGCGCCCCCTACGAGGCTGGAGGCGTTGCAACAGGATGGGTCGACGCGCGGCTCCGTTATCGAACGACGAACGGTCAATCTTACAAAAAATAAAAAAAAGGCCGAGCAAAAGCTCGGCCGAAGTCCAACAGGGAGGTATGAAAATGATGCGCAACTTAGCGCTACATCTCATGTCTGCTGAATATGTCATCGCTTTGTGATAACGCAATAGGATTAGCGTGTTGGCTATGTCATTCCCGTTATGCGTGAGGCGCATGGGTCACACATTTTGCGGTCACTCGCCCTCTAGCGCTTTGCGGGTCTGACGGTGGGCAAATATCTCTTCCTGAACGAAATCTCGGAAGGCAGCGATGCGCTTTGATTGTCGCAGCTCTTCTGGATAGGCTAGGAAAACAGGGACTTCGACGGATTCCACATCCGGCAGAACGCGTCGTACGGTCGGGAAGTCTTCGATGATGTAGTCCGGCAAGACCCCTATCCCCAGGCCTGACAGCACGCTTTGCAACACGCCGAAATAGTTATTCACCGTCAGCGTCGACCGTATGTCGTAGGTCAACAGCTGCTGCACCAGCATCATGCCGGCGCTGACTTGTGCGGCGCGGGGATTCTGGCAGATCAGTCGGTGGTTTGCGATATCTTCAATGTTCTCGGGCGTGCCGTTTTGGGCGAGGTAGTCCGGTGACGCGTAGAGACGCATGCGGATTGCCATCAACCGCTTGCGAATGAGGTCGGCCTGGCTCGGCTCCTTCATGCGCACGGCCACGTCCGCCTCACGCATCGGCAGATCGAGAACACGCTCCTCAAGCATGAGGTCGATATTCAGGTCCGGGTATTTCTCGTAGAGTTTTGGCAGGCGCGGGGCGAGCCAAAGCGAGCCAAAGCCGATGGTGGTTGTGACGCGCAATTCGCCGAACACCTCTTCTTCGCTGTCGCGGATGCGTGCGGTGGCGGCCTCAATCCGTTTGTTCATCGACCTTGTGGCGTCAAAGAGCAATTCGCCCTGTTCGGTGAGAATCAGCCCGCGCGCATGGCGGTGAAACAGCACCGTGTTCAGCGAATCCTCCAGCGCCCGGATTTGACGGGACACCGCTGATTGCGACAGGTGCAGTGCATCGCCAGCATGGGTCAGGCTGCCCGCGTCTGCAACCGCGTGAAATATTCTGAGTTTGTCCCAGTCCATCATGTACACTTTCAATCGCTATGACCGCTTTACATGACACAAAGGAATTAATGAACGAGAACTTCACCTTTCCCTGAAATTTCAAAAGAAATTTGTGGTAAGGTCAGTCTTTGTGACCTAAATTTATGGCAACATGAAGGCCCATTTTGCGCGGGGAGGCGTTGAATGACGAAAGCCCAGATCACTCTGAACGACCGTTTCGACCTGACGAAATCTCCCGTTCTTCTGAGCGGTACGCAGGCGCTGGTGCGGTTGATGCTGATGCAGAAGGCCCGCGATGCAGCGGCGGGACTGAACACGGCTGGCTATGTCACCGGATATCGCGGCTCTCCTCTCGGGGCTGTGGATATGCAGATGCACCGGGCCGAGCGTTTCCTCAATGAGGCCAACGTGACGTTCAAGGAAGGCCTGAACGAAGACTTGGCAGTGACCGCGCTCTGGGGTGCGCAGCAGGCCGAACTGCGCGGCGAGGGGCGCTATGACGGTGTCTTCGGTCTGTGGTACGGCAAAGGGCCGGGGGTGGATCGCTCAGGCGATGCGATGAAACACGCCAACATGGCCGGTACGTCGCCGCATGGCGGGGTGCTGATGGCGATGGGCGATGACCATACGGGCGAATCCTCGACCGTGCTGCACCAGTCGGAATGGGCGATGATCGACGCTTATATGCCGGTCGTGTCGCCCGCCGGGGTGCAGGAGATCCTTGACTACGGGCTGTATGGCTTTGCCCTGTCGCGGTTCTCCGGCCTGTGGGTTGGCCTCAAGACAATGAAGGACACGGTTGAAGTGACCTCGGTGGTCGATGCCCGCGCGGACCGGATGTCGTTTGTCACGCCAGATTTTGATATGCCCGAGGGTGGGCTGAATATCCGTCTGATCGACACACCGCATGCGCAAGAGGCGCGGATGATCGACCACAAACGCTTTGCCGCCGAGGCATTCTCCCATGCCAACAAGATCGACAAGCGGGTCTGGGGCAAGCCAGGGGCGAAGATCGGGTTTGTCGCGGCAGGCAAGAACTGGCTCGATCTTGTGCATGCGTTGTCGCTTCTGGGCATCGATGAAAATGAAGCCGAGCGACTGGGCATCACCACCTATAAGGTGGGTCAGACCTGGCCGCTCGACATGCGGGGGTTCAGCGACTGGGCGGATGGTCTCGACCTGATCGTTGTCGTCGAGGAAAAGCGCAAGCTGATCGAAGTTCAGATCAAGGAAGCCATCTTTGACGAGCGCCGCGGTCGCCGCGTCTGGGGCTGGCACAAAGGCGGTGGGGCTGGCTCGATGCATGGGCCAGAGCTGTTCCCGACCCGCGGCGCGCTCGACCCGATCCTGATTGCCGACAAGCTGGGCGAGATTCTGATCGAGGAAGGCCGAAACACAGACCGGATCAAAGCCGGGATGCAGGCCATTGATGAGGCGCGCAAAGCTGACAATGCCAAAGAGCTCGCTGCCCGCCAGCCGTATTTCTGTTCCGGTTGCCCGCATAACAGCTCTACAAAGGTCCCGGAGGGCAGCCGTGCCTATGCGGGGATTGGGTGCCACTACCTTGCTCAATGGATGGATCGGGAAACGCTTGGCTTTACCCATATGGGGGCTGAGGGTGCAAACTGGATCGGCGAATCGCTGTTCTCGAAAACACCGCATGTGTTCCAGAACATTGGTGATGGCACTTACAACCACTCCGGTGTTCAGGCAATCCGGGCCGCCATCGCAGCCGGGACGACGATCACCTACAAGATCCTCTACAATGATGCCGTCGCCATGACCGGGGGGCAAAAAAACGATGGTGGTCTGTCGCCGCAGCAGATCGCATCCGAACTGACCGCGATGGGGGTCAAGCATCTTGCTGTCGTCTATGACGAGAAAGAGGATGTGGACCTCAAGTCCTTTCCGCAAGGCGTTGAACTTGCGGAACGCGCAGATTTGCAAACTGTGCAGGAGGAGTTTGCAAAAACCGAGGGCGTCAGCGCCATCGTCTACATTCAGACCTGTGCCGCCGAAAAGCGCCGCCGCCGCA
>QCWH01000010.1:0-50622 GCA_003149565.1 Marivita sp. XM-24bin2 | reverse complement strand
CGGGGTGCAGTCGAACTGCGTGTCGATCGTGCCGAAAGAGACCGAGCTGGGCCGCAAGCGGGCGATTGATCAGTCCTCCTGCAACAAGGATTTTTCCTGCCTCAAGGGATTTTGTCCGTCTTTTGTGACACTGGAAGGCGCGCAGGTAAAAAAGGCGGCGACCACGGCGCTTGAGCTGCCGGATCTGCCAGAACCTCAATTGCCGAATATTGATGGCACCTGGAATGTGGTGATCACCGGCGTTGGGGGCACGGGTGTTGTCACCATAGGTGCGGTGCTGGCACAGGCGGCGCAGATCGACGGCAAGGGCGCGGGCATGATGGAGATGGCGGGTTTGGCCCAGAAGGGTGGCGCGGTGCACATCCATCTTCGGCTTGCCAACACCCCCGGCGACATCAGCGCCATCCGCGTGGCAACCGGTGAGGCCGACGCTTTGATCGGTGGCGACCTGGTGGTCAGTGCCGGGGCCAAGACGTTGGGTCTGATGCGCACGGGTCGCACGGGTGGGGTGGTCAACAGCCACGAAATCATCACCGGGGACTTCACCCGCAACACTGAATTCGCTCTGCCGACCGACCGGCTGACCGTCTCGCTTCAGGCGCGGTTGCGGGACAGGCTAGATCTTTTCGATGCTTCCGATCTTGCGAAGGCGACGCTGGGCGACTCGATCTTTTCAAACATGATGATTCTGGGCGCCGCGTGGCAGCGCGGCCTGGTGCCGTTGAACCGCGACGCAATCCTGCAAGCTATTGAGTTGAACGGGGCTGCGGCGGAGAAAAACATCCGCGCCTTCGAAATCGGCCGCTGGGCGGTGCTGCATCCGGAGGAGGCGGAACGGGTCATGGCGCCGAATGTGGTGCGGGTGCCGAAGACCTTGGAGGAAAAGATCGCTTACAGATTTGACCATTTGGTAAAATATCAAAGTACCCGATATGCCAAGCGCTACCGTAAGCTGTTGGACGGTATCTCTGATACCCGGCTGAAAGAGGCGGTCGCGAAGGGTTATCACAAGCTCTTGGCCTACAAAGACGAATATGAGGTGGCGCGCCTGCATCTCGAAACCCGCGCCAAAGCAGAAGAGCACTTCGGCGGCGACTTCAAGATGTCCTTCCATCTTGCCCCGCCGATGCTGTCCAAAACCGGGCCCGATGGGCGACCGGTGAAAAAGCAGTACGGCGAGGGGATGCTGCGCAGCTTTGGCCTTTTGGCAAAACTCAAATGGCTGCGTGGCACGGTGTTCGACCCGTTCGGACGTACCGTCGAGCGCCGCATGGAGCGTGCGCTGATCAAGCAGTATGAGGCGGACATGCGTACGTGGTTGCCCAAGGCCAAGCCCGAGACGATGGACGCGTTGGTGGCCCTCGCTGAATTGCCATTGCAGATCCGTGGCTTCGGTCCGGTCAAACATGCCAACGCGGCGAAAGCCGAGAAACGCCGCGAAGAATTGCTCGCGGTGTTGCGATCCGGCGGAGCCGGGCTGAAACAGGCAGCGGAGTGATGCGGCATTAAACCGTCACGATCCTGTTACAGTTTTTCGGATAGACCGTGACGCGCCGATGTGGCGTACCCCCTCTGCTCGGAGCGTGATTGGTGAGAGGTTCTGCTGCGCGTGATATATCTTATGCGTCTTCGGCCCGGTCAAAACCGGGCCGCGCGATGATCCGCTTGATGGAAAACGCGACAGGCCGTCTAACCCTGATCAAACGTGCGGAGGGCTATCAGGACGAGGTTGCCCAAGGCCGCGATTTCTGGGAGGTTTTGGTCGACCGCTACGGCCTGAGCCTCGATGTTGTAGGCGGATCGCTCGACAACATCCCGCAAACCGGCCCGCTGATCGTGATCGCCAACCATCCCTACGGCATTCTGGATGGTCTGATATTGGGCCGCATCCTGTCTGTCACGCGTGGCGATTTCCGTATTCTGGCCCACAAGGTGTTCCGCAAGGCCGAAAACCTCGACCGCATCATCCTGCCGGTCAATTTCGACGAAACCAAAGAGGCCGTCGCGCAGAACATCCAAACGCGCAAAGTGGCACTCGACTATTTGCGTGGTGGTGGCTGCATGGGTGTCTTTCCCGGTGGCACCGTCTCTACCGCCGCGACCCCCTTTGCCACCCCGATGGACCCTGGCTGGCGCGGGTTCACCGCCCGGATGATCGCCAAATCCAATGCCACCGTGGTGCCGATCTATTTCGACGGTCACACCAGTCGGTTGTTTCAGATGGCCAGCCATCTGCACATGACCCTGCGCTTGGGATTGCTGATCAAAGAGTTCAAGAAAAGGATCGACACCCCGGTTCGGATCGTCATCGGTGCGCCGGTCCCAGCGCACGAAATCGACAGCCGCAAAAAAGACGCGCGAGAGCTGATGGATTTTCTGCGCAAAGCCACGTATGAGCTGTCTCCAACGCCGTACGCGTCTTACGACTACGGCTTTGAGTTTGAAGAGCGGCACCGGATGCGCGACTGAACGCCATCCCTTGCCACATGCGCGAGGGCGGTATGGCGGTAGGCGTATTTGACAGCGGTCTGGGTGGGCTGACGGTGCTGGACGCGGTGTCCAAGCGTCTGCCCGATGTGCCCTTCGTCTATCTTGGCGACAACAAGCATGCGCCGTATGGCGTGCGCGATGCCGATGACGTTTACACTCTGACCTGTGCGGCAACCGAACGGCTTTGGGACGCAGGCTGCGATCTGGTGATTCTGGCCTGCAATACCGCATCTGCGGCAGCCCTGCGGCGGATGCAGGAAAACTGGATCCCGCGCGACAAACGGGTACTGGGTGTATTTGTGCCCTTGATCGAGGCGCTGACCGAACGGCAATGGGGCGACAATTCTCCACCGCGCGAAGTGGCGGTTCAGCACGTGGCACTGTTCGCGACCCCGGCCACTGTGCGCAGCCGTGCCTTTCAGCGCGAACTGGCCTTCCGCGCCATCGGTGTCGATGTTGAGGCACAGGCCTGTGGCGGTCTGGTGGATGCAATCGAAGAGGGCGACATGATCCTGGCCGAAGCGCTGGTGCGGTCCCATGTGGATGCGCTCAAGCGCAAGATGCCCAACCCGCAGGCCGCTATTCTGGGATGCACGCATTACCCGCTGATGCAGGAGATCTTTCAGGATGCTCTTGGGCCCGAGGTGGCGGTCTACAGCCAGGCCAATCTGGTGGCCGAGTCGCTCGCTGACTACCTTGTCCGTCATCCAAACATGCAGGGTTCGGGGGAGGATGCGATGTTCCTGACCACGGGGGATCCGAAGCGCGTGTCCGACCACGCCACGCAATTCCTGCGACGACGGATCCAGTTCGAGGCCGCCTGAGCCTTTCAACGATCCTGAGCCAAGCTATTCCGTCACTGGGAGTGACCACATGACCTGTAAAATCGCCATCATCGGCGCCAGCGGCTATACCGGAGCCGAATTGCTGCGCCTCATCGCAACCCATTCCGACATGGAGATCGCCGCCCTGGCCGCGAATTCCAAGGCCGGTCAGACCATTGCGCAGGTGTTTCCGTTCCTGCGCCATCTCGATCTGCCGCAGCTGGTGACATGGGAAGAGATCGACTTTTCTGGCATTGACCTGTGTTTCTGTGCCTTGCCGCACAAGACCAGCCAAGAGGTGATCTCAAAACTCCCTACGCATCTGAAGATCGTGGATCTGTCTGCCGATTTCCGCCTGCGCGATCCCGCAGAGTACGAGAAATGGTACGGGAACCCTCATGCGGCAGTCCAGATGCAGAAAGAGGCGGTCTATGGCCTGACCGAGTTCTACCGCGACGCAATCCGCCAGGCACGGCTGGTTGCGGGCACCGGCTGCAATGCGGCGACCGGTCAGTACATCCTGCGTCCGTTGATCGGTGACAAGGTGATCGGGCTCAAAGACATCATCCTCGACCTGAAATGTGCCGTGTCGGGGGCGGGGCGGGCGCTCAAGGAAAACCTGCTGCATGCCGAGTTGTCCGAAGGTACGAACGCCTATGCGGTTGGTGGCACGCACCGGCATCTGGGGGAGTTCGATCAGGAGTTCAGTGCCTTGGCGGGCGAAGAGGTGCGTGTGCAGTTCACGCCGCACCTGATTCCGGCGAACCGGGGGATCCTCGCCACCTGTTATGTCAGTGGAGATGCCCAGGCGGTGCATGACGCGCTGAGTAAGGCTTATGCGGTTGAGCCTTTCATCGAAGTGCTGCCCTTTGGTGAGACGCCATCGACGCACCATGTGCGTGGATCGAATTTCTGCCATATCGGTGTGACCGGTGATCGGATCGACGGACGGGCGATCATTGTCGCAGCCTTGGACAACCTGACCAAGGGCTCGTCGGGTCAGGCCTTGCAGAACGCCAACCTGATGCTGGGTCTGGAGGAAACGGCTGGTTTGATGCTGGCTCCGTGCTTCCCCTAAAATTTTATGAGCGGCGCCAAGATTCTTCGTACGAAGAATCTTGGTTGTGTGAGGTTAAGAAAAAATCGACGCAGACTGCGGCAAATTGATCTGCCGCAGTTCCCGAACGCGCTTTGCGTGTATATATTAGATCAGGTTTTTTCGGGAGGACGCCATGGCGCTGAAATCGTTAAAGAAACAACGCCGCATTCAGGTGATTGCCCTTGCGACAGTGGCGTTGATCCTATCGACCGCTCTGATTGGCTATGGCATGCGCGACGGTATCAACTTTTTCCGCTCGCCCAGCCAGGTTATGGCGGAGCCGCCTGCGCCTAACGAAGTGTTCCGCATAGGTGGTTTGGTTGCGGAAGGATCGATCACGCGCGGGCAGGGATCGACCGTGTCCTTCAGTGTGACGGACGGAGGCGCGACGGTGCCTGTGATCTATTCCGGAGTGTTGCCGGACCTCTTTTCCGAGAACGAAGGCATGGTCGGCACGGGTCGTTACATCAATGGTGTGTTTGAAGCCTCAGAAATTCTTGCCAAACATGATGAAGAATACATGCCGACCGAGGTGGTGGACGCGCTGAAAGAACAGGGCGTCTACAAAGAACCCGACGCGGGCAGCTGAGCGCGCCCAATCTTCTTCTTTTCTCAAATATGCGTAAAATAGCCGGGCGCGCAGCGCCCGGCCTGTCGGATTTTCCAAAGGAAAATTCGAAACGGTCTATCCCCGCAGGATCGACCGTCCCGCGTATTCAGCAGTCTCTGCAAGCATCTCTTCGATGCGGATCAGCTGGTTATACTTGGCCAAGCGGTCGGACCGCGCCAGCGAGCCGGTTTTGATCTGACCGCAATTTGTGGCCACAGCGAGGTCGGCAATCGTCGCGTCCTCGGTCTCGCCCGAGCGGTGCGACATCACGTTGGTATAGCGCGCGCGGTGGGCCATATCGACGGCCTTCAGCGTTTCGGTCAGGGTGCCGATCTGGTTGACCTTGACAAGCATGGAGTTCGCGCAGCCCTTGGCGATGCCATCGGCCAGACGCGCCGGGTTTGTCACAAACAGGTCGTCGCCAACCAATTGCACCTGCTCTCCGAGCACTTCGGTCAGCATGGCCCAGCCGTCCCAGTCGTCCTCGGACATGCCGTCTTCGATCGAGATGATCGGGTAGTCGTTCACCAGCGCCTGCAGGTAGGCGACATTCTCGTCCGAGGTCAGCGATTTGCCTTCTCCCTTGAACTCGTACTTGCCATCCTTGAAATATTCGGTCGCGGCGCAATCGAGGGCCAGCATCATGTCGTCGCCAGGGGTGTATCCTGCTTTTTCGATGGATCTCAGTATGAAATCCAGCGCCTCACGGGTTGAGCCGAGTTCGGGAGCAAAGCCGCCTTCGTCGCCCAGGCCGGTGGACATGCCAGCAGCCGACAGCTCTTTTTTCAGCGTGTGGAACACTTCGGACCCCATGCGCACCGCGTCACGGATGTTTTCCGCGGCGACCGGCATGATCATGAATTCCTGAATGTCGATCGGATTGTCGGCATGTTCGCCTCCATTGATGATGTTCATCATCGGAACTGGCAGAACGCGCGCCGAGGTGCCGCCGACATAGCGGAAAAGCGGCTGTGCGGTGAAATCTGCAGCGGCTTTTGCGACGGCGAGGCTGACGCCGAGGATGGCGTTGGCACCCAGACGGCCTTTGTTGTCGGTGCCATCCAGTTCTATCATCGCCATGTCAATGCCGACCTGTTCGGTGGCGTCCAGACCGACGATTTCGTCCGCGATTTCGCCGTTTACGGCGGCCACCGCTTCGAGCACGCCTTTGCCCATGTAGCGGCTTTTGTCGCCATCACGCTTTTCGACAGCCTCATACGCGCCGGTGGAGGCGCCCGAAGGCACGGCGGCGCGGCCGATGGTGCCGTCTTCCAGAGTGACGTCAACCTCGACGGTCGGGTTGCCCCGGCTGTCGAGGATTTCACGGGCGTGGATGTCGATGATGGTGCTCATTGCGCTTGGTCCTGATGAAGCTGCATTTGTGCGGCGGTATAGCAGGGAAAGACACAAAGTAAACTGTCGTTGATAGCGCTAACGGCCAGATCGTACCCGTGCTCTATTCTGTTCAAGAGCCAGTTTTCGCTCGCGGTAAAGCGCATAAAGCCCTGCGCTCAGAATGATGGCGGCGCCAAGCAGGGTCAGACTATCGGGGCGTTCTCCAAAGATCAGGATGCCGAGGCTCATCGTGAAGATCAGGCGCGTATACCGAAACGGCGAAACAATGGCGGCGGGTGCCATGCGCATGGCCTGCGTCACGGCGTAGTAGCCCAAAGCGGTGACGACGATGCCGGCTCCCATATGCCATAGCGTGATGGGCGTGACCCCGGTCGGAGCCTCGGCAAGGAGGATCAAACCAACCCCGATGGGTATGGTGGCGGCAAACCCCCATGTCGCCAAGGAGATCGACGGGATATGCGCCGGTGAAAGCCGCGTGATGAGGTCGCGCAGGCCCAGGCCACAGACCCCCATCACGGCAAACAGAGCGGCGGGTTCAAAGCCCTCTGTCCCGGGTTTGATCACCAGCAGCATGCCGACGATTCCGGCGAAAATCGCCAGCCAGCGCCGCAGCCCCACCGGTTCCTTCAGAAAGACCGCAGCGCCCAGGGTGACGACCAAGGGTGCCATTTGCATGATCGCCGCAAAAAGAGACAGAGGTATCAACCCAATCGAGAGTACAAGCCCCAGCCCGCCCATGATCTCAAGCGCGCTGCGGGCCAGCACCCAAGGGTGCAGCGCATCTTGGCTCAGCAGGTTTGCGCCCTGCCATTTGGCGATCAACATGAAACACAGCGTGCCGCCGACGCTGAGCCCGAACATCACGTATCCGGGGGACAAAACCTGTGAGGACAGTTTGATGAACACGTCGCTGAGTGCGAGGAGCGCCATCGCAAGGATCATCAAAAGAATGGCGCGCATGATGTGCATGTGGATCAGCTACGCCTCTTTTTCAGAAGAGACCAGAGCCGCCTGTCGGGCGGGTCACTTTTTGATTGGCACGCCGTAGAGTTCGAGCTTGTGGCCCTTCAGCTTGTAGCCCAATTTCGCTGCGATCCTTTCCTGCAACGCTTCGATTTCCGGATCGACGAATTCGATCACCTTGCCGGTGTGCAGGTCGATCAGGTGATCATGGTGTTCGCGCTCGGCATCCTCGTAGCGGGCGCGTCCGTCCCCAAAATCCACCTTCTCCAGAATTCCGGCTTCTTCGAATAATTTTACCGTTCGGTAAACTGTTGCAATCGAGATATTCGGGTCGCGTCCCGAGGCACGGGCATAGAGTTCTTCGACGTCCGGGTGATCGGTAGCGTCTTCCAGAACCTGTGCAATTGTGCGCCGTTGCTCGGTCAGGCGCAGGCCCTGCGCTTCGCAGCGGGTAAGGATGGTTTCGGTCATCGCCGGGCCTCGTGTCTTTCTGCGCTAAGGTTTATCTAACAGAGTTGTCCATTGCCAGAATGCGCACCCGGTTTTTTATGCTCTGCGCCGCAGGTGCCAGAGATAGGTCGCCAGTGCTGCGACAACAATGGTGCCTCCGATCAGCATGGTCGCAGACGGGGTTTCACCGATCACCAACCAGACCCAGAGGGGGCCGAGGACTGTTTCCAGCAGCAACACAAGACTGACATTCACCGAGGCCGTATGGCGCGAGGCTTCAGACATCAGGTAGAAAGAGACAGGAAGGACGAAGAAGCTGGCAAGGGCGATGGCCCAAGTGCTGCCGGATGCCATGTCCTGAGGGCTGGTGAGTGCAAAGGCCGAAAGCCCGGCGAGCAAGGCTCCGCTGCCAACTGCGGTCAGCAGCGGCATCTCGGGGTTATGGCGTAGAAGTGTGAAGCTGAGCGCGAGGCTCAGCGCTACGCCAAGTCCGCAGGCCACTCCGATCAGAGCAGTGGCGGAGACGGTCATGTCACCTTTGCCAGTCATTGCGAGCGCAATCCCCAGGGTGACGACTGCGATGGTGATCCAAGTGGCCGGTCGCGTGGGTTGGCCGTACAGCACGCGTGACAGGATCGCAGCCCAAATCGGCACGGTTGCAACCGCGATCAGCACGAGCGCCACTGGCGCCAGCGAGATTGCGGGCGCAAAAAGCGATGCGTTGGCCCATTGCGCCAGGATCAGAGCGATGCCAACGGCGGAGGCCAGACGCGGGAACTGCCGCAATTGCCCGGTAAGCGACGCCGCGCAGAGAAAAAGCACCCCCATCGCAAGGCCACGCCAGGCGACAAGAGGCGCTGCCTCCAGTCCGGAAACACGGATGAGAAGTGCGTCCGGTGTCAGGATCAGGACACCGATACAGGCCAGCAAAATGCCTTTCATAGATGTATTTCAGGATCAGCTGTAAAGCGCCTGAACACCCATCTGCATATGCAGCGCGTTCACTGTTGGCTGATCCAGTTCCATCGCACGGGCCAGCGCGTCGAGGTATTGCGCCTCGGGCTGGGTATCGAGCCTGATCGCCATCAGTGACGCCGAATAAACCTGTGTGCGCAGGGGGGCAGGTGTGTCAGCGGCAAGCGCTTCGGCATCGACGGGTGCTGCCAGTTGTTCCTGCACGAAGGCGATGTCTTCGGCATCCGCATCGGCACCCACAGTGTCGAGGATCTTGGCGCGTTCGGCCTCGTCAATGCCGCCGTCACACTTTGCCGCCTGTATCATCGCACGCAGCATCAGGGCTGCGGTTTCCTCGGCCTGCGGGGCTGCCGCACCGGATTTGGCGAACTGGTCCAGCATGCCGGCGGTGTTCTTGCCGCCAGCAGCGGCAATACCCCCCGCGGCAGCAAGCAGCCCGGCCAAACCGACACCACCGGCGCCGCCAAGTTGAGAAAGCAGCCCACCCTTATCGCCATCTGTCTGGGCACCTTTCGCGCCTCCCATCATCGATGACAGATCAAGCCCGCCGGACTGAAGTTTCTCCATCATCCCGGCAAGCGGGTTTGCGCCGCCAGCGCCGCCCATCATCTGACCCATCTGGGCTTGAATCTGGGCCAAAGGGTTGTCTCCGGGCACCTGAGCCCCACCCATCAGACCGCCAAGCCCTTTGCCGCCGGACAGATGGTCAACCCCGCGTGCGGCGGCATATCCGATAGCGACTTTTGCCAGTGTTCCCATGAGACTCATAATTTCATACTCCCGAAATTCAGGTTTTCCTCGCTGGCTGCAAGATGCCCGATTCGCGTCAGAGATGTGGAAAAACCTTTGCGGCAGACGGATTTGCCGAAGTGCCAGGCCAACGGTTTCCGCTTGACCCTGCCCGCGCTTGGGTGTCCCTGACGCGAATGGAGCGCAAAGACGCAATAGATTTGGCCGGGGCAGCAGGACTCGTGGTATTCGCCACGTTGCTCGCGTTCAATCAGGTGGTCATCAAGGTGACCAATGCAGGCTTTGGACCGGTGTTCGCCGCCGGATTGCGGTCGGCACTGGCTCTTGGCGTTTTGGGCCTTTGGCTGGTGATCCGCCGTAAGAAGGTTACAGGTATCCGTCAAACCATTTGGCCGGGACTTCTTTTGGGCGGTCTTTTTACCGTCGAATTCATTTTTCTCTTTATCGCACTCGACCTCACAACCGTGTCGCGCGTCTCGATCCTGTTTTACTCGATGCCGGTCTGGCTGGCGATAATCGCGCATTTTACGCTGCCCGGAGAAACCCTGTCGTGGCACCGGATGGTCGGGTTGGCGCTGGCGATGATTGGGGTGATCTGGGCGCTGTTTGACCCTCAGTCACGTCAGGCTGGTAGCTTGCTCGGTGACGTCTTGGCTTTGTTGTCCGCTTTTGCGTGGGCCGGAATTGCACTGACGGTGCGACTGACGCGGGTCTCTGAGCTGGTGCCCGAGGGGCAATTGTTCTGGCAGCTTTCGGTCTCAACCGTGGGCCTGCTGGCGATTGCACCGCTTTTCGGTGACCTTTTGCGGGAACCGACTGCGCTGCATATCGCGGGGCTAGGCTTTCAGGCGGTGTTTGTGGCGAGCCTTGGCTTTTTGTTCTGGCTCCGCCTGATGACCATCTATCCGGCCTCGGATGTCGCGGCCTTCAGTTTCCTCTCGCCTGTACTGGCGGTTGGCATGGGATGGCTTTTGCTTGATGATCCGGTGGGGCCGGGATTTCTTGGCGCGATGTGTCTGGTGGCGGTCGGGATTGTGTTGATCAATCGCCGCCGCAAACCTGCGACCTAGGTCCCGCAGAAGGTTGCCTGCACCACTTCGTTCGGGGCAGGGGGGCTGCGCAGATCGGCAAAATCAGGATTTTCATCAAAGGGTTTTGCATAGGCTGACATGAGTCGCGTGAACTGGCTGTCGTCGCCCGCAACCGCTGCATCGATCATGGTTTCGATCCGGTGATTGCGCGGGATGAGTACCGGATTTGCTGCGCTCATCCGGCTCTTTGGGTCGTCTTCGCCCTCAAGCCGTGCGCGCCACAGGTCTGCCCACTGATCAAAACCGGTCGGGTCAGCGAATTGATCGCGCGCCGTTCCGTCCACCAGCCCGCGGAAGGTGTTGGTAAAATCGGTTTCGGAAGCTTCCATCAAGCTCAAGAGATCTGCAATCAGTTTCGCGTCTTCGGCTTTCGGATCAGCCAAACCGATCTTCGCCCCGAACCTTTTCAGCCATTCGGCGCGGATCATCTCTGGCATTGTGTGGATTTGGGCGGTGAAGGGTTCGACCGATGCTTCGGGGTCGGGCATCAGCGACAGTAGAGCGGTCGCCAGTTGCGCCATGTTCCAGACGATGATGTCGGCCTGAGCGGCGTAGCTGTAGCGCCCGAAGCGGTCGATCGACGAATAAACGGTTTCGGGATGGTAGCTGTCCATAAAGGCACAGGGACCGTAATCAATGGTCTCGCCCGAGATGCTGCAATTGTCTGTGTTCATGACGCCGTGGATGAAGCCCAGGCTCAGCCACTGCGCAACCAGCGCCGCCTGACGACGCATCACAGCATTCAGGAATGATGCCGGATCGGTTGCGTCCGGGTAGTGGCGTGCGGCGGCATAGTCGAACAGGGTTTGCAACGCCTTGGTGTCACCGCGTGCAGCAAAGACCTGAAACGTGCCAACGCGCAAATGACTTTGCGCCACGCGCGTCAGAACCGCGCCGGGCAGAGGGCGTTCGCGCACGACAACCTCCCCGGTCCGAACGGCCGCCAAAGCGCGGGTTGTTGGAACCCCAAGGGCGTGCATCGCTTCGCTGACCACGTATTCGCGCAGTACCGGCCCCAACCAAGCGCGCCCATCTCCCATACGGGAAAACGGCGTGCGGCCCGAACCTTTGAGTTGGATGTCGCGTCGGAGGCCATCGGTGCCAATGGTTTCCCCCAACAGAACCGCGCGTCCGTCACCCAGCTGCGGGTTGTATTGTCCGAACTGATGCCCGGCGTAAAGCTGTGCCAGAGGCGATGCGCCTTCGGGGATCTCATTGCCTGCAAAGAGCGCTGCCAAATCTGGATCGTCCAAGCCGTCGATCCCCAGGTCCCTTGCAAGCTCTTCATTGATTGCAATCAGCGAGGGTGCCTGCACGGGCTCTGGATTGACCCGTGCATAGAACGTCTCGGGCAGGGTGGCGTAGCTGTTGTCAAAGGGAATGTGCAGGGTCATGAGGTGGATATAGGCGTTCGACGCCCGTGTCACCAGTCCCTGTGCATCATAGTTCGCGGGACATATAGGCGTAGCCTTCGCGGGTCTCGAACTTGCATCGCTGGTAGAACCTCTTGAGCGTTTCATTGCCCTGATCGGCCTCAAGATGCAGAGCCTTTACGCCGCCATCCTTCAGTGCTTTGGCAAGGCCGTTGAGCGCCTCGGACCCCATGCCGCGTTTACGCACGGCACTGCGGACGAACAACTCATCTACGACGGCGTCCATGCCTCCATATTCAACCGACCATCCAAAGGACACAACGACATAGCCCACAGGTGCGCGGCGCGGTCCAATCAGCCAGATCGCCCCGTGCGGGACCCCCTCAAGCAACGGTAACACAGCGTCGTGCTGATGTTCTGGCGTGGTAGCAAAGCCCTGATGCTCGTGAAATGCTGCGACAAGTGGCAGAAGTTTCGGCAGGTCCTCGGGCGAGGCCAGATGCAATGACCTCATAGCCGCGCCAGACGCTCGGTGAGCAGGGCGAAAAATCCGTCGGCGTCGATGTCACCCATAAAGGTCGCATTGGGCGCGCGATCTGTGACGCCCCACCAATCGGCCACGGTCATACCCAGTGTCAGGTCCGACCCGGTTTCAATCTCGACATTGATATGACGGCCAGTGAATAGCTCGGGCTGGATCAGATAGGCGGTGACGCAGGGGTCGTGCAGAGGCGCGCCGGCACTGCCGTATTTCTCCTTGTCGAAGCGTTCGAAGAAATCCGTCATTTCGGCCACGGCAACACCAACCGGTGTGCCAAGCGCGCGGAAGGCGTTGTTCCGCTCGGCGGTCACCAGTGCCTTGTGCGTCACATCAAGCGGCATCACGGTGATCGGAGCGCCGCAGCCAAAGACGATCTTGGCTGCTTCGGGATCCACATAGATGTTAAATTCCGCGGCAGGGGTAATGTTGCCCACTTCGAAATAGGCCCCTCCCATGAGAACGATTTCCTGAATGCGGCCAGCAATATCGGGCGCGCGTTGCAACGCGGTTGCGACATTTGTGAGCGGGCCAAGCGGGCAGAGCGTGACAGAACCTTCCGGTTCTGAACGCAAGGTCTCGATCATGAAGTCGACCGCGTGTTTGTCCTGAAGCGTCATGGTCGGGTCGGGGAGGCTTGGTCCATCAAGTCCGGTTTTGCCATGCACATGCTCTGCAGTGACCAGCTTGCGCGCGATGGGCGCGTCACATCCGGAGAACACTTTGGTCTCAGGTTTGCCTGCCAACTCGCAGACGATGCATGCGTTTTTCTGGGTCAGCGGGAGTGGAACGTTTCCGGCGACAGCTGTGATGCCCAACACGTCGAGGTCCTCAGGCGACGCCAGTGCCAGCAGGATTGCGACGGCGTCATCCTGCCCCGGATCGGTGTCGATAATGATTTTGCGGGGTGCCATAACAGACTCCTTGATTGGCGCGGTGGTGACATGTGGACCCAGCGGGATCAAGCGTATTGATCTCGTCTGGCGGGGCTTTGCCAGTTCTTTTGGCAACCCGATTGCAGTGGGTTTTATGGCTGCTACACTGTGCGCATTCGGAGCGAAATAAGTTTACATCCGGCTCGTTAGCGCTAACAAGGCGCTGAGCGAAGCAGAATCGGAAGGATCGCGCCATGGTATCCCGCGTTATTCCCGTCGACCCCTTTGATCTGGTCATCTTTGGTGGAACTGGAGATCTTGCGCGTCGCAAGATATTGCCAGGCCTGTACCGGCGCTTTTGTGCCGGTCAGATGCCCGAGGGTTCTCAGATCATCGGCGCTGCCAGGTCCGAGTTGGACGATGCTGGTTATCGCGACATGGTGGCTGACGCGATTGCAGAGTTTGGTGGCCAGCAAGCATGCGAGGCCGGAACGCTGGATGCGTTTCTCAGTTCAGTGCATTTCGTGACCACGGACGCCAAGGGAGATGGCGGTTGGGTGGAATTGAACAGCAAGATGCGCGACGACAAGGTCCGTGCGTTTTACTTTTCCGTCGGGCCGTCGCTGTTCGGCGATCTGGCGGAACGGTTGCATCGGTTTGGTCTGGCGACGCCAGACAGCCGGATCGTTGTTGAAAAACCGTTCGGCCATAATCTTGAAACCGCCAAGGCGTTGAATGCGACCTTGGCGCAGCATTTCGACGAGACGCAGATCTACCGCATCGACCACTACTTGGGCAAAGAGACGGTTCAGAACCTGATGGCTGTGCGGTTCGGGAATATGCTGTTTGAGCCGCTTTGGAATGCACAATACGTAGATCATATTCAGATCACGGTTGCCGAAACCGTCGGCGTCAGCGGGCGTGGAGGGTATTACGACAAGTCCGGTGCAATGCGGGACATGGTGCAGAACCACCTGATGCAGCTATTATGTCTCATTGCGATGGAGCCGCCCGCCAAATTCGAACCAGACGCGGTGCGGGACGAAAAGCTCAAAGTGATCCGTGCGCTGGAGCCGGTGGACTGGCACCACATTGTGCGCGGGCAGTACGGAGCTGACGAGAACGGCCCCGGGTATCGTGACGACGTGGAAGATCCGAAGTCACGGACAGAAAGCTTTATCGCGATGAAGTGCCACATCTCGAACTGGCGCTGGGCAGGAACGCCGTTTTATCTGCGCACGGGCAAGCGTCTTAAGGCGCGGGCCTCCGAGATTGCGGTCGTGTTCAAAGATGCTCCACATTCGATTTTTGGCGCGGATGCGGGCCGGCACCGCAATGTGCTGGCAATCCGGTTGCAGCCGAATGAAGGCATGACTTTGGATGTCACGATCAAAGAACCGGGGCCCGGAGGCATGCGTCTTCTGGACGTGCCGCTTGATATGAGCTTTGCCGAAGCGTTGGGCCCGGATGCGGAAGAAGCGCCCGACGCGTATGAACGGCTGATCATGGATGTGATCCGCGGCAACCAGACCCTTTTCATGCGTGGGGACGAGGTCGAGGCCGCGTGGGCGTGGACTGACCCCTTGATCGAAGCCTGGCAAGCGCGCAACGATGTGCCCAAGACGTACGATCCCGGAAGCTCGGGCCCGGAGGATGCATTGATGCTGATGCATAGGGACGGTCGCAAATGGCGCGAGGTAAAGGCATGAGTTACGACTTTCAAACCTATCCGGACCGCGAATTGCTGGCGATGGACCTGGCCAACAAGCTGGCAGGCGATTTGCGCACGATCCTCAGCCACGAAGAGCGTGTCGTTTTGGCTGTGCCCGGCGGCACCTCGCCGGGGCCTGTGTTCGACGATCTGTGCGCAGCCGATCTCGATTGGAGCCGGGTTGATGTGATGCTCACCGATGAACGCTGGGTTCCCGAGGACAATGATCGGTCGAACACGCGACTGCTTCGAGACCGTCTGCTTGTTGACCGGGCTGCGGCGGCACGGCTTCTACCACTCTATGTCCCCGCTCATGAACCCGAGGAGGTACTGGCCGAACTCGAGTCTCAGATCACGGACGAGCTGCCTCTGGCGGTGGTTCTTCTGGGTATGGGCACTGACATGCACACGGCATCGATCTTTCCCGGTGCGGACAAGTTGGACGTCGCACTTGATCCGCACGCGCCCATCCTTGTGCCGATGCGCGCGCCGGGCGCGCCTGAGCCACGCATCACACTGAGTGCACGCGTTCTGAACGACGCATTGCGCAAGCATGTACTGATTTTGGGGCAGGACAAACGCGAGGCATTGGAGGCGGCAAAGGGTATGTTGCCCGAAGATGCGCCGATCAATGCAGTTCTCGACGGTGCAACGGTACATTGGGCGGAGTGACAGCGATGTGGGATGACCTGAAAGCAGCGGCAGAGACAGGCCGTGAACGCTCGATCCTTGGGCTGTTTGATGCAGACCCAAAACGAGCCGAAGACTTCAGTGTGGCGGCCTTGGACTTGCTTTTCGACTACTCCAAGACACAGATCGACGTGGCCACACGTGATACCCTGATCTCCTTGGCACAGGCGGCGGAAGTCGAGGCAAAACGCGATGCCATGTTCGGCGGTGCGAAGATTAACGACACCGAGGGCCGCGCTGTCTTGCACACTGCACTGCGCAACCTGGATGGCGATGCGGTTTTGGTCGACGGTCAAGATGTCATGCCGGACGTACTGGATACTCTTGCGCGAATGGAAGCGGTCGCGAACGAGATTCGTGCATCAGATTTCACGGATGTGGTGAATATCGGTATCGGTGGCTCCGACCTTGGCCCCGCGATGGCCTATCTGGCGCTCTCACCCTATTGCGATGGACCGCGCTGTCATTTTGTGTCGAATGTCGATGCCGCCGATATCGCGGACACTCTGCGAGGATGCGATCCAGAAAAGACGATTTTCATTGTCGCATCTAAGACCTTCACCACGATCGAGACCATGACCAACGCCAGGACCGCACGCGCATGGTTGCAGGATCACGGTGTGAGCACTGACGGCCGTTTTGTCGCTTTGTCCTCCAATGCCGAAGCGGCTGCGGAGTGGGGCATCCCGGCCGAGCGTGTTCTCGGGTTCGAGGACTGGGTCGGCGGACGCTATTCGATGTGGGGGCCGATCGGGCTCTCGCTGATGATCGCCATCGGTCCCGACGCGTTCAAGGCATTCCTGCGCGGCGGTCAGGCAATGGACAAGCATTTCCGCGCGGCCGCATTGCATGAGAATATTCCGGTGCTTTTGGCGCTTGTCGGGATTTGGCACAATCAAGGCTTGGGCCACGCCACCCGAGCTGTGCTGCCCTATGACAACCGTCTGTCACGGCTGCCCGCCTACCTTCAGCAACTGGAGATGGAATCGAACGGCAAATCGGTGGCGATGGACGGCGCGAACCTTCCGGTCAATTCCGGCCCTGTTGTTTGGGGCGAACCGGGCACCAACGGGCAGCATGCGTTCTATCAACTGATCCATCAGGGCACGCGGGTCATCCCTTGTGAATTCATGGTTGCGGCCGAGGGCCATGAGTCTGATCTGCGCCATCACCATGAATTGCTGATCGCCAACTGTCTTGCGCAATCCGAAGCGCTGATGCGCGGGCGGTCATTGGAAGAGGCGCGGGCGATCATGAAACAGAAGGGGCTGACAGGCGACGAATTGGAGCGTCAGGCCCGGCACCGGGTGTTCCCGGGAAACCGTCCGTCTACCACCCTGATGATGCCCAAACTGACACCAGAAGTGCTTGGTCAGATCATCGCGCTCTATGAGCATCGCGTTTTTGTCGAAGGTGTCATCCTCGGCATCAACTCGTTTGATCAATGGGGCGTTGAATTGGGCAAGGAACTTGCGACGTCCCTCGGGCCCTTGGTCAGTGGAGATGCGCCTGCGGATGAAAAAGATGGCAGCACGCAAGCACTATTGAAATATGTGAAGCGCTATTCATAGGCGGGAAGGGGTTTCGCGACAGCCTCGTCACGGTTGCGAAACACCGTCCACCTCGTGGAAGTGATCGAGAATGTGTTGAGGAATCGGCATCCTGCCACTGCCGTCCGGCTGCAAAAGCACCACGACACAGGAGAAGGTTGCCCGCGTTGTGCCGCCCGAGACAATCTCCTGCTTCATGGTAAAGCTGGTGGACCGATAGGCCACAACTTTGGTCAGGATGACATAGTCTTCATCGGCGCGCATTTCTTGCAGCCAATCGATCTCACCGCGACGGATGACAATGCGCGGCTCAACTGTTTTGTCGGCGTATCGCGAAATCCCGACATGCTTGAAATATGTCACCCGCGCGGTTTCGAACCAGATCAAATAGGCGACATTATTGACGTGATTCAGCGGATCAAGCTCTGAAAACCGTACACGGTCGGAAAGCGCCAGCGGCCAAGGCTCGGCCACGCCAAACGCGCGTTGTTGTTCTGGGGTCAGCGGGGTGAGGTAAGGCACTGTCATGGCAGCGATTTGTCAATCGGCGCGGGGAATGTCAAACCCCGAAGGTGCCAGATCAAAGCCTTCAAATTGAAACGCCGGGCTGACGGTGCAGCCAACAAGTGTCCAATCGCCGGTGCTCCGAGCGGCCTGCCAATAGTGCGGCGGGACGATGATTTGAGGCGCTTGACCGTCAAAAAGAGCCGGTCCCAGCAGATGATCTCGCGCAGGCCCGGCGTCGGTTTCTGACATCGAAAGTACCAATGGAGCCCCGGCGTAGTAATGCCAAATCTCGGTGGCATCGACCTTGTGCCAATGGCTGCATTCTTCTTTGGCGAGGAGGAAATATATGCAGGTGCCAGCAGACCGACCCTCACCCTCGGCAATCCATGTTTGTCGGAAATGCCCACCTTCCGGATGCGGTGCGAGATCAAGATGGCGAACAATGTCTTCAGCTGAATAGGTCGAAAAATCAGTGTGTTTCAAAGCCATTCTGAAGCACCGCACGCTCTGTTTTGATCCGGTTAACCATAGCTTCGCAGTCTTTCAAGCGAAGGGCAATCGGAGGAGCACCATGAGCCAGGGCACGTTGTCGGTGCGCGACATTGCATCTGAGATCGTCGCGCGAGAGGGCGGATATGTGAACGACCCGGATGATCCGGGCGGCGCCACCAAATACGGAGTGACCATCCACACGATGCGGCGTCTCGGGCTGGATCTGACCGGAGATGGACAGGTGACGCCGGCCGATGTGCGACGGTTGACCAAATCGAAAGCGGTCAAGATTTTCGTTGACCACTATTTCAGTCGGCCTCGGATCGCTGATTTGCCGCAACCCCTGCAGCCTTCGGTATTCGACATGTACGTCAATGCCGGAGCCAATGCGGTGAAAATCCTGCAAACGCTGTTGGGCAAGATGGGCTTTACCGTGTCGGTAGATGGGGCCATCGGCCCCAATACGATTGCCGCGACCGCAAGGGCCCATGCCAGCGCGCCAAACCACATCGTCGATGCCTACGGGATCGAGCGTCGAAACTATTATTTCGATCTGGCGGACCGACGCCCGGCCAGCCGGAAATACGCCCTCAGTCGCGCGGGGGGGAAGGGTGGTTGGATCAAACGCGCCGAAGCCTTCATTGCGCCACGCTATCATCTCTCCGACACGGAGTTTCGCAGAAGGATCGCCTCATGGGATTGATCGAACACCTGTTTTCGTTGGTCTTTGGGTCAGGACGCAATGTTGTGAGGGACACCGTCGAGGTGTTTCGCCCAAATGCCGAAGCGCAGGCACAGCGCGATCAGGACAGGCATGCGGCTGCTTTGCGACAGTTTGCAGCCGAGTTCTATGCGCCGAAACGCAGTCTGTTCGACCGGATAATGGACGCATTGAACCGGGTGCCCCGGCCCGCGATGGCGCTGGGCACTCTGGGTCTTTTCATCGCGGCCATGATAGACCCTGTGTGGTTCTCTGCACGTATGGCGGGGATCGCACTTGTGCCAGAGCCGCTCTGGTGGCTGTTGGGCGCAATCGTCAGCTTTTATTTCGGTGCGCGCCACCAGGCAAAGGGACAGGAATTTCAACGTGATATCGCTGCGCACGTGACGCGGCATGTCCCGAGAGAAGCATCATCGCCAGAGACACAAGGCCCGGCTGAAATGCCTCAGGTTGACGGTAACGCGGCGCTGGAAGACTGGCTCCAACAGCGCCGCTGAGGTCAGGGGAGGCATCGACGCGTCCATTCGTGTCCGTCGACGTTTTATGCTTGCGACAATGTGAACCGCGCAAAGTTGGGAAACGCATTGGCCGCAGCCTGTGGTGCGCCTATACTCAGGCGTATGGTTACAGAACTCGGTCATTTCGCCCTCATCCTCGCGTTCCTTGTCGCGATCGTGCAATCCATCGTCCCTCTCGTGGGGGCGCACAAGCGTTGGCCGGGGTGGATGGCTGTTGCCGAGCCGGCCGCGACGGTCCAGTTCCTTCTGACCGGCTTTGCTTTTGCGGCGCTGACCTATGCCTTTGTAACCTCAGATTTCTCTCTGCGCCTTGTCTGGCTGAACAGTCACTCGGCCAAGCCGATGCTCTACAAGATCAGCGGGGTCTGGGGGAATCACGAAGGGTCGATGCTGCTTTGGGTCCTTATTCTGACCCTGTTTGGCGCGATGGCTGCGTGGTTCGGTAAAGGCCTTCCGCCAACGTTGCGCGCCCGCGTGCTGGCGGTGCAATCTGCGGTGGCCGTGGCATTTTTTGCCTTTATCATCTTCACCTCAAACCCTTTCCTGCGACTTGTGGTGCCGCCATTCGACGGACAGGACCTGAACCCTCTGTTGCAGGATCCGGGTTTGGCCTTTCACCCGCCGTTCCTCTATCTCGGATACGTGGGCCTCAGCATCTGCTTCAGCTTTGCCGTGGCTGCCTTGATTGAAGGCCGTGTTGACGCCGCTTGGGGCCGCTGGGTGCGTCCTTGGACCTTGGCCGCATGGGTTTTTCTGACCATCGGCATCGCGCTGGGCTCGTGGTGGGCGTATTATGAACTGGGTTGGGGCGGCTTCTGGTTCTGGGACCCTGTTGAAAATGCGTCCTTCATGCCGTGGCTTCTGGCTGCTGCGCTGCTGCACTCCGCCATCGTCGTCGAGAAACGCGAAGCTCTGAAAAGCTGGACCATCCTGCTGGCCATCCTTGCTTTCGGCTTCTCGCTGATTGGCACGTTCATCGTCCGCTCGGGCCTGCTGACGTCTGTGCATGCCTTCGCGAACGACCCGGAACGCGGTGTCTTCATCCTAATGATTATGGTGTTCTTCACAGGTGGCGCACTCACATTGTTTGCTGCGCGTGCCAACGCGATGGAAGCCAAAGGTGTGTTTGGCGTGGCAAGCCGTGAAAGCGCTCTGGTCGCGAACAATGTCCTTCTGGCTGTAAGCTGTTTTGTCGTCTTTGTGGGCACGCTCTGGCCGGTTGTGGCCGAGATGTTCTTTGACACCAAACTCAGCGTTGGACCTCCGTTCTTCAACATGGCCTTCACGCCCTTCATGGTCGTTTTGGGGCTGCTTTTGCCTCTGGGCTCCATGCTCAGCTGGAAACGCGCCAAGCTGGACAGGACGGTGAAACAGTTGATCCCCGCCTTCATTCTGAGCGTGCTGATTCTTGGCCTGTTCTGGACCATGCAAACCGGCAACAGTCTGCTTGGACCGGTTGGGATGTTCCTGGGCGCTTGGATTCTGTCCGGTGCAGTGCTTGACCTTCTGAATCGCACGGGGCGCTCTCGTGACCTGTCCCGTCTCTTCCGCTTGCCGCGCGCCGATTGGGGCAAGGCGACCGCTCATATCGGTCTTGGCATCACAATGGTGGGCATCGCTGGGCTGATGGCTTGGCAGGAAGAAGACATTCGCGTTGCGCAAATCGGCGAGCCGTATCAGGTCGGCGACTTCGAGCTTGAGCTGACAGCTGTCAACGAGGTGCGAGGGCCCAATTACTTCTCCACGATGGGTGATGTCATTGTGCGCCAGGATGGCGAGCAAATCGCAGTGCTGCAGCCCGAGAAACGCAACTATCCAGTGGCGCAGATGCCAACAACCGAGGCCGCAATCGACTACCGGTTCCTGCGGGATATCTACGTGGTGATCGGCGATCAGCAGGACGATGGTGGTTGGGTTGTCCGCACCTATATCAAACCGCTGGCGAACTGGATTTGGGCAGGGTCGATCCTGATGGCGCTTGGGGGTGTTTTGTCACTTACCGACCGCCGCTATCGCGTTGCCGCCGGGGCGCGGCGACAAGCGACACCACAAGGGGTTCCAGCGGAATGAGACGGAATGTGACCGTGCTGAATGCTCTGGCGCTGCTTCTGTGCCTTGCGGTCGCAGCACCATTCGCCACGCCAGCTTATGCTGTGCAACCGGACGAGGTGCTGGAGGATCCGGTGCTTGAAAGTCGTGCGCGTGAACTGTCCAAGGGCTTGCGTTGCGTTGTCTGTCAGAATGAAAGTATCGACGAGTCCAACGCCGACCTTGCCCGTGAACTGCGTCTTGTCGTTCGCGAACGGCTGGTTGCGGGTGACAGCGATGAGCAGGTGCTGGACTACCTGGTTGCCCGGTATGGCGAATTCGTTTTGCTCAAGCCGCGCACGGATGGTTGGAACATCATCCTCTGGCTCTCTGGCCCGGCCTTGTTCCTGCTCGCTCTGGGAATTGGCGTTGCTTACGTGCGCGGTCGCGCCTCGGCTTCGGCACCCACCGAAGCCAGACTCTCGGAAGAAGAGCAGGCACGGTTGAAGGAACTCTTGAAAGAGTCGTGACGCCGCGTTCGGCTTTGCCAAACCGGGTGCATGTGTGTTTGATGCCGCCAACAGCATCAGGAGTGCCCGGCGTATGAATTACGAGACCATCACCTTTGACATCACCGACGACATTGCCACGGTCACCTTGAACCGTCCCGAGGTGATGAACGCCCTCAACACCCAAATGCGGGCCGAAATCACCGATGCTGTCCTGGAAGGCGGAAAATCCGCGCGGGTGATCGTGCTGACCGGTGAGGGCAAATCCTTCTGCTCGGGGCAAGACCTCGGTGATCGGGCCACTGCCGCGAACCTCGATCTGGAACGCACTCTGCGCGACGAATACGTCCCAATGCTGCGCGCGATCTACGATTGCCCTGTGCCGACCATAAGCGCGGTCAACGGCGCGGCGGCTGGGGCGGGGGCCAACCTGGCGCTGGCGGCAGATGTTGTCATTGCCACCGAATCCGCCTTTTTCCTTCAGGCCTTCACCCGGATCGGCCTGATCCCGGATGCGGGTGGCACCTACTATCTGCCGCGCCAGATGGGTCTCGCCAAAGCGATGGGTGCCGCGCTTTTCGCCGAAAAGATCACCGCAAAGCAGGCCGATGACTGGGGCATGATCTGGGAAGCGGTACCCGATGCGCGCTTTGTCGAGCATTGGAAGGCGCGGGCGTTGCACCTCGCAAAGGGGCCAACCGCAGCATACCAGCGTGTCAAGCAGTCCATCCGCGCTTCGTATGACAACAACCTCGAAGAGCAGTTGGCGCTGGAAGCCAAGCTGCAAGGACAGTGTGGCCAGACACGTGATTTCAAAGAAGGGGTCGTGGCGTTCCTTCAAAAGCGTCCTGCGCAATACGAAGGCCGGTGACACGCATTAAGCAGGGTCGAACGGCTCGGTTCGTTCGGCCCTACGCTGCCCGGAACTCTGGCTTCAGGGTGAAATACACGCTATCCGACCACACCCCATCAACACAGAATGTGTTTTTCGCTTCACCGGTTTTTACGAAACCCGCTGACATCAGCGTTGCTACGGAGGCCGCGTTCATCGGGTCCGCATCTGCTGTTAGTTGCGGATAGCGCAGCTCTTCAAAGAAGTAGGGGATCAGCGCCCCAAGTGCTTCCGACATCAGCCCTTGCTGCCAATGGTCCGAGCGCAGCAGAAAGCCCACCTCATCCCCCATATGCACGCCTGCGCAGCCGATTGCATGGCTGCCGCATTCAATCACGAAATAGCTGACGACCGGCTCGGACGACGCGATCAGGCGTTCCAGATGACGACGGGTTCGGGAAATGTCCTCATGCGGCGGGGTGGACCAGTAGCGCATCACCTGAGGGTCGCTGTAGACAGCATGCAGATCGTCCAGATCTTCGATCCGGGCCTTTCTCAACACCAGCCGTTTGGTCACCAATTGGGTCATATGAAAAAGGCCACCCGAAGGCGGCCTTTCCTCAAGAATTACCGATTTTCGATATCGACATAGTCGCGCATTGTTTCGCCTTGATAAAGCTGGCGCGGACGGCCGATTTTCATCTGCGGATCGGCCAGCTGTTCTTTCCACTGCGAAATCCAGCCAACGGTCCGGCTCAAAGCGAAGATCGGCGTGAACATCGACGTCGGGAAGCCCATCGCTTCGAGGATGACGCCCGAATAGAAGTCGACGTTCGGGAAGAGCTTTTTCTCAGCGAAATAGTCATCCGCAAGTGCGGCCTTTTCCAGTTCTTTCGCGGTGGCCAGGATCGGGTTGTTCTCAACACCCAGCAGATCAAGCACTTCGTCCGCCGACTGCTTCATCACCGTCGCGCGCGGATCGAAGTTCTTGTAGACGCGGTGGCCAAAGCCCATCAGGCGGAACGGGTCGTTCTTGTCCTTGGCGCGGGCGATGTATTCCGGGATGCGATCAGGTGTGCCAATTTCCTTGAGCATCTCAAGGCAGGCCTGGTTCGCACCACCATGTGCCGGACCCCAGAGGCAGGCGATACCAGCAGCGATACAGGCAAACGGGTTCGCACCCGAAGACGACGCCAGACGTACCGTCGAGGTCGACGCGTTCTGCTCGTGGTCGGCATGCAGGGTAAAGATGCGGTCCATCGCACGGGCGAGAATCGGATCAACCTGATATTCCTCAGCGGGAACCGCAAAGCACATGTGCAGGAAGTTCGCTGCATAATCCAGATCGTTGCGCGGATACACAAAGGGCTGACCGATCGAATACTTGTATGCCATCGCCGCGATGGTGGGCATCTTTGCGATCAGGCGATGCGACGCGATTTCACGCTCGCGCGGGTTATTGATGTCGGTGGAGTCGTGATAGAAGGCCGACATCGCGCCAACCACACCCACCATCGTGGCCATCGGGTGGGCATCGCGACGGAACCCACGGAAGAAGTTGTGCATCTGCTCGTGGATCATCGTGTGCTGGGTGATCGTACGCTCGAAATTTTCAAGCTCGTCTGCCTTGGGCAAGTAGCCGTAAAGTAGCAGGAAACAAACTTCGAGGTAGTGCGACTTGGCCGCCAGTTGGTCAATCGGATACCCCCGGTGCAGCAATTCGCCCTTGTCACCGTCGATAAAGGTGATGGTGCTGTCGCACGCCGCGGTTGAGGTGAAACCCGGATCGTAGGTGAACACGCCCGCTTGGCCGTAAAGCTTTCGGATGTCGATGACATCTGGTCCGGCAGTCGGGGTATAGATTGGCAACTCGTAAGAGCTGTCCCCAATGGTCAGCTTCGCGGTTTTGGAGGTGTCAGACATACGTGGTCCCTTCGTCTCAATGCTCTGAACAAAGCGCCCAGAGCCAGCTATCCCAAACCTAGGCACCGATGCCGCGTTGGCGTCAATCGGTTCCGTTGGCGGCTGCTTCTGTCAGGCGGGCAACGGTTTCGTCGCGCCCCAGAACCAGCATCATATCGAACACACTCGGCGTCACGGCCCGGCCTGCCAGCGCTGCCCGCATCGGGCCTGCCAGTTTGCCGAATTTCGTCCCGTGCTCTTCTGCAATTCGGGATGTGACGGCTTCAAGCTCGTCGCGCGTCCAGCTAGCATTTTGCAACTGCGGCGTCAACGATTGCAGTATACCACGGGATACCGAATCCAAGGCCTTGGCCGCTTTCTCATCGGGCTCAATAGGGCGGCTGGTCAGAACAAAGTGCGCCTTTTCAATCAGTTCCGGGAATGTGCGTGCTCTTTCCTTGAGGCAATACATCGCACGAAGGATCCCGTCCGCTTGCGCTTCCGTGAGGGCAGGTGCTCCCGCTGCCTGCAGATATGCGGTCAATTCATGCAGCAGTGCAGCATCGTCGGCCACAGCGATATGCTGGCCGCTGAGATTCTCAAGCTTTTTGAAATCAAACCGCGCCGGCGATTTGCCAATGCCGCCCAGATCAAACCACTCTTTCGCCTGCTCATCTGTAAAGAACTCATCATCTCCATGGCTCCAGCCCAGACGCGCGAGGTAGTTGCGCATGCCTGCCGCTGGATAGCCCATCGCCTGATATTCCTCGACCCCAAGCGCGCCGTGGCGTTTGGACAGCTTCTTGCCGTCGGGCCCGTGAATCAGCGGAATATGCGCCCAGACCGGCACGTCCCAACCCATCGCGGTGTAAATGCCCATCTGACGCGCGGCATTGTTAAGGTGGTCATCCCCTCGGATCACATGGGTCACGCCCATATCATGGTCATCGACAACCACCGCCAGCATGTAGACCGGCGTGCCGTCCGAACGAAGCAGAACCATGTCATCCAGCTGATCGTTGCGGATGGTGACGTCGCCCTGTACCTGATCGCGGATCACTGTTGTACCGTCCATCGGCGTCTTGAGCCGGATCACAAACGGCGCATCCGGGTGCGTTGACGGATCGGCATCCCGCCAGGGGCTCTGGAAAAGAGTCGATTTTCCCTCTGCGCGTGCCGCCTCACGAAACGCCTCGATCTCGTCCTGTGTCGAAAAGCACTTGTAGGCCGCACCCTTTGCCAAAAGCTCATGCGCGACTTCGGCATGGCGGTCCGCGCCCGCGGCCTGGCTCACCACGTCGCCATCGTGATCAAGGCCCAGCCACTCAAGCCCCTTGAGGATCGCGGCGGTTGCTTCGGGCGTCGAGCGCGCCCGATCGGTATCCTCGATCCGCAACAGGAACTTCCCGCCGCGACCACGCGCGTAGAGCCAGTTGAACAGCGCCGTGCGCGCGCCGCCAATGTGCAGATAGCCGGTGGGCGAGGGGGCGAAACGGGTGACGATCTGGCCGGTCATTGGGCGCATTTACCTTTCGATAACGGTATTGGGAGTAAGTTAAGGCTCTCTTAACCAGCACCATCCACGGGGGCAAGTATGGCGCGGGTCCGGGATGTGATCCCAAACATGCTTCTGGCGCAGCGCGGTACGCTGTTTCCCTTTGTACCGGTTTTTCTCAGCATCGGCATCGGGCTGTATTTCGCACTCCGCAATGAGCCATCAATCTCGGCGCTCTCTGCACTGGCCGGATGTGCTTCGGTGCTGCTTGTTGGATATCTGCGAAGCCAATCTGCCTTTGCTCCGCTGCTCTGCGCCGTGGCAATGATAGCGCTCGGAGTAGCGCTTGCAGGGACGCGGGCGCATCTTGTGGCTGGGCCAGTGCTCGACTTCCGCTACTACGGTCCGGTGACCGGCAGGGTCATAGCGATTGACCGCTCCGCGTCAGACGCTCTGCGGATCACTCTGGATCGCGTCTGGCTGACGAATCTGCCATTATCCGAAACGCCAACCCGTGTACGCCTGTCATTACATGCCAAGTATCCGGGCATACCACCCAAACCGGGTCAGACCATCATGACAACCGCCCATCTGAGCCCCCCCGGCGGCGCAGTAGAACCCGGCGGCTTCGATTTCCGGCGCCACGCATGGTTCCTGCGCCTCGGGGCGGTCGGCTATACCCGCGTTCCGCTTGTGTTGTTGGAGGAGGCGGGACGCAACAAACGGCTTTTTCAGATGCGCACGGCCATATCGACAAAAGTGCAAGACGCGTTGCCGGGCCATACCGGAGGCGTTGCCACCGCTATCATCACCGGAGATCGCAGCGCCATTCCCAAACCGGTTCTGCAAGACTTGCGTGACACCAATCTGGCGCACCTTCTGGCGATATCGGGTCTGCATATGGGGCTCGTCAGCGCCTTTGCATTCGGGGTGCTGCGATTGGGCCTGCTGCTGACCCCAATCGGTCAGCGCTGGCCGATCAAAAAGATCGCCGCCGCCGGAGCTCTTGGCGTGGCGGCAGTGTACCTCGCGCTTTCGGGCGGCAATGTCGCAACCGAACGGGCCTTCGTCATGGTGGCCGTGATGCTGGTTGCGATTCTGCTGAACCGCCGAGCGATATCGCTGAGGGCCGTGGCGCTGGCGGCGCTGATTGTTCTTCTGCTTCGGCCAGAGGCGTTGATCGGTCCCGGCTTCCAGATGTCGTTTGCCGCCACAACCGCTCTGGTGGCGGTATTCGGCGCGATCCGCGACAGCGCCCATGATCTGCCGCGACACCGCCTATTGCGCGGAGCGGCCTCTGTCCTTTTGTCGTCAGCAGTGGCAGGAGCGGCGACAGCGCCCTTTGCGATGGCGCATTTCAACCAGATTGCGCAGTTCGGCCTTTTGGCCAACCTGCTCACCGTACCGCTCATGGGCGTTCTGGTCATTCCGGCAGCGGTGCTTGGCGTTCTGCTGATGCCATTCGGATTAGAGGCCATCGGCCTAACTGTCATGGGACTTGGACTCGACTGGATCCTCGGCGTCGCACAGGTGATCGCGGTCTGGCCGGGATCGGTGCGCCCGGTTGTGACCCCCGGGGTCAGCGTCCTTCCACTGCTTTCCCTCGGTGCGGTCTTCCTGATCCTCTGGCAGGGTCCCGTGCGCGCTCTTGGTCTGATCCCTGCGGCCTGCGGAATTGTCCTCTGGATGCAGTCTGAGCGACCAGAAATCCTTGTAGCAGAGCAGGGCCAGCTTGTTGGTGTCATGAGCGAGGACGGCCGCGACCTGTCGCGCGCCAAAGGGGCGGGCTTCATCGCGGGGGTGTGGCTTGAAAACGACGGGCAAGGCCTCAAGCAGGCCGAGGCCGCGTCCCTGTGGAACATGCGCAGCTCGCCGATTCACCACATCCACGGCAAACGCAACGCAGCGCGCTATGAGGGCTGTTCGGGGCGTAGGCTGATCATCGCAAGTGCTGCTCTGCCAGACAAACCAACTGATGAAACCTGCACTGTCTTGGACGCGGAATATCTCGCCCGAACCGGAAGTCTCGCCATCACCCGCGATCCAACGGGAGGGTGGCAGATAGAAAAGGCGCGCGACCGGTCGGGCGCGCGCCTTTGGAATGAGCCGGGCCTGAGAAAGGCTCAGTAGGTGCGGATAAGACCAACCAGCCGACCCTGGACCTTCACCGCCCCAACCGGCAGGATGCGCGGTTCATAGGCCGGGTTCGCCGCCTCAAGAATAATGCTTTCGCCCTTGCGCTTGTAACGCTTGAGCGTGGCTTCATATCCCTCGACCTGCGCCACAACGATATCTCCATTGTCGGCAGAGGATGTCTCACGGATCACCACCACGTCGCCGTCGTTAATCCCGGCCTCGATCATGGAATCGCCCTTAACCTCAAGCGCATAGTGCTTTCCGTTACCTGACAACATCGCCCCTGGCACTGCCACAGCGGGCGGCACGTCATTGATCGATTCAATCGGCACGCCGGCTGCAATCCGGCCCATCAGCGGAAGCTCCATCGCATCGATACGCTCAACCGGCTGAGCATTGGCGGGAGGCGGCAGATCGGGCAGATCACCGTCAATCACCTTGGGTTCGAACCCGCCCTGTTTTGCGGCAAGTGTTTCAGGCAGTTTTACAATCTCAATCGCCCGCGCCCGGTGCGCCAGACGTCGGATGAAGCCACGCTCTTCGAGCGCCGTGATCAGTCGGTGAATCCCGGATTTGGAGCGCAGATCCAGCGCCTCTTTCATTTCGTCAAAGCTGGGCGGTACGCCATCGCGTGCCACGCGTGTGCTGATGAATTCCAGCAGGTCGAGTTGTTTTTTGGTCAGCATGAACTGCCTCCGCTCGGATGATCCTCGCCGTTTGTTCTACTGTTGTTCCTGTTTTGTGTCAAGAATCAGTGAACATCGGACCGAATTAGCGCAAAGGCAGATACTCCACAGAGTCACCGGCGTCCCGTGGCCCATCCCTTGGTGCCCGCACGATCAGCGCGTCGGCCTGACCCAGTACGCTCAGGAGGGAACTGTCCTGCGATCCGAAGGCAATCAGCCCCGCATCGGTCATCCGCGCCCGCATGTAATGTTCGCGCGGCCCGTTTTGCGGCAGCGCCTCAGCTAGAATGCCCGTCCGGCGTGGCGCAGGCTGCGCGGGCAAACCCAACATCGCTCGCACCACGGGTGCCACAAAGACATGTCCACAGACCATCGCCGACACCGGATTGCCTGGCAGTCCGATCATCATCGCGTTACCGAACCGCCCGGCCATCAACGGTTTGCCGGGGCGCATGGCGACTTTGTAAAAGCTTTGGTCAAAGCCCAACTGCGGCGCGAGATTGGCAACCACATCATGATCACCCACCGACGCGCCGCCGATGGTCACGATCAGATCCGCACCTTTGGCAAGATCAAATGCCGTGCGCAAAGACGCCTCATTGTCCCGCGCGATTGGCAACAGCCGCGGCTTCGCTCCCAAATCCCGCATCAGCGCATGAAGCCCCAGCGCGTTCGATGCGATGATCTGATCGGGGCCGGGAGCTTCACCCGGCATCACCAGTTCGTCCCCGGTCGAGATCAATGCAACGATGGGTCGCCGTGTTACTGGCACCTCTGCGATGTTCATCGAGGCGAGCAGAGCAATGTCATTGGGGCCCAGAACGCGCCCCGCGCGCACGCTATCTCCGATCTTGAAGTCACCACCGGCAGGACGAATATGATCATTGTCCTCAGGGGTGTCCCCAATGGTGATCCAGTCGCCATCGCGGACCACATCCTCTTGGATCACAACCGCTCTTGCACCCTCCGGCACGGGTGCGCCGGTAAAAATCCGCACCGCCTCTCCGGATTTTACCGTTTGGTAAAATCCATGCCCCGCTGCAGATTCCCCGATCACCTTGAGTCGCAGCCCGGGGGCGACCTCGGTCACCGCATAGCCATCCATCGCCGCGCCATCGAACGGCGGCTGTTCGCGCGTTGCTGCCACATCCTGCGCCAGAACCCGCCGATGCCCCTGCAAGAGCGGCACCGTCTCAACCCCAAGCGGAGGGGCCAGTGCAAAAAGCTGATCCAGAGCCTCAGCGACCGAAATCATGTCGCTTCATACCGCCCGGACTTACCCCCGTCCTTGAGCATCACCCGAATGCCGGTGATCTCCATCGCCTTGTCCACCGCCTTGGCCATGTCATACACTGTCAGCGCCGCAGTCGACACCGCCGTCAGCGCCTCCATCTCGACCCCGGTCTGCCCGGTTGTCTTGACCGTCGCCTCGATCCTCAGACCGGGCAATTCGGGCGCAGGCGTCAACTCCACCGCAACCTTGGTCACGGGCAGGGGATGGCAGAGTGGGATCAGATCGGGCGTCTTTTTCGCCCCCATGATCCCGGCAAGCCGCGCCACGCCGATCACATCGCCCTTCTTGGCGCGGCCTTCGGCGATGATGTCAAAAGTCTCCTGCGCCATGCGGATATAGCCTTCGGCCACAGCCACCCGCGACGTGACGGCCTTGTCCGACACATCGACCATATGGGCATCGCCCTTGGCATCGAAATGGGTAAGCCCGCTCATGCCGCCACCGGATCGGCCAGCAAGGCGCGGGTGGCTTCGGTGACGTCCGCCTGCCGCATCAGGCTTTCCCCGATAAGGAAGCTGCGCGCGCCACACGATGCCATGTCAGCCAGATCCGCCGGGGTAAAGAGACCCGATTCCGAGATCAGCATGCGGTCAGCGGGCACATGTTTCGATAGTTCACGCGTCGTCTCAAGAGTGGTCTCGAACGTATTGAGATTGCGATTGTTTATGCCGATTAAAGGCGACTTCAATTCAAGCGCCCGGTCCAGTTCCTCGCGGTCATGTACCTCGATCAAAGCGTCCATGCCCCAGGCAAACGCCGCGTCTTCCAGGTCTGCCGCCTGTGCGTCCGACACACTGGCCATGATGATCAGGATGCAGTCTGCATGCAAGCTGCGCGCCTCGGCCACCTGATAGACGTCATACATGAAATCCTTGCGCAACGCAGGCAGCGATGTAGCCTGCCGCGCGGCGACCAGATAGGATTTGTCTCCCTGAAAGCTCGGCCTGTCCGTCAACACCGACAGACAGGTCGCGCCGCCATGCTCATAGGCCTTGGCCAAACTCGCAGGTTCGAAATCCGCCCGGATCAGACCCTTGGAGGGGGATGCCTTCTTCACCTCGGCAATCAGGCCGTAGCCGGTGCTTTGCGCGTCGCGCAGCGCGGCACCGAAGGGACGCACCGGCTCCGCCGCCCGCGCGGCCTCTTCGACGGCCGACAGCGGCACGCGCGCCTTGTCGGCGGCCACTTCCTCCAGCTTGTAGGCTTTGATCTTGTCGAGAATGGTTGCGCTCATGGGTCCGTCCAGTTGATCGGCTGTTGGCCTTGTTCTTTAAGCCACGCGTTCACGGTGGAAAAGGGGCGCGAGCCGAAAAACCCGCGCCGGGCCGAAAGCGGCGAGGGATGGGCGCTTTCCAGCACCAGATGCCCATGCCCAGCAAGGTGCTGCGCCTGCGCCCGCGCATCGTTGCCCCACAGCACAAAGGCGCGTGGCCGGTCCGACAGGGCTTCAAGCACCTGCGGCACCAGTTTCTGCCACCCCAGCCGCCGATGCCCGCGCGCGTCACCAGCCGGAACCGTCAGCACATCGTTCAGCAACAACACACCTTGCCTGGCCCAGAAATGCAGGTCGCCATTCGGCGGCGCACTGCCGACATCATCGCGCAACTCTTTGAATATATTTCCCAAAGATCGGGGCAGGGGCTGAACACTGGGGGACACGGAAAAGGCCAGCCCATGAGCATGGCCGGGCGTTGGATAGGGATCCTGCCCCAGAATGACAACGCGCACGTCCTCTGGGGAACAGGTTTCAAGCGCCGCAAACACCTGAGACTCGGGCGGCAGAACAGCACGGGTCTCCTTGGCGACAGCCGCTGCGATCCCCGGCAAATTCTCCGAAAAAAACGGCAAATGCCGCCACTTATCGGGCGGGGTCAACATGCCATGCCCCTGCTTCTTTGGTTCATAAATACTTCGGGGTCTGGGGCAGCGCCCCAGGATTTTCCGTCTGCGGAAAATCGACGATGCGTCGCCGCATCGTCCACCCGCCAAACGTACATCACGCCGCTTGCGTGATGCGCGCCAAAGCTTCGACCCGCGATTTGGCGGCGCCGCTGTCGATGCTCTCGGCGGCCATCTCGACCCCGGACTTGAGGTCCGCTGCCTTATCCGCCACCACCAGCGCCGCCGCTGCGTTCAGCAAAACCGCATCGCGATAGGCGCTCCTGGCGCCATCCAGCAGGTCGCGGAACGCCTGCGCATTTTCGGCAGGTGTCCCACCAAGAATGTCGCGGAACGGATGAACTGGCAGGCCGGCATCCTCGGGGTGCACTTCGCGGCCACGGATCTTGCCGTCCTCCAGCACCGCGACCTGTGTGGGGGCCGAGATCGAGATCTCGTCCGTCCCGTCACCACCATGCACCAGCCAGGCCTTTTCCGAGCCCAATTCCTTCAGCGTTTCCGCCATCGGAAAGATCAGGTCGATGGCAAAGGCTCCGGTCAATTGCCGTTTGACACCGGCGGGGTTGGTGAGCGGTCCAAGGATGTTGAAGATCGTCTTGGATCCCAATTCCTGCCGCACCGGCATGACGTGTTTCATGGCCGGATGGTGCATCGGGGCCATCATGAAGCCGATCCCGGCCTCGGCGATCGCGCGTTCCACAATGTCGGGGCCGATCATCACATTGATGCCCATCTCGGTCAGCGCATCCGCCGCGCCGGATTTCGACGACAGGTTGCGGTTGCCATGTTTGGCCACGGGCACACCGGCGCCCGCCACGACAAAGGCGGTCGCGGTAGAGATATTGAGCGTGCCCATGCCGTCGCCGCCGGTACCGACGATGTCCATTGCCCCTTCGGGCGCTGTGACGGCGGTGCATTTGGCGCGCATCACGGCGGCGGCGGCGGCGTATTCCGATACGGCCTCACCGCGCGCCCGCAGCGCCATCAGCAAGCCGCCCATCTGGGCCTGTGTTGCCTCTCCGTCGAACAGCAGCTCGAAAGCCTGTTCGGCCTGCGACCGGCTCAGCGGGCCTTCGGAGGCGGCGTAGATCAGGGGCTTCATCGCGTCGCTCATGCGGGCACCTTCAATTCGTCTACAAAATTCTTGAGCAGCGCGTGCCCATGTTCCGAGGCGATGCTCTCGGGGTGAAACTGCACGCCATGCATGGACAGGTCGCGATGGCTCAGCCCCATCACGGTGCCGTCCTCCAGCCACGCGGTCACCTCGAGGCAGTCCGGGATCGTGTCCTTGTCCACCACCAGCGAGTGATACCGCGTTGCCTCAAAGGGAGAAGGCAGACCGGCAAACACACCTTTGCTGTTGTGATGCATCACACCCATCTTGCCATGCACAATCTCGGAATGGCGCACCACTGACCCGCCAAAGGCCTGCCCTAGAGTCTGGTGGCCAAGGCACACCCCCATCAGCGGCATGCCCGTCTCTGCAGCGGCAAGGGTCAGGGGCAGGCAGATACCCGCCTGATCCGGGTCGCAGGGGCCAGGGGACAACAGGATACCTGCCGGGTTCAGGCCCATCGCATCCTGCACCGTCAGCGCGTCATTGCGCACCACCTTCACCTCGGTGCCGAGCTCGCCCAAATAGTGCACGAGATTGTATGTAAAACTGTCGTAATTGTCGATGAGCAGCAGCATGGGTCTTTCTTCGTCGTCAGGGCTGGCGGGGTGGGGGCCAATCGCGGTATACATGCGCAGGCAGACCAAGGCGCGTCAAGGGCGCGGGTGGGTCAACCGGCACGGACAAGATGCCGGGGGCGTATGAGACGGCAAGACGGGGGCGTTGAGCATGGCACGAGGGTTTTTGTCAGGAGCCATCTGGGGCACGATCCTCTCGGTGGCGGGCTTGGGTGTGGCTTCGGTCATGATGCCGGGACCAGGCGCGTTGCGGCCTGCGCTTCCTGAGCAACCATCTGAAACGGCGATGCCAGCTCAGACAGAGGTGCCAACCGACACCGCGACTGAGACCGTCATGCCCTCTGATCAGACCGATGCTGCGGAGGAGGTTGCGCCGGAGCCAGAGGCACTGGCTTCGTCCGAAGCAGAGCCGGACACCGAAGCCGACACCGCCGAGGATCAGCCCTCTGAAGACACAACCGCAGCAGGAGATACACACGGCACAGAGGCTGACGCGGTTGATGATGTGGCGGTTTCCGCGCCGACAGAGGCCCCAGAGGAGGCTGAGCCTTCTGAGGCCGCAGCCGCGTCCGCGTCTGTTACCGCGACCTCGCCCGAGACGCCCGCTCGTCGCCCAACGGACGTCTCGCCCGTGGCCCCCGAGGCCGATGCCCCGGAACTGGAGCAGCCAACTGCACCGACTGACAGCGCGCCGGCCAATGCCGACACAAGCGCTGCTCCCATGCCGACGCCTGAAACAGGTGATACGATTGCTGCACTCGATGCGCCGGACGAAGGCATTGCACCAGCTGCGCCGTCCGCGCCAACCGACGACGCAACGCCGGACACTGCCACAGCACCGGCGCTTGCGGCACCAGAAGGTGAGGCCAGCCCAACCCTCTCGACCGAGCCTGCCCAACCGCCAGTCCCTGCGGTGCCGAATATCGAAACACCGCTTGCGCCAGAGACCGAGCAGGCAGCACCCGACGCGCCAGACGAAGCCGTCGAAGACACAACTGTCGCGGCGGAGCCTGAGGGTCCGGCCACCGCAGCAACACGGCCCCCGGTGCGTCGCCTGATCCCGTCGGAACAGGACGCAGAGCAGACTGACAGCGCGGCGCTGCGGCGGCCTGCCATCGGTACCCCGGCTGCATCGCTCACCGAGCGCAATCCCGGGAATTCGGCCCGCCTGCCGTCGATCGGCAGCGCAACAGAGGAAGAGGCCTCCGCCGCACCTCGCTCGAATTTGGACGCCAACCTGCCGCCATTAAAACGCTTTGCTGCATCCGTGGACAGCGACCCGACGCTGCCGAAAATGTCGATCATTTTGATCGATGATGGGTCGGGCCCATTGGGGCCGGACACGCTGGATGGTTTTCCCTTTCCGGTGACCTTTGCACTCGATCCAGCGCAATCCGATGCCGCCGACCGAATGTCGCGCTATCGGGCCTTGGGCTATGAGGTTGCTACGCTGGTCAACCTGCCCGCCGCTGCACAGCCGAGCGATGTCGAGCAAGCCTTGGGGGGCGCGGTTGCTGCAGTGCCTGAGGCAGTGGCTTTGATCGAAGCGCCGGATGGCGGGCTGCAGGCGGATCGCACGATCACGGAACAAGCGGCGCGGTTCGCCGCCGACAGTGGGCATGGTCTGGTCTTTCTGCCGAACGGTCTGAACACCGCACAGGCGCTTGCGCAGCGCGAAACGGTGCCTGCGCTCAGCATTTTGCGGGATTTTGACGGAGACGGGCAGGATGCCCGCACCAAACGCCGCTTCCTTGACGGCGCGGCATTCCGCGCACGTCAGGATGGCTCGGTTATCATGCTGGGTCGGCTGACCCCGGATACCTTGTCAGCACTGGTACTTTGGAGCCTTCAGGATCGGGCGGCGAGCGTCGCAATGGTCCCGGTGTCAAGCTTGCTGATCGAACAGTCCGATTAAGGATCTGGCGGACGCATCGATGCGTCCGCCGTTTCCGTCGACGGAAACGCATGCCGGCCCCTCAGACGGTCGCCCACTCCTGCATTTGAGTGGCCAGATCACCATATCCGGTATATCGCCGCTCGAACGCGAGGCCCAGGCGGTCTGCACAGCGCTGCGCCGTCGCCGTCAATGCGGCGTCATCGGTCTGGGCCTGATACACCAGCGTCGTGTAGTGCCCGAAATACATGTCGCGCAGCTGCGGATGCCGATCCAGCCCCAGAGGCTTCCAGACAAAGGCATCGAATTGTCGAACAAGAAAGTCCGTCAGGTAAAACGACGTCAGTTCATCGCGGGCGGCAAAGGCTGCGTTGCCTTCGAAGAAGCTGTAACAATGCGGTCCGGCGATCATCTCGACACCCAGGTCGCGACAGGCTGCCTCCAACAAGCCGCCGGTACCGCAATCGGCATAGGCCACAAAGATGCTCTCGTAAGTGTCGCGGTGCGCCTCAACGGCGGTCCGGATCTCGGGTACGATCCTGTCCGGCGTGTTGTGCAGGATCGCAGGCAAACAGGTGAGGTCGAGATGGGTCCAGCCATTGGCATCCCGAATGGCGAGAATCTCGCGCGCCAGCGCACCGCAGGCAATGATCAGCACCCGGCCTTTGCCGCGCGCTGCTAATCCTGCATCTGTCAGGGTGGTGTCGTCAGGCAGGCTCATCATCGCCGTGCACATGGGTCAGGCCCCATCGCGCCAGCAGAGCTACGGCGATCAGGGCAGGCAGGACCTTGATGATCCCGAACTGGGCCATCGCCCAGACCGTCAGCCCGGATGCCGCGATCACGGCCAAGATCATCGAAGCGAATGTTGTCACTGGCATATCGATCTCCTTGCCCACAAAATATGGGGCAGTTCGATGGATATTAAAAGGCCCCGCCGCAAGGCGAGGCCGAAAAAAGCGGGTTTCCGCACTGAATTACCCTGCGGCAAGTTGATTGTGCTTGCGACCCACGAGCGTTTTTGCGGTTTCAACAGCCACCGCAGCGTCCCGGCAATACGCGTCTGCGCCGATTGCTTTGCCAAACTCTTCGTTCAAGGGCGCGCCACCGACGAGAACGATGTAGTCATCGCGGATGCCTTTCTCGACCATCGAATCGATGACTACCTTCATGTAGGGCATGGTTGTGGTCAGCAGCGCGGACATACCAAGGATGTCGGGCTCTTCGGTTTCGATCGCTTCGAGATAGTTCTCGACCGGATTGTTGATTCCCAGATCGACAACTTCAAAACCGGCACCTTCCATCATCATGGATACAAGGTTCTTGCCGATGTCGTGGATGTCGCCCTTGACGGTGCCGATGACCATCTTGCCAACACGCGGCGCGCCGGTTTCGGCCAGAAGCGGCTTGAGGATCGCCATACCGCCCTTCATCGCGTTTGCAGCCAGAAGCACCTCTGGCACAAACAGAATGCCGTCGCGGAAGTCATTGCCGACGACGGTCATGCCGCCGACAAGCGCTTTGGTCAGGATGTCGTAAGGTTCCCAACCGCGTTCCAGCAGGATGTTCACGGCCTCCTCGATCTCTTCCTTGAGACCGTCATAGAGATCGTCGAACATCTGCTCGACCAGTTCCTCGTCGTTGAGATCCGCGAGGATGATATCGTCTTCTTCGTCAGCCATGTATGTCACTCCAGACGCGAGCGGGGCCGCTCGTGATTGTTTTATGGACTAATCGTCGTTTTCCGACGTAGCCACTTGGTGAAATCCGACATGCGCGGGAACGCAACCGACGCGCTCGATGCCGGGGATTTGTGAAAGCGGGGATGGGTTGCCTATGTTCTTCTTTCGTTCTACATTCGCGGAATGGCCCATCCTGACAGACCTGTCCCGCACGATCAGCGCCGCGGGCGCGGCGCGCAAAGCCGCGACACCGGCCGGTATGAACGGTTGCGACGGATCGACGAGGATGACGGGTGGGACCTGTCGGAAGCCGCGGCACCCCTTCGTACGCACGTGTCTGAAGAGCGCCCGCGCAAATTGATCAACTACGTAAACTCTCCGGATCTTTCCTTTGACCGGACGATCAACCCCTATCGGGGCTGTGAGCACGGCTGCATCTACTGTTTTGCCCGACCATCCCATGCCTGGCTCGGCTTGTCGCCGGGTCTCGACTTCGAGACACGGCTGGTGGCGCGCCCGGAGGCGGCGCAGGTCCTTGAACGAGAACTCCGCGCATCGCGCTACCGCGTCGCGCCGATTGCCATTGGCACCAATACGGACCCCTACCAACCGATCGAACGGGATCGCGAAATCATGCGTGCCTGCCTCGGCGTGCTGCGTGATTTCGGGCATCCGGTGATGATCGCCACCAAGGGCACATTGATCGAACGGGACATCGATATTCTGTCCGAGATGGCGAGCCAGAGACTGGTGCGTGTCGGTGTGACGATCACGACGCTGAACCCGGATTTGAGTCGTCGTATGGAGCCGCGCGTGCCCAGCCCGTCGCGCCGGTTGGAGACAATCCGTCGTCTTACGCAGGCCGGGATTCCGGTGCGTGCGATGATCTCGCCGATTGTGCCCGGTTTGACCGATCCCGAGATTGAACCGATTCTGACCGCAGCCCGAGACGCGGGCGCGACAGCGGCCACATGGGCGATGCTGCGGTTGCCGCTGGAAGTGGCTCCGCTTTGGGAGGAATGGCTCGATGAACATTATCCCGGACGCAAATCGCGCATTCTCTCCAAACTGCGCGAGATGCATGGCGGCAAGGTCTACGACGCTCAATTCTTCAAGCGCGTGCGTGGCGAGGGAGCCTATGCCAGCCTGATCGCGCAGCGGTTCACCAAAGCGCGCAGACGGCTTGGGCTTGACGGTGATCTGCCGCCACTGGACAGCACCGCGTTTTCTCCGCCGCCGCGTGCCGGAGATCAGCTGAGCCTGTTCTGACCCGAGGCAAAGCGAGGCCGCATATGTCACGGCTTCCCCCATTTCTGTCCAAACGGTGGTCAATGCGGAAACTGTCTGACGCGGTCAGGCCCGGCGGCGGCCTCGGCGTTCGCGCTTGGGCGCGTCGCTCTGGTCGCCTGTGCCATCACTTTCGGAACTGAAGGGCCCGATTTCGGTGACGATCTCTTCAAGGGTCGGCGCATCGGCTTTGGGTGTCGATTCCAAAGCTGCGCGCATCGCCCGCAGATGGTCTGGCATCGTGCCGCAGCAGCCGCCGATGATCTTGGCACCCGCGTTGCGGGCCATCACGGCATAGCGCGCCATCAACTCGGGTGTGCCGTCATAATGGATGTGCCCATCGACATATTTCGGGATCCCGGCATTGCCTTTCGCGATGATCGCGCGCTCTGTTCCCGCGGCTGCAAAGCCAAGCACAGTGCGCAACAGGTCCGATGCACCGGTACCGCAATTTGCACCGAAAGCAAGCGGCGGGTTGGGCAGTGTCTCGATCATCTCGGCCATGCCGTCCGAGGTCATGCCCATCATCGTCCGCCCGGCGGTGTCAAAGCTCATCGTGCCGCACCATGGCATTTCGGCCAGTGCAAAGGCCTCAGCCGCCGCGCGATACTCTTCCGGCGCGCTGATCGTCTCGACCCACAAGACGTCAACGCCACCTTCCTTGAGGCCCTCAGCCTGTTCGTGGAACATCTCGACCGCGTCGGCGTGAGACAGGGTGCCGACCGGCTCCATGATTTCGCCCGTCGGGCCAACGGATCCGGCGACAATGACGGTGCGACCTGCACTGTCGGCGATCTCGCGGGCTATCTCGGCGCCGATCCGCGACAGTTCTCGCGCGCGATGACCCGCATTGTGCAGCTTGAGACGCGATGCATTGGCGCCAAATGTATTGGTCAGAAACAGATCGCTGCCGGCGTCGACCGCGCCACGATAGAGCGCACGAATGTTGTCCGGCTTGGTTTCGTTCCAGAACTCGGGCGGATCACCGCTTTCAAGCCCCATGTTGAACAGATTGGTGCCGGTTGCCCCATCGGCCAGAAGCCAGTCGCGGGTGTACAGAAGATCAGGAAGCGGGTTTGTCATGACAGGCCTGTGCGTCGGAAGGTTTAATCCTGCCTGTCATATTTCCTGTCTTGAGACAAATTCATAATTCTCAAGACGATTATGAGCAGAGCGCAGTGCGATCCGTCTACGGATCGCAGGAGACGCGTCGACGCGTCTCCCCGCCTGTCACACCAGTTCGGTTTCGACCCGGCTGGAAGCTTCGAGAGTTTTGTGAACCGGGCATTTGTCGGCAATCTCCAGAAGTTTCTGACGCTGGTCGTCACTCAGCAGTCCGGTCACGCTGATCTTTCGGCGGAAGACGTCGATATTCGTGGCCGTGGGCGTGCTGGCGTCCTGGGCATGGACTTTGTCGTGGCTGACATCGACGGACACATGCTCCAGCGGCCAGCCCTTGCGGCGCGCATACATGCGCAGGGTCATGGAGGTACACGCGCCCAAACCTGCTGCCAGCATCCCGTAGGGCGATGGGCCGCGATTTGTGCCGCCATAGGCGAGCGGCTCATCTGCCAGCAAGTGATGCGGTCCCGCCTGAACATCCTGCAAGAACCCCTGCGGGTCAGCTTCGGACACGCGTACGATCCCTTCGGGCGCGCCAATCGGCGGACCGGGGCGCGCGAGATCAAGATACCGGCCGGCCCAGGCGGCGATGACATCCGCGGCATACTCGGCGTCGCGGTCCTCGGTGATCAGGTGATCGGCATCATCCAGAGTGACAAAGCTTTTGGGGTGCCGCGCGGCTGTAAAGATATTGGTCGCGTTCTCGATCCCAACCACCTCGTCGCGCGGGGCGTGCATGACCAGCAGCGCGGCCTTGAGCTTTTGGATCACGGGGCCGATAACCTGCGCTTTGACGTCAGCGACAAACTCTCGGCGAATGGTAAATGGACGTCCCCCCAGATCCACCTGTGCCTGACCCTCGGTTTCGATATCGGCCAGAGCATCGGCGAAATTGTGGGTGACGTGTTCAGGATCGTAGGGCGCGCCAATCGTGACCACGGCCTTGACGCCTTGCATGTCAGCCGCAGCGCGGAGCACGGCTGCGCCGCCAAGCGAATGCCCGATCAGCAGGTTCGGTCCCATGCCGCGCCCGTCCAGATAGGCCGCGGCTGCGTGCAGGTCATCGACATTCGAAGAGAAAGTGGTGTTGGCGAACTCTCCCTTCGAATGGCCCAGCCCGGTAAAGTCAAAGCGCAACACCGCGATTCCCATCGAGGCAAGACGCGCGGCGATCCGCCGGGCGGCCGGAATGTCCTTGGAACAGGTGAAGCAATGCGCAAAAAGGGCAGTGGCCAGATGGGGACCGTCAGGCAGGTCCAGCCGCGCCGATAAGGGCGCGCCGGAATGGCCGGGAAAGGTGATGCGTTCGGTGGTCATGTATTCGATCCTTGGGGCCGGGGCAGCGCAGCCCTTTGGCGTTTCTGTTGATCAAAGAGTGTGCGGCGATGGCTGCAAGCGCAAGACTTGTGTCGGGAGCGTCACGGGATGGTGAGAGCCAGAGACGTCTTGGTGAGCATCGTATCCCTTGCGTTGGGGGCTGCGTTTTTCGGCAGTTTTGCAGGTGCGCTGCATCCATCCGGTGACAGTCTTGCTGTCTTTCGAATTCCACTGGCCGTGGTCTTTGCGCTGTGGGTGATCTGGTCGCCTTGGCCTGCGTGGGCGCGGTGGAGCGTCGCCGTCCTGTGTCTTGCGGCTATGGCGCAGATTGTGGCGCAGAAATATATATCGCACCCCGATGGGCCGGTTACGATCTATCAGAAAAATTTGTTGTTTCAGAATGATCAGGTGACGGCGCTGGCTGCAGAAATCCGCGCGGCAAATCCTGATATTGTCACACTGCAGGAATTGACCTCGCGCAACGCGCCTCTGGTGCGGGAATTGCGACCGGATTACCCCTATCAGGCCAGCTGCGCGCTGGTCGAATGGGCACGTGTCGCGATCCTGTCGCGCTGGCCGGTCGAAGGTGAGATCTGCATCGAGGGCCAAGGGCTTGTTGGCATCCAGGTTCTATCTCCACAAGGCCCGTTCTGGGCCTTTAGCTTGCATGCCTTCTGGCCGTGGCCGCATGGTCAGTCAGAGCAACTCGACCGCCTGTTGCCTGTCTTGTCTGAACTGGACGAGCCGGTGGTCATCGGTGGCGATTTCAACATGGTGCCTTGGTCGCATGCGCTGCGTCAGTTGGCGCGAAGTACGAACACCGCCCGTGCGGGCAAATTGTTCCCAACGTTCAAAAAGCTGGGTGCGCCGCTTCCCATCAACCATGTTTATGCGCCGGGTGGCGGTGACGCGATACCACGGCCTCTTCTGGGGTCTGACCATAACGGGGTGTTGGCACGTGTCTTTGTGTTTGCACCCTAGCCGGTTTGCCCCATCAAGGCAGCATCGAACGGGTATTTCGAGTGGTTCTCATAGCCGTCTTCGGTGATCGGCACCTGATCTTCGAGCTTGATTGCGCCATCTCCGCCCACTTCGCCAGCAAGCACCTCGAGACAGCGGTTCATGCCGGGCTTCAGCGGATAATCGAACGCCGCCCGGCACGGACTGATCGGGATACGCGACAAGAGGCCATTCATCGCAGAGGCCGACGCCATGCATCAGACGTCCGCATTACTGAAACAAGGGGTTCGTGCGCACGCCTGCGGCCAGCAGCCGGGTTTCGATCCATCGCCACCGCGACGGATGTTCTTTGCATGAAGCAGTGGCGCATCTTCTGCGGATCGGGAAGGTCCAGACCGGCGGCGGCCCATTTGGCATGGGCCAGTTCTGTAGGGCCGATCTCGACCCGGTTCTGGTCATTTGGAGTGTTGTCGCCCGTCATGGCGCCATGGGTTGGGTCGATTTTGCGTGCGTCTCGGAAATGGGTGTTCATGGCTGGATTTCCTGAACCGATGCTGAACAGGAGCGGCCGATTTGCGATCTGATCGGGCAGTGGGCATGCCGCTGTTGGTGTTGCTGCAGGTGCGCATGCCGCAGTCTGCGTGGCTTTCCCCTGTCAGGAGTGTCCGCTAATCAGGGAGCATGATCCTGCAAACCACCTTGCCCTACAATGTTCTCAAGCCACGTTCTTTGCCGGGAGGAGCGCCGTTGGGTGAGGAGCCGTGGTTTCTGGTTGACGAAGCCTATAGCGGGCAGATGGCAGAGCGCGCGCGGCTTTTGTCCGAGCGTCGGGATGAGGTGATTGCAACCGACCAACCGGATCCGGACAGTCTGAGAAAAATGATGGATGAAGTCCTGGCACATTTGCCGCAGGGCTTTGTTCGCGCGGCGGATCAGATCACCTGCCCGGACGGCCGCGTTGTTCAGATCGACAGGTCTGACCCGTTCGGGACATTGGGCCACATTCTGCAGGACGACATCTGCCTGATGGAAAAGCGGGGCGACGAGCACGTGCTGACCGGCGCGGTGTTGTGCTTTCCGGCCAGCTGGCGTCTGCGCGAAAAGATCGGACACCCTCTAACGCATATTCATATGCCGGTAACGTCCTATACCGATGACATCGCGCGCCGGGTGCAACGGCTTTTTGATGGCGTACGTCCGGGACGCCCGATCTGGCGCTTCAACGCGCTCTGGTACGAAGAGCCGCACCTTTACCAGCCAAGGACTGAAACCGAACCCCGACCTCTGACTGAGGCGGGCAAAACACCTTATCTTCGGACAGAACGTCAGGTGGTGTGGCGTCTTTCGGAAAGCGATTCTGTCCTGTTTACGATACACACGTTTATACTTATGAGAGAGTCTCTTGACCTTTTAGCAACCCAGTGGTGAAACTCCGCGCATATTGACGGAGTATTCATCTATGTTCTTTTCCGACATCCCTTTTTTCGGGGCTGCCCTCTTGGCTGCATTCGGTATTGTATTAACCGCCTTTGGTATCAAATCTGTTCAGCAAACCCGCATATATCGCGTCTACGGTACGCGGCACGATGCGGTTGTTACGGCTGTCGCTATTCTCCGCAACGGTGCAGAGCGCAAGAGCTTTTGGCCGACATTCCAATTCACCGATGCCGAGGGTCGGAAAGTGAAGAAACCCACCGATGTCGCGGATTCAAGCTACAATTTCGAGATTGGCAGCACGCATGCGATCCTCGATCTGACCCATGCCTCAACCGTGATCATGGCCGACCGTAAAACGGCCGACTACTTTGGCTTTGCCCTGACGGCGGGCGGTCTGATCTGCCTTGCCATCGGGCTAATCGGAATGGTGTTCTGACCGTCAGCTGCCCGCGCGTTGTGCGGAATAGACAATCGCACGGAGATAATTGCCGCTGTCATTCCAGACCGACAGAACGTTGAAGTTATGCGTGCCTTCGCCAAAGGGTTCACCCGGACGCCATCCGTTGCGACGCAGCATGTTCGCCGCAGTCGCCAGGGCATCGACGGCGTTGTAAGGGTCGGCCCGGCCATCGCCATTGCCATCCACGCGGTATTTGAGCCAGTTCCCCGCCAGAAACTGCATATGGCCCAACTCACCGGACGGACCGCCCTTGGTGCTGGGTGAAAGGATGCCGTCATCGACCATGTCCAGCGCGGCAATTGCATGCGGCTCAAAGCGGGGATGCCGACGGCAATAAGAAGACAGGGTCACTGCGCCGTCGACAATTGATGTACCACCCAGGTACCCACCCCAGCTGGTCTCAAGCCCCCAGATTGTCGCGAGGATACCGGCGGGAACACCGTAGTTCCGTTCAATCGAGGCAAAGGTGTTTGGGTTGCGCGCAATCTTGCTGCGGGTCTGGTTGATAAAGCTCTCGGCCGTACTGCCTGACCGTTTGGCGAGGAACCGGGCGGGATCGCCCTGCAGGGTTCCGGTCTGATTGCCCGGGTTCGATTCAAACCGCCACGTGATGCCGGAGAGCTGCGCATTCTGCAGCGCCGTCAATCCGCGTTGGCCGACGCCCGCTGCCGCAGCCTGTTTGGCAAGGGTTTGTTTGTACTGCGCAAATGCGCCTTTGCTTGTGATACATTCAGCCGCGTAGGCGGGGAGGGCTGCACAAAATGACAGGCAGGCAGCAGCGAGAAAACGACGCATCAAATGGCACTCCAACGATCTATAATGGAGTGACGTTAGCAAATGCCGCGTGATCAGCAAGCGGGAAGGCGCGGCGGGTATCACATGCCGCGCCGTAATGCAGTGTTCAGAGCATCTCCTGAAGGCGCGGTGCCATTCCGGTTTGTGCCAAAACTGCATAGAGACCAGCCACACCCAGGGCCATTGCCCCTGAACGGACATCCTCGCCGCGCACCAAATTGTGAACGATCAGCGGGAACGCCAGCGGTGCGGCAATCAGGGCTGTGGTGAATGAAATGGCCCAGGCCGAAAGACGCATAGGCGCAGTTTTTGCGCGGCGTTCCTCCAGTTCCATGCGTTCAATCTCTTCGAGCGTGACACCGTTCATCTGTGTCCGGAGAGATGCCATGATCCAATTGTCCATCTGGGTGGCCTTGCGGCGCTGAGCAGCGCGCAGCTTGCCAGTTGCTTTGACCTTGCGGGGGACGACGCGTGTTCTTTCTTGTCCATTCTGAAGAACCGTGTCTCCGGAGGCCAGGAAATCATCGACACAGATCGGTTGCCTGGAGCCGTTCCAGAAGACAGTGTGCGCGTCAAAGTCGCGACACAGGTCTGCTGCGACATTGGCCAGACGGGCGGCCGATGCCTTCGCGTCGCGCCCTCGGGTTGCCAACATGACCACGCTGGTTTCGCCCACCTCGTCGATGGCGAGCGTCAGGCTGTCAGTCTCGTCCACAACCCAATCTATATAGTCCCGAGCAAGAGGCATCCGTTTGAAAGACACATGCTGGCTGGATAGAGCATTGTGAATGGCCGGCACAGCGGATTGGCAGATCGCATCGCGCGTCGTGTCGGTGACAAGGCTGATCACTGTAATATCCGAAGTCGTCATCCTAATTTCTCCCCAGCTTCAATGGAGTAGCAGCTTGGTTGAAATCTAAGACGGGGAATGTGTTCGAAATGCGAAGCGATCCTGACCCAATTTGGAAATCTGGCGGATTGCCGGTTTTTCATGAGTCAATTTTCGGGATGGGGCCACCTAAAGGGCAAGTTCCGTGAACAAAGCGCAATCGCAGGTGGCCAAAGGAGGGTGTCGGGCCTCTTGAGCCATTCGCTCTGGCCTGAGCGACTAAGCAAACGGCTACATCCCAAGCGCTGCCAGCAAATCACCATTGCGGGCAAAGAAAACAGTTCCCATCGCGGCGCCGACTGGTAGCACGATAAGCACAAACAGACCGACAAATACATATTTCAGGAAAGAACGGCCTGCCGGCACGACCGCCGTCGGCGGCGCCGCGTCATAGCTCCGAGACGAAGAGGACTGCGCCGCGGGGTCGTATGCCAGCGTACGGGTACCGTGTTTGGCGTTCAGCCGTGCGATCCTGTCTTCGAATTTGGTTGTCATCAATTCTGTCCTCACTGGTGTCTCTGGCCGCTGCCGAGACAGCTCCCACCTGCATGGGGCGCACCTGCGACCGAAGCAGGGCGATTTCGGGGCAATGACCCAGCGGGGGTGGAGCATGAAAAAAGGCGCCCCGAAGGACGCCTTTTCTTGGATTGAAACCAACCGGGAAGGATCAGCTGCTGTAGTACAGCGCGAATTCCACCGGGTGCGGTGTCATTTCGTAAGCTTCGATCTCTTCCATCTTCAGGTCGATATAACCGTCGATCTGGTCTTTGGTGAACACGTCACCCGCCAGCAGGAACTCGTGGTCGGCCTGGAGCTCTTCCACGGCTTCGCGCAAGCTGCCGCAAACCGTCGGGATACCGGCAAGCTCTTCAGCAGGAAGATCGTAGAGGTTCTTGTCCATCGCCTCGCCCGGATCGATCTTGTTGTTGATGCCGTCGAGGCCGGCCATCAGCAGAGCCGCGAAGCAGAGATACGGGTTTGCGGTCGGATCGGGGAAACGGGCCTCGACGCGCTTTGCCTTCGGGCTTTCAGTCCACGGGATACGGACACAGCCAGAGCGGTTGCGTGCCGAGTAGGCGCGCAGAACAGGCGCTTCAAAGCCCGGAACCAGACGCTTGTAGCTGTTGGTCGACGGGTTGGTGAACGCGTTGAGCGCCTTGGCGTGCTTGAGGATGCCACCGATGAAGTACAGCGCTTCCTGGCTCAGATCGGCATACTTGTCGCCAGCAAAGAGCGGCTTGCCGTCTTTCCAGATCGACATGTTGACGTGCATGCCCGAGCCGTTGTCGCCCTTGAGCGGCTTCGGCATGAAGGTTGCCGAGCGGCCGTAGGACTGCGCCACGTTGTGGATGATGTACTTGTACTTCTGAAGCTCGTCGGCCTGTTTGACCAGCGAGTCAAAGATCAGACCCAGCTCGTGCTGGCTGGTCGCCACTTCGTGGTGGTGCTTGTCGACCTTCATGCCGATGCGCTTCATGGTGGACAGCATTTCGGAACGGATGTCCTGACCATCGTCAGACGGGTTCACCGGGAAGTAGCCGCCTTTGTAGGTCGGGCGATGCCCCAGGTTGCCCATTTCGAATTCGGTGTCTGTGTTCCACGCGCCGTGGTCGGCATCGACCTCGAAAGAAACTTTGTTAGGTGCAACCGCATAGCGTACGTCGTCGAACAGGAAGAATTCCGCTTCCGGGCCGAAATACGCCGCGTCACCAATACCGGACGACTTCAGATAGGCTTCAGCCTTCGTTGCCGTGCCGCGCGGGTCACGGTTGTAGGGTTCGCCAGTGTCGGGCTCGACAACCGAGCAATGCACACAGACCGTCTTTTCGGCGTAAAACGGGTCGATATACGCACTTTCGGTGTCCGGCATCAGTTTCATGTCGGAGGCTTCGATGGACTTCCAGCCTGCGATGGAAGAGCCGTCAAACATGAAGCCTTCTTCGAGGAAATCTTCATCCACCTGGTCGGACATCACAGTCACGTGCTGCAGCTTACCGCGCGGGTCGGTAAACCGGATGTCGACATAGGCGACATCTTCGTCCTTGATCATCTTGAGAAGCGCTTCAGTGCTCATTCTCTCTTCCCTTTCACTGAGTTTGGGTCGTTGTTCGGATTGTTCGGGTGCAGGATCAGATCGCATCGGACCCGGATTCACCTGTACGGATGCGGATGGCCTGCTCGACAGGCGAGACGAAAATCTTGCCGTCGCCGATCTTGTCGGTCTTTGCGGCATCCACAATCGCTGCAATTGCTGCGTCAACCTGATCGTCGTCAAGAACCACTTCGATTTTCACCTTGGGCAGGAAATCCACCACATATTCAGCGCCACGGTAAAGTTCGGTGTGGCCTTTCTGACGGCCAAAGCCTTTGACTTCCACGACGCTCAGGCCTTGAATACCCGCGTCCTGAAGGGCCTCCTTCACCTCGTCGAGTTTGAAGGGTTTGATAATGGCTTCAATCTTTTTCATGGCGGGTCCCTCGCTCCTGCGTTGGGGACGTCAGACCACTTCTGTTTGAGCGCCACAATCAGCTAGGGTACTTGTTGGGCACTCCGGCAAGGGGATTGAAAAGTGTCGCCTAAAAAATGTGCAAAATGCACAAAAAACGCGCAAAGTTGAAACGCAAGGATCGCCTGACGTGACAGAATTGCTCACTTCCTCCCAGATGCGGGCTGTCGAACTGGCTGAAATCGAGTCGGGTGCTGTAACCGGGCTGCACCTGATGGAGCGGGCCGGACGTGGCGCAGTCGACGCCGCTTTGCAGAAGTGGCCCGAGTTGAAGCAAGGCACTCACCGCGCGCTGGTGCTTTGCGGTCCGGGCAACAATGGCGGCGACGGCTTTGTCATTGCACGAAGATTGGCAGACAGAGGCTGGGCGGTTGATGTCTTTTTATATGGGGATGTGGAGACGCTACCGTCGGATGCGCGGACCAATCACGATTTGTGGATCGAAAGCGGGGCCGTCAGACCGTTCGCCACAACAGAAATATGGGGCTGCGAAAGACCAGATCTGTTCGTCGATGCGGTCTTCGGCACCGGTTTGACGCGACCCCTGCCGGATGATCTCGCAGCCGTGCTGGATGTCCGCATGATGGACAATTGGAAAGGTGGACAAGCGATCCGGCGCTTGGCGATCGATTGTCCCTCTGGTCTGAACCTCGACACCGGGATGATCCCGGCGCCCGAAGGACATGGCGCGCCAAAGGTCAACTCCGCCGATCTGACGGTATCGTTCCACGGCCTCAAGGCAGGGCATAGACTTGGACGCGGACCCACGCTGTGCGGTAATGTGCGGGTGGTGGATATCGGCCTGACCGGGGCGGACGCGTCAGAGCGCGCCATGATCGGCACCGCGCCGGATTCAGAACGCGCCAGACTTGTGACGCCGGAGTTTGCACACAATCCACTTCCGCACCGCATTTGGCCGGGTGCAATGATCGCGAAGGTGAAGGGCCAGGGGCACAAATACGATTACGGACATGTTGCGGTCTGTGCGGGTGGGCCAGGTCGCGGAGGCGCCGCCCGCATGGCAGCCCGAGCGGCGTTGCGCAGCGGAGCAGGGTTGGTCACGGTGTTGTGCCCGCCAGACGCCCTGCTGGAAAATGCCTGCCACCTCGACGCGATCATGCTGCGCGCCTGCGCCGATGCGGAGGCGCTTGCTCAGATCGTCGACGACCGGGTCACGTCGATCTGTCTTGGCCCGGGGCTCGGCGTCGGGGCTGAAACGCGCGCGATGGTGTCTGCGGCTCTGGCCCATCGTCGCGGCGAGCGCGGCGGGCGCGATCCTGTTGTCGTGTTGGATGCGGATGCGCTGACATCGTTTGCAGAGACCCCGCACGCGCTTTTCGAACAGGCCCATGCGCGCACGGTGCTGACGCCGCACGAAGGGGAATTTGCCCGTCTCTTCCCAGACCTTGCGCAATCTGAACGTGGTCAGATGTCCAAGATTGACGTCGTGCGCGCCGCGGCCGATCGCGCAGGGTGCGTGGTGTTGCTGAAAGGTGAGGACACGGTGATCGCACAGCCCGGCGGTGGCGCCAGTGTGCACAGCGCAACCGGCGACCGCGGGGTTCCGTGGCTCGCGACAGCCGGAGCGGGCGACGTACTGGCCGGGATGATCGCCGGTCTTGCCGCACCAGAGACAGCGGCAGACCTATTTTGCGTCACCGAAGCGGCGGTTTGGCTGCACTGCGAAGCTGCGCGCCTCTACGGGCCGGGACTCATCGCCGAAGACCTGCCCGACATGCTTCCTAAAGTTTTCTCAACCTTCGGGGCCTAAGAAACTTCGTACGAAGTTTCTTAGGCGACAGAATTTTCGGACGAAAATTCTGCTCGCATCGGCTCGAGAGCTTTGCTACTGAGCAGCGCAGTGCGGGTGTGGCGGAATTGGTAGACGCACCAGATTTAGGTTCTGGCGCCTTTGGCGTGGGGGTTCGAGTCCCTTCACCCGCACCATACTTTCCGGACAACCTCCTGAAATTCCCTCGATAAATCCTATCGGTGGGCATGGTATTGTTATACATTGCGTACACGATGAGCCGCTCAGGCACGTTTTACTACAATCGTCGTGTCCCGAAACACGCGGTTGCCGTCTATGGTCAGTGCATCCGGCAAGCCCTGTCAAAAGACCCAGACGAAGCCCAAGCCTACGCAGAACGTCTGAGTAATGTCTTGGAGGCGTCTTGGTGCAGGAAGACGAACATCAGCCCTGTGGACGTCTCTGC
>QCWH01000009.1:48872-90723 GCA_003149565.1 Marivita sp. XM-24bin2 | reverse complement strand
TGCTATTCAGTAGTGACAACCCTTGGGCCTTCGGTTAAGTGCTGCGCGTAGGGGTGCCAGATATCTAAGGGAATTTCTATGACAGATGCTGGCGTAAACAAGGGGACCAAGATGAAAGCTGAAACTTTCCTGCCCGATGATTACCGACCCGCCGAGGATGAGCCTTTCATGAATGAACGCCAGCTGGAGTGGTTCCGTCGCGAACTGCTTGAACAGCGCAGCGAGCTTTTGAGCGACAGCAAATCCACGATTGCGGGCCTGCAGGACGGCACGCGCAATATTCCGGACGTTGCGGATCGCGCATCTGAAGAAACCGATCGGGCGCTTGAGCTCCGCATTCGCGACCGTCAGCGCAAACTGGTCGCCAAGATCGACGCGGCTTTGCGTCGGATCGACGAGGGCGAGTTCGGGTACTGTCAAGCCACGGGTGAGCCGATCTCGCTCAAGCGTCTTGTGGCACGACCAACAACGACACTTAGCCTAGAGGCGCAGGAACGTCACGAGCGGCGGGAAAAAGTCCACCGCGACGACTGACGCGCGACCGGACAGAACGACTTTGACGCGCCGGGGCAAAGCTCTGGCGCGTTTGTTTTTGGGGAATGGATCGTGGACCTGCAGGATCTGGATATCTCGGTCATTGGCGGTGGCATCGGCGGACTGACTTGTGCACTGGCCCTGCGCCAGCATGGGGCCAATGTGACGATTCTTGAGCAGGCCCAGGCGATCACCGAGGTCGGCGCCGGTATTCAAGTGTCGCCCAACGGGCTGCGCGTGATCGAAGCTCTGGGTCTGGGCGACCCGCTGACCGAGCGTTCGGTGCAAGGGCAAGCCGTGTCTTTGCGCAATGGCAGCACCGGGGCCGAGGTTGCGCGTCTCGATCTGACGCGTCTGCCCGACGATCAGCGCTACCTTTTTGTGCACCGGGCTGATCTTGTGGATCTGCTCTCAGGTGCGGCACGGCAGCAAGGGGTGAAGATGCGCCTGCTGCAAAGGGTCGATACCGTTGCGCCGGGTGTGCGGCCTGTCATTCGTCTGGCCACCGGCGACACGCGCGAGGCTGATCTGGTGATTGGTGCAGACGGCATTCATTCCGCCCTGCGCCCGGTTTTGAACGCACCGCAAAAGCCGTTTTTCACCGGTCAGGTTGCCTGGCGCTGCATTGTGCCGAACACAACCGGACATCCGCCGCATGCTCGGGTCCATATGGGTCCCAAGCGGCATATGGTTACCTATCCCCTGCGCGATGGCTCGGTGCTGAACGTCGTCGCCGTTGAAGAACGCAAAACCTGGGCCGCAGAAAGCTGGTCTCAGAAGGACGATGCGGACAATATGCGCAAGGCATTCGCAGGTTTCGACGCCGAGGTGCACCAGATCCTGTCGCAAGCCGAGGCTCCGGGTGTCTGGGGGTTGTTCCGCCATCCGGTCGCTCAGACATGGTATGGCGAAGGCGTGGCACTCCTGGGCGATGCCGCGCATCCGACGCTGCCTTTTCTGGCGCAGGGGGCCAATATGGCGATGGAGGATGCCTGGGTCCTTGCTGACGCGCTGGTGCAGGCCCCTGACATCGAAACGGGTCTTACTTCTTTCCAGATGCGTCGCAAGCCACGGGTGTCACGGGTGATTGATGCCGCCAGCAAGAACGCGCGCAATTATCACCTGTCTCCTGGGCCGTTCCGCTTTGCGGCCCATACGGCGCTGGGTTTGCTCAGCCGGCTATCACCGGGCCAGATGCTGAGCCGGTTCGACTGGCTTTACGGACACGATGTGACCCAGCCGCACATGGCGTGATCTACCACCATCGCAGGGGGAGACAGCGCCGCGCGGCGTGATAAGGTCGCCCCGAGCAAGGGAGGAGGCCACAGCTATGGAGCGGTTTGACAGATGTCCCGAAACGGCGCTTGACTGGCATCGGTCGGGCAAAGGCGCGGTTCTGGCCACGGTGATCGAGACATGGGGCAGCGCGCCTCGGCGCGTCGGCTCGCAACTGGCCATTTCCGGTGATGGCGAGATTGAAGGCTCGGTCTCTGGCGGCTGTGTAGAAGGTGCCGTGGTGGTCGATGCGATGGATGCGCTGGCCGATGGCAAACCGCGCGAGCTCGAGTTCGGCGTCAGCGATCAGGATGCCTTTGCTGTCGGCCTGGCCTGTGGCGGCACTATCCGCGTGCTGGTGGAGCCGGTGGGCGCTGTGCTGCCGGAAGAGATTCTTGACCAATTGGTAAAATATCGAGCCGAGCGGAAACCCGTGGCCTATGTCGTTGATCTGGACGCCGGCACGCGGAGCCTGTCGACCGAAGGCCACGATCACGCCTTCCGTATGGACCGCTCGGGCTTTGCCCCTGACAGCCGCACCTTCGTCGCGATCCACAACCCGCCCTTGCGCCTGATCATCGTGGGCGCAGTACACATCGCGCAGGCGCTGGTTCCAATGGCACGGATTGCAGGCTATGACCCGAGTCTGATCGACCCGCGAGAGGCGTTTGGCTCGGATAGCCGTTTTCCGGGCGAAACCATCCTGCACGACTGGCCGGACGAAGCGATCACCCAGCTGGGCTTGGATGCCCGTACCGCATTGGTGTTGCTGACCCATGATCCAAAGCTCGACGATCCCGCACTCGAACAGGCGCTGCGGGCCGAGTGTTTCTATATCGGCGCGCTTGGTTCGACCCGAACGCACGCAAAGAGGGTGGAGCGGCTGACCGCATCGGGTTTCACTGAAACTGAGATCGCCAAGATCCACGGACCCATCGGGCTCGACATCGGAGCTTCGGGTCCCGCCGAAATTGCGGTGTCGATCCTTGCTGAAATGACCCAAGTGCTGCGGAAGGGCGCATGAAGTTCGGTGCGGTTCCACTTGACGAGGCGGAGGGCGCGATCCTTGCGCATTCGGTGGCATTGCCGAAAGGTCGGTTGCGAAAAGGCGTGGTGCTGGATACGGCAGCCTTGGCGACGCTCACAGCTGCGGGTGTACACCGCGTTACGGTTGCGCGAATGGAGGCCGACGATGTGCACGAAGACCGCGCTGCCGAGCGCTTGGCGCGGGCTTTGGTGCCGGATCCGGATGCGGTCAATCTGCGGCTCGCGCCGGCAAGCACCGGGCGGGTCAACATCTACGCGACAAAGATCGGTGTTGCGCAGATCGATGCATCAAAGATCAACGCGGTGAATGCGGTGCATCCGATGGTCACTGTAGCGACCGTTCCAGAATGGCATCGCATGGCGACACGCGGCATGGTGGCGACGGTCAAAATCATTTCCTACGCCGCGCCCGAAGCTGCCGTTGCCGAGGCCTGTTCTGCAGGTCAGGACGCGATGGGTCTGCGCCCGGTCACCCGTACCAGCGCTTTGTTGATTCAGACCAGTGTCGGAGGTCACGATGACAGCGCCAAAGGTCAGCGGGCGATGGCGCAGCGCTTTGACAGAATGGGTGTCAGCGTTGGGCCTAAAACCGTGGTGCCGCACGACACGGACGCACTGCGCACAGCGCTTGAGGCGTCGGTGCCGGACTATGATATCCTCTGTGTCCTGACCGGGTCTGCCACATCTGATCTTTACGACGTCGCGCCCGAAGCGGTGCGCGCTGCAGGTGGCGACGTCGTGCATTACGGAATGCCTGTCGATCCGGGAAATCTGCTGTTCTGGGGCCATCTGGCGGACAAACCGGTGATCGGTCTGCCCGGATGCGCCAAGTCGCCAGCGCTGAACGGGGCGGATTGGGTGCTTGAGCGATTGCTGTGCGATGTACCGGTGCGACCGCGGGACATAATGGGGATGGGGGTCGGCGGGTTGCTCAAAGAGCCGCCATCTCGACCGGTGCCTCGCGATACGGCATAGAAAAAGCGACCCGAAGGTCGCTTTCAAAATTTACCAAAGAATCGGCTTGGATTACTCGCCAATCACTTGGAAAGCGGGCCGATCATCATAACCATCTGACGGCCTTCCATCTTCGGCATGTTTTCGACCTTGCCATGCTCTTTAGTGTCCTCGGCCACACGTTCCAGCAGCTCACGACCGAGGTTCTGGTGCGCCATCTCGCGACCGCGGAACCGGAGCGTCACTTTCACCTTGTCGCCGTTCTCCAAGAACTTGAAGACATTGCGCATCTTCACATCGTAATCATTCTTGTCCGTATTCGGGCGGAACTTGACCTCTTTGATCTCGATGATCTTCTGCTTCTTGCGCGCTTCGGATTCGCGCTTCTGCTGTTCATATTTGAACTTGCCGAAATCCATGATCTTGACGACCGGCGGTGTCGCATTCGGCGAAATCTCTACCAGGTCCAAACCGGCTTCTTCGGCCAGGGCCATTCCCCGTTCGGGAGAGACGACACCGATGTTTTCGCCTTCCGCCCCGATCAGGCGGATTTCAGGAGCCCGAATGCGTTCATTGACGCGGGGGCCGGTGTCGCGCGTGGGCGGCGCGTTGTGAGGTCTGCGGGCTATGGTTTTGCTCCTTGCTGCAGTTATAAATCAGGGCTGCAAACTAGACGTCCTGACGTTGCCTTTCAAGCGGCTTTTCCGTGGAACTCATCCGCAGTCCGAGTGGTTCCCCCGAAGCAACACACTTAGAGCAGAGCGGCCTTGGATCGGCGCTTTGCGTCTTGCTGTCTCAAGCCAGAAAGGCCCGCAATCATGAAACAGGTGCTTGTCGTTATTGTGGTGCTGTTTGCCGGTGTCGCGATCTGGCTCTCGGTAGAGCCAGCTTCAACGTCTGCCGTGTCAGGCGAGGGAACTGACGCAGCCCTGTCCGATGGTCCGAAGGATGCATTTGATGCTTTGAAAACCGCAATTGTGACGGCTGCGGCCTCGGCTGACGCTGCAATTGATAACGCGGCCGAAGCGATGGAAACACTGCTCGATGCGTCAGGATGTTGTGGATATCAACCGTCATAGCACGACCAGCAGAACGCGCTCCACGCACACCTGCGAGACAGCAGGTGACATTTCCCGGGCGATCTATAGGCTTTGCCGAAAAACAGGCAGGACAGGCAAATAGAGATGCGGATTGTCGGGCTTTCCGTCGTAAAAAACGAAGACGATGTGATCGAAGCTATGGTGCGACACAATCTGCAGGTGCTGGATCATCTGCATGTTGTCGACAATGGCAGCACTGACCGGACGCGGGGTATTCTTGAAGCATTGCAGGAGGAAGGGCTTGCCGTGACGTATGAGGTCAATGCGGCCCTGCAGCACATTCAGGCATCGGTGCTAAGCGACCTCGTCAATGGGCCGTATGCGCAAGACCATGTTGTTCTGCTCGACAGTGATGAGTTTCTGATGTGTGCCTCCCATGAGCTGTCAGACCTGTTCGCCCGCGCGCAGGGTCCTGTGACGATCCCGTGGGTGACTTATGTGCCCCGATCGGACGATCCTCAGGATGACATCAATCCAATCACGCGGATCACGCACCGTCGGCGTCGCGAGAAACCGCAATATTCAAAAGTACTGATACCGGCCTGTGTGCCGAGACCTGTTGAAGTGACCGCTGGGTCCCATGGCTTGAAGAAGATAAAGGCCGAGGCGCATCCCACTGTAAAAATTGCGCATTTTCCGGTCAGGACTCCGTTGCAGATTGCTGGCAAGGTGCTTATCGGGTCGTGGAACATGAGTTTGCGCGACAAGTCGCGTAAAGAAGGGTACCAGTGGCACGCGCTTGCCGAACAGATCAAATCAGAGGGGCTGCCGGACCTTGCTGCATTGGAGGCGATTGGCAACACCTATGCCGCAAAAGGCCCGGTTCGTCTGGTGCATGACCCGTTAAAGACAGAGGCCAAGCGACTGAGCTACACCCGGTCATCCGGCGATCAATTCATTATGAATCTCGCCGGATTTGTGGATCGGGTGATTTTCGAAAAGAGCTGATTTTCAGCTAGTTAATGGGTTCAGTTAAGACTTAGCCTTAGTCAAGGAATGCCTTCTCGACCACATAGGTCTTGGGATCGGAATTGGCGCCTTCCTCGAGGCCGTAGCCCTCGAGCATTTCTTTGATCTCGAGGTTGAAGGCAAGGTTGCCGCAGACCATCGCGCGGTCGGTTTCCGGGCTGATCACCGGCACATCCAGATCCTTGAAGCATTCGCCCGAGCGCATCAGGTCGGTGATGCGGCCCATCTTGGGGCTCTCTTCGCGGGTTGTGGTCGGGTAGTAGCGCAGCTTGTCGGCAAAGCCTTCGCCGATCAGTTCGGCCAGCAATTCGTCGCTGCGGATCGTGTCGATCAGTTCCTTGCCGTATTGCAGCTCACCCACTTCGCGGCAGGTGTGGGTCAGAATGACCTCGTCGTAATCTTCGTAGGTCTGAGGGTCGCGAAGCAGCGACGCGAAGGGCGCGATGCCAGTTCCGGTAGCAAAGAGCCAGAGCCGTTTGCCCGGCAGAAGCGCGTCATGCACCAGCGTGCCCACTGGTTTCGGGCGCAGGATGATCTGATCGCCCGGCTGGATATGCTGGAGGCGGCTGGTGAGCGGGCCATCCTGCACCTTGATCGAATAGAATTCCAGTTCCTCGTCCCACGACGGGGACGCGATGGAATAGGCGCGCAGCAGTGGCTTTTCGCGGCCTGTCTTTTCGTCGGTCTGCATGAGACCAATCATCACAAACTCGCCCGAGCGGAACCGCAGTGACGCTGGCCGGGTGACGCGGAACGAGAACAGGCGATCGGTCCAGTGTTTGACCGATGTCACGGTCTGCGCGTCAGGAACGGCAAGGGTCTTGGCGGGCGCTTTGGTGGCTGTGGCTTCGGTCACGGGTGTCAACTCTGTCATGTTTTCCTACCGGTCGCTGTAAACCGGCCCCTTACATCTATCTTTGATTTACATCAGACGAAACCCGCCCATGGTCGCAGAGACCGGGCGGGTGGTCTTTTCCGTCGCAGTTGGCTGTCAGGCGGCGAGGCCGCGCAGACGCGACTGATAGTCATGAGCCCGCCAATCGGCACGGGCAAGCCATTGGTCCTCGGGCTGACGTGCGGCGAGGTCATCGCTGATCTCTACGTCGTCAAAGCCCGAGCGGCGGGCCATTGCGTATTGATCTGCGATCACATGACCTTGTGCGCGCAGCCAGCCCTTGTAGCCCTGCTGGCGGATCAACCGGGCGAGGGTAAAGCCGCGACCATCGGCAAAGCTGGGAAAGTCTATGCGCACCAGTTCCTTGCCGATCAGAAGGCATTTGAGACGTGCGGGATCGGTGTCAGACGGCAGGTCGATGCGCGCCTCTGGGTCGATCCACCGGGTCGGATCCGCAGTCAGAAAGCCGGTGTCGTTGATGAGAACGGTCATTGTGCGTCTCCTGTGTTGCTGTGAAGTCCGCATTCGGTCTTGCCCAAGCCACGCCAGCGTCCGGCGCGGGGGTCTTCGCCCTTGGCCACGCGTGTGGTGCAGGGGGCGCAGCCGATGGAGGGGTAGCCCTTGGCCACCAGCGGGTGGCGGGGCAGCTTGTGGATGTCGAGATGTGCCGCTATTCGTGCCGGTTTCCAGTCGATCAACGGGTTGATCTTGATCCGGGCAGTCCCTGCGTCGAGGTCGAAATAGTGCAGGCCCTGACGGGTCTGCGCCTGATGCCGTTTACGTCCCGTGATCCAGGCGTCATAGCCCTGAAGCGCGTCATTGAGCGGCTGCGTCTTTCGCAGGTCGCAGCAGGCGTCCGGGTTGCTGAAGCGCAGCGCACCGTATGGATCAACAGCCTCAACCGTCCGCTTGGCGGCGCGGATCACCTGAACATTGGTCAAACCCAGATGGTCAGCCAGGTCCCGCTGGTAGGTCAGCGTTTCCTCAAAGAGCAACGCGGTGTCGATGAAGAGCACCGGCAGGTCGCGGTCGATCTGGGCGATCAGGTGCAGGAGGACCGCCGAATCTGCGCCAAAGCTCGACACCATCGCGATGCGGTCGAAGAGGCCACGCGTCAGAACGGCTTCGAGCAGGTAAGAGGTGCCGAAATGACGGTAACGCGCGTTGAGGCCGGCGACGCGATCCTGCGCCGCCATCCTTTCGTCCAACGCTATTGCGTCAGTTTCGCGGCTGGGATGTGACAGGTCCAGCATCACGCAGCCTTCTGTTTCTTGTCGCTTTCGCCATAGAGCGCGGTCTTGAACGGGGTCATGCCAACACGGCGGAACGTGTCGATGAACGCCTCGTCGGCGCTGTCGCGTTCAGACAGGTACGTGTCCACGATCCGCTCGATGGCGGGCACAATCTCTTCCGCCGAAAAGCCGGGTCCGGTGCGCTGACCGATGGCGGCGGTTTCGGTGTGATCGCCGCCCAGCGTGATCTGGTAGTTCTCCACTCCCGCGCGGTCGAGGCCGAGGATGCCGATATGGCCCACATGGTGGTGGCCGCAGGCGTTGATGCAACCCGAGATCTTGATCTTCAAGTCGCCCACCTCGTGTTCCAGTTTGAGCTGGTCGAAGCGAGTGGCGATCTCCTGCGCGATCGGGATCGAGCGGGCGGTGGCCAGCGCACAGTAATCCATGCCGGGGCAGGCGATGATGTCGCTGATCTTGCCGATATTGGCGGTGGCGAGGCCCGCCGCCTTCAATGCCGCGTGGATCGCCGGCAGGTCGGCCTTGTGGACATGCGGCAGGACGACGTTCTGTTCGTGGCTGATGCGCAATTCGTCATAGCCATAACGTTCTGCCAGATCGGCCATTATGCGCATCTGGTCGGCAGTTGCGTCACCCGGTGTTGCGCCATGCGCCTTGAGGCTGATCTGGGCAATCGCGTGTCCCGGTGCGCGGTGTGCGCTGAGATTGGTGTCGGCCCAGGAACGGAAAACCGGATCATTCGCATAGGCCTGATCAAAGGGTGCCACGTCACGGTCTTTAAAGGCGGGCGGTTCAAAGTCTGATTTGATCTGCGCAAAAAGCTGCTGGTCCACCCCGGTGAAGGCGGGGCGAAGAAGTGCGAAACGCTCTTCCACCCGTGCCCGGATGTCGTCGATGCCATGCTCGTGCACGGTGATCTTGATGCGGCTCTTGTACTTGTTGTCGCGACGGCCCAGCAGGTTCCAGACGCTGACCACCGCTTCGAGATAGGGCAGCAGGTCCGCCTCGGGCAGGAAGTCACGAACAACTTTGCCGATCATCGGAGTGCGGCCAAGGCCACCGCCGACGATCACCTCGAAGCCCGGTTCGCCTGCATCGTTGCGCACCATACGCAGGCCGATGTCATGTGCCTTGGTCACGGCGCGATCATTGGGTGAGCCGGTCACGGCGATCTTGAACTTGCGCGGCAGGAACTGGAATTCCGGGTGGTCGGTGGACCATTGGCGGATGAGCTCGGCAACTGGGCGCGGATCGGCAATCTCATCAGCGGCAGCACCGGCGAAATGATCGGCGGTGACGTTGCGGATCGTATTGCCCGACGTCTGGATCGCGTGCATCTGCACCTCGGCCAGCGCGTCGAGCATATCCGGCACGTCGCGCAGCGTGGGCCAGTTGAACTGGATGTTCTGGCGGGTGGTGAAGTGGCCGTAGCCTTTGTCCCACCGCTCGGCGATGTAAGCCAGTTGCCGCATCTGCGCGCTGTTGAGCGTGCCATAGGGGATCGCCACGCGCAGCATGTAGGCGTGAAGCTGCAGGTAAAGCCCGTTCATCAGGCGCAGCGGCTTGAACTCGTCTTCGGTGAGCGAGCCGTCAATGCGGCGCTCGACCTGCGCGCGGAACTGGGCGTTACGCTCGGCCACAAAGGCGGCGTCGAAATCGGTATAGCGGTACATCAGAGAGCCTCGGACTGTTTGCCGTGGGGATAGTTGGACGGGCCGCGCATGCGGAACGCTTCGCGGAAATGGGTGGGCTTGGGGCCGTCGGAGCCGGCAGATACGTCGGCCAGATAGACGCCGACCACCTCGTCGGTGCGGGCGCTGGCATCGATCAGCCGGATTTGCGCGTCAGCCTCGTCGGTCAGCACATCGGCATCCATGAGGTTGCGGGACCATGTGTCGTTGCGGGTGAGATACACAACATCGCCCTCAAGGAGCGCGTTGGCGGTGATGACTTTCGGCGTGAAAATCGCAGGCATCAGATCATCTCCTGAACGTGGGGCAGGGCAGTGGCGGCCGCATCGCGCGGGGCCAAACCGTACATGAGAAGCGCCGGGCCGGTGATATCGGCCTCGGCCAAAATGGCGGGAAGGGTTGCCAGAGTGGCGCTGACAATGCGCTGGTCTGCCCGGCTTGCGTTTTCAACGATGGTGACCGGGGTGGAGGGGGGTGCGCCATGCATGAGCAGGCGGCCCTGAATGAACCGCGCGGCTTTCTTGGCCATGTAGATTGCGGCGACCTCTCCTTCGCGGGCCAGCGCGCGCCAGTCGTGATCGGCGTACCCCTGCATGTCATGGCCGGTGATCAGACGCACAGCGGTGTTGCGCCCGCGTTTGGTGAGCGACTGGCCAAGGGCGGCCACAGCAGCGGAGGCGGAGGTGAGGCCCGGCATGATGGTGTAGTCGAGACCCGCGTCGATCACTGCATCCAGTTCTTCGTCGAGTCGACCAAAGACGGTGGGATCGCCGGACTTGAGCCGTACGACGCGCGCACCTGTCAGGGCTTCATCTACGATCATCGCATTGATGTCGTTCTGTGTTACCGACGGCCCGAACCCTTCCTTGCCCGCATTGCGCAGACGGGTCTGCGGACCGACAAGAGCGAGGATCTCGGCGCTGACCAGACGGTCATGGATGACCACGTCGGCCTCTTGCATCGCGCGCAGCGCCTTGACCGTCAGCAGATCGGGATCACCAGGGCCGGCGCCTACAAAGGCGATGGGCTGGAGCGTGGTCATGTGCAGGTCGCGTGGCATCGGGTTGTCCTCTTCACCGCGTTTCTTATCTCTAAAATAGAATTTTGTTCTGGCATTCTTCCAGTGGCTTGCGGAAATAAGGAAATATGTTCTATGTGGCGGGCCAGCGGGGACAGGGAGTCCTCAAAACCGGCAGAAAGAAGAACAGCGATGAAGATTGACGACACGGACCGGAAAATTCTTGTCGAGTTGCAAACGGATGCGGCGCAGTCGCTTGATGATATTGCCCGCAAGGTAGGGTCGTCGAAGACGCCCGTGTGGAACCGGATTCGCAAGATGAAGGAGGCTGGGATCATCGGCGCGCAGGTGGTGCAGCTTGATGCCGACGCGCTCGGGTTCGAGGCGTGTTTCTTTGTCCTGATCCGCACCAGCGAGCACGATGCGTCCTGGCAGCGCGCGTTTCTGAAGGCGCTGCAAGACCGGCCTGAAGTGCAGGAGGCGCACCGGCTGGCTGGGGATATCGACTATATCCTCAAGGTGCGTGTGAAGAACGCGCGGGCTTATGACGCGTTCTATCAGGCGCTGATCGCGGAGGTGAAGGTTCACAACGTGACGGCGCTTCTGTCGATGGAAGAGATCAAATCGACCACCGCTCTGCCGCTTTAGGGGACCCTTTGCCTTGTCGTGCGCATGCTTTGGCGTCGCGTCTGCATATTTGGAAAAAGAAGAAGCAGGGGTGATGCGCTGTCCCCTGCTTCTTCTTTTCATAAATATGCATGCACGCGGGCAGCAACTTGGCGCGCGTCAGGCGGTCTGAACCATCAGACGTTCCAACCCGTGAAAATGAAATGTGTCCGCGTAGACGGGTGGCTCCGAGATGCGCAGCTTGGGGCAACGACCCCAGAGGATCGGCAGGGCAATCTGCAGTTCCAACCGGGCGAGCGGCGCGCCGACGCAGAAATGCAGCCCGCCGCCAAAACTGGTGCTCTGCGCCATCGGGCGGGTTGGGTCGAAGCGATGGGCGTCGGGCCATCGATCCGGGTCGCGATTGGCCGAGGCGAGCAGCAGCGCCACCTGATCGCCGCGCTGGAAGGTATGTCCGTAGAGGGTGACGTCTTCGTAGGCATGGCGCGTGAACATGTGCAGGGGCGGGTCATAGCGGAGGATTTCCTCAACCGTTTTGTCGTCGATCCGGTCGGTGCCGGTTTCGAGCAGGGTCTTGATGCCATTGCCGAGTGTGTGGACGGTTGCCTCGTGGCCTGCGTTGAGGAGCAGGATGCAGGTGGTGATCAGCTCATCGGTCGAAAGCTTTTTACCTGCCTCTTCGGCAGCGATCAGGTGGGTGATGAGGTCATCGCGGGGATCATGGCGGCGGGTGTCGATATAGCTGCGCAGGAAGTCGGAGAATTCGGCGGCGGCTTGGGCGGCGGCGTCTTCGGTCGCGCGGGTGCGGCTGGCCTGGTACATGGCGACCATTGCGTTCGACCAGCGCAGGAGTTGCGGAGCCATGTCGTCGGGAACTCCGAGCAGGCGCGCGATGACGATCACCGGGATCGGTTGGCAGAAGGCGGTGAGGATGTCGAAGGCGGTGTCTGCCGGGAAAGCGTCAATTCTCTCGTGGGTTAGCTTCGTTATTTCAGGTTCCAGCGCCTTGATCCGGCGCGAGGTGAAGGCGCGCAGGACCAGACCGCGCAGGCGGGTGTGGCGGGGGGGCTCCAGTTCGAGCATCGAATGTGCCTCGACCGCGTAGAACGGGGCGAGGTGTTCGGGGATATCCGGAGCCATTTCGGGTGGGACTTCGCGGCCGAACCGGCGGTCGCGCAGGATGGTGTGCACCGCGCGGTGGCTGGTGGCGCAGGGCATGGCGTATTCGTCCCACCACGCCAAATCGCCGACCGCGCGGAGGCGGTCATAGAATGGGTAGGGGTTCTGGACGAAACGGGGATCGGTCGGGGATTGGCTGAAGCGGTGCATGCCGATTGTGTGGGTCAGCCGTTCAGTGCTGTGACGATAGGCGCGAAATCGGCTGCGGTGAGGCTGGCACCGCCAACCAGCGCGCCGTCCACGTCCGCCACTGCAAAGATCTCGGTCGCGTTGGAGGCTTTGACGCTGCCGCCATAGAGCAGTCGAATGGCTTGGGCGGTGTCGTTGCCGAAGCGCTGAATCAGGGTGGCGCGCATGAAATTGTGCACCTCTGCGATCTGCCCGGTGGTGGGCACCTTCCCGGTGCCGATAGCCCAGACGGGTTCGTAGGCGATGACGGTATTTGCGCCGGTCACATCGTCAGGCAGGGAGGCGGCGAGTTGGCGGCCCACCACGTCGAGAGTCTTGCCGCCTTCGCGCTCGTCTAGGGTTTCGCCAACACAAACGATGGCTGTGAGTCCGGCTGTCCAAGCGGCTTGCGTTTTGTAGGCGACCAGTGCGTCGGATTCGCCGTGATCCGCACGGCGTTCGGAGTGGCCAAGAATTACGTAGGCTGCACCGGCATCCTTGAGCATCGCAGCAGACACATCGCCCGTATGGGCACCGGACGCGGCAGAGTGACAATCCTGTCCGCCGATGGCGATCTTGCCGGATTTCGCTGCGGCGGAAGCGACCAGTGTCGCAGGGGGGCAGATCAGGACTTCAGCCGCGCCATCTGCGGCATCTTGCAAGGCATCCAGCTCGTCCAGCGCGGCGGTGGTTCCGTTCATCTTCCAGTTTCCGGCAGCGAGTTTGCGGCGCATGGGGGGCTCCTGTTGGTGTCTATGCGATGGCGCGCATCATCGCGGGCAGCGGCGCGGCGTCAAGGGCAGTTGCATGGGGAGTGGTCCGGTGGCACAAGGCCGCCCGAAACGGCTGGAGGGCAAGCCATGATCCCAAGACTGGATGCACAGGCGTTGGCTGCGGGTGATGCGGATGCGCTGGCGCAGATGCGGATTGCTGCCGAGGAGGTGGGGTTTGCCACCGTCTACAACACCAAATTCACGTCGGCTCGGATGCGGTTCGTGCTGGCGGCCTATCGCGCGTTTTTTGCGTTGCCGACAGAGATCAAGGATCAGGTGAACATGGCGCGCACCGGGTCGAACCGGGGTTGGGGTGCGCCGAAGTCTGAACAAGTCGATCCAAGTGCGAACCCCGACTACAAGGAGGTGTTCGATTGCGGCTATACCCTGCAGGACGGGGACATGCGTATGGCGCTTTCGGTCTATGCGCCCAACCATTGGCCGGACCGGCCAGCTGGGTTCGAGCAGGTCATTCGCGCCTATTACAGCGATGCGCTTGATGTGGCGCGGGGCATTCTGCGCGGGATCGCGATGTCGATTGGGGCAGATGCCGATTTCTTTGAGGACAAGTTTGATTGCCCAATGGCCCTGTTGCGCGGCAATTACTATCCGCCGCGCCCGGACTGGGCTGGGGACAAGGATTTCGGCATCGGCGCGCATACGGATTACGGCTGCCTCACGCTTTTGGCGACGGATGGCCAGCCGGGGCTGGAAGTGCAGCCGCGCGGGCGCAGCGACTGGTTGCCAGTGCAGGCTGCTCCGGGCGAGTTCATCATCAATTTCGGTGAAATGCTGGAGATGTGGACGGATGGCCGTGTTGTCGCGACGCTTCATCGGGTCAAAGGTGGCATCGAAGAGCGCATTTCGGTGCCGTTGTTCTTCAATCCGAACGTCGAGACCAATGTCGCGCCACTTGGATCCGGCAAACCAATCCGGGCAGGCGATCATTTGTCCAAGCGCTATGCGGAGACCTATGTGCATTTGCAGGGGAAGGGATGATTTTCGAGTCTGGCTTCTAAACGGTGAAGATAGCTTTCTTGAGACAGAATTACCTTCATCGTCTTGAGGAAGGGTGTCTGTTATTCGGGGCGAAGCGATCGGTCGAATACAAATAGTTTAATGTCACGACACTGTCTCAGGTGCATCGGTTAAACCGGCGACCCTCAGAATGCTGCCATGAGATCGTCGATTGATGCGATCAAACGATCGTATTGAGCCAATGCGGGGAGCCAAAGAAACTGATTAGAGCAGTGGGACCCAATGCGTTAGGCAACCGGCTTGCCGTTTCTGCGCGCTGCAATCTTTGTCTCAGTCGCGGTAGCTTCCTCTTTCAGCCACTCGATGAAGCGGCGGAATTGCGGACGCTGCCGGCTTTGCTCGCGCTGCCAAATTCGAAAGGGGTGCGGAGCCGCCAGCCCTTTCTCGACCGGATAAGGAAGCACAAGTGAACCTGCGTCCAGATCGCTCTCGATCAAAGAAATGCCGCATACGAGGAAACCGACATCCTCGCGAACCGCTTCAAGTGCCATCGCTGCACGCCGATAGTAAGGCCCGCGGTCGGCTCCGGTGCGCCGCGTTCCAAAGGCTTCGAACCAGTCGCGGAAGCCCGGCCTGTCGTCTGCGCTTCGGTGCTCCTCAAGATGAAGAAGTGGCATACCCTCCATCTCGTGCTCGGTATCGTAGTCCGCAATCCGGCGAAGGTTGTCAGGACTGCACACGGGAACAAGGTAATCGGAATAGAGAGGCTCTCCTTTTTCCGGCCCACCGTATTCCACCCGAATGTCCGGCGCACCCAGTCGCATCGGCACATCCCCGGCGCCATTTACGCAAAAGAGGATATTTGGGTGGTCCTCCCGGAACGCGGGCAACCTAGGCGCCAGCCATAATTCGGACCAATCCGGATCAGCGACGATGTGAATCTCGCTGACGCGCTGAAAATCGAGCGCCGCAGTGACTTGTTCAAGCGCTTCAAAGGCTGCGTGCAAGTCAGCGAGTGCTACGGCGAGTTCAGGCGTTGGATGCAACCCGGACCGTCCCCGGACCAACAGATCGGTTCCGAGATAGTCCTCAAGAGCACGAATTCTTTGTCCTACGGCAGCAGGCGTGATGCCCAACTGGCTTGCGGCGGCTTTGAGAGAGCCCGTTCGGATGGCGATTTCGATTGCTTGAAGAGATTTCAGGTGGGTTGTCATTTGATTTTAGTAAAGAAAATCTTTCTCCGGTGCAAAATTCTACGCAAGTACTAAAGTTTTTCTTTCAAATGACAAAGAAAATTTGGTTCGAAAAACGTATCCCAAGCTGCGACAGTTCAGACACACAGCAACATGGAGGTATCGATATGCTGAAGCGATTTGTAATAGAACGCGACATCCCCGGCATCGGCGAGTTTTCCTTGACAGAGCTTTGCGCTGCGTCGCGAGCTTCGAATAAAGCGCTGGCCGACGTGGGTCCCGGCATTCAGTGGCAACATTCGTATGTCGCTGGAGACAAGACGTTCTGCATCTACCTTGCCGAGAGCGAAGACGAGATTCAGCGGCATTCCGAATTGTCGGGGATTCCGGTCGGCAAGATCACCGAAGTGCCGCAGATTATCGACCCGCTGACCGCGAACAACTAGGCCAGCTGGCATATGGGCGGAAGCTGCAAAGCTTTCTGGTTTCCGCCCCTCATGCTCAACACGCCCTGCGAGTGAACGCGGTGAAGGGGCAGAGAGCTCTTCGGATTACAGGCGGGTCTTGCTCACGCCTTGAGGTTCGGCGCACCGTTCGCGTGCTCGGTGGCCAGTTCTTCCACATCCTTGAACTTGATCGATTCACCACACCCGCAGGCGTCGGCGACATTGGGATTGTTGAAGTGAAAGCCGGATTCCAGCAGCGAGGTCTGGTAGTCGATCTCGGTCCCGAAGAGGAACATCTGCGCCATCGGGGCAATCATCACCACGGCGCCGTCCTGTTCCACCACCTCATCGTGCGGATCCGCGTCATCAACATAATCCATCGTATATTCCATACCCGCGCAGCCGCCCTTTTTCACGCCAATGCGCAGGCCTGCATGGCCTTTGGCGTCCATCAGCTTGCGCACTTGTGCGGCGGCTTTGGGGGTTAAGGTGACGGCTTGTTTACCGGGGATGCCAAACATGGTGTCTCTCGCTTTCGCTGTCATAGTCAATCTAGGGGTTCGCCGCCGCGATCTCAAGGAGGGAAAGTGTCCGGTATGCGGTGGCAGGGCCACTTCCGAATGAGGCCGGCATGGCAATAATGACGTGTTCCCCCGATTTTTGGTCTTTTGAGGCCTTTTCGACGCGCGGAAAAAGCAAGGTCGATCCGTGTTCCAGTTTGCGGATCCTCCGCCTGGCGCTTTCCAAACTTTCAGTGCGCGGCCCGGTGACGTATGTTGCGATTTGGTCTGTATGGAGCTGCATCAGGAGGCCTGAGGCAAAGCTTTTTCCTAAGTTCGAGATAGCGACATCCGACACAAGAATATCAGACCGCACAGCGCAATCGCGAACAAGGTCCCTGCAGCGCTCATTAATTTGCCAGACGCATCCAGCCCGCCTGTGTGATCAAAGTTCGAAAGAGCTAACCCCAAAATTGGGGGCGCTTCCGGTAGCACAGCAAGGGCAACCGGCCACCCTTCACCGCCGCGGCGGGCAAAATGGGCGAAGCTGATCAGATGTGGCCTCTCTGACGTCGCGTCTGCTGAAGTGCGAATGGTTGCAAGGGTGCGACAAGTTCATCGGTCAGAACCCAAAGCGCTGACATGGGAAAGGGATTACACTTTCCTACGTAGGAGGCAGCGGATTTGATTTCTCTCTGGGTCAGTTCACTTCGACCAAAGATCTGCGCGCCCACGCACAGGCCTCATCCGGGTCATCCAATGCGGAGTCTGGCAACGTCCAGTACGGCATCCGCGACTGTTTACCTGATTTGCCCTCATATGACCATTGCTCGCAACCCTCGGCGGAGAGGTCCTCGGCCAACTGGCCGCGCGCTTTTAGAAGCAGCGTTTCGCCCGGTCCGATCACTGCGAAAATCGTGCCGTCCGAATAAATCCCGAGGCCACCAAACATCTTGCGTGTCGTCACGGAGGGCAGGCCGCGAAACAGGTCTCGGACAAACCCGATCTGTTCGTCCGAGACAGCCATATGTCACATAAAGCCGAGTTCGAGGCGTGCCTCGTCGGACATCATATCCATACCCCAAGGAGGTTCCCAAGTCAGCTCGACATCGACCTGTTTGACGCCGGCAATGGGCTCAATCGCTTCGGCGACCCATCCCGGCATTTCGCCTGCAACCGGGCAGCCCGGCGCGGTCAGGGTCATGATCACGCGAACTTCGTTTTGATCATTAATATCAAGCGTATAGACGAGCCCAAGGTCGTAAATGTTCACCGGGATTTCCGGATCGTATACCGAGCGGCACGCTTCGACCACCTGGTCGTAAAGTGGGTGATCGGTACTGGAGGGGGCAATCAGAGGAGCGCCTTCGATTTTGGGGCTGGCGTCGTTCATGTCGGTCCTTCCCGTGGGTTCCTGACCAAATATATAGGGAAAGCCTGGAAGGGGGTAAAGGGGCGGGAACAATAGGATTGGTTAAAGATCTCAATTCCGCTTTGGTCACTGCGGTGGGTGCCATTTATTGAACTGCCTCTTTGACGAAGACAATTTTCGAACGTTGATTGTGGGCGTGCCAAGCATCGGTTGTGCCAGGCACGCCGCAAACAATATTCGGCCTGTCAGTTACACCGCTTCGACAGATGTGGCCTTGGTCGCTCCCGCCAGCATGGTTTGCGATACAAAGCTGAGGGCTTTGTTCCACGCCTCGGAATGTTCCGCGGTCCATGTCGGGCCGACCGCATTCTTTAGGCTTTCAACAAGCGCCTCGCCCACGACAGAATAGTGGGCCGGCTGCGTGCCATAGGCCACATGCTTTGCTCCGAGGGTATGCAGCGGGCCAACGAGAGCCGCGGGATCGTTGAGATTGCGGACAGCCAGTTGCAGCATACTGGCCAATTTCTTGGATTGCCCGGACATATCTTCCGAGAACATTCCGCGTACTGAGGGCGCTTTTTCGAACAGTGTTTTGTAAAAGTCGGTGACAAGATCGTCCCGCGCGGAAAGCGCTTCTTCAAAGGAAATTTGAATAAGGTTAACTTGGGCTGGAGTTAACATGTTAAGTCCTTTTGGATTGGCGTGTACTTTAGTGAACGGCGGACAGCCGACACCTTTAAGTTGCTTAACAAATTTTTTTTCTAGCGCGCGTGCGGGGCTATCCGATTCCCCGCTGCGACCTGCGGCGCGGCACAGGTGCAGGCCGCACTTTTTCCTCGATCGCATCGTAGAGGAGGCCCGCAATGTTCTTACCGCTGGCAACCTCAATACCTTCAAGCCCGGGCGACGAATTCACTTCGAGCACTTTCGGTCCAGTGTTGGAACGCAGCAGATCAACCCCTGCCAGACCGAGGCCGAACACACGCGCGGCGCGCACAGCTGTTTCACGCTCTTCCTTGCTGATCCGGACCTTTTGCGCTGTGCCACCGCGGTGGAGATTGGAGCGGAAATCACCGTCCGATCCGGTGCGCTTCATTGAGGCCACAACCTTCCCGTTCACCACCAGACAGCGGATGTCTTCGCCGGCCGCTTCTTTCACAAAATCTTGCACCAGGAAGTTCGCCTTCAGCCCTCGGAAGGCGTCGATCACTGACTCGGCAGCTTTTTTGGTTTCTGCGAGCACAACGCCTTTGCCTTGCGTTGATTCCAGCAGTTTAACGATCAACGGCGCGGTTCCGACGAGGCCAATCAGGTTGGACGTGTCCTTTGGCGAGCTGGCAAAGGCCGTCGAGGGCATGCCTATCCGATGGCGGGCCAGTAGCTGATGCGCGTGGAGCTTGTCGCGGCTGGACGTGATGCCCGCGCTGCCATTGACAACAAAGGTGCCGATGGATTCGAATTGCCGGACAATCGCGGTGCCGTAGGGCGTGATCGAGGCCCCGATGCGTGGGATGATCGCATCGTAGCGCGGCAGGCGTTTGCCGTCGTAATAGACTTCGGGCGCCATTGCGTTGATCGCCATGTAGCAGCGCGTTGTATCGATAACTTCGACGGCATGACCACGCGCTTCGCCTTCTTCCACCAGACGGCGCGTTGAATAATTGTTCTCGCGGCTCAGCACGGCCACGCGCAGTGCCCGATTGGGTGCAATCTTGCGCATCTTGGGGGTGTGGTAGACGTCGAAATCCAGTTCGGGCTGCTGGAAGCGTTCGCTCGGCACGATATTGACGTGATCTTTAAGCGCCTGTCGGCCCAAAAGCATACGGTTGCTCATGGTGCCCCGGTCGGTCAGCGTGATTTCGATTGTCCATGACTGACCGCTGACATGCAGTTCGGAGGCGATGACATATCGGCTTTCCGTTTCACCGTTGGATGAGGTGACGTCGCGGCGGTCGACGATCGGGGCGGAGCAGGGGATCATCAGATCTTCGCGCCCCGGAATAGGGTGAACCGCAAAGCGCACGCGCGGTTTGCTGGCCGAGCCGAAGACTTCGATATCGGCAGCATGCAGGGCAGAGGTGCGCGCGCCCGTGTCCACCTTGGCGCGGATCGCAGGCAGTCCGAGGGCGGGCAGGCTGACCCATTCTTCCCAGCCGAAGGTCAAAATGGTCTCAGAGCCCGACGATTTCGGCGCGGGCGTCTCGGATGAAGTATCAGGCATGGGAATCGCGCCTCCTTGGCAATGCTGGAGATTTGGCGCACAAGGGCGCCCTCTGCAAGTAAGGCCGGATCATGACAGTTTTTTCCTCCTTTGCCCTTCACGCCACAGATGGTACCGCTCGGACAGGGGCGATTACCACACCGCGAGGCACTATCAGAACACCTGCATTCATGCCGGTGGGCACGGCAGCGACGGTCAAGGCGATGATGCCCGAATCTGTGGCTGCCACCGGGGCGGATATTCTTCTAGGCAACACCTACCACCTGATGTTGCGTCCGACAGCCGAGCGCATTGCCCGGCTTGGTGGGCTGCACAAATTCATGAACTGGGACAAACCGATCCTCACGGATTCTGGTGGGTTTCAGGTCATGAGCCTCGCCGATCTGCGCAAGCTGACAGAAAAAGGTGTGACCTTCAAATCGCATATTGATGGGTCGCGGCATGAGCTGACGCCTGAGCGGTCAATGGAGATCCAGCGATTGCTGGGGTCCGATATCGTAATGTGTTTCGATGAATGCCCCGCATTGCCTGCGGATCGGGATCGGATTGCCGAGTCAATGCGCCTGTCGATGCGATGGGCGGAGCGGTCGAAAGAGGCGTTCGGAGACCGGCCCGGACATATGCTCTTCGGTATTCAGCAAGGCGGCCTGGAGCAGGATTTTCGGGAGGAATCGGCACAGGCACTTAGGGCCATCGGGTTTGACGGCTATGCAATCGGAGGTCTGGCCGTCGGTGAAGGGCAGGAGGCGATGTTCGACTGCCTTGATTTCGCGCCAAATCAGCTTCCCGAAGACAAGCCACGCTATTTGATGGGCGTCGGCAAGCCGGATGACATTGTCGGTGCGGTCAAGCGTGGTGTGGACATGATGGACTGTGTTTTGCCATCGCGCTCGGGGCGCACCGGTCAGGCTTGGACGCGGCGCGGGCAGGTCAACATCAAGAACGCACGGCATCAGGACGATCCGCGCCCGCTGGACGAGGAGTGTACGTGTCCCGCGTGCCGGAACTACAGCCGGGCCTATCTGCATCATGTGTTCCGGGCGCAGGAGATGATCTCGGGCATGCTGCTGACGTGGCACAACCTGCATTACTATCAAGAGCTAATGCAGGCGATGCGGGACGCAATTGCCGCGGGAACTTTCGCCGCATTCGAAGCTGATTTCCACGCGAAGCGCGCGGAAGGGGATATCCCGCCGATCTGACGTGGCCCGCTGGTGGGGCGTCCCCCATGCCCGAGTTTGCTTGGCACAATGAGGCGTCGGACACGCTTTTGTCGCTTGGCCGTATTTCAAGGTTGGAATATGTTGTTCTAGGATTGGTTTGAAAGGTCTGCGATGAGAAACATTCTGAGCATGTCGGTTTTGGTGGCTGCATTGGTTGCGGGCTCTGTCTCGGCGCAGATGCACGGGCACGGGCATATGCATGGCGCTGACGGAACCGGGCATGATATGGCAAATATGCCGGGTTTGCAGGGTGCAAATGCCACGCCGAAGGAAAGCGCAGAACTGGCAGTCATGTTCCGCCGTTTCCAAACGATGAGCCGTGATGTTGAGAACCTGCCAAATGGTATCCGCACTGTGACCCGATCCAGCGATCCGGAGGTGATGGATGCCTTGGTTAGTCATGTTGTGGGTATGATCGACCGCGTTGGCCAGAAGGATGATCCGAAAATCTTCATCCAAAGTCCCACGCTGGATATCTTCTTTGCGCGCGGTGATCGCATTCAGTCCGAGATTGATGTCACCGATGAGGGTGTGATCGTGACCCAGACATCGGAGGATCCCGAACTTGTTGCTGCGATGCAAGAACATGCGGCCGAAGTGACCGCTATGGTCGAAGAGGGCATGCATGCGGTGCACATGATGATGATGCGACGGGCAGGGAACTGATCGCGCGACCGACGCCTCAGGAGAACGAAAGAACCTTGCGGCGGATTGCGCCGGACAGTGTTCCGTCCCAACGGTTCTCCAGCCGGTTTCGCGCGTACACCACTCGATCCCGTTCTAAATTGTCGAACCACATGGCAAGAGCCAGGTTTGGCATCACCGCACGTCGTCTGTTTTCGATCGTGACTTTCGTCTTTCCGTTTTCGATGTCTTTGAGCCAGACTTCGAACTCTCCTTCAACCAGCGCCTGCCGGGAGCCTTCGACCGGATTGCGGTAGTGGTAGAGAAAGTGGCTGTTTGGCGTCTCATCGAGATAGGTGATCTCCTGATGCTCAAAGGTGCCGCTACCGTGTCGGTATTTCACAAAAACCCTTGCCGGATCCGCCGGGTCAACCTCGGTATCGGCGAGCAGAGCATCCCAGTGCGTTTCGATTGGGCCGCGGCCGGGGCGCAAGCGTTGCCACAGATCGGTCCGGTCGATCGAAGTGACAAAACTGCTGCGTTCTTGTGAGAGCAACCGCAGATCAAAGCCGTCGAGCAGGGGGCCTTGTATTGTGCCCCAGTAAACAACGAAGGCAGAGATGGTCGCGATAGACTCCATACTGTCGGGCAGCATTTGGACGCCGTCCACCAATAGCCCGTAATAAAGCACACCCCATGTCAGAAGGAACTCGGGCATGATGCGCAATTCGCGCAAAAGGGGGATTTGAACCATGATGGGAAGCGTGATTGCAAGACAGACGGCAAACCCAGTCGCCATGATAAGCACCGAGATCGCAAAGACAATCGGCCGATCCAGAAGAAAGGCGTAGGTCCCGTTTTCGAACCGCGCTGCGCCGAGATAGAGGAGTGCAGCGAACATCAAGCCGCAATACGAGACGCGGCGGAACTGCAGGCGGATCAGGTTGATCATGGGATCGCTCAGATTGTATGCCGGATATCTGCATCCTCACATGTCACTGTGGCACGGTTTTGGCAGGGAGATGGCCAGAGACTGGACTTTTGGGCGGTGCATTGCTCCTGGTTCACTCTAATGCCAATTGCCACCTTGCGGGCCCCGACCATCAAGATATGGTGTTGATCAGGGAGCAAGGTTGAAACCAGCGGGTGGTCGCCCCACCTTATAGCTCCAAGACCGGAGATGGTCAGCGCTGCCGCAAAGCGGGGCCGGTGCCATCTTGCCAATGATAAGGATACGAGCATGCAAGAGCCTCTCAACGCCTCCTACCCAGTTCTGCCGCTGCGGGACATAGTTGTATTTCCGCATATGATCGTCCCGCTTTTCGTAGGCCGCGACAAGTCGGTGCGCGCGCTGGAAGAGGTCATGTCGGATGACAAGCAGATCCTGCTTGCAAGTCAGATGGACCCAGCAGAAGACGATCCGCAGACGGACGGGATTTACCGCGCTGGCGTGCTGGCCAATGTGCTGCAGTTGCTCAAGCTGCCTGACGGCACTGTAAAAGTGCTGGTCGAAGGCCAGAGCCGCGTGCGCATCACCGAATACATCGAAAATGACCAGTTCTTCGAAGCACGGGCCGAATACCTGACCGAAATGCCGGGCGACCCCGCCGCGATTGCGGCGCTTGTGCGTACGGTTGGCGAAGAATTTGAACGCTACGCCAAGGTTAAGAAGAACATCCCCGAGGAAGCGCTTGGTGCGGTCTCGGACGCGGATGCTCCGGCCAAGCTCGCAGACCTCGTCGCGGGACATCTTGGCATTGAAGTGGAACAGAAGCAGGAGCTTCTTGAGACCCTTTCTGTCAGCGAGCGGCTTGAAAAAGTATATGGGCTGATGCAGGGCGAAATGAGCGTTCTGCAGGTCGAGAAAAAGATCAAGACACGCGTCAAATCCCAGATGGAGCGCACGCAGCGAGAGTACTATCTGAATGAGCAGATGAAGGCCATTCAGAAGGAACTTGGCGACGGCGAGGATGGCCAGAACGAGCTCGCGGAGCTTGAAGCGAAGGTCAATGAGACCAAGCTCTCTAAAGAGGCCAAGGAAAAGGCCGAGGCTGAGATCAAAAAGCTCAAGAACATGAGCCCAATGAGCGCCGAGGCGACCGTCGTGCGCAATTACCTGGACTGGATGCTGTCGATCCCGTGGGGTGTAAAGTCGCGCGTGAAGAAGGATCTTGGCAATGCCGAGAAGATCCTCGACGCGGACCACTATGGTCTTGAGAAGGTCAAGGAACGCATTGTTGAGTACCTTGCAGTTCAGCAGCGCTCAAAGAAGCTGAAAGGCCCGATCATGTGCCTTGTCGGCCCTCCGGGGGTGGGTAAGACGTCGCTGGGTAAGTCGGTTGCCAAGGCCACAGGCCGAGAGTTCATCCGTATCTCGTTGGGTGGCGTGCGCGACGAGTCCGAGATCCGCGGTCACCGCCGGACCTATATTGGCTCCATGCCGGGCAAGATCATCCAAGCGCTGAAGAAGGCGAAGACAACGAACCCGCTTATCCTCCTCGATGAGATCGACAAGATGGGTCAGGATTTCCGCGGCGATCCCGCCTCGGCGATGCTTGAAGTGCTTGATCCGGAACAGAACAGCACCTTCGTGGACCACTATCTTGAGGTGGAATACGATCTGTCGAATGTTATGTTCCTGACCACGGCAAACTCCTACAACATGCCGGGTCCGCTTCTGGACCGGATGGAGATCATTCCGCTGGCGGGCTACACCGAAGATGAGAAGGCCGAGATTGCCAAGCGCCACCTGATTTCGAAGCAGGTCAAGAACCACGGTCTCAAGAAGGGCGAGTTCGAGCTGACGGACGAGGCACTGACCGATGTGATCCGCTACTACACCCGTGAAGCGGGTGTGCGGAACCTTGAGCGTGAAATCTCGAAACTTGCGCGGAAGGCGGTGACCAAGATCGTAAAGAAGGAAGAGGAAAAGGTTGTTGTGACGCCTGAGAACCTCGATGACTTCTTGGGTGTTCGGAAACATCGCTATGGCCTGGCCGAGGACGAGAACCAGATCGGCGTAGTGACCGGCTTGGCCTATACCAGTGTCGGCGGGGACCTCTTGCACATCGAAGCGCTGAAGCTTCCTGGCAAGGGCCGTATGAAGACCACCGGCAAGCTGGGCGACGTGATGAAAGAGTCCATCGATGCTGCTGCCAGTTACGTGCGGTCCATTGCGCCAGAAATTGGTGTAAAGCCACCCAAGTTTGATCAGATGGACATCCACGTGCACGTGCCCGATGGCGCGACGCCCAAGGATGGTCCGTCCGCTGGCTTGGCAATGGTAACGTCGATCGTGTCGGTCCTGACAGGCATTCCGGTACGGCGCGACATTGCGATGACGGGTGAGGTTTCCTTGCGCGGCAACGCAATGCCGATCGGTGGTTTGAAAGAAAAGCTGCTGGCGGCTTTGCGCGGTGGCATCAAGACAGTGTTGATTCCGCAAGAGAACGAAAAGGATCTCGTGGAGTTGCCTGACAATGTGAAGACCGGTTTGGAGATCATCCCGGTTGAACATGTGTCTGACGTCTTGAAGCTGGCGCTGGTTTCTGAGCCGGAGTCCATTGAATGGGACGAGGCAGCCGAGGAGGCGGCGGCGCAGGCTCTCAACAAGGACAGTGGCGGCGCGTCAGCTATTGCGCATTGAGTTAGCTCTCATCTGGCATTTCAAACGCCGCCCCAATTCGGGGCGGCGTTCTTGTTTACGAGAGTCAAATCAGGCCGATGGCCTATTTTGTGTCGGCTAAAAATCAAAGCACTGGATAAAGTGGCCGTTCTTGTTATGGTTGGGATGCATTCGCCAAAAATCAGAGCAGACAAGGGATGAGACCAATGGCGACGACGAAGAAGTCGACAACAACACCGCGCAAGCCCGCCAAGACGCCGGCGCCCGTTCCGGAAACTGCGGTCAAGATAGCTGAACCTGAGGTGGTTGTGACCGAAACACCCAAGGTTACGGGACCGGAGTTGAAGAAAAAGGAATTGATCGAAACGGTCGTGGCGCGCAGCGGTGTGAAGAAAAGGGACGCGAAGCCTGTCGTAGAAGCCATGCTGGCCGTGTTGGGTGAAACCATTGCCGATGGGCGTGAACTGAATTTGGCCCCGATGGGCAAGCTTAAGATCACACGCATGAAAAAGACGACCAAGGCGCATATTATCACCACTCGGCTGCGTCGCACTGAGGCCCAGACCAGCGATGCGTCGGACCCTCTTGCACAGGCTGCCGAGTGACGCTAAGACGCAGCCCAACGGGTGATTAGCTCAGTGGTAGAGCGCTTCGTTCACATCGAAGATGTCAGGAGTTCGAATCTCTTATCACCCACCATTTTTCAAAACACGCGGTCCAAATCGGCCGCGTGTTTTGCTTTTTCAGGACCAGTGAGAAACAGCTGCAAAAAGCGCTTGCGCAGGTCTGACGGCTTGGCTAAACGACACTCGATCGGGTGATTAGCTCAGTTGGTAGAGCGCTTCGTTTACACCGAAGATGTCGGGAGTTCGAGTCTCTCATCACCCACCATCGATCCCCACTGTTTAGCGTTTTCTAGCGGCTATTGTGCTGGGTGAATGTGATTTTCCAGCCAGTTCAAGACGTCATCCACACGTGTGCGGGCTACCGGGACTTCGGTATCATCGCGCAGGCGAAGGATCAGCCTTCCTTCCTTGCGCTCGGCGCGAATAGCTGGATCGCGGGCTACCCACCAAGAACGATGCGGCTGCAAACCATCTTCGGCTTTGGTTTGTGCCACGATATCCCGAAGTCGCGCTCGGGCCAGCGACTTGGCATTGTCAAATGTCAGATGCACGTGATGTTCACGGGCTTCTATGTGCAGCAGCTTGTCGAGTTCGACTTTCTCGCCTCCAACAACCAGATGACGTGTTGTGGTTTCTGCTTTGGTCTCTTTTCGAAGCTCTGGAAAAATGAATCGATAGTAGACCGTTTCCAAGGCCTGGATGGAAACAAAGTAGAACACGAGCTGTCCTTCAAAATTATAAGGAAATGTTCCGTTGCTCATAAATTGCACTGCGGTTTTGCACAGCATGATTGTGGGAAGGAGGGCGAACAACCCGATGACTGGCGAGGGGATGCGCAGATGCGGGACAGCCTTGCTTAGTGACGCTGCGACCCAGAGGCCGAGCAGGTAGTGGCCCAGATAGACAGTGAACAAGATCGGCCAGAACACAATTGAAAACCAGGATGGCACATGGGCCCGCGAACCGGACGGGTCTGAGGCCACAAAAGTCAACATGCACAACAGCACGAACAGAAGCGCACGCCGATGCGACAGCACGCTCAGATATGTGCTCAGGCTGAAGGACATGCGTCCTCCGAAAAGGTCCCAGAACCTAATCTCGGTGGCAAATAGTTGTCTCACAACAGGTGACTACCCTTACTCGTCTGGCGTTAGAGCATATGGCCGATCAAAAATGACGCAATTGAGAGGCGGGTTCGACACAGGATTTGTAGCGGCACCTGACGCTAAAGCGCATCACTTGAGCAGGCTGCCCTAGAAACAAAGGCAAAACGACCGAATTTAATGGAATCAAGCCAGATGGCACACTCGTGCGAGCCTCTGTTTGTTTCACCCATCGGTTGCAATCCGCTGGCTGCGGAGCCTTCGAATCTACGTGTTTCGTATGTTGTGGGGTGAGCGTTCAATGCAGGGAAATGACCGGCAAAAATTTTGCTTAAGAAATCCGCGCGAAAGCGCTTGACGGGGCAGGGCACTGACCATAGAACCCGCGTCACGCCCAGATGCGGGCGGCAGTGAGCGGTTGTAGCTCAGTTGGTTAGAGTACCGGCCTGTCACGCCGGGGGTCGCGGGTTCGAGCCCCGTCAACCGCGCCACCACTGCCCGATGCATCGACGTAAAATGCGCGGTTGTAGCTCAGTTGGTTAGAGTACCGGCCTGTCACGCCGGGGGTCGCGGGTTCGAGCCCCGTCAACCGCGCCATTTTCCTCTCTGCAGCTTTAAAGACGTCCGAGAAACTCGAGCATAGCCTTGGTTGTTGCGTCAGGTGATTGGTCGACGAAGAAATGCCCACCATCGATGGCGGCGTGTTGCATGTTACTCAACCTGTCGTGCCATGTGGCCGGCACATTCAGCAGACGCGCCATCGCCCCTTCTTTTCCGTAAAGCACCAGTGACGGACACGTCACCTTTCGATCAAGGTCATCACGATCTTGCGCCCAGTCTATCTCGATAGCAGCGCGATAGTCGTGGCACATGGATCGGATGCAGTCAGGGTTCCGCCACGCCGTGCGGTATTCCGCCAGCAGGGCGGGATTGAAATCATCAAGAGTTGCCTTGCCGAACCCTAAAAGGCAGCGCTCGAAATAGGCATCCGGGTCATGCCCGATCATTGTTTCGGGAAACGGGTCGGGCTGAGCGAGGAACAGCCAGTGATAATAGGCTTTGGCGATCTCCGTTGTCATTTCCGTCAGCAGGTAGTCGGTTGGGACGATGTCCATGACCGTCAAGCTTTGCACTGCGTGAGGATGATCCAAGGCCATGCGGTGCACAATGCGCGCACCGCGATCATGCCCGACGGCGTGGAAGGCGCTGTGACCCAAGGACGCCATCAACTCAACCATGTCCTGTGCCATGTGCCGAAAGCTCATGTCAGGCATCGCAGCCGGTTTGCTGCTATCGCCGTAACCACGCAAGTCGGCCGTCACGACTGTGAAATCCTCGGCCAGAGCTGGTACAAGGGGTCGCCACATGGCACGGGTCTGAGGAAAACCATGTAGCAGCAAAAGAGGGGGGCCGTTCCCGGCCATCTCATATGCAATTGTCTGTGTTTGGGTTCGGAAAAGATGTGGGCGTGTCATTTCGCCGAAGATGACACCGCCACGACGCTTGTCCAGTCAATCTTGGCAATCTCCGACGTCCGGGCTTGTGCGTAGGTCAGTACATCTCCGGGGCTTTCGAAGCCCGCGTATTGCAAGCCGGATAGAATATGGGACTGGTCAAGCGTGTTGACACCGATTGCGGCAATTGCGCCAACGACCAATCCGGCCGCATTTCCACGATCCGTTGCTCGCGGATTGATACAGCGCAGCACATTGGCCAGGTAAAAGACGAGCAGGCCAATCATCAGCAGGGCGATGCCGTTCATTGCATAGTGAACAAACTGCAGGGGCCACCCCGAACGGACGAGCAGATCCCGAACAGTCTCGGGATTGTTTGCGGCGTAAAGGCTAATCAGTGCTGCGGTGAAGCCTAAGAAGGTCATCCGGAGCGGTTTAGTGGTGCCCCGTGCCGCGCGTTTACCCAGTTCCCAGGGTTTCCGATCGTCACGCTCCTTCGCCGGTGTCGTGGCAAAAGCAGGATCAAGTCGCTTTATGCGAGCATTGAAATCGTTGCGATCCTGCTTTTTGAACACTCTTCTCATGCACTCACGTTTTACGGGAAAATGTGACCAGATTTGGAACAGCTCGTGTTCAAGATACGAAAGTTCTGAATAATTTTCTGAATTCTACCTTACGTCACCCTGCCAAATCATCGATTAATTTGAACTCAACGCAGCAAGAATGCGGGCCCAGCTTCTTGTGCCTTTGTGAAAGCTTTCCACATCGTATTTTTCGTTTGGGCTATGAATTTGATCATCATCTTTGCCAAAGCCGATCAGCATCGACTCGGTACCCAACATCGTCTGGAAGTACCCGGCGACAGGTATCGAACCGCCGCTGCCGATAAAGGCGGCTTCATCAGGCCATTCCTCAGTCAATGCGACACGGGCTTTCTCAAAGGCCGGGTTGTCGATCGACATAACCGAGGCCTGAGAGGCTCCGTGCCCCTTGAACGCCACGTCGCAATCATCTGGAACGAGCTCGGTGACCATCTGGCGAAAGTTCTCGCGAATGGCGAGCGGGTCTTGTTGACCCACCAAACGGAAGCTGATCTTCGCGCTGGCTTTTGACGGCAATACGGTTTTAAAGCCTTCGCCCTGATACCCGCCGCCGATACCGTTGACTTCACATGTTGGCCGGGACCAAAGCATCTCAAGTGCGCTACGACCGGCTTCGCCGGCCAATTCGCTCAGGCCGACATCTCCCAGAAATGTCGAGTGATCGAATTCAAGCGCGTCCCATTGATTGAGTATATCCTCGGGAATGTCTGGGACCCCATCGTAGAATGCGGGAATGGTGATGCGGCCTGTGTCATCATGAAGTTTTGCGATGATGCGGCTCAAAACCCGGATCGGGTTGATGGCGGCGCCTCCGTACATGCCTGAATGCAGGTCGCGTGACGGTCCCGTGATGGTAATCTCTTCCTGCAGCATCCCGCGCAGCATCGTTGTGATGGCGGGTACGCGGCTATCGAAAAGACCGGTGTCGCAGATCAAGGCGACGTCGGCTTTCAGTTCGTCAGCATTCTCTCTGAGGAAGGGAACAAGTGATGGGGACCCGGACTCTTCTTCACCTTCGAAGAAAAAGGTGATTTTGCAAGGCAGACTGCCATGCTCAGCGATCCAGGCCCGACATGCTTCGACGAAGGTCATTAGTTGCCCCTTGTCGTCTGCAGCGCCGCGCCCACGCAAGACTTGGCCTTTTGGCGTGTCTTCGACTTGCGGATCGAAAGGGTCATTGTCCCACAGATCAAGCGGATCGACTGGCTGAACATCGTAATGACCGTAAAACAGCAGGTGAGGCCCCGGGCCATCAATGTGTCCAACCACCATTGGATGACCAGGCGTCGGCCGTTTTTCGGCTTCGATGCCCATAGACCGCAGATCTGAGACCAGCCAGTCCGCGGCGAGCTCACAGTCTGTACTGAAGGCCGGATCGGTCGAAATCGAAGGAATGCGCAGAAATGCCTTCAACCGGTCAAGGCTGTCCGAAAGGGTAGAATCAATTCGGTCAAGGACGGGTTCAACGGACATAGACTGGCTCCTATTCATGATTTGACGGAAGCCTATCACTGCAATGATCACTGTCCAGAGACGCGGGCGCGATGCCATGCCCCGGAATGATATGAGAAATATGCAGATTTTCTTGAGATCTATTGTATTGGGGCCCGTTGCTTGACTTAGATCAAGGCTGCGACCGTTCGTCGTTCCCTATGCACATTGTCAGAACGACACGCGATCTATATCCATTCTAAAACGTGAATGCGACGGGCTGGAGGAAATGGCCCTCAAAGATCGCAGCCTGAAGGAGACGCCGGTGCACTACGCAGACAAACTCGACGAAGCCCTCAATCGCTTGCACGAAGAGGGTCGTTATCGGACGTTTATCGATATCGAGCGTCAGAATGGCCAGTTCCCGCACGCCGTTTGGCGCAAGCCGGATGGAAGCGAGCAGGACATCACCGTCTGGTGCGGCAATGACTATCTGGGGATGGGACAGCATCCGGCGGTTTTGGACGCCATGCACGAGGCGCTGGATGCAACTGGCGCGGGCTCGGGCGGTACGCGCAACATCTCCGGCACAACCGTGTATCACAAGCGCCTGGAGGCAGAGCTTGCGGACCTGCATCAGAAAGAAGCGGCTCTGCTTTTTACGTCGGCCTATATCGCGAATGACGCAACGCTGTCGACGCTGCCTAAACTCTTTCCCGGGCTGATCATTTACTCCGACGCGTTGAATCATGCGTCAATGATCGAAGGCGTGCGCCGCAACGGTGGGGCCAAGCGCATCTTTCGTCACAACGATGTGGAACACTTGCGCGCGTTGATGGCCGCGGATGACCCGGACGCGCCCAAGGTTATCGCATTTGAGTCTATCTACTCGATGGATGGCGACTTTGGTCCGATTGAGGCGATCTGCGATCTTGCGGACGAATTTGGAGCCCTCACCTATATCGACGAAGTGCACGCCGTCGGGATGTACGGGCCGCGCGGTGCGGGTGTTGCAGAACGCGATGGTCTTATGGACCGGATCGACATCATCAATGGCACCTTGGCCAAAGCCTATGGTGTGATGGGCGGTTATATCGCGTCATCCGCAAAAATGTGCGATGCCATCAGGTCCTATGCACCGGGCTTCATCTTCACGACCTCGCTTCCGCCAGCTGTCGCAGCGGGGGCTGCCGCTTCGGTTGCGCATCTGAAGACGGACCAGAGCTTGCGCGATCAACACCAGCTGCAGGCGCGTATTCTGAAGATGCGCCTTAAAGCTTTGGGTTTGCCGATTGTCGATCATGGCAGCCACATCATTCCCGTCATCGTTGGGGACCCGGTGCACACCAAACAGATGTCGGATATGATGCTCGACCGTTTCGGGATTTATGTGCAGCCGATCAACTTCCCGACCGTGCCGCGTGGGACAGAAAGGCTGCGGTTTACTCCGTCTCCGGTGCACGGTCCGAAGGAGATCGATAAGCTGGTTCAGGCGATGGACGAACTTTGGGCGCACTGTGCGCTGAATCGCGCCGAACTTAGCGCCTAGCGCGTGGAATCAGTGCAAACAACCTTGTCGTATGGTATCTAAAGAGTAATAAAACGCGCGACTCGACTCACTGGTACGCGCGACGCAGGCAGCGTGTAGGCGGTAAGTACGACAAGGGGCAGCGCGTATGATTGGGCGAAAAACCCAAAGAGTGTCGCAAGATGAAACCGAGGAAAAGCCGCGTGGGTTCGATGACTTCGAACTCAGGCTCGGTGATGTCATGCGCGGGGAACGCGCCACGCTAGGGAAATCTTTGCTGGATGTGCAACGCGAGTTGCGCATCAAAGCAAGCTATATTGCGGCTATCGAAAACTGCGACCCGACTGCGTTCGATACACCGGGCTTTATCGCAGGCTATGTCCGGTCTTACGCGCGGTATCTGGGAATGGACCCGGATGACACCTACGCCGTTTTCTGTGCCGAAAGCGGGTTCGAGACGGCGCACGGCATGTCGGATGCGGCATCCTCTCGGAAAAAGCAAGATCTTGCGCAAGGGCTGACACAACACTCGACAACGCGTGATCCGTTCTCGCAGCCGGCTTTGCCATTTGCGCCCGGCAACGACTCGTTTGTGTCCCGGATTGAGCCCGGCGCTATCGGATCGACTCTTGTGCTGGTGTTGTTGCTTGGCGGTTTGGGTTACGGCGGCTATTCAGTCTTACAAGAGGTCCAGCGTGTTAAGCTTGCTCCCGTGGATCAGACCCCGGTTGTCCTGAGCGATCTTGACCCTTTGCAGACTACGACAGCTTCTGCTGACACCAGGTTGGAAAGTTCGGAAGCCGACGCTGCCGCCGGTGTGTTCACGCCACCCGCATCGGTCGAGGCGTTTGACAGGCTTTATCGACCTCAAGCGCTTGACGTGCCAGTGCTGGTCGCGCGCGACGCACCGATCTCCACGCTTGATCCGAACAGTGTTGGCGCTTTTGCCCACGTCGCTACACGCGATTTGCCATCGGTTGATCTTGATCCTGCAACCATGCGTTTTGGGGCCGCGAATGCGTTGCCTGAGGATGGTGTCACGCTGATCGCAGCACGGCCTGCTTGGGTCAGAGTGCGTGGTGATGACCGGTCGGTGATCTTTGAAAAAGTCATGGCGGCCGGCGATACGTGGACCGTTCCGGCGTCAGAGACTGATGCTCTTTTGAACGTGGGCGAAAGCGGCGCGGTCTATGTGTCTGTCAATGGCCAACCTGTTGGACCCGTTGGCCCCTCTGGCACGGTGACTTCTGACTTGCCACTGGACGGCCCCACGCTCGCAGCAATTCTTGAACCTGCGGCGCTCAAGAACGATCAGGATTTGAACCGGGTTTTGGCTGGTCTGGCAACGGATGAACCGCAGCCGGTGATTGGGCAGCCCAAGATTCTTGAAGATACGGCGCCGGGTGTCACACTGGTTGCGGTACGTCCAGCATGGGTTCGGGTTCGCGCGCCGGATGGCACTGTGATCTACGAAACCATCATGAACGCGGGCGACACCTACGAGGTGCCGGTGACCGAAGAACCGCCCACCTTGCGCGTTGGCGAATCTGGCGCGATTTACTTTGCGATGAATGGTCAGACATATGGCCCGGCAGGGTCGCGGGGATCTGTCACGTCAAACCTTGCCCTGTCTGTCGACTCACTCTCGCAAACCTATTCCGTAGCGTCGATCGAAGCAGACAGCGATCTAGCTCGGGTTGTGGCAGAACTCGAAATCCAACAGCCTCTGGAATAAGCGTCGTAACCTTGGTTGCAGCGCTTGAAGCGCCGGTTCGCCGGGCCTAGCTATATCTATAAATAGACTGTACAGTTTGGTTGACACTTTTGCCGACGGAGGGCTGCATGAGCCTCAATCACATTCGCCCGTGGCGTAATATCTATCGCCGCAAATCGCGCCAGATCATGGTGGGCAATGTGCCGGTTGGGGGGGATGCACCCATTTCGGTCCAGACCATGACCAACACACTCACACCGGATGTGAAGGCAACGATTGCGCAGGTTCAGGCCGCCGCAGAGGCGGGCGCGGACATCGTTCGGATTTCGGTGCCAGACGAAGACAGTTCCCGAGCGCTCAAGGAAATTGTCAGGGAAAGCCCTGTGCCTATCGTGGCCGACATCCACTTTCACTACAAACGGGGTATCGAAGCCGCAGAGGCTGGTGCATCCTGTCTTCGGATCAACCCCGGTAATATCGGTTCTGCGGAGCGCGTGAAGGAAGTCATCAAAGCCGCCCGCGACCACAATTGCTCGATACGGATCGGCGTGAACGCGGGGTCCTTGGAAAAGCACCTGCTTGAAAAATACGGCGAGCCTTGTCCGGATGCGATGGTCGAATCCGGTTTGGATCATATCAAGATCCTGCAAGACAATGATTTTCACGAATTCAAGATCAGTTGCAAAGCGTCGGATGTATTCATGGCTGCTGCAGCCTATCAGCAGTTGGCAGAGGCCACGGATGCGCCGATCCATCTTGGCATCACAGAAGCTGGCGGGCTCATGTCCGGTACGATCAAATCTGCGATCGGTCTGGGCAACCTGCTTTGGATGGGCATCGGCGACACGATCCGGGTCTCACTATCGGCCGATCCGGTCGAAGAGGTGAAGGTCGGCTATGAGATTCTGAAGTCTCTCGGTCTGCGCCACCGCGGTGTGAATATCATTTCCTGCCCAAGCTGTGCGCGACAGGGCTTTGACGTGATCAAGACTGTGGAAACGCTGGAAAAGCGGTTGGAGCACATCAAGACACCCATGAGCCTGTCGATCATCGGCTGCGTGGTGAATGGTCCAGGCGAAGCCTTGATGACCGATGTCGGTTTCACCGGCGGCGGCAACGGGTCGGGTATGGTGTATCTTGCTGGTAAGCAAAGTCACAAGATGTCTAACGATCAGATGATCGATCACATTGTGGAGCAGGTTGAAAAGAAAGCCGCTGAGCTGGAATCCTCAGGGTCCCAAGAGGCGGCTGAATAGACCGCACCTCGTGCACGGCATTGACACAAGGCGGATTTGAACCGCCTTGTGTCCGCGCCCCTATCAGTCTTGACGTGCCTCAGCCACGATCTGCTGCATGGCATCAAGAGGCACATACCCGCGCACAAGTTGATCGCCCATCACGAATGACGGGGTTCCGTTGATCTGCAGGGTTTGCGCCAAAGCGCGGGTGGTGGCCAATTGCTCGGTGATGCCCTCGTCGTCCATCGCGCCCAGTACCGCGTCAGCATCCAGACCGAGTGTGTTCGCCAACCGTCGCAGGACCGTTTCATCCATATCGCCATTGAGCACGATCAGCGCTTCTTTCGCGGCCTCGTACGCGTCGTCCCCGCCAATCTCGCGGGCGGCCAGAGCAAAGCGCGACGAAATCAACGAGTTTTCTCCAAGGATCGGGAATTCCTTGGCGACGTAACGGATGTTGCCGTCAAGTTCGAGCAGTTGCGCAACTTCGGGGTGCGCGCGACGGCAGAAACCGCAGCGATAGTCAAAGAACTCGACAATCGTTACATCGCCCTCTGGATTGCCGCCAACCCAGGAATAACCGTCATTAAAGATGGCCTCTGCATTGTTTTCGATCAGCGCAACGTCGCCCTGCGCCTGTTGGGCGGCCTGCCGTTCTTCAAGAACCTGCACGGCTTCCATGATAACTTCGGGGTTTTCCAGAAGATAGGCTCGGACCTGAGCGCCAAAAGCCGCGCGGTCTTCCTCTGACATATTGCTGAGATCAAGATCAGCGGCCTGAACCCCGGTGGCCATGAGCAGGGCGGCGATCGAGGTGGCGAGGCGGTTTTTTCGCATGTGGGTCTCCGATTGTCGGGTTTAGCGCTGTCCGGCGCGTTGAGCTGCACTTAGCACATCCTGTGCGCGTTGCCACGGGCCAGAGCCGCGCGCCAGCGCGCCTTCTGCACGTTTGGCATGAATAGCTGCGTCTTTGAAACGGCCCTGAACTGCATAGCGCTCTGCCGTGACCAGAGATGCCATCGCCGTCTGTCCGGTTTTGGCATAGGCCACGGCAAGATCACGCAGAATGCGGGTGTCGCTGAAATCGCGCCCGCGTGCTGCTTCAAGCGTGCGCAAGGCGTCTTTCGGGTTGCCGGCCGCAAGTTGGGCGCGGCCCAAACCGCCAAGGATCAAAGGTTCGCGCGGCGCAAGACGGGCGGCGGCGGAATAGACTTTGACCGCCTCTGGAGCGCGACGCGACTCCAAAAGAATCTGACCTTTGAGTTCCCGCAGAAACGGATCATTGGGGCGGGAGGAAATTGCCGCGTCGATATTCTGCAGCGCCCGTCCCAAATCGCTCTGACGATGATAGGCCACGGCTTTTCGCATCTGTGCGATATCGCTGGTGCCGCTGGCATCGGCACGCCGTAGGGTCCATCCGGGTGCGCGTGTGAAAGCGGTGAGTTTACCTTTAGCACGGGCAAACCAATAGTTCGCGCCGGGGTCCGGAGCTGTTTTCGCGGACGCTCCAGCAACCAGCCCTTTAAGCGCACGCAACCGGTCTCGCGATAGAGGGTGCGAGCGCATATACGGGTCCTGCCGGGTTTCCGCTAGAACCTCTTGACCCCGGAACAGGTCCTGCACTTCGATAGCACCCTGCGGATCCACACCGGCCCGCACGAGGTAACGGATCGAACTGATATCGGCCGAGGCTTCTTCGGCGCGTGTGTGAGCGAGGAAATTGCGCATTGCCGAGGACTGAAGCCCGATCCCCAGCCCAACGGCAGCCTGTCCGTTCCCCGCCGCCGCAGCAGCAGCCGCCAGAACCATACCCAGTCCGGCTGCGGTGCGTGCCGTACGCATGTTTCCCAGTCGCCGAGAGATGTGCCCATTCGCGATATGCGCCGCCTCATGTGCAATGACCGCTTGAACTTGCGCAGCAGTTTCGAGTTTTGTGAGCAATCCCGAATGGATGAAGATGTGCTGCGTATCGACGATGAACGCATTGAGCGTACTGTCGTCGATCACCAGTATGCGGATCTGATTGGGGCTCAGACCCGCAGCGCGCAGAACCGGTGCGCCAAGTTGTTTCAGTGAATACTCAATGTCAGCATCGCGCAGCAAAGTTACGGCACGGGCCGGTCCGGTCGCGACAAGCACCGTCAGGGACAGGATGACTGCCGTCACCCGCAAAAGCGTCCGCGTCGCGTGATACATTGACCTTGCCCTGTGTTCGCCCCTAGGTCTGCCGCAGCCACTGTAGGGAGAGAATGATGCGGAACTCAAGCCGTGGGGCGGTTGATCCCTTTATCGTGATGGACGTGATGGAAGCGGCGCGGCAGGCCGAGGAAGCGGGACGTCACATTATTCACATGGAGGTGGGCCAACCGGGTACACCAGCACCAGCCCACGCGCGCACCGCGCTGCAAAGCGCGATGAGCGACAATTCGCTCGGATATACCGTGGCCCTGGGTTTACCAGCGCTGCGTCAGCGGATCGCAAAGCTTTATGGTGACTGGTACAACGTCGATCTTGATCCTGCCCGTGTCGTGGTGACACCGGGGTCCTCCGGCGGCTTTATCCTCGCGTTCTCGGCGCTTTTCGATGCTGGCGACCATATTGCCATCGGTGCTCCGGGCTATCCGTCCTACCGCCAGATCATGAAATCGCTGAATCTCACCCCGCTGGAAATCCAGACCCGCCCCGAAGCGCGCTACCAACTAGAGCCTTCCGACCTCGAAGGTCGAGATTATCAAGGGATGATGGTGGCTTCACCGGCCAACCCAACCGGCACCATGCTTGGACGAGACGCGCTTGGCGCTTTGATTCAAGCGGCGCAGGACAAAGGCGCGGCGTTTCTGTCGGATGAGATCTACCACGGCATAGAATATGATCAGAAGGCTGTTACAGCGCTTCAGATCAGCGACAATGTTTGCGTGATCAATTCGTTCTCCAAGTATTTCAGCATGACAGGTTGGCGCGTGGGCTGGCTGGTTCTGCCGCCCGAAAATGTTCGGCAAGTTGAACGCTTGGCGCAAAACATGTTCATCTGTGCCCCCCACGCCGCGCAGGTGGCGGCGTTGGCTGCAATGGACGCGCATGACGAGCTTGAAGCCAATATGTCGGTCTATCGCGAAAACCGCCGATTGATGATCGAAGGTCTGCCCAAAGCAGGCTTCGATCGGATCGCGCCGCCGGATGGAGCGTTCTACGTCTATGCCGATGTCTCGCATCTCACCAATGACAGTCGCGCCTTTGCAAGGGCCATTCTGGACGATGCAGGAGTTGCCGTGACGCCGGGTCTGGACTTTGATCCGGCGCGTGGCGGTGGCACACTTCGGTTTTCATATGCGCGTTCTACTGCGGATATCATGGAAGGTTTGGAGCGCCTCGAAAGCTTCATGCGCGCAAGGGGCCATCTCGACTGACCGCATTCTGACTGTCCCTTTCAGCACGAATCCCGTATTTTCAATACAAAGGCCGGTTCAGAGGCCGTGGTGAGTATATGAGCGGTGTTTTCCTAAGGCTGTTGACGGCGGTGCTGTCATTATTTGTTGCCGGATCTGTGGTCGCGCAGGACCTGGGCGCTTTGGCGCGGTTTGAAGCCGGGGAAATCACGGATCGCTGGAGAGGGACTGAAGTCCGTCTTGAACTGAGCCAAGGTGTGCCGTGGCGGCTTTTTACATTAACCGCCCCGAACCGCCTCGTCCTGGATTTCCGAGAGGTGCAATGGGGCGATGCCGACCCGGTTGCGATAAATACGTCAGACCGGATCGCGACCGTTCGGATGGGCGGGTATCGTCCGGGCTGGTCGCGTTTTGTCGCGGAACTGGCGGAACCCATGATCGTCGAAAATGCCGAGCTGGCGACCGGATCATCGGATGGTGGGGCAACGCTGGTTGTTCGCTTGGACCGTACAGATCAGAGCACGTTCGACCAGACCGCAGGTGCGCCGCGTGATCCTCGTTGGGACCTGCCAGAGCCGGCGAGCATTGAGGCGCTACCGCAGCGTGATCCCGATCGATTGAGGGTGGTTCTGGATCCGGGGCACGGCGGCATCGACCCGGGCGCCGAGCGCGATGGCATCACGGAGGCCGATCTGATGCTCATCTTTGGGCGCGAATTGCAGGACGTGCTGCGCCGGGCAGGGGGATTTGATGTTATCCTCACCCGGGACGGCGATTATTTTGTTTCTCTTGAGGCGCGGGTCGCACATGCGCGCGATGCTGGCGCGGATATCTTTATCTCTTTGCATGCCGACGCGCTTGCTCAGGGCGAGGCGCGCGGTGCAGCTGTATATGTCTTGTCAGACGACGCATCGGATGCAGCATCGGCTGCATTGGCAGAGCGCCACAACCGTGACGACCTTTTGGCGGGGATTGATCTCAGCCAATCCGATGATCGGGTGGCCAATGTTCTGATGAGCCTTGCCCGGCTGGATAATGCCCCGCGAAGCGAAGCGCTTGCCAAACATATGTTGGACGGAATTCGGAACGCGGTTGGTCGGGTGCACAAACGCCCATTGCGAAGCGCAGGGTTCTCGGTTCTCAAGGCGGCGGATATCCCCTCTGTCCTTTTGGAGGTCGGGTTTTTATCGACTGAAGAAGACCTCAAGAACCTGAGCGATCCGATATGGCGGCAGAGCATGGCTGCGGGGATCCGGGACGGCATCATCGCGTGGCGCGACGAAGACAGCGCGCTGGCCCCTCTCAGACGAAATTAGGACGGCCATATGACCCTGCGTCATAGGCAACTGAACGCCGGGATAAACAGCAATGTGTTTTGACCAGACGTCCCTGAAACGCTAGGGGTGGTGGGCAGTTACAGAGGCAGACCGTGACCAGATTTATCCTGTCCTTCTTCGGGGCTATTTTCACCCTTATCACCATGGGCATGTTCATGGTGGCGCTTGGTGTGGGCGGTGTGTTCTGGATGTATGGCCGGGATTTGCCCAGCCACGAAAGTCTTGCGCAGTATACGCCGCCGACGATCAGCCGGATTTATTCGGTCGAGGGGCGCATCATCGACGAATTTGCGCAGGAACGTCGTCTGTTTACGCCGGCGAACGAAATCCCCGATCTGGTGAAGCAGGCGTTCATTTCTGCAGAAGACAAGAACTTCTATACCCATCAGGGCTATGACCTGCGCGGGATCGCGGCAGCCGCCTTTGATGCGATTGCGTCACGCGGACGCGATGTGCGCGGCGCGTCGACGATCACACAACAGGTGATGAAGAACTTCCTGCTTTCGGGTGACCGTCGGGTCGAACGCAAGATCAAGGAAATTATCCTTGCTTCGCGGATCGAAGAGACCCTGAGCAAGGAAAAGATCCTTGAACTTTACATGAACGAGATTTTCCTCGGTCAGAATTCCTACGGTGTCACTGCAGCCGCGCAGACGTATTTCAACAAATCCCTTGTCGAACTGGCCCCACATGAGGCCGCGACCCTTGCTTCGATGCCCAAAGCGCCTTCGGAATTCCACCCGGTGCGCCGCAAGGATCGTTTGCTCGCGCGGCGCAATTTCGTTCTTAAAGAGATGTACGAGAACGGCTATATCGACGAGGCGACCTACGAGGCCGAGGTCGCGATGCCGTTGCGCTCGGTCCAGAACGGAGACTATGAGCCGTTCCGCGACGCGCTGCCGCCGCGCAACTATTTCACGGATGAGATTCGCCGTCAGCTGAGTGAAGATTTTGGAGAAGGAGAGTTCTTCTCTGGTGGCTTCAGCGTACGGGCCACGCTTGATCCGGAACTTCAGGTCGAAGCCGAGGATGCGCTTCAGCGCGCCCTTGAAAGCTATGACAGGTCTCAGGGCGTCTGGCGTGGTACCGGGCTGACCATTCACAAGGACCAGCTGACAGATACGGCGACTTGGCGCGCGGCGCTTTCCGACGTGAGCATCGCACGGGACATCCGATTGGAAAACCCGTGGTATCCTGCGGTGGTGCTTGAGGTTGGGCAGAATGACGCCCGAATTGGAATCGAAGGGGTCGCCGACGACGAAGACGGCCACTGGATCCCATCGAGTGATGTGCAATGGGCGCGCAAGCGCAACCCGGACGGATCTCTTGGGCGCAAAGGCCGGGTTGCAGGTGATCTGCTTGAGGTTGGAGACGTGGTGCATGTACGGCGGATGACGTCGGACAGCGATGGCAGTTTTATCCGTTGGAGCCTAAGGCAGGTACCCGATGTTCAGGGCGCCTTCATGGCAATGGATGTCAATACTGGCCGGGTCATCGCGATGCAGGGTGGCTTCAGCTACCAGCACTCTGTGTTCAACCGCGCGACACAGGCACAGCGCCAGCCGGGCTCCAGCTTTAAACCCTTCGTCTTCGCGGCAGCGCTCGACAGTGGATATTCGCCAGCGACCATTGTTGTCGACGCGCCGATCGAGATCGACACGCCGCAGGGCGTCTGGCGACCGCAAAATGCGTCGAACCGCTTCTACGGTCCGACTCCCCTTCGCACCGGTATCGAGCAATCGCGGAACCTTATGACCATCCGTCTCG
>QCWH01000009.1:24305-47831 GCA_003149565.1 Marivita sp. XM-24bin2 | reverse complement strand
GCACAAGAGGTCGGTATGGATGTCGTTGCCAGCTATGCCGAGAAATTCGGTGTTTATGAAGATATGGGCCGCGTCTTGGCGAACTCACTGGGTGCGGATGAGACCACACTTTACAAAATGGTTGCGGCCTATGCGATGTTTGCCAATGGCGGCGAACGGGTAGAGCCGACGCTGGTGGACCGTGTGCAGGATCGCTTCGGCAAGACTGTCTATCGCCACGATCAGCGTGTCTGCGAAGACTGCCAGCTTGTCAGTCTCGAGCCGGGGCGTGGCCCAACGGTGCGCAGTGACCGCGAACGCGTGATGAACGCCGTAACCGCCTACCAGCTGACGTCGATGATGGAAGGCGTGGTGCAGCGCGGCACAGCACGCCGCACGGTAGACTTGCCTGTGCCGACTGCAGGTAAGACGGGCACCACGAACGATGCGAAGGACGTGTGGTTTGTGGGCTTCACCTCGAACATCGTGGCGGGCTGCTATATCGGCTACGATCAACCGCGCAGTCTTGGCCGGGGTGCGTCGGGCGGCGGCATGTGCGGCCCGGTGTTCAATGCTTTTATGCAAAAAGCTGTCGAAAAGTTCGGAGGCAGTGCGTTCCAGCCGCCGGAAAGCTGTCAATTCATCAAAATCGACCGGAACACAGGTGCGCGTTTGTCTGACGAGGCAAGCGGCGAGAACGTGGTCGCCGAGTGTTTCCGCGAGGGCGAAGAACCGATCTTTGGCATTCAGTTCGACGGCGGTTTCGCAATGGGATCGAATTTCGAACTTTACACCTCCAGTGATCAAACTTCGAAACAGGTGACCACCTCCAGTGGCGGCACCGCCACCGTTGGGCCAAAGGCGTCTTTTGGGACGCTCAGCTCGGGTGGACTCTACTGACATTGATCCGCATCTCAGATCCGCTGCGTTGCCTTGAAGGGGCAGCGCCGCTGGTCTATCACCATGTCTGACCAAGGCCCGAGCATACAGGATCGCCAATGCGCGCTGAAATCCAGAACACCGTTGAACAGATTGAAAAATCCCTGAACCTGCTGGCGCAGCGTCTCAACTGGGACACAGCTCAACACAGATTGGAAGAGTTCAACGCGCGTGTCGAGGACCCGAACCTTTGGGACGATCCCGCCGCCGCGCAAAAGCTTATGCGCGACCGCCAAATGCTTGTGGATGCCATCGAAACCTATACCTCGATCAAGCAGGACCTGAGCGACAACGTCGAGATGATCGAACTTGGCGAGATGGAGAACGACCAGGAGGTCGTGACCGACGCCGAAAATGCGCTGAAGGCTCTGGCTGAAAAGGCATCGAAGAAAGAGCTGGAGGCCCTGCTGGATGGCGAGGCGGACGGCAACGACACCTTCCTCGAAATCAACTCGGGCGCTGGCGGGACTGAAAGTTGTGATTGGGCAAACATGTTGGCGCGGATGTATGTTCGTTGGGCTGAACAGCATGGTTATGAAGTTGAATTGCAGTCCGAGCAGCCGGGCGAAGAGGCCGGCATCAAATCGGCCGCCTACAAGATCTCGGGCCCGAACGCTTACGGCTGGCTGAAGTCGGAGTCCGGCGTGCATCGCCTTGTTCGGATCTCGCCTTTCGACAGCGCTGCCAAACGTCATACATCTTTCTGCTCGGTCTGGGTCTACCCGGTGGTCGACGACAATATCGAGATCGAAGTGAACCCTGCGGATATCCGCATCGACACGTACCGCTCCTCCGGGGCAGGCGGTCAGCACGTCAACACAACTGACTCTGCAGTACGGATCACGCATATGCCGACAGGGATTGTCGTCACAAGTTCCGAAAAATCTCAGCACCAGAACCGCGACATCGCGATGAAGGCGCTGAAATCACGGCTTTACCAAATGGAGTTGGATCGTCGGAACGAAGCAATCAACGCAGCGCACGAGGCCAAAGGCGATGCAGGGTGGGGCAATCAGATCCGGTCTTATGTCTTGCAGCCCTATCAAATGGTGAAAGACCTGCGTACGGGGCACGAGACCTCGGACACGAAAGGTGTTCTGGATGGCGATCTTGATCCCTTCATGGCAGCCACGCTGGCATTGAACGTGTCCGGCAAGTCGCGTGCCGATGCGCGCTCTGAATAAGTCAGGCGCTTGGTTTCAAATCACCCATCCCGCAAACGGGCACCCATTGGGGCGTGAACGCTTCTCTGCAGTCTTGAAGGCATGAGGAACGTGTTGCCAAACTCGATGCCAGCCGCTTTCATGTAGAAGCGCGAACGTCATGCTGGGGAGGCAGGCATGAGGGAGACCCCCGAACTTGGTGTACCGACACTGGAGCCAGTGACGGTCGATACGCTGCGAATGGCATTGCGTCGTGGCTGGAGCGACTTGATCCGCGCGCCGGGCTATGCGGTGTTCTTCGCCGGCTTTTACGTACTCGCCGGATGGATCATTTCATGGATCACCGTCTGGACCGGCACCACCTATTGGTTGGTCCTTGCAGCAATCGGCTTTCCTCTGATCGGTCCCTTCGCGGCAGTGGGCTTCTACGAGGTCAGCCGTCGGCTCGAGCGTGGTGACCCGTTGGTTGCTTCAGAAATTTTGAGTGTGGTGATCCAACAGTCCCGCAGGCAATTGCCGTCGATCTGCGCCATCATCATCATGGTCTTTCTGTTCTGGTTCTTTCTCGCCCATATGATTTTTGCGCTGTTTCTCGGGCTGAGCACGATGACAAATGTCTCGACCTCACTTGAGGTCTATCTCTCGGCAAACGGACTGATGATGTTGGCTGTTGGGAGTGTCGTTGGGGCTCTTTTTGCCGTCCTGCTGTTCAACATCACCGTGATTGCGCTGCCATTGCTTTTGGACCGTGAGGTTGATTTCGTCACCGCAATGATCACGTCTTTTCAATATGTCATGTCACACCCTGTGGTGATGTTGGGGTGGGGGGCCTTTATCGCGGTGGTCACCTTTGTGGCGTTGATCCCAGGCTTTTTGGGCCTGTTCATCGCCTTGCCATTGCTGGGCCATGCAACTTGGCACCTTTATGATCAGGTGCGGACACCACCAATGGTGGCGTAAGACCAGTTCAAAGCGGCCTGCGCAATGATCTGCGCCGAGGTTCCGACTAGATCCCATAAACAGGATGTGAATACGGGTGCCCGTCTCAACGGGCAGCCAGCGGCAAATCTGTCCAGATCTCGAGGAGATTCTGACACAGAGCATGTACACAGTACCGATGGCGAGTGCTTTTTTGGCTGTGTCCGTGGCGATGGCTCAAGATACTGACGTCGGTAAAACAACGTATCAACGGTATTGTGCAATTTGTCACGGTGCTGACGGAACCGGTGACAATCGTTTGACCGAGTATATTGGCGCGAATGTGCCGAACCTGACCATATTGGCTGCATCAAACGAGGGGCGGTTTACAATGCTTGACGTGATCCATGTCGTCGATGGGCGCACGGCATTGAGAGGCCATGGTGCGCCAATGCCGGTCTACGGTGCTTTGTTTGATCAGGAAAGCCGCAGCGGATCGCGATATGGGGATATCCTGTATACGCGAGGCAAGCTTTTCTCGATCGCCTGTTATCTTGAAGCAATTCAGCAGTACCTATTGTCGCTTGGGCATGAGAACGCTTGTGGGTGCATTTACTCCACCGTTTCGCGACCCATCTCTGCGAGTTTACGGCGCAGGTGATCAGCGCGACTGTCGCCCAACTCGAGCGCAAAAACATAGGCATGTGTCAGGTAAAAGCCAGACGCGTCCACTGCCTTTGCTTCGGTTGCGGCCTGCTCGTAAAGGCCGATCAATGTGTTCAGATCACCGGCCTCGTGCGCGGCAAGAAGGGCGGTATCAAGTGTGCTCATCAGGCCTGTGCCCGATGGAGGGCCAGCCGTGATGCTGCCCATTTGTGAAAGCAATGCGTCGGGCCATCCATCGCGGGTGAAAAGCGCCCACCATCAAATCCTGGCGCCCGTCGCCCGCGCTGCATGCCTTCGACAACAAAGATGTCTTCCTCGAAAACCATCTTCCATTGCTCGGAGTTCTTCTGGCGAAGTGTGTCGCTCGTCTCTGGGGTTGCATAGTACAGGTGCACGAACTCTTCTGTCTGGTTCGGACCATTCGGGCGCAGAATGATCGCAAACGCATGATCCCGGTGCACGCCAAGCAGAACATTGGGATAAATCGAAAGGTATTCCGCGCCGGCGTCCCACTTTGAATCGAGGTTTTTAAAATCTGCAAAGGTTGTCCCGGCCTCATCGGTCAACTGGCGATAGACCAGCGTTCCCTGACCGGATGTCAGACCGTCGATCTCGATATTGTAGTGATCTTCCAGTCTGGAATAACTGTTGAGACCGGGGTGCACCCAGGGCAGGTGATAGCTCTCGCAATAATTCTCGATCGCCAGTTTCCAGTTCCCATTCACGGTCAGGGTAAATCGGCTGTCTGCGCCTCCATGATAAAGAGGCTGTTCGAACTCAGCCCATCGCGCAATGACACCCGACATAGCCTCTTCGAAAGCAGGGGCGTCGCCGGAAAGGTTGATCCAGACAACATCGCGCCAGACATGGCTGCGGACCTCGATCAAGCCCAAGGTGCTGCGGTCCACATCTTTATGGGAATTGAAACCCGGCCCGCCGACATGGGGCGTTGCAACAAGTTGCCCCTGCGTGCTGTAGCACCACGAATGATACGGGCACCGTATCGCCCCTTCGATCTTGCGAGGCGCGTCCACGAGGATCATGCCGCGGTGTCGACAGATGTTCTGAAAAACACGAACCTGGCTGTCTCGTCCCCGGATCAGAAGCAAAGGGATATCCAGAAAGTTGATCGGTACTGCGTCGCCGATCTCCGGAACATCGGCCGCAACGGCAAGGCCCGCCCAACCAGCGCCGAATAGGGCATCGCGTTCCTCGATGAATTTTGCTGGGTCGGTGTAGTGAGCGTTGGGAAGGCCGCGCGCCTGCGCTGTCGGCTTCTGCACATCTGCCAACAAGGGATCGAGTACCGTCATCGCAACCTCCATAGCCGGTGTGACGGTCATTGTGTTGAGGTGACCCTAAAGGGTCGCGTCAGATCACGACACGACGTGCCGCAGACCGACCAGCAGTCAGCGCTCAGAAAAACGGCTCATCAATGCGCAATTGTTTGATTTCGTATGGAACAAGATCCGCCTCGGAACAAAAACCACAATTACGCGCAGCCGCCCGGACCTTGGCACCATCGCGTCCAAGATATTCGTAGACCAAACGTGCGACGCGGGAGGACGACGTGTTCTCACGCACGGTGCGCACAGTGTATCCGACCCAGTAATTGTTCTGGAACGATGGCACTTGTGCAAAATAGTTGAACGAGGTCGTCAGGGAGTTGCGGCGGCTCACAAGCGCGGAAACACCGCCTTCCTGCGCCATTAAGAGGCCGCGAAATTCCCGGTTCTGTGCAGTCGCAGGCAAGCCTTGCTGCGCCATGGCGTCCTTGGCTTCGAAACCGCGCAAAAAGACAGCGTCATCCTTGCGGTACACGTAAACCAGTCCCTGAATAAACAGGCTGTCATCAACAAAACTCCGCCGCACGAAACGATAGAAGCCGGATGGAAAGATCGATTCCTGCAACTGCACAACGCCACCCAGCAGAAAATCGCTGATCTCGGGATGTGCCAGCAATGCGGTAGACCCGGTATCGATCTCGTCGAGCGGCTCGAGAATGATCCGTGCATCCACTTTGAAATATTGGCAGATGCGAAACAGGACATCCGGTCGTGGAAAGCTTTCACCGTTCAAATATCGGTTGAATTGCGTGCGGTTTATTCCAAGATCGCGACACAGTGCCGAAACGGATTCCGTTGATTTTGCCAACTCGCGCAGATTGGCTCCAAGGGTGTTGCGCAATTCCGATGGGCTTGGAGGTGTCACGTGTCAGAACTTCCCAGATCGATATAAGACTCGCGTACCGGTCACCATTAAAATACAACTAAGAGAACAAAACCGACGACACAATTCACTTTACCCTTCACCTGAGAGGCAATAGGACTAGAGTGTGATGCTAAGTAGTGTCACTGTTGATGCGAAGTCACGTCAGGGTCAACCTCATTTGACACAAATTATATCAGTGCGACCCACAGTTCGGTATGTCTTGTCGCGAAAAAAATTAACACATTGGGCTTCTAAGATGGGGACCTTAATATGAAACCGCAGACTATGTTCGGTGTTGTACTGTGGTCAGACGCGGCCGCACAGAAAGCTGTTATTTGGTGCGAAGATCAAGGCGAATTGGCATTCTATACGCCAGCAGACGGCAGCGTTGATGACACGCCGTCGCTTGGTGCGGGTGATCTCATCCGATTTGATGTGATTTTACAGGAAAATGTGCGCAAGGCGCACAATCCCGAGGTGTTGATGCCCTCGCATTCCCCGGAACTGCCGCAGAAACTTCGCTCTGGCGGACCGGTCATTCCGCCTAAGAGTGCGCCTAAGACAGCCGCGCCCTCGGGGAAGGTCGTTTCTTTGTCCGAGTACTTTGATACCGGAGCGCCGCGCAAAATCGCCTGCTCAGGTTAACACATGAACCGCTCGAAGGGCGCAAACGCGCCTTCGAGCGGCTTAGGTTGCGATCAAACGCCGCGAGACAGAGCGGCCACGCCCGTGCGTGCCACTTCGACCAACCCCAACGGGCGCATCAGGTCGACAAAAGCATCTACCTTCTCCGGTGTGCCCGTGATCTGAAACACAAAGCTTTCCAGCGTGCTGTCCACCACCTGCGCGCGGAAAATATCGGCCAGACGCAGCGCCTCAACGCGCTTATCGCCAGAGCCTTCCACCTTGATCAAGGCAAGTTCGCGCTCGACCGAACCGCCCTCTACAGTGAGGTCGTGGACCTCATGCACGGGCACGATCCGTCCCAGCTGGGCTTTGATCTGTTCGATAACCTGAGGGGTCCCCGTGGTCACGATTGTAATCCGGCTGGTATGTCCGGTGTGATCCACTTCTGCCACTGTCAAGCTGTCGATATTGTAGCCACGGCCAGAAAAGAGACCGATCACCCGCGCGAGAACGCCCGGTTCATTGTCGACCAGCACGGCAAGCGTGTGGGTTTCCTGTACATCCGAAAATGTCGGTCGCAGGTTGTACGCAGAATGCTTGGTCGAGCCTTTTTTGATGTTCAGCGGAGACATGATCTTCTTCTTTTTCCAAATATGCCGGGGGTGTGGGGGCTGGCCCCCACTGAAAGGGCTGTGTGGGGGGCTTGCCCCCCAGGAAGCACTAGGGCTTTGAAGCTCTATTGGTCGCTTAAACCATTACTGCGCCTTTGGAGCCGATGGCGTCCTTGGTGCTTGCTTCGCCCAGAAGCATCTTGTTGTGAGGCTCGCCTGACGGAATCATCGGGAAGCAGTTTTCGTGCTTCTCAACCAGACAGTCAAAGATCACCGGACCATCATATTCGAGCATTTCCATGATCGCATCGTCGAGGTCTGCCGGGTCCTGACAAAGAATGCCCTTGCAGCCGAAGGCTTCGGCGAGCTTCACAAAATCGGGCAGGGCCTCGGACCAGGAATGCGAATAGCGTTCGCCATGAAGCAACTCCTGCCACTGACGCACCATGCCGAGACGTTCGTTGTTCAGGATGAACTGCTTGACCGGCAAACGGTATTGCACCGCCGTGCCCATCTCCTGCATGTTCATCAACCAGGATGCTTCACCCGCCACATTGATCACAAGCGCATCCGGATGGGCCACTTGCACACCGATAGAAGCAGGCGTTCCGTATCCCATTGTGCCCAAGCCGCCAGAGGTCATCCAGCGGTTCGGGTCTTCGAACCCAAGATACTGTGCAGCCCACATCTGGTGTTGGCCCACCTCGGTCGTGATGTAACGGTCGCGTCCCTTGGTCAGCTGCTCAAGCCGGTCGAGCGCATGCTGCGGTCGGATGGTCTTGCCTGATGGTTTGTACTTCAGGCAATCAACCGCGCGCCATTGTTCGATCTGCTGCCACCATTTCTGGATGGCTTCCTTGTTGACCTTGCGGCCACGGGCCTTCCAAACCTTGAGCACGTCTTCGAGAACATGGCCCACATCACCAATGATCGGCATGTCGACGCGGATCACCTTGTTGATCGAGCTGGGGTCGATGTCGATATGTGCCTTGCGCGACTTCGGGCTGAAGGCGTCAAGGCGACCGGTGATGCGGTCATCGAAGCGCGCACCGACATTGATCATGAGATCACAGCCATGCATGGCAAGGTTGGCCTCATAAAGACCGTGCATTCCCAGCATTCCTAGCCAGTTCTTGCCAGAGGCAGGGTAACAGCCCAGACCCATCAGGGTGGACGTGATCGGAATACCGGTTGCGTCCACCAGTTCACGCAAAAGCTGGCTTGCGGCAGGGCCGGAATTGATCACGCCGCCGCCTGTGTAAAAGATCGGTCGCTCTGCGGTCTCGATCGCTTCCACCAATTGCGTGATGGTTTCCATGTCACCCTTCACCTGCGGCTGGTAATGGCTGACCTTTACCTTGGCTTTCTCGGTGTAGGTGCCGCTGGCGAACTGAACGTCTTTCGGGATGTCGACCAGCACCGGGCCAGGGCGGCCTGACGTGGCCACATGGAAGGCCTCGTGAACGACACCTGCCAGCTTGTCGGTATCTTTCACCAGCCAATTGTGTTTGGTGCATGGACGGGTGATGCCGACGGTGTCAGCTTCCTGAAAGGCGTCCGAGCCGATCATGAATGTCGGCACCTGTCCCGTGAGGACGACAATCGGAATGCTGTCCATCAGCGCGTCGGTCAGGCCAGTCACCGCATTGGTCGCGCCAGGACCAGACGTCACAAGAACCACACCCGGCTTGCCTGTGGCGCGGGCATACCCTTCGGCCGCGTGCACGGCACCTTGTTCGTGGCGCACGAGGTAATGGCGAATGCCGTTTTGCTGAAAAATCTCATCGTAAATCGGTAGCACAGCGCCACCGGGATACCCGAATACTGTGTCAACACCCTGATCCTTCAGGGCCTGAACCACCATTTTCGCTCCGGTCATTTGACGTGTCATCGCTTTGCTCCGTTTACAGACACTTCTGTTCGTTACGCGAAAAAAAACCCCCGATGTTCAGTCGGGGGCGCATGGGGCTTCGGTCTGGTTCCGTTACCGGGCCATGCGCTCTTTCTCTACAATGACTAGCACTCGTGCCATGTCGGCTCCTTTTCGCGTGGGCGGACCTTATGGTGAGGCTCAGGGGGCGTCAACATCGAAAACGAAGAAAAAAGTACCGAAGCAGCAAAAAATTTTATCATTTATTACCGGAAATCGATGTCATTAAGAAATAAACAGAAAAGTGGCTGGGTATAAATGCGCATTTCTGCCGAGTCGCGCCGCTGCAACACAGGCTGTGTGCGCTTGCGCGCGGAAATGTGAATTGCGCCAAGTTGATCGTCCCGCGTAAAGTGAACCGAACAGTTCACCGTGTATCGTGAAGGAGGCTAAGATGTTGGGAAAACGCAATCATCGCGCGGCGGCATTCTCGACGTGCCATGCGATCATCTTGTCGGTATTTATCGTGCTGGCCCACCTCATGACTGTTGGCACGGCGGAGCGATCTGTTCAAGTTTCGGAGGCTGATGCTGCGCCCAACGCATCGACAAGCCAATGTGTATCGCTGAAAACAGAACCCCATGTCGAGGTCGGGTGTGCTGCTCTTTTACCGACGCGTGCGCCTCAAGGGGAGGCAGTTCGCGTCGTGATCTGGCAGCACGGCGTTTGGCTCTGAGGTGCTGAAGTTGACCAAGGCCTTGGCTACGTCAATCGGTGCTTGTTGCACAAAAAGTTCGTAAGATAAGGCGTTGTCGCGCGCGATCAAGACTTGATAGCGCTAGCAATCAATTTCACAAAAAATCGAAGAAATTCCGCAATTTCTGCCTAAAATTTAAACGTCTTCACCTGAAGTTAAACATTTGCATTCGGATTTTTTTCTGAGTACCGTCCGCTCCACTAAATGATCCGCGCAAGCAGCGGACTGGCTGTTTTTGTGCATCCAAAACTCAGGGGAGGAAATACATGGATCGTCGTTCTTTCTTGCGGACGTCTACCGTAGGAGCAGGGGCCGCCGCCGCAGCAACGCTCGCTGCACCGGCAATCGCTCAGGGCAACCGTACATTGACCATGGTAACATCGGTTCCAGACGGCTTTGCAATCTTTGATGACGCGGCCCAGCTGGCCATTGACTACATCACGGCGATGACCGATGGTGCGCTGTCATTCAACAAGATGCCTGCAGGTTCGCTCGTTGGTGCGTTTGAAGTGTTCGACGCCGTTTCGACCGGTCAGGCCGATGTGTATCACTCGGCGGAATACTACTTCCTCAACAAGCACCCGGCTTTCGCGTTCTTTACATCCGTTCCGTTCGGCATGACCGCTCAGGAAATGGCGAACTGGTACTATCGTCGTGACGGTCAGGCGCTGCACGATGATCTGTCGTCGCTCTTCAATATCAAGCCGATCATGTGCGGCATGACCGCAATGCAGCCGGGTGGCTGGTTCAACGGCGAGATCAATTCGGTTGAAGACCTTCAGGGTCTGCGCTTCCGCATGCCGGGTCAGGGTGGTCAGGTGCTCGGTCGCCTTGGCGCATCGGTTCAGAACATCCCGGGTGGTGAAATCTATCAAGCGCTCGCATCGGGTCAGATCGATGGCGCCGAGTGGATTGGTCCATACGCGGACGAGCGCATGGGCTTCCAGGAAGTTACCAAGACCTACTACACAGCTGGCTTCCACGAGCCGGGTTCGGCGCTTTGCCTCGGGTTCAACCTCGAAGTCTGGGAAAGCCTCTCGGATCAGCACAAGCAGATCGTCAACGTTGCTGCACAAGCGGCACACGCGCAGAACACTGCGCTGTCGCTGGCGGAAAACGGCGCCGCACTGGCACGTCTGCAGTCCGCAGGCGTTCAGGTCCGCCAGTTCCCGGATGACGTCTGGGATGCCTATGGTCGCGCTTCGGCCGAAGTTCGCGAAGAGAACATGGGCGATCCGGACTACGCAAAGATCGCAGAAAGCTATTTCGCGTCCATGCAGGAATCTGCGGATTGGTACGAAATCGCCGACGGCGAATACATGCGTCAGCGTAACCGCGTGAACGCGGGCTGATCTCCAAAATGTACTTGCCCCGCCCGGACATTTGTCAGGGCGGGGCTTTTCGTCGCTTGCCAAACAGACGTGATACCCCGATCAACGGGGGCTAAAAGGGGGGCATGGTATGGTCGACTTCATCCTGTGGGTGCTTCAGAACATTGTAATGGCTCCGTATCACCTGTTGATGGCGGTGTTTAATCCTGGTGCGTGGCTGAACTGGTCAGAGCCGACGTCTGTGATGCGCTTCATCTATTACGGCGCATCCGTTGAATTGTTCTTTGTCGTTTTCACCACTTTCCTTATCCTGACGGTGCTTGGCCTCGTCTGGAAACGCCAGATCCTCTGGGTTTGCGTCAAAGTAATGGAGAGTATCGCAAACGGGATCGGCCGATTTGCGGCTTGGGCAGGCCTGCTCATGGTGCTCCAGCAGGTGATGATCGTTTTTCTGCAACGGATTTTCCGCGTTGCTGAAATCGAAATGGGCCCTCTCGGCACCGCCTTTGCCAAAGACCTCAGCTGGTGGGCGGAGGAGCTCAAGCTCTACAATGCGATGGTCGTTGCTTTGTGCGTCACCTACACCTTTGTTCAGGGTGGGCACGTTCGCGTTGACCTGTTTTATTCCAAGATGAAATACGGCACCAAGCGCCTGATTGACATGTTTGGCTGCATGTTCTTCATGCTGCCTGCTGTGACGATCACATACCTTTACGCATGGTTCTTCATGTGGCGGCATTTGATGACGCCCGCTGTAACCGCGAACGGTAACCTTGATCTCATGTTGCGTCAGTCCCGGGTCTTCCGCTGGAACGTCGAGACCATCGGCTTCAGCCCCAACGGGTTCAACGCATACTTCCTGTTCAAAATCCTGATCGTCGCATTCTGCGTCCTGACGTTCATGCACGCGATAGCGTTCTTCTGGCGCTCGCTGCTAGAATACATCGAGGGCGAGGAAAGCGACGGCAAGTATCTTGACCGCGATGGCTTTGGCAGCGAAGCGGAAGAGATCGAACACGCGATCCACTCCGGGTCCACCTGAAACCATGAACGCACGAGAAACAACGACGCCGCAAACGGCGCGCAGCTGGGAGGCCGCATAACATGCTTTTCGGACTGGACGGAGTTGAGGTCGGGATCCTCATAGTATTCCTGACGCTCTTTGCCGGGATCATGACGGGCTTCCCCGTGGCCTTTGCCATCGCGGGTGCCGGTGTCATCTCCTTCGCCATCATCGCGGCTTTGGATTCGGCTGGATTGCTGATCCACCAAGCCATCGACAAAGGCTCAGCAGAATTTTCGGCGCTGGTTGCTGAGGGCATTGCCCGAGATTCCATATCCGTTTTCCGATACCCCGACTTGCCGCGCATCGAAGAACCGGTCTTCCCCGGCGGTTGGGAACAGGCGATGGAGCGCAACATCTCCTTCATCGTGAACCGGATCAACGAACGCGTGATTGCAGGCCAGTCGATCGAAACACTGCTTGCCGTACTGATGTTCGTGATGATGGGCATCACGCTGGAACGCTCGCGGATCGCCGAAGACCTGCTGACATCCATGGCACGGGTATTCGGCCCGCTTCCGGGTGGTCTGGCCGTGTCCATCGTGATCGTGGGCGCGTTCCTCGCGGCATCCACAGGCATCGTCGGGGCGACCGTGGTGACCATGGGGCTTTTGGCGCTGCCAACCATGCTTCGGAACAACTATTCTCCGGAACTGGCAACAGGTGTGATCGCGGCATCCGGTACATTGGGCCAGATCATTCCGCCATCCATCGTGATTGTTCTTCTCGGAACGCTGGTCGGCGACCTCTATGCCACGGGGCAGGAAACCCGCGCGCAGCTTGCCGGCTGTAGCGATGCGTTGACCTTTCTTGGCGAACCGGCGGTTTTGTCCGTGGGGACGTTGTTTCAGGCCGCGTTGTTGCCAGGACTGTTCCTCGCGCTCCTCTACGGTCTCTACGCGTTCGGCTTCGCGCTTCTGCGTCCCGCCAGTGCTCCACCGGTGCAAATGGCGGGCGATACCGGAGAAGTCGTCACACGCAACGAAGCGCTGACGTGGTACCTTGCCGCGCCAGTAGGTCTGATCCTTGCCATCGCAATCGGCTTCGGCAGCGGTCTGATCGGTTCTCAGACAATTTCGGTTTCGGATTACGCAGAACGGGCCGACGGCCCAAGCCTGCGCACAAACGTGTCCGAGTCCTGTCAGGCCGCCATGATCGACCTGCACGGCCAGGAAGCGTGGGACGAGGCGGTGGCGCAGCGTGCCGCAATGGCTGAGGCGGGCGACACTGGTGAGGTCGTCGAACTGACCGAGGAAGAGCGTGCAGCTGCCCTGATCGAAGCCCGCGAAGACGCGGCACCGATTGGGTCTGGCGTGGCAACAGTCTTTACCCTTCTGGGACTTGTTCTGATCCTCGCACGGGGTGTGTCACCGTCTTCTGCGCCTCTGCCCCTGATCGTCGGTGGGATCGGTGTGGTTCTTGCCTTCCTCTGCGACGTAATCTTCATTTCTCCGCTCACTGGGGCCGGGGCGACCTTCATGATCCTCGCCATCCCGATGATCCTGACCATGTATGGCGTCTGGCATGCGATGGGACGCCTGTCGCAGAATGAACTTTTGCGCGTAGTCTTCCCGCCTCTGGTTCTGATCGTCGCCGTGCTTGGCTCCATCCTTGGCGGCATCACCAACCCTACCCCAGCGGCGGCGTTGGGTGCGGCTGGTGCCATCATGCTCGCAGCCTACCGCAAGCTCAAGGAAGAGCAGGGCGCGTCCAAGATCATCATCTGGGCTTCCCTGGCGCTTGTGGTCATGATCCTGCTTGGGGTGAACTTCGACTTGCGCATCACGCGGGAGGGCGTTCCCCTTGAGGACTGGATAGCGTATCTCTTGGCCCAGGTCGCGTATCACTTCGCGTTCTTTGGTCTGCTCTATAGCTGCTGGGTCCTGTTCCGGACCAATATCCTAGGTCCGGTGGTGCGAGAGACGGCAAAAGTGACGTCGATGGTCTTTACCATTCTGATCGGATCGCAGCTGCTGAACCTCGTGCTGATCTCCTTTGGTGGCGAGCACTACATTCAGGACTTCCTCCGCTCATTCGACAATGAAACCATCGTGTTCCTTGTCGTGATGTTGATCCTGTTCGTGCTGGGCTTCGTGCTCGACTTCCTTGAGATCATCTACATCGTCGTTCCAATCGTGGGCCCCGTGATCTATGGCGGCACGTTGGATCCAGCTTGGGTCACGATCATGATTGCGATCAACCTGCAGACCTCGTTCCTGACGCCACCGTTCGGCTTTGCGCTGTTCTATCTGCGTGGGGTTGCGCCGAAAGAAGTAACGACAGGCCACATCTATCGCGGCGTCCTTCCGTTTGTCGGCATTCAGGTGCTGGGGCTTGCCTTGCTCTGGTTCTTCCCGGGGATCGTCACGATTCTCCCGGACCTGATCCAGAACTGACGCATATCGTAGCCGCACCCAAAAAAGAGCCGCCCCAAGAGGCGGCTCTTTTCTTTGGTCAGTGCTCAATCTTCATTTGGATCAGCATCCGCGTCTTTCTTGGTGTCATGCTCTGTGCCCGGTTCATGTTCGGGTGGGCAATAGGTCGTGTAGAGGCGCATCATCCCGGTGCCGGTATTCTTGAAATTGTGATACTTGCCGGACGGCACAATCGCCACATCACCGGCTGAGATCTCCATTTCGTTCTCGCCGATTTTGGCTTTTCCCATGCCGTCAACGAAATACAAAAGCTGGTCGTGCCCTTCATGGGTCTCGCCGCCAATCTCTCCGCCTTCGGGGATGGCCATCAAAACCAGCTGGGTTTTGTCTCCGGTCCACACCACATCACGAAACTTGTCGTTGCTGCGGGCCATCTTCGCGATGGGCATTACGAATGTGTCATGTTCAGCCATTTCGGTCGCTCCTGTGTCTTTGCGACAGAGGAACGTACAAATACGGGTTCTGTTCCCGTCAAGCTGGCGAGAGACTTAGCCGCGCAGGTCTGGCAGAGAAATATTGGCCACCTGTTCGGCAATCGGATCTGTCGACATGGGATGCCGATCCGCCGAGTAGCTGTCCGGCGTCTGAAACGGTTCCCAGCCGCCGCGGCGGAAAAGCTCCAGCCCCGAGAAAGCAGACTTGTAGCCCATCTTTGCACTGCCGGGCACCCAATAACCCAGATAGACGTAAGGCAGACCCGCCTCGCGGGCGATTTCGATATGATCCAAGATCATATATGTGCCCAGGCTTTGCGCAGGTTCGTCCGGCGAGTAGAACGAATAGACCATGCTCAAACCGTCATCTAGCACGTCGGTGAGGCAGACCGCCTGCAGCTTGCGGGTCTCTTCGTCGATATATTCAATCACCCGCGACCGGATGGGCGTTTCCTCGACCATTGCCGCAAAATCGAACACGTCCATATCCGCCATGCCGCCATCGGCGTGCCGCGCATCAAGGTAGGTGCGAAATAGCTCGTATTGGTCTTCCGTCGCCCAGGCGCTTGTTGCGTTGCGACGCAGATGAGCGTTTCTTTTGCTGGTACGCCGCTGACTGCGCGAGGGCCGGAAGTTTTCCACCGAGATTCGGGCCGACAAACAGGCCGCGCAGTCCGCACAAGACGGTCGATACAGAACGTTCTGCGACCGACGAAAGCCTTGTTTGGAAAGGCTATTATTCAGCTTGTCGGCCGCTTCGCCCTGAAGTGCCGTAAAAAGTTTGCGCTCCATCCGTCCCGGTAAGTACGGGCAGGGTTGAGGCGCAGTGACATAGAACTGCGGCGCAAGTGGCAGCGAGTGGCGCATAGCTATCTCATCGTCGATATGGCCCGAACGTAGCCCAAGCGTTGGGTCACGCCAACCCCCCAGAAAAGGGGATTGATCAGCGTTCGAGAATCAGCCGTCCATTATTGATTTCCAACCGGGCAAAGCGGTTCAGGTATTCCATTCCCAAAAGTGATTTGGACATCTCGCCTTCATTCACGAAAGCCCGCACATCGCGGTCGTGAAAAGGTCCCAATGCCACGTCGTCCAACCGTACCGGCGCGGTGCGGACGAGACCGTTCGCGGTCATGGCCTCGGAATAGAAAATCACGTCTTCTTCGTCCAGCCCGACGCGCTTTGCGTCCTCCTGCGTCAGCACCATGCTGGTCGCGCCGGTGTCCACAACAAACCGGACCGGAGCATCGTTGATTTCAAGCGTCAGGTAATAATGACCATCGGGCCCGCGCGGCACTTCGATCCGGCCTGCATCCTCCATGACCAATTGCTGCGGCTGCACCGTTTGACGGATATCGCCCCACAGGCCGACAGCCGCGATCACGCCAACAAAGATCAGCCCCCAGACCGCGCCCTGCTGAAGTGTTTTGTTCAAGCTCTGCCTGTTCTGGACGAAAAACCAGAACACGATCACTGCACCCAGCAGGATCAGATAGGCCAGATTGCCATAGTCCATTGCTGACATAGCTGCTCCCCACACACCTTTACCAATAATGTAGGTGTGTTCCCCCGGCTTGTGTAGGGCAGGCTCTAACTCCCGAGCGCCAGTCCAAAGCCACGAATGCCGTCCAGTACAAATTGTACGGACAAGGCTGCGAGCAGCATCCCCAAAAGCCGTGTCACAACCACAATGCCGGTCTTGCCCAACGCCCGCTCGATGATGGAGGCACTCAGGAACAGCACAAAGACGATCACCAGAACAGCAACCATCACGCCCAATACCGATGCCATGCCGACAGCGCCCTCGGCCTGACCGACAAGCAGGATGATGGACGCAATGGCGCCGGGTCCCGCGATCAAGGGAATGGCAATCGGGAACACTGATGGATCGGGCACGTCATCCACATCCGCCTTATCCTCCCGCCGTTTGGTGCGGCGTTCAAAAAGCATGTCGAGCGCGGTCAGGAACAGCAGAATACCGCCTGCGATACGGAAGGCTGGCATGGAGATGCCGATAAAGCCCAGCACCTGTTCTCCGAGGAACGCGAAGAGAAACAACAGCCCCGCTGCAATAACCGTGGCGCGCACCGCAATCGCCCGACGTTGCTGCACCGTCATGCCGGGTGTCAGAGCGATGAAAACGGGTGTCAAACCAATCGGGTCAATGACCACGAAAAGCGTGACAAAGGCTGATATGAGAAACGCCGGATCCATGCCAAACCGCTACAGCGCCCGCCGATGTGTGGCAACCCAAAGCGCAGACCTTGGTGCTGTACACGGCGTTACGGATTTTCGGCGGCGTCCAGTTTTTCCAGCGCTTTCTCCCAAAGCGCTTCCGCCCTGTGCAGACCGTCCATCACTTCTGCATATTTCTTGTTCCAGGTTTCCAACTCTCCCTTGCGGACATCTTCATAAAGCGCCGGATCAGCGAGCTTCTTTGCCAGTGTCTCCCGCATCTCTTCGATCTTCTCAACCCGCGCTTCGCATTTGCGCACCTCGGACCGCAGCGCCAGCATTGTGTCGCGGTCGGGCCGGGCAGGGCGCGCCGGTTTAGGTTTGTCCGCCTTCACTGGCTTGTCCGAAGCCAGCAACATCGCGCGATAGGCGTCAAGGTCGTCCTCATAAGGCGCCACGGTGCCGTCTTTCACCAGCCACAGCCGGTCCGCCACCATCGACAGAAGATGCATGTCGTGGCTGACAAGGATCACCGCCCCTGAATAGGCGGTCAGCGCTTCAACTAGCGCTTCACGGCTCTCGATATCAAGGTGGTTGGTCGGCTCATCAAGGATCAGCAGATGCGGCGCGTCAAGCGTGGCCAAAAGCAGCGACAAACGGGCTTTCTGCCCCCCCGACAGCTTGCCCACGACCGTTTCCGCCTGCGCTGCCATCAGACCGAAGCCCGCCAACCTGGCCCGATGCCGCGTTGGCATCTCATCGGGTCGCGCGCGCCGCAGGTGATCGAGCGGCGTCTCGTCAACGTGCAGTTCATCCACCTGATGCTGGGCAAAAAAACCGATCCGCAGCTTCGAGGACCGTGTGATCCGACCCGCCATCAATGGCAAGCGGTCGGACAAGAGCTTGGCCAGCGTCGACTTGCCCTGGCCGTTTTTGCCCAAAAGCGCGATCCGGTCGTCCTGATCGATCCGCAGGTCGAGCTTGCGCAGCACCTCGGTCTCACCATAGCCGGTCACACCATTTTCGACCCGGATGATCGGCGGCGACAACTCGTCGGGCTGCGGAAAGGTAAAGACGCGCTTGGCAATGTCCTCTGGCGCGGCCACCATGTCCATCCGCTCGATCATCTTCAGACGCGACTGCGCCTGTTTGGCCTTGCTGGCCTTGGCGCGGAACCGGTCAACAAAACTCTGCAGATGCGCCACCCGGGCCTGCTGTTTTTTCGCCACCGCCGCTGCCTGCGCCCTACGTTCTGCCCGTTGCCGCGCGAACTGGTCATAGGGGCCCTGATAATAGGTCAACCGCCGGTCTTCGAGATGCAGGATCGATCCCACCGCCCGATTGAGTAAACCTCGGTCGTGGCTGATAACAATCACCGTATAGGGATATTTGGCCAGATAGCTTTCCAGCCAAAGCGCCCCTTCAAGGTCCAGATAGTTGGTCGGTTCATCTAGCAGAAGCAGATCGGGCTGCGCAAAGAGCACCCCCGCCAATGCCACCCGCATACGCCAACCGCCGGAAAAGGCCGAACAGGGCATCCGCTGCTCGTCATCGTCAAAACCCAGCCCCTTGAGGATCGCCGCCGCGCGCGCCTCGGCGGACCACGCGTCGATATCCGCCAGCCGCGTCTGCACCTCGGCAATCCGCGCGCCGTCTGTGGCGGTCTCCGCTTCTGCCATCAACGCTGCGCGCTCGGTATCGGCGGCCAGTACCGTATCGATCAGCGACACGGATGATCCCGGAACCTCCTGGCTCACCCCGCCAATCCGTGCCCCACGCGGCACCGACAGGCTGCCGCCTTCCAGCGCCAGTTCCCCCCGGATCAGACGGAACAAGGTCGTCTTCCCAGCCCCGTTCGGCCCGACAAGTCCCACCTTGTGGCCATCGGGAATGACGGCGGATGCGCCCTCGAACAGGGGGCGGCCTTCAACAGAGTAGGTGATGTCTTCGATCTTCAGCATGGCACGCCCATAGCAATGCCGGTGACGACAGACCAGCACCCTTGGCTTCTCTGGTTCAAAATACTTCGGGAGTTTGAGGGCTGAGCCCTCAAATCCTTGCGCAGCATGGATGCAAAGCCCGTCCAAGGGCTTTCCAACGCCAAACCCGCATGCTAACGGGCGCACCAATCCATAACCCAAACCACGGAGCGACCATCATGGCCCTCGAACGCACATTCTCCATCATCAAACCTGACGCCACCCGCCGCAACCTGACTGGCAAAATCAACGCCAAGTTCGAAGAAGCGGGCCTGCGCATCATCGCGCAGAAGCGCATCCACCTGACCAAGGCACAGGCCGGTAAGTTCTACGCTGTACACGCCGAGCGTCCGTTCTACGACGAACTGTGCGAGTTCATGGCCTCCGCCCCGGTTGTGGTACAGGTGCTCGAAGGCGAAGGCGCGATTGCCAAGAACCGCGAAGTCATGGGCGCCACCAATCCGGCAGACGCAGCCCCCGGCACCATCCGCGCCGAGTTCGCTGAATCCGTGGGTGAAAACTCCGTCCACGGCTCCGACGCGCCGGAAACCGCCGCAGAAGAAATCGCGTTCTTCTTCTCGGGTCTCGAACTGGTCGGCTAAACTACTCGTCACAGGCGACTGCCACGATTTAAGCCGGGTTTTGCCCGGCTTATTTTTTGGCAACGACACCGATCTCGTTCAGAAACCGCTCGATTCCCGAAGGCACGCCATCCGAACGTTCGGCAATTTCCGTCTTGATCGCATCGAACCTCACCCGAAGGACTTTCTTTTCCTCACCCTTGCAATCGTTCCACGGTCGCCCCTGCAGCCCCATCACGAGCACATAATAACCGATGAAGTGCGGGCGGATCCCCGACAGCAACAAATGCCGATAAGCCTCATCCGCGCCCATGTCGCGCAACTGCTCTGCCGATGTGATGCCCGCCTTGGCGCAGGCGGCATCCATTGCTGGTCCCAGATTGCGGATTGAGGAGACTGGCTCTGCCATCACGCGGCCTTGGCAAGCCCGACCGCAAAGTCGCACAAGGTGCGCAGCGCCGCCTCGAACCGGGTGTCCTCAAGCGTCATCGCCACGCGCACATGTCCCGCTGCCGACTGGCCAAAGCTTTCCCCGGGCATGACTGCGATATGATGCGCGTCAAGCAGGGCAAAGGCGAAATCCTCTCCACTCATCCCTGTCGCCCGAACATCCAGCATCACATACATCGCTCCCTGCGCGGGGATCATCCGAACGGCCTGCTGCCCGGCCAGAACCCGCTCTGCAATCGCACGCCGCCGCAAGAAAGGTGCGGCCACCTGCGCCTCCAAGCCTGCACCGGACCGGAGGCCAAAAAGGGCCGCGTCCTGAATGTAGCCCGGCACACCGTAAGTGATGTTGGTTGCCAGATCGACCAGACAGGTGATGGCCTCTTCCGGCCCGACGATCCAGCCGATCCGGCTGCCTGTCATGGCGTGGCTTTTCGACATTGACCCGATCACAAGCGTCCGCTCGGTCATGCCGGGCAGGGCACGCGGCGACAGATGCGCGCCGTCCCAAACTTGCGTGTCATAGACCTCGTCCGAGATCAGCCACATGTCTCTAGACGTTACCACTTCGGCAATGCCCTCCAGCGTGTCGCGCGGATAGACAGCGCCAGTGGGGTTGTTCGGTGTGTTGATCAGCAAGGACGTCGCGCCTTCGCATGCCGCCTCCAGCCCATCGCGCTGCGGCAGGAAACCATGCGCAGATCGGGTCGGCACGGCGCGCGGCACGGCGCCCGCAGACCGCACAACGCCGGGATAGGTCGCATAATAGGGGTCGACATACAGCGCCACGTCCCCCGGTCCGCAGACCGCCATATGGGCTGCAAAGAGCGCGGCCTGGCCTCCTGGTGTGATCAGCACGTTCTCGCGCCGCGTCGGGACACCCGACTGTGCCTCGACCCGTGCTGCAACTTCATCCCGCAAAGCGCTGACTCCAGGCACTATGGCGTACCCAGTGTGTCCGTCCATAGCGCTCTGGTACATCGCTTTGAGGATCGACGGATCCGTGCGGATATCATGCTCGCCGATGGTCAGCTCCGTGACCGGCACACCGTCGTCAATCATCGCGCGGGCGCGGTAAAACACGTCCCAGCCGTCTGATCCGTCGCCGTTGAGTGTGGTGATGCGGTGTGACAGTGCGGGCATAGCGGTCTCCAGTCGGTGCTCCCACCTCCTGCCAGAGCTGATGCCCGAAAGTCCAGATCGATGCGCGAACATCCTTCGAAGGATGTTGATAACGCGGTTTGCAAACCGCGTCGCAAGCCTGTTCGAACAGGCTTCCTGCACGCCGTTTCGAAACGGCGTTGCATGCAATCTCCTTGACCAGCAAGCCAGATCGCGTCTAACTGCGCGGTATGACCCGTACCGCAATCTCCATTTGCTGCATTATCCGCTAATCCATCTGGCGGGCCGGTCTTCTATTCCCATCTTGAAGTGAAGTTGCTACTCCCGCCGCGAACACGGTCCGCGAGGAGCATCCATGACCATCTGGTTGACGAACACCGCCACCCGCAAGAAAGAGGAATTCTCGCCTCTCGATCCGCAAAACGTACGGATGTATGTCTGCGGGCCCACCGTCTATGACCGCGCGCACATCGGCAACGCGCGCCCGGTGATCGTGTTCGACGTGCTGTACCGTCTGCTACGCCATGAATACGGGCCCGATCAAGTCACCTACGTCCGCAACTTCACCGACGTGGATGACAAGATCAACGCGCGTGCGGCCGAGTCCGGCCGTTCCATCGGTGACATCACCGCCGAGACAACCGCGTGGTATCTTGAGGACATGGCCGCAATCGGCGCGCTGGAGCCAACCCACATGCCGCGCGCCACCGCCTATATCGCCGAGATGGTGGCGATGATCGAAGACCTGATCGCGAAGGGCCACGCCTACGAGGCCGAAGGCCATGTTTTGTTCGCAGTGGAGTCGTGGAAGGAGGGCTACGGAAAACTGTCGGGCCGTTCGGTCGATGACATGATCGCCGGCGCCCGGGTCGAGGTTGCGCCCTACAAGCGCAACCCGATGGATTTCGTCATGTGGAAGCCGTCCTCCGACGAGCTGCCCGGATGGGACAGCCCGTGGGGCCGGGGCCGCCCCGGCTGGCACATCGAATGCTCGGCGATGGCCTATGACCTGCTGGGGGATCAGTTCGACATCCACGGCGGGGGCAACGACCTCATGTTCCCGCACCATGAAAACGAGATTGCGCAGTCAAAATGCGCGGGCCACGGCTTTGCGCGGTACTGGCTGCACAACGAGATGTTGCAGGTCGAGGGCAAGAAGATGTCCAAATCATTGGGCAACTTCTTCACCATTCGCGACCTGCTGGACCAAGGCGTGCCGGGTGAGGTTATCCGGTTCGTTTTCCTCTCAACGCATTACCGCAAGCCGATGGATTGGACGGCTGAGAAGGCAGACTTCGCCAAGAAAAGTCTAAATCGGTGGCGCCAACTTACGAAGGATGTGGTAGCAGGAGATCCCGCAAAAGAATTCGTCGATTTGTTATGCGATGACTTAAATTCTGCTGGTGCAATGAATTTCTTGGGTCATTTAGGCCAAGTGCTGTTTCAAAAATCTGGTAGCTGGGTCCCGACCGATACAACTCTTGCTGATCCAGAGTGGAGAAAGCTCGCTGAAGAATTCAAAGCATCAGCGCAGATGGTCGGGCTCTTGACCGATAGTCTGGGCGGATGGGAAAGCGTAACGGTCGATCTTTCTTCCTATGCGGATCGACTTACCTCGCTGCGTGAAGCCGCGATGCAGACCAAGGATTTCTCAACCGTGGATGCGATGAAAACTGCGCTGACAGAGGCCGGTGTCGAAGTGCGCATGTCCAAGGCCGGCGTTGAACTGGTGCCGGGGTCGGGTTTTGATGCTGCAAAGTTGGAGGGGCTGTAATGTCCCTCCGTTCGAACCCTTCAGCCCGGCTGCCCTTCGCACTCTGCATCGACCGTAAAGACAAGGCTTCAGGGTCGGGCGCGTCCCTAAACGCGGGGAAAACCCCATGACCAAAACCCTCCTGACCCTCTACGACACGACATTGCGCGACGGCCAGCAGACGCAGGGCGTGCAGTTCTCGACCCCCGAGAAACACCGCATCGTCGAGGCGCTCGATGCGCTTGGCATCGACTATATCGAGGGCGGCTGGCCCGGGGCGAACCCGACCGACAGCGCCTTCTTCGACGAGGTTGGCCACACCCGCGCCACCGTCACCGCCTTTGGCATGACCAAACGCGCGGGCCGGTCGGCCGAGAATGACGACGTTCTGGCGGCGGTCATGAACGCGGGCACCAAGTCGGTCTGTCTTGTCGGCAAGACCCATGATTTCCACGTCACAGCAGC